>CALRPY020000070.1:0-22632 GCA_943370145.1 Hydrogenophaga intermedia | reverse complement strand
CCGAGAAAAGGTGTCAGATTTCAAATCTGACACCTTTTCTTTCTGAGGCACGCGGGTGCGGGTCTTCGCCGCTCCCGTCGCGGGCTGTCTCTGGGTCACATTTGGACGCGGGTACCGGAGTGCAGACCTTGATGGGCCACCGAGCAACTTTGTCCCGCGCTGCGTTCAGACGGCCTCTGCAGGGTCCAGAGCCGAGAAAAGGTGTCAGATTTCAAATCTGACACCTTTTCTTTCTGAGGCGCGCGGGCGCGGGTCTTCGCCGCTCCCGTCGCGGGCTGTCTCTTGGTCACATTCGGACGCGGGTACCGGAGTGCAGACCTTGATGGGTCACCGAGAACACCGAGAACACCGAGAGGATCGGGTGGGCAGGTGCCGCCCGGCCGGCATTGCCAAGGCAGAGGCGCATTCCGCCATTCACCGTTCTTCTCCGTGTCCTCCGTGCGCTCCGTGGTCAACATTCGGCGCCTGTTGCCGCGGCAACGCCGGGTTTGACCACGGAGGACACGGAGGACACGGAGAAGTCGCTAATTCGAGCGTGCTCCGGGCAATGGCCATGCCGTCGACCGCTGGATCAGCCCCACACGAAAATTCTCGGTGTTCTCGGTGTTCTCTGTGGCCCAACAGCATGTGGACACCGGCACCCGCGTCCAAATGTGACCCAGAGACAGCCCGGGGGTGGGAGAGGCGAAGATTCTTCAGCCCCGCAGGGGACGAGTTCAGGCCGCCGCCGCCATCCGCCCGCGCCCGAAGCGCAGCAGGCGCCCGGAGTGGACGTGGGTCTCCCGATCGTTCTCGATCGTGATCTCGCCGTTGACCATGATGTAGCGGTAGCCGCGCGCGCGCTGGATGCGGCGCCACTCGCCGCCGGGCAGGTCGTGCACGATTTCCGCCGGCAGCACTTCGAGGTTCGCGTAGTCGTAGACAATGATGTCGGCCGGCGCGCCCCGCCGCAGCACGCCGCGATCCTCGAAGCCGGCGACCATCGCCGGCAGCGCGGAGAGGCGCCAGTGGGCTTCCTCGAGGCTCATCATCGCGTTTTCGCGCACGGCCTTGATGATGGTTTCGGTCGGGTAGCGGCCGGCTGTCAGGAACTTGGTGTGCGCCCCGCCGTCGGAGACGCCGAACAGCACGTAGGGGTTGTCGACGATTTCCTTCATGTAGCCCGGCCAGGTATTGGTGCCGGCTGCGAAGAACTCGGTCTTGAGCCTGTCGTGCACCGCGATGTCGAGCATCGCGTCGACAGGGTGCTTGCCGAGCTTTTCGGCGATTGCACCGACCATCATGTCCCGGTACTGCTCGGTTTCGGGCGACGCCGGGCCGGTCACGACGAGCTGCGGGATGCCGACCGTCACCAGCATCGGCATCTGCGATTTCAGCGCGACCCTGCGCGCCGGATCGGCAAGCTTCGCGAGCTTCTCCTCGACGGTCCCGATCGTCGCTTCGCGCCACGCCGGGCGCTCGTCCCACAGGTTCCAGTCCTCGAAGGTGAAACCGTAGCCGGCGTCGGTCGTCAGTCCCTGTCCATAGACCCGGATGCCGCGTTCGTGGCAGCGGTTGAGCCACTTGAGTCCTTCGCGATGGATCTCGGGCTTGTGGTCGTAGACCTGGATGACGTTCCACAGCAGCGGGCGCCCGCTGATGTCCGAGAGCTTCTCCATGTGCGCGCGATCGCGGTCGAAGGAACCGCTGGAGATCGTCATCTGCATGAAACCCTGGTTGCGCCGGGCCAGCACCGCCGCGAGCCGCTCGCAGGTTTCGTCGTGCATGACGTCGGTGACCATCGGCGTGCCGTCGTAGTCGAGCTGCACGGCGGCTGGACCTGTCGGCATCAGGCGCTGCGCCGACCAGCCGCAGCCGCCGGCATCCAGCGATTCCTCGAACAGGCGGCAGATCTCGGCATGTTCGGCCTCCGTCGGTTTGCGTCCGGCCTTGGCATCCTCCATGCCCAGCACCCACACGAGCAGCGGTCCGACCGGCACGTAGGGCAGCAGGTTGATGGCCTTGGGCGCGCGCTCGACGCTGTCGAGGAATTCAGGGAAGGTGACCCAGTCCCACGGCATGCCGGCCTTCATCGAGGCGTAGGGGATCGCCTCGACGCGCGTCATCGACAGCATCGAGCGCTCGCGCTCCTCCGGCCGCACGGGCGCGAAGCCGAAACCGCAGTTGCCGATGGCCGCCGACGTGATGCCGTGCCATCCGGACAGGGTGCAGTAAGGGTCCCAGAACAGCTGGGCATCGTAATGGGTGTGCAGGTCGACGAAGCCCGGCGCGACGATGCAGCCGCCGGCGTCGATCTCGCGTTTGCCCGAATTCGCCGGCAGGCGCCCCATCTCCGCGATGACGCCGTTCCTGATCCCGATGTCGGCCTTGTAGCGCGCCACGCGCGAGCCGTCGATGACCATGCCGTTTCGAATGACGAGGTCGAACTGGGCCATTGCACTCCCCTTGCCGCGGTGACCGCGGATGTCTTGTTGTGTCGTCGGATGCTCTGGAATTTAGCACCCGCAATCGGCCTCGCCTATGGCCAGTCGCCGAACGCTTATCCTCCATTTGGAGCCTGCGGCTGCCGGAACGCCCCTATTGCGGCGCGATGCCCGTGCATGTGCCTGACCGGCGTCAATGCGCCACCGTATGGCATGGCTACCATGCGGCATGTCCAGCGTCCGGGAACTCTCGATGAGCACCATCCGCATCCAGCATTACTCAGACATTCTCTGCGTCTGGGCCTACGTGTCGCAGGCTCGCCTGAGGGAACTGGAGACCGAATTCGCCGACGAGGTCGCCGTCGATCACCACTGGTTCCAGGTCTTCGGCGACGTCAGCACGAAGATGTACACGAACTGGCGCGACAAGGGCGGGCCGGCGGGCTACGGCGCGCACGTCTGCCAGATCGTCGAACGTTTCGGCCACGTCCCGGTACATCCCGAGATCTGGCAGCGCCAGGTGCCGACTTCGTCGATGCCTGCGCACCTGCTGCTCTGCGCGGTGCGCCTGCTCGACGCCGCCGAGGGCCGCAACCGGTGCGCGACCGTCGCGACCGCCATTCGCGCCGCGTTCTTCCGCGATCTCGTGGATGTCTCGTACTGGCCGGCGTTGCTGAAGATCGCGGAGCAGTGTGCCATCCCGGTTCGCCGCATCGAGGCTTTCGTCGAGTGCGGTGCCGCCTATGCCGCGCTTGCCTCCGATCTCGAACTCGCGCGGGACAACAACGTCCGGGCGAGTCCGACGCTGATCTTCAACGAAGGCAGGCAGCGCCTGACCGGCAACGTCGGTTACCGCGTGATAGAGGCCAACGTGCGCGAACTCCTGCAGGCGCAGGGCGGCGGGCAGTCGTGGTGTTGAGTCCGGCAGCCGTTGCCCGGAAACCCGGCGCCGCGTAGCCCGGATGGCGCCCGCGGCCGGGCGCGCCCTGCAATGACCACCGCCGGGGCGACGGCGGCGGGTGCAATTACCCGGCGCCGCCGCGCAGCACGCGCCCTGGCCGCGCCCCGGTCATCTCGCCGTGCTGCTGCACGATCTCGCCGCGCACCAGGGTCGCGGCGTAGCCATCCACTTTTTGCGTCAGCCGCGGCATGCCAGCGGGCAGATCGTAGGTCATGGACGGGAGGTGGGACCGCAGGCCCTGCAGGTCGATCAGGTTGAGATCGGCCCGCATGCCGGGCGCAAGCACGCCACGATCGCCGAAGCCGTAAAGCGCGGCATTGCTGGCGGTCAGCTTGCGCACCATCGTCTCGAGCGGGATGTGCAGCGGGTCGCCCGGCTGCGCGTCGCGCACCCAGCGCGTCAGCATGTACGTGTGCACGCCGGCATCGGCGATGAAGCGCACATGCGCGCCAGCGTCACTCAGGCCCAGCACGCCGAGCGGATGGCGCAGCATCGCGTGCAATGCGTCCGGCGTGCCGTCGGCATAGTTGACGCCGAAATGCGTCAGCATCGCGCGACCGCCGTTGCCGAGCAGGGTGTCGTAGGCCGTCGCCCACGGGCTTTCGCCGCGCGCTTGCGCGATGGCCGCGATGCTCTTCGCGCGCGGCGGCGTGTAGTCGATCGGGTCGCCGGCGACATAGGTATGTTCCCACAGCGTCGGGTTCTTGTAGATGAGCGAGAAGCCCGTGTCGTTCGGATCCTCCTCGGCCAGCAGGCGCGCCTGGACCTCGGGCGTCGCCATCGCCGCATAGCGCGCGGCGAAGGGCAGGTCCTGCAGCGCCGCGTAGCTCGGCATGAAACGCCACGGATGCTCGCCTTCGAAACTGAATAGGATTGAAATCGGCCGGCCGCTGATCTGCGGGATCAGGCGCTGGCCGGCGCGCGCGGCTTGCTCGCAGTGTGCGAGCTGGCGTTGCCACTGCACCGGGTCGATGTTGTTCTGGAGCAGCAGGAACATCACCGGGCTGCCCGACCGCGCGGCGACGCGACGCATCACCTCCATGTCGCGGTCGAGGCCGTCGACGTCCTCGCCGACGATGCCGGGGTTCACCATCTCGACGAGACCGCGGCCGCTTGCACTGACCGCCTGGGCAATGGCGACGAGTTCTTCCTCGCTGGCGTAGGTTCCCGGCACCGGCCGGCCGTCGACCGCGATGTGGATGGCGGTGCGCGAGGTCGAGAAGCCGACGGCGCCAGCCGCCATCGCTTCGCGCGTCAGCGCCGCCATGCGGCGGATGTCATCCTCGTTCGCGGCCTCGTTGGCGGCCCCGCGCTCGCCCATCACATAGGCGCGCAGCGCGCCGTGCGCAAGCTGGACGGCGAGGTCGAAGCTGCGCGGCGTCGCGTCGAGTGCATCGAGGTATTCCGGAAAGCTTTCCCAGTTCCAGCGCATGCCGGCGCGCAGGCTCGCGCCCGGGATGTCCTCGACCCCCTCCATGAGGCCAATGAGCCAGTCGCGACTGCCCGGCGCGGCCGGCGCGAAGCCGACGCCGCAGTTGCCCATGACCGCCGTCGTGACGCCATGGCGCAGCGACGGCGCGAGCTCAGGGTCCCAGCTGGCCTGTCCATCGTAGTGCGTGTGGATGTCGACCCAGCCGGGGGTGACCGTGAGGCCGTCGGCATCGATCACGCGTGCCGCGTTGCCGAGCCTGCCGCCGACCGCCTGGATGAGGCCGTCCTTGATCGCGATGTCGCCCACGAACGGGGCGGCCCCCGTGCCGTCGACGATGCGTCCGCCACGAATCAGCGTGTCATACCCGGCCATCTGCGTCTCCTCGTCTTGCCTGTTGTGGATTGCACGGAGAGGGCGCCCGGCGTCACCGGGTGCTTCGGTACCTTCGATCAGAGTCCAGGCCAGCGACTCCAGTCGGCATAGGTGCGGTCGGTGACGATGCGCCCATCGCGTATCGTCAGCACGGCGACGAAGGGCAGCACCCAGTCCCCGCCCTGGTCCGGATCGAGCAGCGTCGCCTCGACGCACACGACGTCGCCACTCGCATGGCAGCGTTCGACGCGCATGCGACGACGGGGTGCCTTGGCGAGGACGATGCGCTCGATCTGGTCGAGCGCGGATTGTCCTTCGATCGCGCCGACACCCATCGGGTAGACCGTGCAGTCGGTCGCATAGCACTCGCTCGCCATGCGTGCGACATCATCGTTGTAGTAGTCGCGCCAGCGTTCCACCAGCGCCAGGTTCGCCTGCTCATTGCCCATCGGGATGGTCCTCTTTCGCGAGCCGGTTTCAGCCCGCATTGGAGCAGCGCCGGCGCGGGCGTGCAACAGGCCTCGCGGCCGCATGGCTTGCTGCGTTGCGAAAGAAAACGCGTCCCGGCAGCAGTCCGATCCGGCTGCGTTAAACTCCGGGCAAACCCTGGACGGAGATGCATCATGTCGCAGCCCCCCGAAATCGCGCACCGCCACTTCGAGGAACGTTTCAATGCGGGTGATCTGGAGGGAATGCTCGCACTCTATGAAGACCCTGCGACCTTCGTGCGCGGACCTGGTGATTACGTGCAGGCCCGCGCCGGGCTGGTCGAAGGATTGAAGGCCTTTCTCGGTACGGGCGGCAAGCTCAAGCTCGAGACGCGTTACGCGGTCCGGCAGGGCGAGCTTGCGCTGCTGAGCAACGAATGGACGCTGACGGGGACGGGACCGGACGGACAGCCGTTCACGCACAGCGGTCGCACCGTCGAGGTCGTGCGGCTGCAGCCGGACGGGCGCTGGCTGTACGTGATCGACCACCCATGGGGCGCGCAATGAGCGCGACGCTCAGGCCTTCTTGACGAACTCGGACTTGAGCTTCATGGCGCCGATGCCGTCGATCCTGCAGTCGATGTCGTGATCGCCTTCGACGAGCCGGATGTTCTTCACGCGGGTCCCGACCTTGACGACCAGCGACGAGCCCTTGACCTTGAGGTCCTTGATCACGGTGATGGTATCGCCATCAGCCAGCACGTTGCCGACCGCGTCGCGCACGACTTGCGTGGCTTCCTCTTCAGCCGCCGCGGCCGACGTCTGCCACTCGTGGCCGCATTCCGGGCAGATGAGTTGTTCACCGTCGGCGTAGGTGAATTGCGAATTGCACTTGGGGCAGGGCGGCAGGCTGGTCATGGCGTAATCCTGTGTGATCGGAAACGGGAAGCCGTCGGGCGGCGGCACGTCCGGCAGTATGCCGTCCCGCGCGCGGCCCGGCATCAGCGGCAGCGCGCCGCCTTGAGCGCGATCAGCCGTCGGCGCGGTACCTCGCGCGCCCGTTACAATCCCGGCACCGGCCACGCTACGGAAAGGAAAAAGACATGCCTGTCGCAAGACTCGAACGCACCCTCGAGACGCCCCGTGATTACTGCTGGGCCTGGCTCGCGGACTTCAATGCGCTGCAGTTCCTGCATCCGCCCGGCAATCTGGTCGAGTTCTCATGCGAGGGCAGCCATGTCGGCGCACGGCGCTTCGCGCGCTTCAAGCCGGAGATGGGCGTCGACGGCCAGATCATCGAGCGGCTGGACGTCGCGCACGCGCCGAACGTTATCGTGTACTCGATAGTCGAGAGCTATCCGCTGCCGATGCGCGACTACGTCGCGGTCGTGACGATGGCCGAGAGCGGTGCGGCAGCAACGCGCGTCACCTGGGAAGGCCATTACACCGAGCACGGCCTGCCCGCCGCGCAGATGGATGAGATGCTGCGCGCCTTCTACACGCTGTTCCTCGACAACATCGAGAAGGCGTATGCGCTGGGGCGCAAGCCGGGCCAGAGTCCTTACTGACGGAGGAACAAGCGGGGAAGCTGATATGCTCCCCCTTGTCCGCTGACGCCGCGAAAATGATCGCCGGCGTCAGCGCGACCGGCCCTGTGATCGCGCGGCATTTTCCACCGCTCGAACCCGGTGTCCTCTCCGAGCAATCCAGGCCCTCAACCGAGGATCTGCTTCGCCTGCGCGCGCAGTTCGACCTTGCGTATCTTGCCGGACGAGGTCATCGGGTAGCTGTCGCAGAAGATCACGTGGCGCGGGATCTTGTAGCTCGCGATCTTGCCCTTCATGCGGGCGAGCAGCGTGTCGGCGTCCATGGCCTGGCCGGCCTTGAGGATCACGAACGCGACCGGCACCTCGGCGAGGCGGGGATCGGGGTAGGCGACGACCGCCGCGTCCTGGATCTCGGGCATCATGCGCAGGTAGGCCTCGACCTCGGCGGGGGACACATTCTCTCCGCCGACCTTCAGCATGTCCTTGTAGCGCCCCAGGAACACGAGGTGGCCGTCGGGCCGGATGCGCGCCATGTCGCCCGAATGCAGCCAGCCGTCGGCATCCAGCGCCTCACGCGTGGCCTCGGGCTTGTCCCAGTAGCCCTTCATCACCGCGTAGCCGCGCACCAGCAGTTCGCCAGGCACGTCCACTGGCTGGTCACGCCCGGTCTCCGTGTCGATCACGCGGAACTCGTAATCGTTCATCGGGATGCCGGACGCGTGCACGCGCTGCTCGCGCGTATGCGACGGATTGGACATGGCGACGTAGGCCCACACTTCGCTCATGCCGAAGCCCGAGAGCGTCGGGCAGAACACGTCCTGCACCTTTTCCGCGATGGGAATCGTGCTCTCGACGCCCGACGGCAGCGTGCCCAGACGGACCGTCAGCTTGCGTGGCCTGCGCGCCTGTGCGTTGAGGAGATCGAGCCAGTGCGCCTCGAAGCCGTGCAGTATCGTCGCGCCTTCCTGTTCGGCGAGGTCCAGCGCGCGCTCGGCGTCGAACACATCCATCATCACGTGCCGCGCACCGGTCAGCACGCACATCATCACGATTTCGCTGAACGCGTAGATGTGGAACAGCGGCAGGTAGTTCATGTGCACTTCGAAGGGTGTATAGCCCATGGTCTGGCCGCGCTCGTGCGTGCTGCGGATGGGCTGGTGGCTGTGCATCACGCCCTTCGGGTGACCGGTCGTGCCCGAGGTGTAGGCGATCATCATGAGCCCCTCGGGGTCCACTGACGCCGCGCGCGCGGCGAGTTCGCCGTCGCTGATGCGCGCGCCGGCCTGGAGGAAGTCCTCCCAGGAGGTGCCGTGCGCGATACGCGTCTCGCCGAGCACGATGAGGCGGCGAAGGTCGGGGTAGCCATCGATGTCGAGGCCATCCGCGGTCCTTTCGATGCGCGGCATGCTTTCCATCAGCATGCCCTGGTAGTCGACCGGCCCCGAGCGATCCAGCGTGATCAGCGTACGGCTGCGCGACTGCGTGACCGTGTAGGCGACGTCGTCGGTGCGATAGCGCGTGTTCAGCGGCACGATGCAGCCACCGACGCGTGCGATCGCGAACATCAGGAACAGCCATTCCGGCCGGTTCGTCATCCACAGCGCGATGTGTTCGCCAGGCTCGACTCCGCTCGCCATCAGGGCCTTTGCGACGCGGTTGGTCTCGGCGTTGAACTCGGCGTAGGTCCAGCGCTGCTCGTTGAAGCTGAATGCCTCGCGTTGCGGCCAGCGGGCCGCCGCTTCATCAAGGATTCCACCGAGGGTTCGTTTGCGGTACCAGTCCATGCTTGCTCCTGGGGTCATGCTGCGGCCCGGGCGGGTCCTGGGCGTCGGCCATCATCGCTTGCTGGCCGCGCCCTGCGCATCGCCCGGATGAGGGTTGGGTCAGGTCGAACGGGTGGGTTCGCGCATCGTCACGAATTCCTCGGCGGCGGTCGGATGGATGCCGATGGTCGTGTCGAAGACCTGCTTGGTCGCGCCGGCGCGCATCGCGACGGCAAAGCCCTGGGTGATTTCGCCGGCATCCTCGCCGCACATGTGCAGGCCGACCACGCGCTGGCCCGCCTTCTCGACGATCAGCTTCATGCAGGCCTTTTCCTTCACCGGCGAGATCGTGAAGCGCAGCGGCGTGAAGCTCGAGGTGTAGATGTCCAGCGCACCGTATTTCTTTTGCGCCGCCTCCTCGGTGAGGCCGACGGTGCCGATCGGTGGCTGGCTGAACACGGCGGTCGGGATGTAATCGTAATCGACCGCGTAGGACATGCCGGCGTAGAGCCGGCGCGCCACCGCCATGCCTTCGGCCAGCGCCACCGGCGTCAGGTTCACGCGATTGGTGACGTCGCCGACCGCGTAGATCGACGGGACGCTCGAGCGGTACTCGTCGTCGACGACAATCGCGCCGGCGCCGTCGAGCCTGACGCCGCAGGCCTCGAGCCCGAGGTTCGCGCTGTTGGGATGCCGGCCGGTCGCATAGAGCACGCCGTCGCAGTCGAGGTGGCTGCCGTCGTTCAGGCCAAGGCGCAGGGCGTCCCCGTGACGGTCGATGCGCGTGACGTCCCTGTCGAAACGCAGGTCGATGCCCTTGTGCCGCATCTGCTCGGCGAGGAAGGCGCGGATCTCGTCATCGAAGCCGCGCAGGAAGAGGTTGCCGCGATAGAGCTGCGTGACCTCGCAGCCGAGGCCCTGCAGGATGCCGGCGAACTCGACCGCGATGTAACCGCCACCGACGACGACCATGCGCCTGGGGAGTTTCTCGAGATGGAAGATCTCGTTCGACGTCATGATGTGTTCGCGACCCGGCACATCCGGCACGGTCGGCCAGCCGCCGGTCGCGATCAGGATGTGCTCGGCGCTGATGCGACGGCCCGCGACCTCGACGGTGTGCGGGTCGACCAGCGTCGCGCGGCCATTCAGGATTTCGCAGCCCGCGCCGCGCAGGATGCGTTCGTAGACGCCGTTCAGGCGCGCGATCTCCTGATCCTTGTTGCGCACCAGGGTTGCCCAGTCGAAGCTCGCGGGGGGCACCGTCCAGCCATAGCCCGGGGCGACGGCCATGTCCTCGCTGAGGCGCGAGGCGTAGACGAAGAGCTTTTTCGGGATGCAGCCGACGTTGACGCAGGTGCCGCCGAAATAGCGGTCCTCGGCCACGGCGACCCGCGCGCCGAAGTTCGCCGCCATCCGCGCCGCCCGCACGCCGCCCGAGCCGGCACCGACGACGAAGAAATCGAAATCGTACTTGCCCATCGCAGAACCTCGTTCACTGATGAAGGGAGAATACTGGAATGGGTCGGGGACCTGAACCGCGCGTGCCCCGCTCGGGTACACTGCGGCCATGACAGAAGAGCTCCCGCGCGACGCGACGCCACCGGCTTATGGCGTGGGCGACGCCTCCTTCAGGGCCGCCGGCGGGGAAGAGGGCATTCGACGCCTGGTCGACGCATTCTATGACCTGATGGAGGCCCTGCCCGAGGCGCGGGACATCCGCGCGATGCATCCGGCCGACCTCGAAGTGTCCCGCGACAAGCTCGCGCGCTTCCTGTGCGGCTGGCTGAACGGCCCGAAGCGCTACCAGGAGAAGTACGGTTCGATCTCGATTCCCGGCGCGCACGCCCACCTCGCGATCGGCAGCCGGGCGCGTGACGCCTGGCTCGCCTGCATGGCCGCGGCGCTGGCGCAGCAGGCCTATGCGCCCGAGTTCCGGGATTACCTGCTGCGCCAGCTGGCGGTGCCGGCGGAACGGGTGCGCAACCGGGACTGACTCGACGTTGCGCCCGGCCGTGCCGACTTCGCTACAATCCCGCCGTCCCCCTTGCCGCAAACCGAGTGAAGGCAGCCACCATGAGCAAGCCCGTTGAAATCGTCGAGGTCGGCCCGCGTGACGGGCTGCAGAGCCAGCCGACGCTGATCGACACCGACACGAAGATTGAATTCATCACCCGTCTCGTCGACGCGGGGGTGCGGCGTCTCGAGGTGGCGAGCTTCGTGAACCCCAAGCGGGTGCCGCAGATGGCGGACGCCGACGAGGTCATCGCGCGGCTGCCGCGACGCGCAGGTGTCAGCTACATCGGGCTCGTGCTCAACATGCGCGGCTTCGAGCGCGCGCTCGAAACCGCCATCGACCAGATCAACTCCGTGGCCGTCGCCAGCGACACCTTCTGCCAGCGCAACCAGGGCGTGACGTCGGCGGAGATGTACGAGGTGATCCGCGACATGGCGCGCGCCGCGCAGGCGGCCCGGCGCTTCTTCGGCGTCACCATCGCGGCCGCCTTCGGCTGTCCCTTCGAGGGCGAGGTGCCGCTCGAGCGGGTCGTCGGGATGGTGCGCCGCTATGCCGATCTCGGCGTCGACGAGATCGGCATCGCCGACACCATCGGCGTCGCCGTGCCCGGCCAGGTCGCGCGGCTGGTGGAGCAGGTGCTGCCGGTCGCGGGCGGCATTCCGCTGCGCATGCATTTCCACAACACGCGCAACACCGGCATCGCCAACGTGTACGCGGCGGTGCAGGGCGGGATCAGGGTGTTCGACGCGAGCTGCGGTGGCGTCGGTGGCTGCCCGTTCGCGCCCGGTGCAACCGGGAATGTCGGCACCGAGGACGTCATCTACATGCTCCACCGCATGGGCTATCCGACCGGCATCTCGCTCGAGGCGCTGATCGACGTTGCCCGCTGGCTGGCCGGTCCGCTCGGCGCCCAGCCGCCGGCGATGGTCAGCCGGGCGAGCCTGTTTCCGCCCGCCGCGGCCTGACGCTCAGTTCCCGCCGCCGTTCCGGCCGTGGTCCATGTAGCGCCGGCAAGCGGCGCGCAGGTGCGTGTCCATGACGTTCTGCGCCCAACGCGCGTCGCCCGCCCTGAAGGCATCGATCATCTCGCGGTGGTGGTGGTTGCTGCGCTCGATGTCGCGCGCGGTGTAACGCTCGAAGGTCTTGAGGATGATCGGCGTCTCGACGAGCCAGGCCAGGGCCTTGTTGAGGCGCTCGCTGTGGGCCGCTTCGAGGATGATCGCATGGAAGCGCTGGTTGGCGTCGACGATCGCGAGGCGCTGGCGCTCGGTCTGTCCCGGCATCTGCGCGTCGATCTCGGTGACGCACTTCTCGAGTTCCGCGATCGCCGCCGGCGTGATGCGCGTCGCCGCGCGATAGGCCGCATGTCCCTCGAACATCGCCCGCAGGACGAACAGCTCCTCGACGTCGGCCGGCGACCACGACGCGACGTAGGCGCCGCGATTCGGTACGAACTTCACGAGGTGCTCGGCGTCGAGCCGTCGCAGCGCCTCGCGCACCGGCGTGCGACTGACGCCCGCGTCCTCCGCCACCTGCTCCTCCTTCAGGTGCGCACCCGCGATGTAGTGCCCCGTGATGATCCTGTGACGAATCCGCTCGTAGGCCAGATCTGCCGCCTTGCTCATACCCGATTCTCCCCGCGGCATCCGGCAGCACCGGTGCCCAACTCTTATGGTTTTATTGGTGGAGGGAAGTCGCCCGGCGTTGCTGCACTTCCGTCGACAGAAAGTATCGTTCCGCACGAATGGCCGCAACCGGCAGGGCAGGCGTGAGCCCGCCGGTCCTCGATCGGCTGGCGCTGGTGCTGGTGCTCGGCGGCGCACTGCTGCTCGCCGCCAAGGGCATCTTCGCGAAGATGCTGTATGCGGAGGGCGTCGAACTCGAGGCCCTGCTCGTGACGCGCGCGCTGGTGTCGCTGCCCTTCATCTGGGGCTGGGCGGTCTTGCGCGGCGAGCTGCCGCGGGTCTTTGCTGCACCGCGCAGTTCCATCGCGGCGGCGGCGTTCGGTGGCCTGAGCGGCTATTACATCGGGACCTGGTTCGACTTCCGCGCGCTGCAGCTGATCGACGCGAGTCTCGAGCGGGTGCTGCTGTTCACCTATCCGGCGCTTGTCGTCGTCGCGCGCGCCGCGCTGCGCGGGGCGTGGCCGGCGCGACGTGAACTCCTGGCCGCACTGACGGCTTACGCCGGCGTCGCGTTCGCAGTCGGTGGTTTCGACGCCGAACTCTGGACCGCGAACGGCAAGGGCGCCGCCTTCGTCCTGATTTCGGCGGCGACCTTCGCGGTATACCTGCTCGCCAACGAACAGGTGGGCAGGACACTCGGCAGCGTCGGCTTCCTGGTCGTGGCCGCGACGGCGGCGGCGGTCGCCCTCAGCGGGCATTTCATGCTGACGAGCGGACAAGCCGCGCTGGCGATATCGGGCCGCGCGTGGCTGCTGCTGGTCGTGATGACCGTGTTCACGAACGTGCTGCCACTGTTCATGCTGTCGGCCGGCATCGGCCGCATCGGCGCGGCGCGCGCCGCCATCCTGACCTCGATTGGCCCGCCGGCAACGCTGTGCATGGCGTGGCTGGGGCTCGGCGAGCGGCTCGAGGCGGTGCAGATCGTCGGTGCCGTCGTCATCGTCGCCGGCATCCTCATCCTCGAGACCGGCCGCGCGCCCCGCGCCTGAGCGCGGGACTCAGTCCTCGGCCAGCGCGTCACCCTTCTTCGAGTCGGCGTAGAAGCGCGCGACGGCCCGTCGCCACTGGTCTGCGGGGCGGATCGGGTTACCCGCGTAGATGCCCGGGTGCAGCACGTGCTTCGCGACGACCGACTTGCCCAGCACGGTGACGTCGCTGCAGATGTTCAGGTGCCCCGTCACGCCGACCTGGCCGGCGAGTGTCACCCGGTCGCCCAGTTTCGTGCTGCCGGAGATTCCGGTCTGGGCGACGATCAGGCAGTCTTCGCCGATCTGCACGTTGTGGGCAATCATCACGAGATTGTCGATCTTGCTGCCGCGGCCGACGCGGGTCTCGGTGAAGCGGCCGCGATCGATCGTCGTGTTGGCGCCGACCTCGACGTCGTCGGCAAGCACGACGCTGCCGAGCTGGGGAACCTTGTAGTGATGGCCCTCGTGCGGCACGTAGCCGTAGCCGTCGCCGCCGATCACGACACCCGGCTGCAGGATCACGCGGTCGCCCAGCACGCAGTCCTCGCGCACGGTCACCCGCGGGTAGATCACGCAGTCCTCGCCGACGACCACCCGATCCATCAGCACCGCGCCGGCGTGCACCACGCAGCGCGCTCCGATGCTGGCGTCGCGGCCGATCACGACGAAGGGGCCGACCTGGACGCCCTCGCCGAGGCGGGCTGTCGGGTCGATCACGGCGCCCGGATGGATCGCGACGTCCTGGCTGAGGCGGGAGCGCTCGAAGAGGCTCGCGATCCGCGCAATGGCGACCTCCGGTGCCGCATGCACGAGGCAGGACTTCCCGGCAACGTCGACGCCCGGCGGCACGACGAAAGCGGGGATGCAGGACTGCTGCGCCGCCCGTGCGTGCTTGGGGCGTGCCAGGAACGACAGCCGCCCGGGCAGGTTGTCGCTGATGCCGCACAGGCCTTCGATTGCGAGATCCGGATCGCCGCGCAGTTCGAGTCCGAAGCGCTGCGCTATGTCGCCGAGTGTGGGCACTGGGTTTCCTTCGTCTGTATCGCCCCGCCGCTGGCGCACGGAGCCTGGAACCGGCCGCATGGTGACGCAAGCATCGCATTATTGGTATACCTGCGCGGATTCGACGACAAGCGGAACGGGGAGTGCGATGACCGGCAGCAGGAGCGGGACCCACAAGACCACGCCAAGGCGCGAGACGAGCGATGTGCCGATGCTGGCGATCGGTATCGCGGGCATGGCCCTGACCGCCTATCTGACCTGGGCGAGCGGCGCTCAACAGGCCCTGGCCTTCTGCGACGCCGGCAGCGGTTGCGACGTCGTGCAGTCGAGCCGCTGGTCCACCCTGCTGTCGGTGCCGCTGTCGGTGTGGGGATTCCTTGCGTATGCCGCGCTCGCGCTGAGCGCCTGGCGCACGCGTTCCATGCAGCGCCGCTGGCGGGCGCAGACCCTGATCGCGTCTGGCGGGTTTGCAGTCAGCGTCTACCTCACCGTGGTCGGCATCCTCGAACTCGACGCAACCTGCGGCTGGTGTCTCGCGTCGCTTGCCCTGTGGGCGGTGGCCTTCGCGCTGACCTGGCGCCCGGGCCTGCCCGCCGCGCCATCCTGGCGCCTGGGCAGCGGCGGCGTCGCGCTGGTCACGCTGTGCGTCCTGCACCTGCACTACGCGGGCGTCTTCGACCCGGCGGCGGGGCCCGAGGACCCGCACCTGCGGGCGGTGGCCGAGGCGCTGACCGCGAGCGGCGCGAAGTTCTACGGCGCCTCGTGGTGTCCGCACTGCATGGATCAGAAGAAGATGTTTGGCGCCGCCGGACGTTTCCTGCCCTACGTGGAGTGCGCGCCCAACGGGCCGCGTGCGCCACAGGCGACCGAGTGCGTCGCCCAGCAGATCAAGGGCTATCCGACCTGGATCATCAACGGCAACCGCTACCAGCGCATGCTGAGCGTCAGGCAGCTGGCCGCGATGAGCGGCGTGGCCGGACCGGCGGCGGAGTGAAGCCGGATCCCGGCATTCGTCCCGGCCGGTCCTGGTTGCGGGATCCCGGCCATTTCCTCGCGCTGGGGGCGGGCAGCGGGCTCGCGCCCTGGGCGCCGGGGACCTTCGGTTCGATGGTCGGGGTCGGGGTCTATGTGCTCGCCGCACCTTTCGGTATGCCCGCCTGCGCGCTGCTGCTTGCGCTCATCTGCGTCGTCGGTGTGCCCGTGTGCGGCCGTACGGCGCGTGCGCTCGGCGTCCACGACCACCCCGCGATCGTCTGGGACGAGGTCGCGGGGATGTTTTTGACGCTTGTTTTCGGCTCTGGCTCCTGGCTCGCCTTGGGGATGGGCTTCGCGCTGTTTAGACTTTTCGATATCTGGAAGCCGTGGCCGGTACGCTGGGCCGACGCGAAGGTCAGCGGCGGGCTCGGCGTGATGGCCGATGACCTCCTGGCAGGCTTGTATGCGGGTGCGGGGCTGGCTTTATTTGAATATCTTTCATATAGTTAAAAACATAAAAAATAATTGACATTAGAAACCAACAATAAACGCCCAAGATGTCAAGAGCCAAGCAGAATCAATTCAGGCGCTATCTCGGCATCGCGCTGTTGATCGGGCTGCCGCTGGTCGCCGGCGCGGACATCTACAAGTACGTCGACAAGTACGGTCGCGTGTATCTCACCGACCGCCCTTCGCACACCGGTTACAAGCGCCTGGTCAAGACCTGGAAGGGCTGGTCGGAGACGACCAGCAGCGCCATCAACTACCGGCACCTCGCGGCGAACCGCAAGCGTTTCAACCGCACGATCGAACTCGCCGCCAAGCACCACAAGCTGCCGACAGCGCTGCTGCATGCGGTGATCACCGCGGAATCCGCCTATGACCCGAATGCCGTGTCGCGTGCCGGTGCGGTGGGCCTGATGCAGTTGATGCCGGCGACCGCCGAGCGCTATGGCGTGCGCGACCGGAAGGACCCCAACGCGAACGTCACCGGCGGCACGCGTTACCTGAAGGATCTGCTAGGGATGTTCGACAACGATCTCGTGCTGGCGCTGGCGGCGTACAACGCCGGGGAAAACGCGGTGATCAAGCACGGGCGGCAGATCCCGCCGTACGCGGAAACGCAGACCTATGTCCGGCGCGTGCTGAAGTTCTACAACGACTACAAGAAAACCAAGCTGATGTGAGGGCAGGGACAACGGCGCGCTGCCGCTGCCCCTGCACAAGGCCTACTCGTCGGTCACGCAACCTTCCGACGCCGACTTCACCGTCTTGATGAACTTGTAGAGCGTGCCACGCGTCGCCTTGTACGGCGGCATCTCCCACCCGGCCCTGCGCCGGGCGAACTCTTCCTCGCTGACGTCCACCTCGAGCGCATTGGTGCTGGCGTCGATCGTGATCCGGTCGCCGCTGCGGATCAGGGCGATCGGGCCGCCCTGCTGCGCTTCGGGCACCACGTGACCGACGATGAAGCCATGCGAACCGCCCGAGAAGCGGCCGTCGGTGATCAGCGCGACCTCGCTGCCGAGGCCCGCGCCCATGATCGCGGACGTCGGCGTCAGCATTTCCGGCATGCCGGGGCCGCCCTGCGGGCCTTCGTAGCGGATGACCACCACGTCGCCCTTCTGGATCTCTTTCTGCTCGAGTGCGGCGAGCATCAGCTCTTCCGAGTCGTAGACCTTCGCCGGGCCGGAGAAGCGCAGCCCTTCCTTGCCGGTGATCTTCGCCACCGAGCCGCCCGGGGCGAGGTTGCCCTTCAGGATCTGGATATGCCCGCGCGGGTTGATCGGGTTCTCGATCGGGCGAATCACGTCCTGGCCCGGCACGAGGTCGGGCAGGTCGCGCAGGTTCTCGGCGACGGTCTTGCCGGTGACCGTCAGGCAGTCGCCATTGATGAGTCCGTGCTTCAGCAGGTATTTCATCACCGCCGGGATGCCGCCGATCTTCTGCACGTCTTCCATCACGTACTTGCCACTGGGCTTGAGGTCGGCGAGGAAGGGCACGCGGTCGCTGACCGCCTGGAAGTCCTCGAGCGTCAGCTTGACGTCGGCGGCGCGCGCCATCGCGATCAGGTGCAGCACGGCATTGGTCGAGCCGCCGAGCACGGTGACGATGACCATCGCGTTTTCGAAGGCCTCACGCGTCATGATGTCCCGCGGCTTGATGTCGCGCTCGAGCAGCATGCGCACGGCTTCACCGGCGCGCGCGCATTCCTCGCGCTTGAGCGGATCGACGGCCGGCGTGGACGAGCTGTACGGCAGCGACAGGCCCATCGCCTCGATCGCGGACGCCATCGTGTTCGCGGTGTACATGCCGCCGCAGGCGCCGGCGCCGGGGCAGGCGTGGCGGACGATTTCCTCGCGGCGACCGTCGTCGATCGTGCCGGCGAGATAGGCGCCGTAGCTCTGGAAGGCGGAGATGATGTCGAGCGTCTCGCCGCGCGAATGGCCGGGCTTGATGGTGCCGCCGTAGACCATCAGCGACGGGCGGTTCAGGCGCGCCATCGCGATCACGCAGCCTGGCATGTTCTTGTCGCAGCCCGGGATCGTCACCAGGCCGTCGTACCACTGGCCGCCCATGATGGTCTCGATCGAGTCGGCGATGATTTCGCGCGACTGCAGCGAGTAGCTCATGCCGTCGGTGCCCATCGAGATGCCGTCGCTGACGCCGATGGTGTTGAAGCGCATGCCGATCATGCCGGCGGCGCTGACGCCCTGCTTCACGGCGTCACCGAGCCCGAGCAGGTGCATGTTGCACGGATTGCCTTCGAACCAGACGCTCGCGATGCCGATCTGCGCCTTCGACATGTCGGCCGGCGTCAGCCCGGTGGCATAGAGCATCGCCTGTGACGCGCCCTGCGATTTGGGTTGGGTAATCCGGGCGCTGACCCGGTTCAGTTTGTCCGCCATCGTGGTCTCCAGGGGTAAGTTGGCACGGCCGGTGCCGGGAAAAGGACGGCCCGGATCATAGACGAGCCCGGCCGGGGTGTCGTGCCCGCGCACGGGTGCCGCGTGTAGAATGCGGCCATCTCTCCACGCGCCGGCACCGATGACGCAACTCGCCAGCCTCGAGCACCAGTTGGGCCAGCTGATCGCGGCGCGCTCGGTCAGCAGTGCCGATCCCGCCCTCGACTGCAGCAACCGGCCGGTGGCCGACCTGCTTGCGCAATGGTGCGAGGACCGCGGTTTCGAGGTTGAACTGCAGGCAGTGGGCACGGCGGGAAAGGTCAACCTGATCGCGACCCGGGGTGCGGGCGAAGATGGCCTCGTGCTGGCCGGGCACACCGACACCGTCCCCTGCGATCCGGCGCTGTGGACCTCCGACCCCTGGCGCCTCGCCGAACGCGACGGCCGCTGGTATGGCCTCGGCAGCGCGGACATGAAGTGCTTCTTCGCCGCCGCGCTCGCCGCGGTGGACACGCTCGACGGCGCGGCGCTGCGCCGGCCGCTGACGATCCTCGCCACCGCCGACGAGGAAACCTCGATGGCCGGCGCCCGCGAACTCGTCGCGGCCGGCCGGCGGCTGGGGCGTTACGGGCTCATCGGTGAGCCGACCGGCCTCGAGCCGGTGCACATGCACAAGGGCGTTGCGCAGATGGCGGTGGCGCTGCACGGACGCAGCGGGCACGCGAGCAACCCGGCGCTCGGCAACAACGCACTCGACGGCATGCGGCGGGTCCTGAATGCGCTGGACGACTGGCGGGGCGACCTCGCGCGGCAACACGTCAACGCCGACTTCGAGGTGCCGCACCCGACCCTGAATTTCGGCGCAATCCGCGGCGGAGACAACGCCAACCGGATCTGCGGGCACTGCGAGCTGCTGCTGGACATGCGTTTCGTGCCCGGCCAGGACCCGGCCGCCACGGTGCGCGAACTCGCTTCGACGGTGCACGGCGCCGTCGCCGGCAGCGGCCTTGCGTGCGATTTGCGGGAGCTGATGCAGCCGATCCCGCCCTTTGCGACGCCGGTCGGCGGCGACATGGTGCGCTGGGCCGAGGAAATCACCGGCCGTCGCGCGGGTTCGGTCACCTTCGCCACGGAGGCGCCGTTCTTCAGCGAGCTGGGCGTCGAGACCATCGTGCTGGGCCCCGGCGCGATCGCCCAGGCGCACCAGCCAGACGAATATGTCGACATCGCGGCGCTGCTGCGCATGGTCGACTTCACCGCCAGTTTCATCCGGAGGATATGCGGCGCATGACACGGCCCGGGCCCCAGGACTACCCCGCTTTCGTGCGCTGGATGCGCGAGGCATCCCCGTACCTGCGCGCCCACCGCGGGCAGACCTTCGTCGTCTACCTTGGCGGCGACCTCGTCGCCGGGTCGGCGTTTCCGCAGGTCGTGCAGGATCTCGCGCTGCTGTCCGGCATCGGCGTCAAGCTCGTGGTCGTGCATGGCGCGCGGCCGCAGGTCGAGGAGCGGCTCGCGCGCGCCGGTATCCCGACCACGATGGCCGGTGACCTCCGCGTGACCGACAGCACCGCGCTCGCCGAAGTGAAGCAGGCGGTCGCGACGGTGCGCTACGCGATCGAGGCGCAGTTTGCGCACGCGACGGGCCAGCGCATGCCGGGGAGCAGCGGCGTGCGGATCCTCGGCGGCAACTTCGTCGTCGCGCGGCCGGCCGGCATCGTCGGCGGCGTCGATCTGCAGTTCACCGGCGAACTGCGCAAGATCGACACCGTCGGCCTGCGCGCCCAGCTCGACCATGCCGACCTCGTGCTGCTGTCGCCGCTGGGTCATTCGCCGACCGGTGAGCTCTTCAGCCTGAACGCGCTGGAGCTCGCCACCGTGGTCGCCGGCGAACTCGCCGCCGGAAAGCTCATCCTTTTCACGCCGCAGCCCGAGCTCACCGATGACCATGGCCGGCCCTTGCGACAGCTGACGCCGCAGGAAATGAGGGAACTGCCCGGCGTCGGTGGACCGCCCGCGCCGGTGCTCGCTGCCGCGCAACGGGCCTGCAGGCTGGGGGTGGGGCGCGTGCACCTGGTGTCGAGTGTCGACGACGGTGCGCTGCTGCTCGAACTCTTCACCCGCGATGGCGTCGGCACGATGTTCAGCAATGCGCCCTTTGATCAGCTGCGGCGGGCGACGATCGACGATGTGGGCGGGGTGCTCGACCTGATCGAGCCGCTTGAGGCGGCCGGCGTACTCGTGAAGCGTTCGCGCGAAAAGCTCGAGATGGAGATCGACCATTTCGTCGTGATGGTGCGCGACGGGCTCACCGTCGCCTGCGGCGCGGTCTATCCCTATCCCGCCGATGGCATGGCGGAATTCGCCTGCATCGCCGTGCACCCCGATTACCGGCGTGCAGGTTTTGGCGCATCGCTGGTCGCGGCGCTTGAACGGCGCGCAACGGAGCTGGGGATTGGCAAGGTATTCGTGCTGACGACCCAGGCGACGCACTGGTTCCAGGAGCACGGCTTCGCACGCGAAGGTACCGAGCGCCTGCCGATGAGCCGGCAGGCGCTCTACAATTTCCAGCGCAATTCGCAGGTGCTGATCAAGTCCCTCGCGCGCTGACAGCGCCGGCGCGTGGCCGCGCCGGCCTGCTGCCTCAGGCCGGGTTGGCGACCGGCGTTTCGGCCTCGAGCTCGATGGCGATATCCTCGTCGCGCACCATCACGGTGACGTGGCCACCGTTCGCGAGACGTCCGAACAGCAGCTCCTCCGCGAGCGGCTTCTTGACCTTCTCGCTGATGAGCCGGCTCATCGGGCGCGCGCCCATCAGCCGGTCGTAGCCGTGCTCGGCGAGCCACGCGCGGGCTTCCTGCGTGACCTCCATCGTGACCTTCTTCGCATCGAGCTGGCTTTCGAGTTCGATGAGGAACTTGTCGACGACGTGCGCGATCGTCTCCGGCGCGAGCGCCTTGAACTGGATGATCGAGTCCAGACGGTTGCGGAATTCGGGGCTGAACATCCGCTTGATGTCCTCGATCGCATCGAGGGAGTGGTCCTGCGTCGAGAAGCCGATCGAGGCCCGGCTCACGCGCTCCGCTCCCGCGTTGGTCGTCATCACGATGATGACGTTGCGGAAGTCGGTCTTGCGGCCGTTGGCGTCGGTCAGCGTGCCGTGGTCCATGACCTGCAGCAGCACGTTGAAGACGTCGGGATGGGCCTTCTCCATCTCGTCCAGCAGCAGCACCGCGTGCGGCTGCTTGTTGATCGCTTCCGTCAGCAGTCCACCGGTGTCATAGCCGACATAGCCCGGCGGCGCGCCGATGAGGCGCGACACCGTGTGGCGTTCCATGTATTCGGACATGTCGAAGCGCACGAGCTCGATGCCGAGGATGCGCGCGAGCTGGCGCGTGACCTCGGTCTTGCCGACGCCGGTCGGGCCGGCGAAGAGGAAGGAGCCGATGGGCTTCTCGGTCTGGCCAAGGCCCGACCGCGACATCTTGATTGCCGCGGCGAGCATCTGGATCGCCTCGTCCTGGCCGAACACGACCATCTTGAGGTTGCGCTCGAGGTTCTGCAGCACTTCCCTGTCCGAGGTCGACACGGTCTTGGGCGGAATGCGCGCGACCTTGGCGACGATTTCCTCGATCTCCGGGGCGCCGATCGTCTTCTTGCGCCTGGACGGCGCGGCGAGGCGCTGGCGCGCGCCAGCCTCGTCGATGATGTCGATGGCCTTGTCCGGCAGGTGGCGATCGTTGATGTAGCGCGCCGTGAGTTCGGCCGCCGAGCGCAGCGCCTGGTTGGTGTACTTGACGTCGTGGTGTTCCTCGAAACGCGACTTCAGGCCCTGCAGGATCTTGAATGTCTCCTCGACCGATGGCTCCGGCACGTCGATTTTCTGGAAGCGGCGCGACAGCGCGCGGTCCTTCTCGAAAATGCCGCGGTACTCCTGGTAGGTCGTCGAGCCGATGCACTTGATCTCGCCGGACGCGAGCATAGGCTTGATCAGGTTCGACGCGTCCATCACGCCGCCGGACGCCGCGCCGGCGCCGATGATCGTGTGGATCTCGTCGATGAAGAGCACCGCGCCCGGTTCGCGCTTCAGTGCGTTGATGACGCTCTTCAGCCGCTTCTCGAAATCGCCGCGGTACTTGGTGCCGGCCAGCAGCGC
>CALRPY020000069.1:0-23299 GCA_943370145.1 Hydrogenophaga intermedia | reverse complement strand
GCCTGCGCGTCGGCGCGAGCGGGCTCGTGGTCGCCATCGCGCTGCTGGCGGTCGCGATCGCCAGCGGTGTGCTGACGATTGGCGGCCTCAGCGACGGCTTCGCCCTGCTGCTGCTCGGGGTGACCGTCGCGTTCTTCATCACGATGCTGCGCGGCGCAACGCCGGAAGAACGGCCGCGTCTCCTGGTGATCCTGGTGCTCTTCGTCGGCGCCTGCGCGTTCTGGTCGCTGTTCGAGCAGGGTGGCTCGACGCTCAACCTGTTCGGCGAACGGGCGACGGACCGGGTGATCGCCGGCTACGAATTCCCGGCCACCTGGTTC
The DNA here is from genome assembly GCA_943370145.1 of Hydrogenophaga intermedia. Classification (GTDB taxonomy): domain Bacteria; phylum Pseudomonadota; class Gammaproteobacteria. The sequence goes on along the minus strand of CALRPY020000069.1, from coordinate 22,979 downwards.
CATTCGATCAACCCGCTGCTGATCATCGCGCTCGCCCCGCTGTTCGCGCTGCTGTGGGTCCGGCTCGGTCCGCGCAACCCCGGTTCGATTCCGAAGTTCGTGCTGGGCCTCGTGCTGGTCGCAGCCGGCTTCGGGGTGCTCATCATCGCCGCCCGTCTCGCGGCGGCCGGCGTCAAGGTCAGTCCGTGGTGGTTGGTGACCACTTACGTTCTGCATACACTTGGTGAGCTCTGCCTCAGCCCCGTCGGCCTTGCGGCGATGAGCCGGCTGGCGCCAGCCGGCATCGCGAGCCTGACGATGGGGGTCTGGTTCCTGGCCAGCGCCGTCGGCAACTATCTCGGTGGTCGGGTCGCCGGCCTTTACGACAGCTTCAGCCTGCCCCAGCTGTTTGCCGTGGTGACCACCAGCGCGCTCGTCGCGGCGCTCGCGCTGGCCTGCGCCATGCCCTGGGGACGGCGCCTGCTGGAAGCTTCACCAGGCAAAGCCACGTATTCATCATCGAACACACAGCCGTAGTAATCGCATACATACCGGGTGCCCGCATGAATCACGCCAGCGATCTCGCCGACTGCACGGCGAGCGAACTCCTCGACCTCTACCGCCGCGGGCTGGCCTCGCCCGTCGACGCGGCGCGCGCGGTGCTGGCGCGCATCGAGCGCCTGAACGCCCGGCTCAACGCCTACTGCCTGGTCGACGCCGATGCCGCCCTCGCCGACGCGCGGGCGGCCGAGGCGCGCTGGACTGCGGGCACGCCCTGCGGGCCGCTCGACGGCGTGCCCGCCTCGATCAAGGACCTCGTCCTGACCCGCGGCTGGCCGACCCGCCGCGGGAGCCGCACGGTCGACCCTGAACAGGCCTGGGACATCGACGCGCCGGCGACGGCGCGCTTGCGTGAGGCCGGCGCGGTGCTGCTCGGCAAGACCACGACGCCCGAGTTCGGCTGCAAGGGCGAGACCAACTCGCCGCTGACCGGCATCACGCGCAATCCCTGGAACCCGGGCCGGACCTCGGGTGGTTCGTCCGGCGGTACGGCCGCCGCGGTCGCGGCCGGCATGGGGCCGCTGTCGGTCGGCACGGATGGCGCGGGCAGCGTGCGCATCCCGGCTGCGTTCTGCGGCAACTTCGGGCTCAAGCCGAGCTTTGGCCGCGTGCCGGCCTATCCCCTGTCGCCCTTCGGCACGGTGGCCCATCTCGGCCCGCACACGATGTGCGTGCGCGACGCGGCCCTGATGATGAACGTGCTGAAGCGGCCCGACCCGCGCGACTGGACCGCCCTGCCGCCGGACGACAGCGACTACCTCGCGACGCTGGAGGACGGTGTGCGGGGCTTGCGCGTCGCGTGGTCGCCGACGCTGGGCTACGCGGCGAACGTGCACCCCGAGGTCGCGGCGGCCTGCGCGCGTGCTGCCGCGGATTTCGAGGCCCTCGGGGCGCGGGTCGAGGCGGTCGACCCCGGCTTCGAGGACCCGCTCGAGATCACCACCGGCCTGTGGTTCCTCGGTTCGTGGACCTTGTGGAACACCCTGACGCCGGCCCAGCAGGCCCTGACCGACCCCGATTTTCGCGCGCAGGCGGAACTCGGCGCGGCGCTCAGCGCGCTGGACGTGCAGCGTCTCGTGCTGCGGCGGGGCGCGCTGGGCGCCCACATGCGGCAGTTCATGACGCAGTGTGACCTGCTGCTGACCCCGGCGCTCGCGGTGCCGGCCTTCGACGCCCGACCGGCCGGCAGCGTGCCGATGACGCCGGAATCCATGCTCGGCTGGACGCCCTTCAGCTACCCGTTCAACCTGACCCAGCAGCCGGCCTGCACGATCCCGTGCGGACTGACCCGCGACGGTCTGCCCATCGGGCTGCAGATCGTCGGCCCGATGTTCGGTGATGCGCTGGTGCTGCGCGCGGCGCGCGCCTTCGAGACCCTGCGCCCGCTGCCGCGCCCACCGCTCGACTTCTGATCCCGCGTCGGGCACGGGACGGTCGCGCGTGTAAAATCCAATCCCGACCCGTGCTCCGGACGCCGCGATGACGACAGCCACCTGGTACTTCGACGTGATCTCGCCTTTCGCCTACCTGCACCTGAAGCAGTTCGGGCGTCTCGCGCGCCCGCTTGCCATCACGTATCGCCCGGTGCTGTTCGCCGGGCTCCTGAAACACTGGGGCACGAAGGGGCCGGCCGAGTTGCCCGCCAAGCGCACGCACACCTACCGCCAGTGCGTGTGGAACGCGCGGGTGCTGGGCGTGCCCTTCGCGATGCCGCCGCGCCATCCGTTCAATCCCCTGAACGTGCTGCGCCTGCTGACCGCGTTGGACGCGCCCGGCGCGGCGGTCGAGGCCGCGTTCGATTTCATCTGGGGCGAGGGCCACGACGTCGACGTCGAGTGGCCCGCCCTGTGCGCGCGCCTCGGCGTGACGGCGGATACGCCACTGATCGAGGACCCGGCCGTGAAGCAGCGCCTGCAGGACGCGACGGCCGCCGCCGCCGCGGCGGGCGTATGGGGCGTGCCGACGATGCAGGTCGACGGCGAACTCTTCTGGGGCGCCGACACGATCGACTTCCTGAACGCCTATCTAGTCGACCCGACCCTGTTTCAGCACGCCGACATGCGGCGCGCCGATGCCGCCGAAATCGGCGTCGCCCGCCGCATCTGAGCCCGAAAGAGCCCCGCATGAACACCGAAATCGATTTCGCGCAGATGTTCCGCAACGACGATGGCGCCTATGGCGTTGACGCCGGCACCAGGATTTTCAGCGAGGGCGACCCCGGCGACAGCCTCTACGTGATCCTCGACGGCGAGGTCGACATCCTCGTCCACGGTCGCCGGGTGCAGCGGCTGCGCGCGGGCGAGGTCTTCGGCGAGATGGCGCTGGTCGAAAACCGCCCGCGCAACGCGCAGGCCGTCGCGCATTCAGCGGCACGGCTGGTCGCGATCGACGAGCGGCGCTTCCTGTTCCTGGTCGGGCAGACGCCCTATTTCGCGCTGGGCCTGCTGCGCCTGCTGGCGGCGCGACTGCGCGCGATGGACGACACCGTCAGCTGAGGGTCGCCGCGCGCGCTGGAGACGCGCAGCCCGGCTCTTCGCCTCTCCCGCCTCGGGAGAGGCCGGCCGCGCAGCGGACGGGTGAGGGTCGCGTCCGATAGTCGCAGCGCCGGTTCATGCCACCCTCACCCGCCGCCATCGGCGTCGACCTCTCCCAGGACGGGAGAGGTGAAGAGTGTCGGATCTTCGCCTCTCCCAGGACGGGAGAGGTGAACAGTGGCCGAACGCTCAGGCCTCCAGCGGCCTGCCGTTGTCCACGAGTACGCGGCGCAGGTTCCTGATCGCGGGAAAGATCTCCTGGTTGCAGTCCTTGCCCTGCGCGTCGAACGCGGCCTGCTCCAGTTCGCAGATCCAGCGGTCCTCGGCGAAGATGCCGTTCGTGAACCACACGATGAAGGGCCAGAACAGCTCCAGCAGGCCGGGTATCGACGGCCTTCTTATCATCATCAGCCCGTAGGTGTGGTTGATGCGCTGCGCGCGGTCGACCGGGATGTAGCAGTTCCAGAGATCGAGCGCGGGGTGTTCGCTGCCCGCTGTCCAGAAGCGCAGCGTCTGGTAAGGGTACTCGGTGCGGATCACCATCGTGTCGCGCTCGCCTTCCTTCGGCTGCTCCTTGCGATTGAGCATGAATTTCTCGCCGAGCGGCTGCTTGCCGGCGTTGCGCTTGAAGGTGTAGGTCGCCTCGGCCCAGGTGTCGCCGACGCGGCTGCCGAGAAAGATCGTCTTGATGCCGCCCATCAGCTTGCGGTGCAGGAACTGGTGGTTCATATCCATCAGGTTCTCGTGCATGAAGCTGTAATGACAGCCGACGCGGCGGTTGAGATAGCGCGTCTTGTAGGCGCGGTCGTTCGCCGACGGCACGTCCGGGAACGCGACGCTTTCCGCCTTCGACATCTCACCGGGAAACACGAACACGAGGCCGTAAGCCTCGCGGCAGGGATAGCTCCGCACGCTGTTCGGCCGCGTGCCGCAGTCACTGATGTACGGCACGTTCACGCACTTGCCGTCCGCGGCATAGGTCCAGCCGTGGTAGCCGCAGCGCAGCCCGTCACCGTCGACGACGCCGGTGCTCAGCGGCACCTGGCGGTGCGCGCAGCGGTCTTCGAGCGCAAACACGCGATCGCCCGCGCCGCGCACGAGCACGATCGGTTCGCCGGCAAAGGCGCATGCATGGGCCTTGCCGCGCCTGACCTCGACACTCCGCGCGACCGGGTACCAGAAATCGGGGGCCAGCGCCGTTTTCCGGATATCGCGTACGAGTGTCTGCGGATCGAGCGGGGCAACGCGGGCCGTGTTTTCTTGCATGTCCTGTTCCCTGTGAGCCGGCCCCGGTGGGACCTCATGATTGTCCTATAGTGCCGCGCAGGGCCGGAAAATCCCAGAATTCGTTCGCGTGCGACCCGGCCGCGCCTGCTGCAAGGCTACGTAGGTCCTGCGTGGGCAGACCGTGATCCAGGTCAAACCGGGGTGCGCAGTGGCGTTTGTCCGACACGTCCCCGCGGGCTGTCAGAACACGCCAGCCTCGAGGCCGGCTGCCATCGTCAGGCCCAGTTCCTCGCAGTCCGCGAGCCGCGCCGGATCGAATTCGCCGGCAAGGATCACGGGTGCCGCGACGCGCCGCCAGCGCAGGCCGGTGACGATGCGCTCGACGCTCGCGAGCGCCCCGCGACCGTCATTGCCGGCGCGGATGAAGAGGGCGTAGGGCAGGCCCTGGGTGTGCTCGAGGCAGGGGTAGTAGACGCGCTCGAAAAACACCTTGAGCGCGCCCGACATGTAGCCGAAATTCTCGGGCGTGCCGAGGAGGATGCCCTGCGCCGCCAGTACGTCATCCGTCGTGGCCTCGAGGGCCTCGCGCACCACGCAGTCCACGCCGTTGACCGCCTCATTGCGCGCGCCGCGCAGCGCCGCCTCCAGCATTCGCCGGGTGGTGCCGGTCTGGCTGTGGTAGACGACGAGCAGGCGTTTGCGGGTCATGCGCCGATTATCCGCCCGGGCGCGCGGCCCGACTATCGCCGGTGCGTCCCGGCCCGATAGACTTCAGGCCTTCCCGTCTGCCGAAAGGACTGCGATGCCGCGCGCGAAAGTGACCGAGAAAATTCCCGTCGCCGGTGGCGATTACACCGTGGCCCATTGGGCCGGCAGCGGCGAGACCCTGCTCGCGATCCACGGCATCACCGCCTCCCACCTCGCCTGGCCCGGTGTCGTCGACGCGCTGGCCGCCGACCACGCCGTCTACGCGCCCGACCTGCGCGGCCGCGGGCAGAGCAACGCGCTGCCGCCGCCCTACGGTTTCGCCAGCCATGTCGCTGATCTCGTGACGACGATGGACCACTACGGCATTGCGGACGCGGTGCTCGTGGGGCACTCGCTCGGCGCCTACATCGCGCTGGAACTGGCGCAGGCGCATCCGGCGCGCGTGCGCGGCATCGTGCTCGTCGACGGGGGTATCGCGCTGCCGCTGCGCGAGGGCGCGACGCCCGAGCAGGTGATCAAGGGTGTGCTGGGACCCGCGCTGGCGCGCCTCGACATGCGCTTCGCCGACGCCGAGGCCTATCGCGAGTTCTGGCGGCAACACCCGGCCTTCCAGGACGCGGGCGCCTGGAACGCGTACGTCGAGGCCTATGTCGATTACGATCTCGCCGGCGAGGCGCCGGCGATGCATTCGCGCGTGAACGCGGAGGCGGTGAAGGTCGATGCCTACGGCCCCTTGTCGCCCGCGATGGTGACGCTGATCGACGGCATTGCAGTGCCCATGCTGCTGCTGACCGCGCCGCGCGGCCTGCTGAACCAGCCGCAGCCGCTGCTGCCGGCGAGCGCCGTCGCCGACAAGTGCGCGCGGATCCCCAATCTCGCCCACCGCGAAATCGCCGACACCAACCACTATTCCATCATCACCGGCAGCGGGCGCACCCGGGTCGCGGCGGAGATCGACCGCTTCGTCGCCGCACTGCCCGCGCGCCGCGGCTGAGGCCCGTCGCCGCGGCGACGCACGCGATCATGTGGGCCGTGCTCGCGCTGGGATTCACGCTGCTCGCGGCCGCCGCCTGGCGGGCGCTGCGCCAACGCCGTGAGGCCGCGCTCGAGGCGCCGTTCACGGCGGCCACGCTCGCGATGCTCGAGGGCCGCGTGCCGTTGTACCGGGCGCTGCCGCCCGGACTGAAGCCCGCGCTGCACCGGGCGATGCGGCTTTTCCTGCTCGAAAAGCGCTTCGTCGGCTGCGACGGCTTCGAGATCACCGACGAGGTGCGACACATCATCGCCGCCCAGGCCTGCCTGCTCGTCTGCCGTCGCGAGCGCGCGCGCTTCGACGGTTTCACGAGCGTGCTGGTCTACCCGGACGCCTTCGTCGTCGACGTCGTCGATCACGATGGCGAGGTCGAGATCGTCAGCGAGCAGACGCGTGCCGGCGAATCCTGGGCGGGCGGGCCGGTCATCCTGTCCTGGGCGGACGTCGAGGCCGGCCTCGATGTCGCGGACGACGGCTACAACGTCGTCCTCCACGAATTCGCGCACAAGCTCGATGACGAGAACGACGCTGGCGAAGGCCTGCCGCTGCTCCAGGATGCCGCGCAACTCGAGTCCTGGGCGGCGGTGCTGGGCCGCGAGTTTGCGGCACTGGCGCGCGGCGAAGGCGAACTCCTGGACGACTACGGCGCGGTGTCGCCGGCCGAGTTCTTCGCCGTCGTGACCGAACACTTCTTCGAGCAGGGCGCCGCGCTCGCCGCCGGGCACCCCGCGCTCTACGCGGAATTCCGGCGCTATTACGGCCTCGATACCGCGTCATGGCGGCTCGCCCCGTCGCCCGCCTGATCGCCCGCCGCGGCCGTACCGCGAGTGCCGGGTGCGCCCCGGTGACCCGTGTCCTTGCCGCGCTGCTCGCACTGCTGGCCGTTGCCAGCCTGACCCGGGCGGCGCAGGCCGCCGAATGCGTCGTCACCCTGCACGGCCTGGGCCGCACGCGCCTGTCGATGGCGCTGCTCGCGGGGCGACTGGAGGACGCGGGCTATGCTGTCCACAACCTCGGCTACCCGTCGCGCAGCAGGCCCATCGAAGCGCTCGCGACCGTCGTCGGCGAGGGTTTCGCGGCATGCCGGCGTGATGGCGACCGGCCGGTGCATTTCGTCACCCATTCGCTGGGCGGGATACTGGTGCGCGCCTGGCTCCAGCGGGGGCTGCCGGCGGACCTCGGGCGGGTCGTGATGCTTGCCCCGCCCAATCATGGCAGCGCCGTCGCGGAGCGGGCGCGCGACGCGCCCTGGTTCCGCTGGTTCACGGGACCCGCCGGCCAGGCGCTCGGCACCGGCGAGGACGCGCTGCCCGGGCGGCTGGCGCCGTTGCCGGTCGAGATCGGGATCATTGCCGGCACCGCGGTCTACCCGGTGTTTTCCGCGTGGATCCCGGGTCCCGACGACGGTCTGGTCGCCGTCGCCAGCACGCGCCTCGCGGGCATGCGGGATTTCCTCGTCGTAGCGCACGGGCACACGTTCATCATGAACTCGCGCGACGTCGCGCGGCAGACGATTGCCTTCCTGCGCAACGGCGCGTTCGGGCGCGCTAAGATGCCGCGATGAACAGCCGCCTCGCCACCCTCGTGTTTCCCCCGGTGCTCGCGCTGATTGGCGCGGTCGCCTACACCGAATACCGCACCGCCAGCGCGGAGCGGGAGGTCGCGGACTTCTGCGCGTCGATCGAGGCCGGCCTGACGGCCCGCGATTTCATCGAGCGCGCGCTCGCGCGCGAACTCGACGTGCACGACTTCGGCGTCGACTCCCCGACAGTCGTCGCTTCGCGCAAGGTCTACGGCTGGCAGGAGCAAATCTTTGAGTGCCACGGGGAGCGCGACAGCTCGGGCAGGGTGCGCACGGTTCGCACCGGACGTCGCCTGGCGACGCCCTAGCGCGAACGCGCACATAAAAAAAACCCCGAGGGCATGGCCTTCGGGGCGATCAACGAGCCGCTACATTGGGGGGGTTGCGGGATAGCGGCCCGCGCGGTGACGGCGGAGGGGCCGCGAGGGAGGGGCGGGCTGTGGAAGCCGCCGTCACCGTGTGATGAGCATGATAGGTGGCTGGGAATCAGGAACCATCCGGATTAAGGATCGCGAAGACTCGAAATAACCGAGCGCTGCGACGGAACCCCGCTCAGCCTGGCAGGTCGGCCGAATGCTCCTCGGCGCCGAGCCGGCCGACCCCACGGGTCCATTCGCGCAGCATCGCGTAGCCCACCGCGAGCAGGGTGGGGCCGAGGAAGATGCCGACGAAGCCGAAGGCCAGCAGGCCGCCGATGACGCCGAGCAATACCAGCAGGAAGGGCAGCGCGGCGCCCTGGCTGATGAGGTAGGGCTTGACGACGTTGTCGATGCCGCTGATCGCGAACGCGCCCCAGATGAACATGAACACCGCCCAGCCGGTTTCGCCCTGCGACACCAGCCACAGGGCGGCGGGGACCCAGATCAGTGGCGGGCCCGCGGGCACGATGGAGACGACACAGGTCACGAGCCCGAGCAGCAGCGCGCCCGGGACCCCGGCCACCGCGAAGCCGAGCGCGGCGACCGTGCCCTGGGCGATCGCCGTGCCCAGGATGCCGTAGACGACGCCCTTGATCGTGCGTCCGGCGAGGTCGATCAGCGCGTGCGCGCGCTGCCCGGCAATCCGCTCCATGCCGGCGCTGAAACGGCCCGCGACGGCGACCCCGTCGCGATAGAGATAGAACGCCGCGAGCACCACCAGCGTCAGTTGCAGCAGTGCCTGGCCGAAGGCGAGCCCACGCTGGAGCAGCCACTTCGTGATCGGCGCCGCCTGGCTCTCGAGCCACTGCATGACCTGTCCGGCGTTCTCCCGTGCCTCGCTCTGCGCGCGCAGTTCCAGCCAGTAGCGCTCCAGACGGGGCCCGACCCACGGGATGTCGCCGACCCAGCCGGGTGGCAGCGGCACGCCTTCCTGCACGAGGCCGGTCACCGCGCTGGTGAGATTCTGCGCGTTGTCGCCGAGCTTCATCGTCACCGCGGCCACCGGCAACACCAGCACGGCCGCCAGCGTCAGCGTCATCACCAGCGCGGCGAGGGTCTTGCGGCCACCGAGCGCCTGGTGCACCCGGGCATAGGCGCCCCAGGTCGAAAAGGTGACGATGACGGCCCACAGCAGCGCCGACAGGAACGGCGCCAGCACCACGAAACAGCCGCCGACCAGCAGCACGAGGGCGGCGGTCGTCAGCAGGTTCTCGAGCCGCGTGTTTGTCATCAGGTGATTAAAGAGGATGCACCCCGGCGCGGCAAGGCGCGCGGTGCCCGGTCTCGCTCAGCCCCCGGCCCGTGGCGGTCCAAAGCTGTCGAGATAGGCGCGCAGCAGTGCGGCATCGCAGGCGAGGCCGCCGCGTTCGCGCAGGTGCTCGAGCAGCAGGAGCGCGCGCAGGAAGACGGCCCGCGGCAGGTTCAAGGGCGTGAAGTCGCCGACGCCAAAGGGTGTGCGGCGCGTCGCGAGCCACTGTGCGAAGGGGCCATCCGCCGCCTCGATCCGGAACCGGGTGCGCGCCCCGTCCGGGCCGTCGAGCGTGAGCGTGCCCGTTCCGTCCACGGCGCCGTCGAAGGCCAGGTGGGCGCCGGCCATGGGTGCGAACACCGGCGTCTCGTCGAGTTCGACGTCGTCGATGTAGTGATATCGGGCCTCGGGCAACTCGAGCGCCATGTCCGGCCGCTCCGGACTCCAGATTCCGCGGACCGGCCGCGGAAACCAGATCCGCTCGGCATCCGACAGCCACGCGCCCCACCAGCTGAAGGTGCTGTTGGCGAGCACGATGTTGTTCGCCCGCTGCAGCAGCCGCAGCGTCGCGAGCGCGTCCAGAGCGAGGTATTCGGGCCTGAACCGGGCAAGCCGCGCGCGTGTCGCCGCGTCGATGCCCAGCCCGCAGACCAGCACCCGGTCGAAGCTCGCCGCATCCAGCGCCCGCTCGTAAAAACTCAGCGACAGCATGCGGTCCAGCACGCGCATGTCGTAGGAGCGCCGCAGGTGCACGACGACGTCCCGCGGGCCCGGGCGCAGCTCCCCGGCCACCGGCGGCAGGTGGAACCAGCGGCGAATCCGCTCGCGGTAGGGGAGGTAGTAGTCGCTGCGCTGGAAATGCCCGCGCAGCACGATGCGCTGCCGGTGCCCGGTGCGCAGCATCCGCCCGGGATTGATGCCGTGGCCGTGCCACTCGGGCTGCTCGCCCAGCACGCGGCGCCACTGCGGAAAGATGACCTCGAGTCCCGGCAGCCGGAGCGGCACGTCGGCGAAGTGGCCGGCGAGGCCCGACAGCTGGTCCGCGATGCCCGACGCCTGCTCGACCCGATCGAAACCCGGGCGCGCCGGTGGCGCGACGCACACCAGCGCGTGCCCCAGTTCCTCGGCGAGCACGCGACCGAGCGCGTACTGGAAGAGATTGTTGCCGAGATGCCTGAAGAAGCGCACCTCGACGGTCATCGGTCGGACCCGTGGTCGGCCTGCGTTATCATGGCGCCATCTTAAGACAAGCCGCCGAGCGCGGTGACCCGACAGGAGCCCCCATGCGCGAGCAGACCATCGACCTGATCAAACGTTACTACGAGGCCTTCAACGCGGGCGACATGCAGGGCTTTCTCGACCTGCTGACCGACGATGTCGCGCACGACATCAACCAGGGCAAGCGCGAGACCGGCAAGGACGCTTTCGCGAAATTCATGCAGCACATGAATCGCTGCTACCGCGAGCAGCTCGTGGACTTCACCATCATGGCCAACGATGCCGGTGACCGCGCCGCCGCCGAGTTCGTGGTGCTCGGCGAGTACCTCACGACCGACGAAGGCCTGCCGCCCGCCAGCGGCCAGCGTTACCGGCTGCCCGCCGGCGCCTTTTTCGACGTGCGCGGCGGCAAGGTCGCGCGCGTGAGCAACTACTACAACCTGCCGGACTGGATCGCGCAGGTCGGCGGCTGAGGCGACGATGGCGACCGGCCTCGACATTCGCACCCTGACCGGACGCTCGCCGGCACTGCCCGCCTTCGTCCCGGATCTCGCCCGCCTGCGCATCACGGTGTTCCGCGAGTTTCCGTACCTCTACGACGGCACGCTCGATTACGAACAGCAGTACTTGAAGACCTACCTCCAGTGCCCCGAGAGCGTGGTCGTGCTCGCGCTCGACGGCGCGCGCGTCGTCGGCGCGTCGACGGGCCTGCCGCTCGAGGCCGAAACCGACGAATTCAAGCGGCCCTTCCTCGCCGCCGGCATGGAACCCGCGCGCATCTTCTACTGCGGCGAGTCGGTGCTGCTGGCGGATTACCGCGGGCGCGGCGTCTACCGCGACTTCTTCGCCGGCCGTGAAAGCCACGCGCGCAGCCTCGGCCGCTTCGAGCGCATGGTGCTGTGCGCGGTGCAGAGGCCGGACGACCACCCGCGGCGCCCGCCCGGCTACGAACCGCTCGACGCCATCTGGCGCCGTTTCGGTTACAGCAGGCGCCCCGACCTCGTGACGAGCTTCGAATGGAAGGACCTCGACGAGGAAGTCGCCAGCGACAAGCAGATGGTGTTCTGGGAGAAGCCCTTGTGACGACGACGATGCTCAAGGTCGCGGCCGCGCAGTATCCGATCGACTTCCTCTCGACATGGAGCGATTTCCGCGACAAGGTCACGCGATGGGTCGCCGAAGCCGCGGGCAAGGGCGCCCGGCTGCTCGTGTTCCCCGAATACTTCAGCATCGAGATCACGTCGATCTTCGGCGAGGAAATCTATTCCTCGCTGCCACTGCAGCTCGAAAAGCTGCAGCGCACCCTGGCCGACTTCCTGGCGCTGTTCCGCGAACTCGCGCAAGCGCATCACGTGCACATCTGCGCCGGTTCCTACCCGGTGCGGGAGGGCGACGACTACTACAACCGGTCGTATTTCTTCTGGCCCAGCGGGCACTGCGAGTTCCAGGAGAAACTGCAGATGACGCGCTTCGAGAGCGAGCACTGGCACGTCAGCGCCGGCAGCGGGCTGAAGGTGTTCGCCACCGAGTTCGGCAACATCGCGATCAACATCTGCTACGACAGTGAATTCCCGCTGCTCGCGCGGCGGCAGGTCGAGGAGGGCGCGGTGCTGATTCTCGTGCCGAGCTGCACCGACACGCTCGCCGGCTTCCACCGCGTGAAGATTGGTTGCCAGGCCCGCGCGCTCGAGAACCAGTGCTACGTCGTGCAGTCACCGACCGTCGGCGACTGCGCTTGGTCGGAGGCGGTGGACACCAACGTCGGCCTCGCCGCCGTCTACACGCCGGTTGACCGGGGTTTCCCGCCGACGGGCGTGCTCGCCGCCGGCGAACTGAATGCCGGGCAGTGGGTGTACGCCGAACTCGATCTCGATGCGGTCGCGCGGGTGCGCGCCGAGGGCCAGGTGTTCAACCATCGTGACTGGGACAAGCAGTTGCGCCATCTGCGCTGAAGCCGCGGCGGGAAGATCCTCGAATTGCCATCGCGGGATCGCTGTGTTGTGATCGCTGACCACCGCGCTGCGCGCGCGGTCCCGCCACCCACCGGAGAGGAGAGCGCCAGCATGAGTATGATCCGCGAGTTCAGGGAATTCGCGATGCGCGGCAATGTCGTCGACCTCGCGGTCGGTGTCGTGATCGGCGCATCCTTCGGCAAGATTGTCTCGTCCGTCGTCGCCGACGTCATCATGCCGCCCATCGGCGTACTGCTTGGTGGCGTCGATTTCACCGATCTCAAGCTGGTCTTGAAGGAAGCGGTGGGCGAGGCGCCGGCGGTGACGCTGAACTACGGTTCCTTCATCCAGACCTGCATCGATTTCCTGATCATCGCCTTTGCGATATTCCTGCTCGTGAAGGGCATCAATGCGCTGAAGCGCAAGCAAGACGAGGCGCCGCCCGCCCCACCGGCGCCGTCGGCGGAAGAAGTCCTGCTGACCGAGATCCGCGATCTCCTCAAGAACCGCGCTTGAGACCCATGGCCCGCAACGCCGCGAGGCGGCGGACCTGAACCCAGACACGGAGGTCCCATGCCGTTCGCCAGGCTCGCTGACGTCACGCTGAACTACCGCTTCGACGGCCCTGCCGCCGGGCCGGTCGTGATGCTGTGCAACTCCCTTTCGTCGAACCTGTCGATGTGGGATCCGCAGGTCCCGGCGCTGGCTGACGCCGGCTTTCGCGTGCTGCGCTACGACACGCGTGGCCACGGCTCGTCCAGTGTCGCGAACGGACCGACCTCCATCGCCGTGCTCGCCGCCGACGCTCTTGCCCTGCTCGACCACCTCGGCATCGATCGCGTGCACTTCTGTGGCCTGTCGCTCGGCGGCATGACGGGGCAGTGGCTCGCCACGCACCATGCCGTGCGACTGCGCTCGCTGGTGCTGTGCGCCACCGCCGCCTGGATGGGCCCGCCGGAGCTCTGGAACCAGCGCATCGAGGCGGTGGCCCAGGGCGGCATGGCGGCGATTGCCGACGCGACCATCAATCGCTGGTTCTCCGCCGCGAACCAGCGGCGGCTCGCCGCGGAGGTCGCGCGGATCAGGGACGGCATCCTGAATACGCCGGTGGCAGGCTACCGGGCCTGCTGCGTGGCGATACGCGACATGGACCAGCGTGAGAGCATCGCCGCGATCTCGCTGCCGACGCTGGTGCTCGTCGGCGCCGACGATCCGGCAACCCCCGTCGCCGCCGCCGAACTCATCCATCAGCGCATCGCGGGTTCGACCTTGACGGTCATTCCGGCGGCGCAGCATCTCTTCAACGTCGAGGAGCCGGCGCAGTTCAACGCGGCGCTGCTCGACTTCCTGCGTGGCGTCGCCGCGGCCGCGCCCTGACAGCGTCCATGCCAGCCTCCCGCGCGGGTGGCCCGCGGCGCGCGACGGGGCGCGCCGACCAGCAGACACCGCCGCCAGGCCCGAACCGCAACGAGCGCGTGTGGGCCGTGGTCCATCGCATTCCCCGCGGCCGCGTCGCCACCTACAAACAGGTCGCGCAACATGCCGCACTGCCCGGCCCGACCGGCGCACGCCAGGTCGGCTATGCGCTCGCGGCGCTGGCCGAGGGCAGTCGCATCCCGTGGCATCGCGTCGTCAACGCGGGGGGCCGCATCAGCCCGCGCGAATCCTCGGCACTGCAGCGCGAACTGCTGGAGGCCGAAGGCGTCTGTTTCGATCTCGACGGCGTGGTCGACCTCGAATGCTACGGTTGGCAACGATGAACGAAGCGACCAGCGCGCCACGCCGGCACCGTGCGATCTGGTGGCTCATCGCGATGCTCGCCGTCGTCATCGCGTTCCAGGAACTGCGCGCACCGCGCCATGCCGAAGCACGCTACTGCGCGGAGGGCCAGCCGCCGCCCGCGCACCAGGTGGTGATGCTGACCGCGGTGTGGTGCCCGTACTGCACCAAAGCGCGCAACTGGCTGGTCGCGCGGGGCGTGGCCTACTGCGAATACGACATCGAACGCTCGCCGACGGGCGCGGCGCGCTATGCGCAGGGCGCCATCAAGGTCATCCCGCAGATTTTCATCGGCGAGCGCGTGCTCGTCGGCTTCAACCGCGACGAACTCGAGCAGACCCTCGCCGCGCACGACCTGCTGCCGATGCCCGAATGATCGCCGCCAGCGCGGCGGGTTTTCACCACGGAGCGCACGGAGAACACGGAGAAAAAATGGTGGCGAGGGACGTGAGGCCTTGATTCGGGGGAAGGTGTCATCCCCTGTGTGAACCCTCAATCTCCGGCACCTTGTTCCCGCCGGCAAAGCGGCGCTTCGAGAACGAACACGACCTGGGAGACAGCAGCATGCGTGAACCGGCATTCAGATTCATCGAAACCAACGGCGTGCGCCTGCGCACGGTCGTCGAAGGTGACGGGCCCCTGGTCATCCTGCTGCACGGCTGGCCGCAGTGCTGGTACCTGTGGCGGCACCAGATCGCGCCGCTGGCGGCGGCGGGCTATCGCGTCGCGGTGCCCGATCAGCGCGGCTTCGGCGGCAGCTCGAAGCCGGCCGGCGTCGACGACTACAACATCCGCCAGATGGCGGGTGACGTCGTCGGCCTCGCGCATGCGCTGGGCTACGAGCGCTTCAATCTCGTGGGTCACGACTGGGGCTGCATCATCGCGTGGAATACCGCGCTGCTGCACGAGGACAGCTGCAGGTCGGTCATGGGGTTGTCGGTGCCATTCTGGCGCGTCGGGCCGGCCACGATCGACCCGCCCGGCAAGGACGACGGCTTCTGGTACATCCGGCACTTCCAGACACCGGGCGTCATCGAGGCAGAGCTCGAGCGCGACCCGCGCACGAGCCTGCTGAAGATCTACTACGGTCTGTCGGGCGACGCGCCCGCGCACACCTGGCTCGGCCAACTCGCCTTTCCGCGCGCGAGCGGCCTGCTCGACGTGCTGCCGATGCCCTCGGCGCTTCCGGCGTGGCTGTCGGAGGAAGACCTCGCGTACTACGTCGAGCAGTACCGCACGAGCGGTTTCCGCGGCCCCTGCAATCTCTATCGCAACCTGCCGACGATGAGCGCGATCACGCCCGAACTCGAAGGCAAGCGCTTCACGCAGCCCGCGGCTTTCCTGGCCGGCGCGAGTGACGACGTGCTGCTCTACGATCCGGACTGGCGCAGCTGGTTCCCGCAGGCCTTCAACGACCTGCGCTTCATCGAACTGATCGACGGCGCGGGCCACTGGTTGCAGGTCGAGAAGCCGGCGGAGACCACGGCGCAGATCCTGCGTTTCCTGCGCGAAGTCGAGCCGGGATAGAACCTGTCAGACGGCACGGACCCCTGCGACCCATGGCCGCGTGTATCTGCCGCAAGCTTAGCCACCGAGCAACTGTGTCCCGCGCTGCGCTCAGACGTTCTGTAGGGTCCAGGGGCCTGCCGGTTCTGACACTGGCATCGAGAATCGTCAGCCGAGAAAAGAGAAAAGGTGTCAGATTTGAAATCTGACACCTTTTCTCTTTTCTCCCCTCAGGCCTGCGGGGGACCGGGCTGAGCTCCCCTGCAGACGCGGGTGCCGGCGTTCGTGTTCGTACGGGCCACCAAGAACACAGGGAACACCGAGAGTGGAATGGGCTTGTGGTCGGGGCGGCGGCCCTGCCGCTCGCTGCATCCCTCCGGTCCCCGACGTCTTCATCTCCGCGTACTCCACGTCCGCCGTCATGAAACCAGGATTAATCAAGACAGGATGCCGCAGGTCTTTTTCAAAGAAAGCCCTTCGGCCCACGGAGAGGAACGATCGCTCGAGGGCAAGCGCCTGCTCAGCGGTGGCACCCAGCAGCCGGATCCTGGCAACCCGATTCTTCTCTGTGTTTCCGGTGGCCAATCAGAGTCCCGACACGATGCGCACGTCCTGCTGCGGACAGGGGATGCGCACGCCGGCTTCCCGCAGTGCGCGATGCACCGCCTTGTTGGCCTGGAACTGCACGTCGAAGTAGCGCTGAGTCGGCACCCAGTAGCGCACTGCGATCAGCAGCGCCGACTCGCCGAATTTCTCGAGGCCGATCTGCGGCGCCGGATCCTGCACGACGTCGGGCAAGCCGGCGAGTGCCGATCGAATCAGCGATTCGGTGCGTTCGAGGTCTTCGTCGTAAGCGATGCCGACGGTGAATTCGACGACGCGATTCGCGTAGGAGTTCACCAGCACCTGGCCGACGATCTCCTTGTTCGGAATGATCACGCGTTCACCGTCTTCCGTGCGCAGCCAGGTCGCCGCGAGGCGGATTTCCTCGACGACGCCACTGCGCCCGAGCACGGTGAGCGTGTTGCCGACCACGAAGGGCCGGCCGAGGATCAGCGCAAGCCCCGCGCCATAGTTCGACAGTGGGCCGGCGAGCGCGAGCGAGGAACCGAAGGCAACGGCGGACAGCGCGGCGATCAGCGGCGAAATCGTGATGCCGAACTTGCCGAGGGCGATGATGCCGACGAATGCCAGCACCACGGTGCGCACGACGTTTGCAAGGAAACGCGACAGCGTCACGTCGAGGCGCCGTTGCTCGCAGCGTCGCATGACCAGACGCGCGAGCGCGCGCGACAGCCATAGGCCAACCAAGATGACGATCAGCGCGCCGAGAAGCTGGAAACCGTAGGCGACGCCGAAGGCGATCAGCGTGTCGACGAGATTGCGCAGGGTGTCGAGATCCTCTGTCATCGCAGCCACCGTCTTCCGCTCCGGGAGGTCCCCGCAGTGTGGAGCGGTCGCGACGCGGCAAGCAAGACCGGACGCCTCCGCGAGGTTCAAGACCATTCACCTCTCCCGTGCCGGGAGAGGTCGACGCCGAAGGCGGCGGGTGAGGGTGGCTTGCGCTGGCGCTGCGCCACTCGGAGACGACCCTCACCCGCGCTGCGCGCGGCCTCTCCCGGGGCGGGAGAGGCGAAGATCTTCGGCTCAGAACTCGACGATGGCCGCGTCGAACACCGGCCCGTCCACGCACACGCGCTTCATCGCGGGGCCGGTCGGCAGGTTCACGCGCACCGTGCAGCCTGCACAGCCGCCGACCGCGCAGGCCATGTATTCCTCGAGCGACAGCTGCGCAGGCAGGTCGTAGTGGGCGGCGAGCGCCTGCACCGCCTTCAGCATCGGCGTCGGGCCGCAGGCGAAGATTTCGATGTCGTCGCGCGCGGCAGCGCCAAGCGCGTCGATCCACTGCGCGGCGAGTTCGGTGACGAGGCCCTCGAAGCAACCGGCATAGCCCTGCCGGCTCGCAAGCCGGCTCGCGACGCCCCAGTCCTCGAGCAGCGGCATCGCCGCGATTGCGCCCTCGGGCATGCCGGGCACCAGGATGCGCGAGGGCTGCGACTTGAACGGAAAGGGCACCTCGGAACCCATGACGACGAAAGGCGTCAGGTCTTTCCGTCGCCGCAGGTGATCGGCGAGATAGACCATCGGGGGAATGCCGACGCCGCCGCCGATCAGCAGCGGCCGCGGCCGGTAGCCGTCGAGCTTGAACGGCACGCCGATCGGGCCCATCACGCTCAGGCGCTCGCCGACGCGCCGCGCCGCGAGTTCGGCGGTGCCGGCGCCGTGTGCCTTGAACAGGATGTCGAAGGTGCCGGCCGTGGGGTCCACCAGCATGATCGACATCGGGCGCCGCATCGCCAGCGCAGGAGCGCAGCGCAGGTGGACGAAGGCGCCCGGCTGCGCGCGGCGGGCGATCTCCGGCGCGCGCAGGCGGATCACGTGCTGATCGCCCGCGTGGGCGGTGCTCGCGATCAGTTCGGCATCCTCGACGACAATCGTGTCGCGGTGGGGTCTGGCGTTCGCGTTCATGCGCGCGGTCCCGTGAGTTCGTGGACGATGCGGCCGCCGACGAGCGTCAGCGTCACGCGGCCGGTCAGGGGCTGGCCCAGGTAGGGCGAATTCTTGCCGGCGCTCAGCAACGACGCCGCCGTCGGCACCCAGCGCAGGGCCGGATCGAACACGCAGAGATCCGCCGGCGCGCCGGCGGCCAGCGTGCCGCCCGGCTGGCCCAGCACCCGGTGCGGCGCGAGGCTCGCGGCGGCGAGCGCGGCCGGCAGCTCGAAGGCGCCGGCCTCGACCAGCGCGAGCAGCGCCGGCAGGAAGGTTTCGTAGCTCGACACGCCCGGCTCGGTGAGGCCGAAGGGCGCGGCCTTGGCATCCGCGTCGTGTGGTTCGTGATAGGCGCCGATGGCGTCGATCGCGCCGCTCTTCACGCCCTTGCGCAGTGCGGCGCGATCGCGCGCCTCGCGCAACGGTGGCCGCAGGTGGAAGTTCGCGTCGAAGCTGCCGACGTCGTCCGCGGTGAAACACAGGTTCGACAGCGCGACATCGGCCGTCACCGGCAGGCCATGCCGTCGCGCATCGACGATCGGCTTGATCGAGTCCCCGGCCGACAGCCGGCAGAAATGCGCGCGGGCGCCAGCCTCGGCCAGCAGCGTGAGATCGCGGTGCACGGCGATCACCTCGGCGGAGGCCGGGATCGCCGGGACGCCGAGACGGGTGCTGACCGGGCCCTCGTGCATGTTGCCCTGGCGGGCGAGCCAGTAGTCCTCGGGACGAAGGAATACCGTCAGTTCGGCGCTCGCGGCGTAGGCCAGCGCGTGCTTGAGTACCGCCGTGTCCTTGATGGCTCGCTCGAGGTTGGTGACACCGACACAGCCGGCGGCCTTCAGCGCATGCATTTCAGCCAGCACTTCGCCGTTCAGGCCGACCGTCAGGGCGCCGAGGCAGACGACGCGCGCCATCGCCGCCTCGTTGGCTTCGTGCAGGATGTGCTCGAGCACCGACGGATTGTCGAGCACGGGCGAGGTGTCCGGCGTACAGCACAGCGTGGTGAAGCCGCCGGCGACCGCGGCGCGCGTCTCGCTCGCGATCGTCGCCTTGCGCTCGTAGCCGGGCTCGCGCAGGTGGCTGCCCGGATCGGCGAAGCCTGGGCATACCACCTTGCCCTTCGCGGCAATCTCCCGCGCCTTGCCGGCGCCGCGCGGCGCACGGCCGACGGCGACGATGTGGCCCTCGTCGACCCAGACGTCGGCGATGCCGTCGTGGCCGCTGGCGGGGTCGATCACGCGTCCGTCACGTATCCGCAGCATGTCAGGCCGCTCCTGTCTGGGCCTGGGTGCCCATCACCATCGACATCACCGCCATGCGCACCGCGATGCCGAATGTCACCTGTTCGAGGATCACCGACTGCGGGCCGTCGGCGACCACCGAATCGATCTCCACCCCGCGATTGATGGGGCCGGGATGCATGACGATCGCGTCAGGCGCCGCACGGGCGAGGCGCGAGGGCGTCAGGCCGTACTCGCGGAAATACTCCGAGGCGCTCGGCAGCAGCGCGCTCTGCATGCGCTCCTGCTGGAGCCGCAGCATGTAGACGACGTCGGCACCCTCGATGCCCTCGTCGAGATCGTCGAGGACGGTCACCCCCATCGCCTCGATGCCGGGCGGGATCAGGGTCTTGGGCCCGACCACCCGCAGGTCCGCCACGCCGAGGGTGCGCAGGGCCTGGATGTTCGAGCGCGCCACGCGCGAATGCGCGACGTCGCCGACGATCGCGATCTTCAGCTGCCCGAAACCACCCTTGAAGCGCCGGATCGTGAAGGCATCGAGCATCGCCTGCGTCGGGTGCTCGTGGCGGCCGTCGCCGCCGTTGATCACGCTGATGTGCGGCGCGACCTGGCGCGCGATGAAGTCCGCCGCGCCACTGACGTGATGCCGCACGACGAACATGTCGCACTGCATGGCCTCGAGGTTGCGCAGGGTGTCGGCGAGCGACTCGCCCTTTTTCGTCGAACTCGCCTCGATGTTCAGGTTCAGCACGTCGGCGGACAGGCGCTTGGCCGCGAGATCGAAGGTGGTCCGCGTGCGCGTGCTGGGTTCGAAGAAGAGGTTCGCGACCGTCTTGCCGCGCAGGAGCGGCACTTTCTTCACCGCGCGGTCGCCGACGGGGGCGAAGCGCTCCGCGTTGTCGAGGATCTGGATCAGCAGGTCGCGCGGCAGGCCTTCGATGGCGAGAAAGTGGCGAAGGCGCCCGTGCGCATCGAGTTGGATGTCCGGCGTCGCCATCGCGGGGCTCCTTGCGTGCTGCCTGTGGTTCTCGGAAAAGGTGGGCGCACTGCCGCGGGAGCTGCGGGCGGCGCCGGATGCGCAGCGCCGCGCATCGCGAGTCTAGGATGACTTCGTGCGATGGATTTCCAGGTTCAGCGGCGAGGGCCCGGTGAGTTTAGCATGCTCTCTCGGCTTCAAGGACAGGTGCGCGCCGACGATGTCGGCCTGGATCGGCAGCTCGCGGCCGCTGCGATCGAACAGCACCGCAAGGCGGATCGATCGCGGCCGGCCGTAGTCGAAGATCTCGTTCATCGCCGCGCGGATCGTGCGGCCGGTGTACAGGATGTCGTCGACGAGGATGAGGTCGCGGTTGTCGACGTCGAAGGGCAGGCTCGACGGCTCCACGGTGGGGTGTATGCCGATACGGCTGAAGTCGTCGCGGTAGAACGCGATGTTCAGCTCGCCCAGCGGCTCGGCGATGCGGAGCATCGTGCGCAGGCGTTCCGCGATCCACACGCCGCCGGTGCGGATGCCGACGATGGCCGGCTCGCGGATTTCCTCGGCGTCGAGCAGGCGGCGCAGGTTCACCGCCATCTCGTCTATCAGCAGGTCGATCTCGAAGGCAGGTTTCATGAATGCTCCGGGGTGCTTTGCGGGATCTGGCTCAGCCAGGTTTCGAGGATCCGGGCCGCGGCGTGGGCATCCACGCCGTGCCGGCTGTCGCGCGCGTCTTCCTCGGCCACGTAGGACGACAGGCGCTCGTCGATGAAGGAGACCGGCAGCCTGAAGCGGCCTTCCAGCCGACGCGCGAAGCGCAGGATCGCCTCGGCGAGCGGGTGCGGAGCGCCGTCCGCGGTGCCCGGCATGCCGACCACCACGCAATCCGGTCGCCATTCGTCGAACAGGCGCTGCACGAGCGCCCAGTCGGGCGTGCCCTGCCGCGCCGGCAGCGTCGCCAGCGGGCTCGCGGTGCGCGTCACGGTCTGGCCGACCGCGACGCCGATGCGCCGTTCGCCGTAATCGAAACAGAGCGCCGTGCGGCCACGGTCGTTCACGCGTGCCCGATGTCCGAGGACAGCAAGCCGAGGTCGATGCCGAGGTGCGCCGCGGCCCGCTCCCAGCGCTGCTCGGGCGGGGCGCGGAAGATGATGTCGGCGGTGGCCGGGCCGTTCAGCCAGGCGTTCTGCTGGATCTCCTGCTCGAGCTGGCCCGCGCCCCAGCCCGCGTAGCCGAGCGCCACGAGCGTGTCGGCCGGGCCCTCGCCGCGCGACATCGCGGAGAGGATCTCGCGCGAGGTGGAGACGGCGATGTCATCGCTGACCCTGATCGTCGAGCCGAAATCGACCGCGGGGCTGTGGATGATGAAGCCGCGGTCGCGATGCACCGGCCCGCCCTGGTAGACGACCTGCAGGCCGATCCGCGGGTCGCTGGCTTCCATCTCCATCTGCGACAGCACTTCGGCCAGGTCCAGCCTGAGCGGACGGTTGATCACGATGCCCATCGCGCCGTCCTCGTTGTGTGCGCAGACATAGGTCACCGTGCGGGCGAAATTAGGGTCGTCCAGCGTCGGCATCGCGATCAGGAACTGGTTGGTGAGGTCCAGGCGCATGGCGGTGTTCATTCCTCGCAAGCGGCCCGCCTGGCAGTGGCGAGCCCGTGGCCGGTGGTGCGTTTCGGCGTTTCCGTCGCAATCGCGTGCGCGGCGCATGGCGTCCGGCGCCCGGGCGCCAGCAGGGACGAGGCGGTCGCGGCGTCCCGTACCCGCATGCGCGCGGCGCGCAGCCCGGCCACCAGCGTTAGTATCGGCTCCGCTTTGCGACACTGACAAGCGAGCCGGATCAATTAACCGCGCCGGCGGCTACTGTGCAGCGAATTCGTCCGTGTTCAGGAACTTCCAGGTGCGCGTCACGTGCAGCACGTCGACTTCGCGCGCGATGTCCTCGGGAAACGGCGCGAACGGGGCGGCGAGCTCGACGATCCGCACGGCGGCATCGTCCAGCACCTTGTGGCCGGACGAGCGCCGCACGAGGATTTCGATCACCGAGCCGTCGGGTCGCAGCGCGACGTCGAGCAGGAGTGCGCCGGACAGCTTTTTCTGCCGGGCTTCGTCCGGATAGTTGATGTTGCCGATGCGCTCGACTTTCGCGCGCCAGGCCTCCATGTAGGCCGCATAGCGGTATTCCTGCGTGTTCGCCGAGATGTATTTCTGGCGCGGGCGCTTCGCGTGCGTCTGGAGTTTCTGCTGCAGTTCGGAGTTCAGGCTCGCCAGCGCGAAGGAGCGCGTGATGAGCTGCGAGGCGGTCGGTAGCGCGGGCGCGGCGGGCGCCGGCTGCCGGGCCTCGATGGCGGTCTCGGCAGGCGCGCCGGGGGCAGGGTCGACGGGCTTGTCGCGCAGCTGCACGGCGGCCGGGTCGGGCGTCGGTGTCGCGAGGCGAGCGGGCTCCGCGGCCGGTTTCGCGGCT
>CALRPY020000068.1:0-23307 GCA_943370145.1 Hydrogenophaga intermedia | reverse complement strand
GGCAATGCCGGCGAGAAACAGCAGCCAGGCTGCGCCTCGGACCGCGCTTCGCGCCGACGCTTTTTCGGGTGTCCGTCTCATGCGAGGTTCCATTTGTTCGAAGCGTCCGTTGCAGGCCGTCAGGGCCGGAAGCCGCGCGGTGACGCGGGCCGTGACGGCGCCTCCCGCCCGCAGGCGCCGGGGAGCCGCGAGGCCTGGCGCGAGCCCGTAGACTTTGCCCTCGCCCGGGGGCTACCATCAATTTCCCGTGCGTTTGAACCCGTGACGATGGTTGAAGAAGATGGGGATCAACCTCGCCGCAGCGTCCGTGCGTCACGGATGTTGTAAAGCGTTTTATAACATTGAGGAGGTAGGTCAGATGAAAAAGAACAACCTTAAGCCGATGGCGATGGTCATTGGGTCGTCCGTGGTGCTGGCACTGTCCGCTGCTGCGGGGGCTGCCGAGAATCCCTTCCAGATGGTGGAGTTCGGTGAAGGCGTCAGCGTCGCCACCGACGCCGTCGACATGCAGGGCAACAAGGTCAAGATCAACGACGAAACCGGTTTCACCTATGGCGGTGACAACCAGGGCAAGTACTCGAGCGGCAAGCTCGGCACGGGTACCAAGGACCCGGCCGTGTGCGGCACCTTCGGCGGCGCCAGCTGCTCGATGCCGCACCTGACGAAGTAAACGCGCTCATCGCGGGCGTGTCTGGGCCGACGGCCACGATGACCCGGAACTTTCCGGTCAGTGGCGCCGGCCTGGGACTGAGGCGGGCCCATCTGGGCCCGCTTTCGATCGAGGTGCCCGAAGCCGTCGGCTTCGTCGAGGTGGCGCCCGAGAACTGGCTCGGCGCCGGTGGCCGCCTCGGCAAGGCCTTCGAGCAGGTCGTCGAACGCGTGCCGCTGGCCTGTCACGGCCTGCTGCTGAATCTCGGCGGGCCCGATCCGCTCGACATCGAATTCCTCCGTCGCCTGAAGCTTTTCCTCGATCGTCACCGCGTTCGCTGTTACGGCGATCACATGACCTTCTGCGCCGACGGCGGCCAGCTCTACGAACTGTTGCCGATGCCCTTCACCGCCGAGGCGGTCACCCACATGGCGCGCCGTATCCGGCTCGTGCAGGACGTGCTGGAGCGGCGTATCGCGGTGGAGAACGCTTCCTACTACTGCGCGCTCGATCAGGAACTGACGGAGCTCGAATTCGTGACGGGCGTGCTGGCCGAGGCCGATTGCGACCTGCTGCTCGACATCAACAACATCTACGTCAACTGCAGCAACCACGGACAGGACCCTCACGCATTCCTGAAAGCCCTGCCCGGCCACCGCATCGCCTACGCCCACATCGCCGGCCACCTGCGCACGGACGACGGGCTCATCATCGACACCCATGGGGCGCCGGTCATCGACCCGGTGTGGCAGCTGCTCGAAACCGCCTACGAACATTTCGGCGTGTTCCCGACGCTGCTCGAGCGTGACGAGAACATTCCCCCGCTGGCGGAAGTCCTCGACGAAGTGAACATGATCCGGGACCTGCAGCGCCGTCACGCCGCGCCGGCCCACGCACGACTGAGCGCCTGAATGAGCGGCAACGGCCATGAACCGGCATTCATGCGCCGCCAGCATGAATTCACCCGTCATCTGCGCGATCCGGCCCGGGAACCGGCGCCTGCGGGCCTGTCGGGGCCACGCCTCGAGGTCTACAGCAACGCGATTTTCCTGAACATCGAGCGCTTCATGCGCGACAACTTCCCGCGCGTGCGGGAGGTCCTGGGCGAAGAGGAGTGGCAGTCCCTGGTCCGCGACTACATCGTGCGGCATCGCTCGCGGACGCCGTTGTTCGTCGAACTGCTCGACGAATTCATGGCTTACCTGACCGCTGAGCGCGCTGCGGCCGGCGACCCTCCCTACCTCACCGAGCTCGCGCATTTCGACTGGCTGGAGAACGCGGTGGCCGTCGACGAAACCGATCTCGACGCCATGCCGGTGCTGGCGGCCGGGGACCTGCTGCGCTCCCGGCTGGTACTGAACCCGGTCCATCGGCTCGTGACCTACCGCTACCCGGTGCATGCCATCGGCAGCGGCTTCAAACCCGATGCCCCGCCGGCCAGGCCGACCCTGCTCCTTGCATTCCGCGACCGCGCCGGCAGCTTCGGCGTACTGGACCTCAACGAGGTCGCGGCACGCCTGTTCCAGACACTGCGCGCACCGGATGCGCCGGTGGCCGCCGACGTCCTCACGGGCATCGCCGGGGCGTTGGGCCACCCGGATCCGGAGGTCGTGATCCGCGGCGGATTGCAGGTGCTGCAACGCTGGCAGGCCAGGGACGTCATCCTCGGCTTCGCGCCAGGAACTTGAGACGCTGACCCGGGTCTGGGGCTGTGGCATGATCGCGCCGGCTTGCGCGGCAACCTCTAGAGGGTCTTGCAGAACCGATGGCCGACGAACAGTTTCCCGATCAACAGCAGCGACCCAGTTTCACGGTGGCGGGCCATGTGCCCGGGCGCTTTCGCGCAATCCGGCGTCCGCTGACCTGGGCCGTCGACCGGCTGCTCGGCCTCGCCGAACTCAGCCAGCGCTATCGGCGCCTGCCGCTGACGAACGACACGGCCGAATTCGTGCGCCTCGCGCTGCGCGAACTGGGCGTGCGGATCGAGTTCGACGCGCAGGAACTGGCCCGCATCCCCGCGAGTGGCCCCTGCATCGTCGTCGCCAATCATCCGCACGGAGGTGTCGATGGCCTGGCGCTGATGGACCTGCTGCTGCGGGTCCGTCCCGATGTGCGCTTCGTCGCCAACCATTTCCTGTCCGGCTTCACCGAACTGCGATCCCTGCTGCTGGAGGTCGATCCTTTCGGCGGTGGCCGCGCCGCCCGTTTCAACATCGGCGCCGTCCGCGCCGCGCGCCGCTGGCTCGAGCAGGGCGGCATGATCGTGATGTTCCCCGGCGGTGAAGTGTCGAGCCTGCGCCTCCAGACCCGCCGCGTCAGCGACCCCGAATGGACCCCGGGGGTCGCGCGCCTCGCGCGCCAGACCGGCGCGCCCGTACTGCCGCTGTTCATCGAGGGCCGCAACAGCACGCTCTTTCAGCTCGGCGGCCTGCTCAACCCGCGGCTGCGCACGATGCTGCTCGTCCGTGAGATGCTGAAGTACCGGGCGCATACGCTCAGGCTGCGTATCGGGCGGCGGATCGGCGCCAACGTGCTGAAGGAAATCGACCAGGACGAACTGGCCGCGCAGTACCTGCAATACAAGACCTACCTGCTGCGGGTGAAGCCGCGACCGGATGCCGCCGGCGCCGTCGCGACCCCGATGCCGCCGGTCTCCGCGCACCGCGACAAGCCGATCGCGCCGGCCATGGACCCGGCCCGCCTCGCCGCCGAGGTCGCCGCGCTGCCGCGCGAACAGTTGCTGCATGCCCACGGCGGGCAGGAAATCTGGTACTTCTCCGGCGAAGAAGCCCCGGCGCTGCTCCAGGAAATCGGACGCCTGCGGGAAATCACCTTTCGCGGCATCGGCGAGGGCACCGGCAAGCCGAGCGATCTCGACGAATACGACGCCTACTACCACCACCTTTTCCTGTGGGACCCGCCGCGCCAGCAGGTGCTCGGCGCCTACCGCATGGGGCCGGCCGACCAGATTCTCCCCAGGCTCGGGCCGCGCGGCCTCTACACCCATTCGCTGTTCCGCATGTCCGACCGCCTGTGCGAGAAGCTGCGCGAAGGGGTCGAGATGGGGCGTTCCTTCGTCCGCCCGGAACAGCAGCGCAGTTACACCGCGC
This sequence comes from Hydrogenophaga intermedia, assembly GCA_943370145.1. Lineage (GTDB taxonomy): Bacteria > Pseudomonadota > Gammaproteobacteria. The sequence continues at coordinate 19,548 of CALRPY020000068.1, read as the reverse complement.
TGCTGATGCTGTGGCGGGGCATCGGCGCGTACTGCGTGCGCAAGCCGCAGTACCGCTACCTGTTCGGCCCGGTCAGCATCAGCAACGACTACCATCCGCTGTCGCAGCAAATCCTGGTCGCGATGCTGAGACGGCACAACTTCGATGCCGAACACGCGAGCGACGTGCGGCCCCGGCGCCCGTTCCGGCTTCGCGAGCAGGAGCTGTCGGTCCTCAACGCGATCGACGACACCGACTCGCGCGTGCTCGCGGACCTGCTCGGTTCCCTCGAGGAAGACGAGAAGGGCGTACCGGTGCTGCTGCGCCAGTACCTCAAGCTCGGGGGGCGCATCCTCGGCTTCAACGTCGACCCCGAGTTCAACAATGTCATCGACGGCATGCTCGTCGTCGACCTGCTGGAATCGGACCCCACCATCCTCGCCAAGTACTTCACGGAAGCCGGCGTCGCGCGCATCCACGCGCACCACGGGCGCATGGTGCAGGCCAGCAGCGCGGCCTGAAAACGCCGCCCTGACGGGTGCTGCCGCACCGCGACAGGGCATGCTGCGGGCGCGCTTTCGCGCGTCTGGGCGGTCATGTAGAGTTCAGGCCGAATAGAAAAGACCGGTCGCAGAACGCCGCCATGCCCAAGAAAATTCGCAAGTTGCTCATCGCCAACCGGGGTGAAATCGCCATTCGCGTGATGCGCGCGGCGGCCGAACTCGATATCGAAAGCGTCGCGATCTATTCGCAGGAGGATCGCTTCGCCCTGCATCGCTTCAAGGTCGACGAGGCCTACCTGGTCGGCAAGGGCAAGACGCCGGTGCAGGCCTACCTGGACGGTGACGACATCATCCGCATCGCGCTGGAAGCGGGCGCGGACGCGATCCACCCGGGCTATGGCTTCCTGTCCGAACGTCCGGAGTTCGCCGAAGCCTGCGCCGCGGCCGGCATCATCTTCGTCGGGCCGCAGCCCGACGTGATGCGCGCCCTGGGCAACAAGGTCGCGGCGCGCCGCCTCGCGGAAAGCTGCGGTGTGCCGGTCATGCCGGCGACCGGGCCGTTGCCCGATGAGCCGGACGAAATTGCCCGGCTCGCCGAATCGATCGGCTACCCCGTGATGCTGAAGGCCTCGTGGGGCGGTGGCGGCCGCGGCATGCGGGTGATCGAGGACGCCGCGAGCCTGCAGGAACTGGTGGCCCTGGGCCGCCGCGAGGCCGAGCAGGCCTTCGGCAACGGCGAGGTCTACCTGGAGAAACTGATCCGCCGCGCGCGTCACGTCGAAGTCCAGGTGATCGGTGACCACCACGGCAACATCGTCCATCTCTTCGACCGGGACTGCACGGTGCAGCGGCGCAACCAGAAGGTCGTCGAACGCGCGCCTTCGCTGTTCCTCGACGACGCCGCGCGCGAGCAGGTCTGCCAGGCGGCCGTCCGCCTGTGCCGGACGGCAAACTACCGCAACGCCGGCACCGTCGAGTTCCTGCAGAACGCGGACACCGGCGAGGTCTACTTCATCGAGGTCAATCCCCGCGTGCAGGTCGAGCACACGGTGACCGAGGAACTGACCGGCATCGACATCGTCAAGGCGCAGATCCGCATCGCCCAGGGCGAGCGCATCGGCGATCCGGCCAGCGGCGTTCCCGTCCAGCGCGAGATCCAGCGCAACGGCTACAGCATGCAGTGCCGCGTGACGACGGAGGATCCGGAAAACAATTTCATTCCGGACTACGGCACGATCACCGCCTACCGCAGCCCGGCCGGTTTCGGTATCCGGCTCGACGCCGGCACCGCATACACCGGCGCGCAGATCACCCGCTATTACGACTCGCTGCTGGTGAAAGTCACCGCCTGGGGGTCCACGCCCGCCGAGACCACCTCGCGCATGCTGCGCGCCCTGCGCGAATTCCGCGTGCGCGGGGTCGTGACGAACCTGCGCTTCCTCGAGTCCGTGCTCGAGCACCCGCACTTCACCGACGCCCGCTACTGCACGACCTTCATCGACACGACGCCTGAACTCTTCGACTTCGAGCATCGCCAGGACTACGGCACGCCGCTGCTGCGCTACATCGGCGACGTGATCGTCAACGGCAACGATGCGGTGAAGGGGCGGCCGCGCCCGGCGTCCCTGGCCATTCCCGAACCGCCGGAGGCGCCGCGTGGTACGCCACCGGCGGGCACGCGCCAGCTGCTCGAGCAGCTCGGCCCGCGCGCTTTCGCGGACTGGATGAGGGAGCAGCAACGCGCGCTCGTCACCGACACGACCTTCCGCGACGCCCACCAGTCGTTGCTCGCGACCCGCATGCGCAGCTTCGACATGCTGAGCGTCGCACCGGCTTACGCGCTCAAGCTGCCCGGCCTGTTCTCCGTCGAATGCTGGGGCGGCGCGACCTTCGACGTCGCGATGCGCTTCCTGAAGGAGTGTCCGTGGCAGCGCCTGCGCGGCCTGCGCGAACGCCTGCCCAACGTGCTGCTGCAGATGCTGCTGCGCGCATCGAATGGCGTCGGCTACACGAACTATCCGGACAATGTCGTCGACTATTTCGTGCGCCAGGCGGCAGCCGAGGGCGTGGACGTCTTCCGCATCTTCGACTCGCTGAACTGGGTCGAGAACATGCGCGTCGCGATCGATTCGGTGGTCGCCACCGGCAAGCTCGCCGAAGCGGCGATCTGCTACACCGGCAACCTCAGCGACCCGGCCTGCACGAAATATGATCTGAAGTATTACGTGCGCCTCGCGAAGCAGCTCGAGCAGGCGGGCGCGCACATCATCGGCATCAAGGACATGGCGGGCCTGTGCCGGCCGGCCGCCGCCAGCGCCCTGGTCAAGGCACTGAAGCAGGAAGTCGGCCTGCCGATCCATTTCCACACCCACGACACCAGCGGTATCGCCGCGGCGAGCGTGCTCGCCGCCGTCGAGGCGGGTGTCGATGCGTTCGACGCCGCGATGGATTCCATGAGCGGCCTGACGTCGCAGCCGAACCTGGGCTCGCTGGTCGAAGCCCTGCGCTTCGGCCCGCGCGACACCGGCCTCGATCCGGTCGCCATCCGCGAGCTGTCCAGCTACTGGGAGCTGGTCCGCGGCTGCTACACGGCCTTCGAGAGCGATATCCGTTCCGGCGCGTCCGAAGTCTATGTACACGGCATGCCGGGCGGCCAGTACACGAACCTGCGCGAGCAGGCGCTCTCGCTCGGCATTTCGGCACCGCGCTGGCCCGAGGTCGCGCACGCCTATGCCGAGGTCAACGACATGTTCGGCGACATCGTCAAGGTCACGCCGAGCTCCAAGGTCGTCGGCGACATGGCGCTGATGATGGTCACCAGCGGGCTGACGCGGCAGGACATCGAGGATCCGGCGACCGACATCGCGTTCCCTGAATCGGTGGTGTCCTTCTTCAGGGGGGACCTCGGCCAGCCTTACGGCGGCTTCCCGCCGGCGCTGCAGGCCAAGATCCTCGCCAGCGTCCCGCCGTTGACCGAACGGCCGGGGGCCGTGCTGCCGCCCGTCGATCTCGATGCCGAACGCAAGCTCGCCGAGCGCAAGGCGGAGCGCCCGATCTCTGACGCCGAGTTCGCGTCCTACCTGATGTACCCGAAGGTGTTCACCGAGTATGCGCAGGCACAGCGCGAATTCGGCGACCTCACGCCACTGCCGACACCGACCTTCTTCTACGGCCTGCCGGCCGGGCAGGAGATCAACGTCACGTTGGCGAAGGGCAGGGGCAGCATCGTGCGCTATGTCGGCACCAGCGAACTCCATGACGACAACCACCGGACGGTGTTCTTCGAGCTGAACGGGCAGCCGCGCCCCATCAAGGTCGAAGACCGTACCCATATCCAGCAGCGCACGCCGCAGCCGAAGGCCGAACGCGACAATCCGCGCCACCTGGGCGCGCCGATGCCGGGCATGATTTCGCAGATTTCGGTGAAGGTCGGCGATATCGTCACACGCGGTGACGCGCTGATGACGCTCGAGGCGATGAAGATGCAGACTGCCATCCGTGCCGAAGTCGATGGCACCGTGCAGTCACTGAACGTACAGGTCGGCCAGCAGGTCGACGCGAAGGATCTCCTGGCCGTCATCGAGTAGACGGCCGCGTGCCGGCCCGGCGGCTCAGCCGCCGAGCAGCGCGCGCATCTTCGCCAGTTCTCCCGCCGCTTCCTGCACCACCTGCAGGCGGCCGTTTTGAGTCAGCGCGTCCGGCGGCAGCTTCGCGAGCAGCGGGATGTTCGAGTTCGGGATGGCATCCGCCCACAGCACGTGCGGCGCCTGCTGGTGCCAGTGCGCGAGCAGCAGGACATCCGCAAGCTTGAACTGCTCCGGCGCCCCGCGCGTCCATTCCTCGGCGGAAAACACCGCGCCGACCACCTCTTCCGGCAGCTTCCACGCGCGCAACACCATCGCGGTCACCTGGTGCTTGAGGTCCTTCAGCACCGCGGCCAGCGTTGGCGTGTTGTCGAAGACGTGCGGCCAGACCGCAAGCTGCGAGATCAGCACCATCACGCCGATGTCGTGAAGCAGGCCCGCGAGCAGTGCCTGTTCCGGGTTGAGCCTGCTGACCCGCCGCGCAATCACGTGACAGGCCGAACCGATGCTCGCGCAGTGTGACCATGCGCCCTTCATCAAGGCCAGCGCGCGGGGGTCGTTGCTCTTGAACAGGTTGCGCACCGAATAGGCGAGCACGAAGTCGCGCGTCGCGTCGAGTCCCATGCGCATCACCGCCTCGCGCACGTCGGCGACGGGCTCGCGACTGCCATAGGCCGCGCTGTTCGCGATGCGGATGCAGTAGCTCGCGAGCGCCGGGTCGATGGTGATCAGCTGCGCGACCTCGTTGGCCCCCTTGCGCGGATCCGCGACCGCGGTGCGGATCTTCAGCGCGATGTCGGGCAGGGTCGGCAGTTCGAGCCTGCCCTCCTGCAGGCCGTGGAAGATCGCGAACAGCAGCTTGTGGTCGATGCCGTCGTCCTCTTCGAGGATCTCCTCGACCTGGATCCCGCTGGTGTTGGTGCGCTGCGGGCTGCCCAGCAGATGGGCCGGCAGGCGCACGAAGCGCAGCGGGGTCGACGCCCGGGCACTGACCCGCGCCTTGGGGTGTGGCGACAGGGGATGCAGCGCCTCGATGCTGCCGGCCTTCACCGTGAATTCATCGTTGGTGCCGTCGGTGACGACCAGTTCGCCATCCAGCAGGTAGAACAGCCAGCCGTCGTCCTCCGGACAGTGGAACAGGGCCTGGCCGGGCGCGCGGGCTTCCACTTCAACGTGGGCCGCGAGTGCGCCGAACTCGGCGTCGCTGAGGTGGCGCAGGGGCAGGAGCTTGCGCAGGCGGGCAAGGTCGGGCGGGAGTTCGGGGGCGGGCGTCCCGCGGTCGGCAATGGTCTGGGCTTGCATCGATCGTCACACAGGTAGGTGGTCGGCATGTCCAGCGGCAGGCTGCGCGAAACCTGAAGTCGGCGCGTGGCTCAAGCAGGCGCGCGGTCACCGACGAAGGGATTTGAACGGCGCTCGTCGCCGAAGGTCGACAGTGGCCCGTGCCCGGGCACGAACGTGACATCGTCACCCAGCGGCCACAGGCGATTGCGGATCGACGCGAGCAGCGTCGCGTGGTCCCCGCGCGGGAAATCCGTGCGCCCGATCGACCCCTGGAACAGCACGTCGCCGACCAGCGCGATGCGGCTCGGCGCGTGGTGGAACACCACGTGGCCCGGCGTGTGGCCGGGGCAGTGCACGACGTCGAGCGTCAGCTCGCCGACCGTCACCGTGTCGCCATGCTCGAGCCAGCGTGACGGCTCGAAGCGCTCGGCGGGCGGGAAGCCGTAGCGGGCGCCCTGTTCCGGCAGCAGGTCGATCCAGAACTGGTCGTCGCGGTGCGGCCCCTCAATCGGCACGCCGAGTTCGCGGGCGAGGGCGGCCGCGGCGCCGGCGTGATCGATATGCGCGTGGGTGACCAGGAGCTTCTCGATCGTCACGCCCTCGCGCGCGGCCGCGGCGAGCACCTGATTGGTGTCGCCGCCGGGATCCACGATGGCGCCGCGCCGGGTGCTCTCGCACCACAGCAGCGAACAGTTCTGCTGGAACAGGGTGACCGGGGTGACGATGACGCGCACGGGCTGGCTCGACTGCGGTGGACTTGCCGCATTTTAATTGAAAACCCCGGCCCGCCGACCGCCACGTCGGCGTGGTGCTACACTGCCGCCGACCACGCCGCCGCCGTCATCCAGCCGGGATCCCGATGAGCAAGGACGAAAAAAACCACATCGTGCGCGCCGAGAAGGCCTTCGAGTTTCGTCACTCGATCACCTATCCGTGGAATCCCGGCAGCATCGTCGCCGGCGCGAATCTCGATCAGATGGTCGGCCTGAAGCACAGCCGCATCCGCGTCGTGCGCCTCGCGTCGGGCACGGTCGCCTCGCTCTATCACTCGCACACCTGCGAGGAGGAATGGATCTACGTGCTGCAGGGGCAGGGGGTGCTCGAGATCGAGGAGACCGAACACCTGCTCGGGCCGGGCGACTTCGCCGGCTTTCCCGCGCCGACCGCGCCCCACCAGCTGCGCAACCCGTTCCAGAAGAGCCTGATCTGCCTGATGGGGGGCAGTCGTACCGAGGTCGACCTGGCCGATTTTCCGCGCGACGGGAAGCGGATGTTCCGGCAGGGCGACGGCCTCGAAATCTACGACAGCGCCGATGCCGAGGAAGTCGTGCCGGCGAACATGGACGAGGAATTGATCACGAACATGCGGCGCTCGCGGTCCAGCGAGTAATCCGCCAGAGCAGCAGGATACCAAGACATGGCGATAGAAGAAGGCAAGGCCGCGCCGGCGTTCACGTTGACGGATGCCGGTGGCAACAAGGTTTCGCTGGCGGATTTCAAGGGCAAGGATGTCGTCGTCTACTTCTACCCGAAGGACGATACCCCGGGTTGCACGAAGGAGGCCTGCGGTTTTCGCGACAACTGGCGCGAACTCGAGCAGCGGGGCGTCGTCGTGATCGGCATCTCGCCCGACGACGCGGCCTCGCACACGAAGTTCGTCGAGAAATACTCGCTGCCCTTCATCCTGCTGTCCGACCCGGACCGCAAGGTCATGGAGAAGTACGGCGCCTATGGCGAGAAAACCATGTACGGCAAGAAGACGATGGGCGTCATCCGCTCCACGGTCTGGATCGGCGCCGATGGCAAGGTGCGCAAGCACTGGGCCCGGGTCGCGAAGGCGGAGACTCATCCGGAAGCCGTGCTGGCCGCGCTGAAGGCCTGAACGCGACGGGCGCGCCTGCCGCGCCGGGGCGCGCAGGCTGCGCCCTTTTGTCGCAGCAGGCCACGGCCGCGTGGGGGCTATAATCGCGCACCTCCCCGTCCAGGGCCGGCCGTGCAGACGCTCCTCAAATACCTGCTGCAGTTACGCCTGCTGATCATCGGCGCCCAGGCCCTGGGCCTCGCGTTCATCGGCGCGCGCTTCAACCTCGCCGTGCCCTGGCCGATCGTCCTGACGGTGTTCGCCGCGATGGCCTGCTACACGGCCTGGTCCTGGCGCCGCCTGCGGCTCGGGGGCGCCCCGGGCACCGCCGAGCTGGTGCGCCAGTGCGCCGCCGACCTGACCGCGCTGACGGTGCTCATCTATTTCAGCGGCGGCTCGGTGAACCCGTTCATCTCCCTGTTCCTCCTGCCCATCGTGTTCGCGGCGGCGACGCTGCCGATGCGCGCGTCGCTCGGCATCGCGGTGGCCGCGATCGCCTGCTACACGCTGCTGATGTTCTTCAACGTGCCGATCGCGAACCACGACATGCGCGCTGGCGCGCATGCGCACGGCGTCGAGCTGCACCTGTGGGGCATGTGGTACGGCTTCGTCCTCAGCGCGGTCTGCATCGCCTATTTCGTCGCCCGGATTGCGCGCACCCTGCGCGAACATGACCTCGCGCTCGCCCGGGCCCGCGAGCAGGCGCTCGAGGCCGAGCGGGTCATCGCGCTCGGCACGCTCGCGGCCGGTACGGCGCACGAACTGGGCACCCCGCTCGCGACGATGGCGATCCTGGCCAAGGATCTCGAAACCGATCTCGCGTCACAGCCGCCGCTGCGCCAGTCGATCTCCCTCTTGCGTGAGCAGATCCAGCGCTGCAAGGCGAGCCTCGCGCGCCTCGCGGCGGATGCGGGGCAGCTGCCGGCCGACAGCGGACGACCGGTGACGGCAGACGAGTTCCTCGACCGGCTGCTGCACGCCTGGCAGTCGGAGCAGCCCGAGGTCGACATCAGGATCGCGCTCGAAGGCTCGCGGCCGGCGCCGACGATCGTCGCCGATCGCACCCTGCAGCAGGCTTTGTCCAACGTGCTGAACAATGCCGCCGACGCTTCGACCATCCGGGTCGACGTGCACGGCGCCTGGGACCAGCGCGCAATGTGGCTCGATGTCCGGGATGACGGTCCTGGCATCAATGACAAGCTGCGCGGCCAGGTCGGGCGGCGCATCGTCACGACCAAGGGCGACCGCGGCCTCGGAATCGGGCTCTACCTGGCGCACAGCGTGATCCAGCGTCTCGGCGGCCATGTCGACTTCCGGACGCCGGCCGGGGGCGGCACCGAGGTCCACATCGAGATTCCCTTCGCTTCGCTGCAGACCACCGCATCGTGAATCCGCGCATCCTGCTCGTCGATGATGATCTCGTGCTGCTGCAGGTGATGGCGCAGGCCTTCCAGCGTCGAGGCTACGAAACCGTCAGCGCCGACACCGCTGAGGCGGCGCTGGCCGGCGCCGCGGCGCAGCCCTGCACCCACGCGGTGCTGGACCTGCGCATGCCGGACGGCAGTGGCCTGCAACTGATTCCGCGATTGCTGGCGGTGAGTCCCGGCCTGTGCATCGTCGTGCTGACCGGCTACGCAAGCATCGCGACGGCGGTCGACGCGGTGAAGCTCGGCGCGCACCAGTACCTCACGAAACCTGCCGACGTCGACGAAATCATTGCCGCCTTCGGCCACCAGCCGGGGGCGGCGGCGCCCGGGATCGCGGCGGCGCCGACCCCGCTGGGCAGGCTCGAGTGGGAATACATCCAGAAAGTGCTGAACGAATGCGAAGGCAACATCTCGGCGGCGGCGAAGCGCCTCGGCCTGCACCGCCGCACCCTGCAACGCAAGCTGCAGAAACGTCCCTCGGGGCTCGCCTGAGCGCCGTGCCGTGAACCCCGACCTGCCAGCCCAACCGGGGCTGCACGATCGCGAACTCGAGCTGTCACGCGGCTGTCGGGTGCGCTGCACGATCGCGCTGCCGCCCGGCGCGCTCCGCGCCGCGCCGCTGGTGCTGTGCCTGCACTACGGCGGTGAACCCCACGGTTACTACGGCAGGCCCCTGCTCGAGCACCTGCTGCTCCCCGCCTGGCGCGCGCTCGGGGCCGTGATGGTCGCGCCGGTGTCGGTCGGCGGCGACTGGACGACGCCTGCCAACACGCGCAACGCCTTCGAAGTGGCCCGGGTCGTCGAACAGGGCTATGCCTGCGCGCCCACGCGGCGGGTGGTGACCGGCTACAGTCTCGGCGCCATCGGCACCTGGCATCTGCTGTCCCAGGCGCCGGGGCACTTCGCCGCGGCCGTGCCGCTGGCGGGGCCGCCCCCGCAGGCGGCGCCCGGGAACACCCCCGTGCGCGCGCTGAATTCGACTGCGGACAGGCTGTTCCCGTCCGCCGTCACCGCGGCGGCGCTCGAGTGCCTGCGCGAGCGTGGCGTCGACGCGGCCTGCGATCTGATTGAAGGGGTCGACCATTACGACTTCGGCGGCTTCAGCGCGGCACTGGCATCCCGGCTGCCATGGCTGTGCGAGCGGCTCGGGCTGCCTGTCGTCCCGCCTTGAGCGCCATTCGGCGCCGCGGCGGGTGTGTCTCACGCACCTGTCGTCATCGCGCCGGGAAGGTCCAAAAAATTCTTGCAATCACGTCCGAAAAGAGTACATTGCGCGCTCCGCAACGGCCCGGAGGCTTTGTGAGTTGTTCTGTTAAGAACACATATTCGATGTCGAGGAGGGCTCTCCGAGCATAGCGCCATTTTCAGAAACCGGGCGCCTTTGCGGAGGGTGCCCTGCTCGCGGTTGTTTTTGGCTGTATTCGACGGCAATTTAACTGCGAGGATTTCTGCAGATGCATGATGAAGCACCGATCTGGGGTCAACACCTGGTTCTCGATCTCGCGGGCTGCCCGCGCAACCTCCTCACGAGCGCGGACAACATCCGTGCCTGGGTCCTTGAACTGGTCGACGCCATCAAGATGAAGGCGTACGGCGAACCGATCCTGGAACACTTCGCCACGCACTCCTTCGACGCTGCGGGTTACACCCTGCTGCAGTTGATCGAAACCTCGAACATCTGCGCCCACTTCGCCGAGAACAAGGGCCAGATCTACATCGATATCTTTTCCTGCGCGCGCTTCGACAACGAAGTCGCGATCAACGTTTGCCGCAAGTACTTCCAGCCGGAGACGGTTGAAAGCACCGTGCTCGAACGCGGCCGCTTCGCGCCCGCCCTCGCCAAGGCGGTTTGACTACGGTGGGGCTGCGGGTACAGGAAACCCTTTACGGGAACGAGATTTTCCAGGGCTTCACCGCGGATGCGCTGCTCTTCCAGGGGCAGACGCCGTACCAGAAGGTCGACATCTACGCCACCAAACGCTGGGGCAAGGTGCTCGTGCTGGACGGCATCATCCAGACCACCGAGGCTGACGAATTCGTCTATCACGAGATGCTGACGCACGTGCCGATGTTCGGTTGTGCGAACCCGCGTCGCGTGATGATCGTCGGCGGTGGTGACGGCGGCATCCTGCGCGAAGTGCTCAAGCACGACATCGAGCACGTCGACATGGTCGAAATCGACCGCACGGTCGTCGACTACTGCATCGAGCACATGCCGACGCTGAACGACGCGGGCAGGATCTACGCGGACCCCCGCGCGTCGCTGGTCATCGAGGACGCCTTCGAGTTCATCAAGCGCGAAAAGAACCGTTACGACGTGATACTCGTCGATTCGACGGATCCGGTCGGTGCGGCGGAGGTCCTCTTCTCGGAGACCTTCTACCACCTGTGCCGGAGCGCCCTGAACCCGGGCGGCGTGCTCGCCCTGCAGGACGGGGTGCCGTTCCTGCAGCCGGAGGAGGCGAAGGGCAGCATGAAGCTGCTGCGCAGCCTCGGCCTGCTGGCGCGCTGCTACGCGATAGCGGTGCCGACCTACTACGGCGGCAACATGGCGCTGGGTTATGCCAGCGATGATGTGGCGGTGATGACGCCACAGCTGGAAACGGTGCGTGCCCGCTTTGAAAAATCAGGCATGACCACCCGGCATTACACACCGGAGCTGCATGTCGCGAGCTTCGTGTTACCACGTTGGATGCAGGAAAATACAGGGGGGTTGGCATGACTGAACAGCTTGACCACTTCAAGTTCGGCGACGACGGCGAGCGCTACGCCGGCGATCACCTGCTGATCGAGTTCTGGGGTGCCGACCACCTGATGGAACCCGAATATATCTGCCGTGCCCTCGAAGACGGTGCACGTGCGGCAGGGGCGACGATCCTTCATTCGCACTATCACCACTTCGGTGACGGCGCGGGTGTCAGCGGCGTGACGGTGCTGGCCGAGAGCCACATCACGATCCACACCTGGCCGGAAGCCGGCTATGCCGCGATCGACGTGTTCATGTGCGGCGACGCCGATGTCATGCGTTGCCTTGCCCTCCTCGAAGAGCGCTTCAGCCCGGAAACCGTGTCGGCGGACAACTTCCGTCGCGGTCGGCTGCTGCCGCAGGCGCGCGTCCAGCGCGTCGCCTGAGCCGTTGACGGACGGCGGCCCGCCCGGGCCGCCGTCCATTCCTTCTTTCCCGCACCGACCGTTCGCGACCTGCGACGGTTCGCGCATCGACCGCATCGAACTGAGCTCGCGTATTTTTCGAATCCCGTTTGCCCTCCGGGCGGCGTACGCTCACCCACGAATGCAGCCCGTGGTGCTGCCACCGAACGTGCCGGCTCCCCTGCTTCAGCCGGCTTGACGCGAGGCGGAAGGAGAGCGTGATGGGATCCCGGCGGCCTTATACCGCAACACCTGGTCTACTGGTGGACACGGGCAATCTGCCCGAAAGCCTCGTTTGGCACGAAACCGTCGAGCGACTGCATCACCTGACCCTGCTCGGGCTGGGCGAGGACGTCGCCAGCGTGCGGGTTGAACTGCTGGCCGGCGATGCCGGCGCGACGCCTGACAACGATATCGAATGCCGGCTCACGGTGCGCTTGCGCAAGGCGGGTTGCGTGTTGAACATCGAAACCCGACACCCCGACGGTACGCTGGCGGTCACGCAGGCCTTTGCCCGGGCCCAGCGGGAGGCGCAGCGTCAATTGAACACCTCCCGCCGCGCGGCGCGGCGCCACTATCTGTCCGGCACCCCCGATTGACGCCGGCGCTGCGCGCCTTCAGCCGGCATCGGCCTGGGGCCGGAATATGGTTTCGCGCGCCCGCTCGGTTATGGCGACGATGGCCGGGTGCTTGAGCTTCCGTTCCGGGGAGATCGCGTAGAAGCGCTCCTCGACGTTGGGCACCTGCCCCAGCGCCACCACGTGGTACATGCCACAGATCTCCGCCTCCAGCGCGCTCGGACCCACGAAGACGCCGACGCCAGCCTGACCGAAGGACTTGAGCAGGGCGCTGTCGTCGAATTCACCGACGATCAGCGGCGAGAGATCGTTCGCGTCGAACCACTCCTCGAGTTGGCTGCGCAGCGCCGGCGTGTTCGCCGGCATCAGGAAGGGCGCATCCTTCAGATTCTCCGGAAAGCGCCCGCCGAGGCTGGCGGCGAGTGCCGGTGCGGCGAACATGGTCACGCCGCTGGCGCCGAGCAGGTGATGGTAGGCGCGCACGTTCAGGCCTGGCGGCACCGGCCGGTCGGACAGGACGAGGTCGAGCCTGTGCACCGCGAGGTCCGACAGCAGCTTCTCGAGGGTTGCCTCGTGGCAGTTGAGGCGCAGTTTCTCGTCCAGCTTCAGGGCCGGTTCGAGCACGCGGTAGGTCACGAGCTTGGGAATCGAATCCACGATGCCGACGTTCAGCACCAGCGGCATGCCTGGCGCCTTGCCTCGCGCCACATGCGCGAGCTCGGCGCCCAGCGAGAAGATCTCGTCGGCGTACTGGTAGACGACCTTGCCGAGGTCCGACAGCACCAGCCTGCGTCCGGCGCGCACGAACAGGCGATCACCAATCGATTCGTCGAGCAGTTTCAGCTGTCCGCTGATGGTCTGCGGCGTCAGGTGCAGTACGGAGGACGCCTTCGCGATGCTTCCCTCCCGCGCAACGGTCCAGAAATAGAGCAGGTGGCTGTAGTTCAGATGGCGCATGGTCATGACTCCTGATCCTGGCCGATGGATGCCCCGGGGCATCCGGTCCGAACATGCTAGGCGGGGAACATAGCCAAGCATAATCGAATATTGCCGCATCAAACTGCGGACAAATCGAATAACGATTCAATCGATTTTCAAAAAGCGGCGCCCGCCTGCGGCTGTGACCCGCCATCGCCTTTCCCCTGTCGCCCGTTGGATGGCGCCGTGCGCGGCGTGCTCGAGGATTTGCGCGCTCACCTGATCGAGATGACTCGCCTGTTCCCGGGATGCCGTCGACCGCCAGCGCTGCGCTGATGGGTCGCGCGCCTGCGCGCGCTGGCGCCGCAACAGATCTGTCAGCAACACGGCTCGCTCATTCGCGGCGCGGCCGTCAAGCAGCTCCTCGACTGGCTCGACAGCCAGGAAGCGGGGCAGTGGTGCGAGGCCGGAGTCGGCGCGTGGGCGAAGCCGGTCGCCGCTTGATCCCGATCGGCGCGCGAGTCGCCTTTCCCGCTACACTTCGCGCATGAATCAATGCCGGTAGCCGGAGTCGCCGCCATGTCACAGCACGATCTCAAACAACTGGTCAGCCTGCTGCGCGAGGAGCTCAAGCGCGCGCAGTCGGGCGACCCGGGTGCGCTTTCCCACATGGGCCCGCTGTTGTCCGATCTCGATCAGGCGCTTGCCGGGCCGGAAGCGCACGACACGGGGCTGCGCGAACGCCTCGAAGCGCATATCCGCGAGTTCGAGGTCGAACATCCGCGGCTCACGGCCATCCTCAACGACGTCATGGTGAGTCTCGGCAATCTCGGTATCTGAGGATCCGGTCCGCCGGGCGCCCCGCCGGCGCGCGATCAGATCGCCTTGCCCGCCCGCAAGGCCGCGACCTGCGCCGTGTCGTAGCCAAGTTCGGCGAGGATTTCGTCGGTGTGCTCGCCCAGCGTCGGCGCGGGCCGGCGGAACCCGGCCGGCGTTTCCGACAGCTGCACAGGTGTCGGCGCAAGCGGCGCGGTGCCGGCCATGCCGCCGTAGGGGCGCTCCTCGAGCAGGCCGGCGGCCTTGATGTGGGGATGGTCCAGCGCGCCCTGCGGCGAGAGGATTGGCGCGGCCGGGATCATCGCCGTTTCCAGTATCGCGAGCACCTCCTCGCTGCTCCGCCCGGCCAGCCACGCGCCCATCCGTTCGGATACCAGCGCGCCATGACGCGCACGCGCCGCGTCATCGGCGAAGCGCGGATCGTCCAGCCAGTCCGTCGCACCGACGAGTTTCGCCCAGCGCCTGAACATCGGCGTGCCGACACAGGACACCATGACCCAGCCGTCGCGGGTGCGAAAGACGTCCGATGGCGCCGACACCACGCCCAGGTTGCGGGTCGCGACGCGGTCCGGCGCCGCAATGGCCTGCTCGACCAGCGCGGGGTTGTTGAAGGCCAGGGCGGTGCGGAGCAGCGCCGTCTCGACCTGCTGGCCCCGACCGGTCTTGCCACGTGCCATCAGGGCCGCCAGGGTGCCGAATGCGGCAAGCGAACCCGTGCCGAAATCCACCCAGTTCACCGCTGCCCGCATCGGGTCGTCCGGATTGCCGGTGAGGTAGGCCGAGCCGCACATCGCCTGGCCGATGCCATCGAAGCCATGGCGTCCGCTCATCGGGCCGCCGGCGCCGAAGGCGGTCGCGGTGGTCAGGATGATGTCGGGCTTGATCGTACGCAGCGAGTCCAGATCGAGGCCCAGGGACTTCAGCACTTCCGGCGGCAGATTCGCCACCACCACGTCGGCGGTCGCGACGAGCCGACGCACGACCGTGCGGCCTTCCGCGTGCGCGGGATCGAGCGTCATGCCCCGCTTGTTGCGGTTCATCACGAGATACAGCGCTCCGGCGCCATCGTCCGCGACCGGCTGGATCCACCGGTCTTCCCCGCCCTCACGCCGCTCGATGCGGATCACGTCCGCGCCCAGATCGCCCAGCAGCGCCGAGCAGTAGGGACCGGCGATATAACGGCCGAAGTCGAGAACCCTGATTCCTGCCAGGAGGTCTGTCATGCAAAGTGCTCCACGCGGCGGCAGGCGCCGCGTTGATGATTGGATCCGGAAACGATGTTCACGCGCTGTAATACCGTCGTGATGTCGCAGCGCACGCAAACGGCAGTATCATGCCGCAGTGACTTCCCGCGCTGAACTCCTCGATACCCTGAATCGCTTCGCCGAACGCGCCGCCGCGCAACCGCTGACCCTCGGCGAGGTTGCCGACGGCCTCGGCGGTTCGTCGTTCTCCCTGCTCTGCATCATCCTGAGCCTGCCATTCCTGACACCGGTCAGTCTTGGCCCGCTGGCGACCGTCGGCGGCCTCACGCTCGCGGCGGTTGCGTGGCAGATGGTGCGCGGCGACGTCACGCCCAGCCTGCCGCAGCGGGTGAGGGCGGTCGAGATGTCGCCGAAGATCTGGCACGCGTTGCTCGGCACCTGCGCCAGGCTCGTGGGCTTCTGCGGCAGGTTCTGCCGGCCGCGCTACCGCGTGTGGGTCGACGGCCGCAACGGTGCGCGCCTGCGCGGCTTCCTCATCATCTCCCTGGGCCTCCTGATGGCGCTGCCCTTGATGGGGATGCCGTTCAACAACGCGTTGCCGGCGCTCGGCATCATCGTCGTCTGCATGGCGGAACTCGAGGACGACGGGGTGCTGCTGTGGGTGGGGGTCGGGCTGACGGTGCTGTCGGCGATCTACATCCTCGGCGTGCTCATCGCCGCTGCCGTGTTCGGCACCGAGGCCATCAAGGCATTCGTGTTGAACCGGTGAGGGCCGGGTTGCCGGCCGCCGCGCAGGCCACCCGGTGTGGAAACATCCGGCGAGGGGCTTGCGCCCCCCGCCATCGCGCGCCGACGGTGCTTCAGGCTGCGGCGGAGGCCAGCTTCGGCGGGTTCTCCTTCGACCACTGGCGCAGCACCGGCGCCACCTCGGTCGCGAACAGCTTCATGCTGCGCTCGACGACGTCCATCGGCGTGCCAGCGAAGCGGAAGCAGCAGAGCACGCCGTAGGGGCCGAAGTAGTTCCAGCGCTCCTCGAACTTGCGCAGCATCTGGTCGGGCGTGCCCCAGATCTGCTGTTCGACGTAGGCCTTCATGATTCCTTCCTTGCCGGCCGCGCGCATCATCTCCGCCGCGTCCGCATAGGCCTTGTAGCCCTTCGCATCGCTGTAGTGCTCGCCCAGCATCTCGTAATGATGCAGCACGGACGCGCAGTAACCGGCGACGTACTTCTCGGCGTTCTCGCGCGCGCGCTTCGCGTCGTGGTCGACGATAGTCATCTCCGTCAGCAGCGGCGGACGCGGGTCGGCGCCGTGCAGCTTGCGGAACAGCGCGGCGTAGTCGTCGAGCTCCTGCTTCTGCTTGTCGGGCGCCTTGTAGTTGAACGCCATCATCTGCACGCCGAGCCTCGCGGCCTGCTCGGCGGAATCGGGGCTCATCGCCACCTGGGTGACGCGGGTCTTGCGCCACTCCCTGGACCTCGGCTCCGGACGCAGCGGCGCCTTGGGCTGCCGGTAGTACTTGCCGTCGTGTTCCGGGAACCAGCCGGTCTCGAGGGCCTCGAGGATCAGCGGCGAGGCCTCGTCGAAACGCTCGCGCGACTCGTCCATCGAAACGCCGAACTGGCTGAATTCGCGGCGGGCGAGGCCGCGGCCCATGCCGAAGATGAAGCGGCCCGGCGCGAGCTGGTCGAGCAGCGCGGCCTTCTCGGCGACGCGCAGCGGCTGGGCGTTCCAGGGGATGATGCAGGCGCCGGTCGCGACCTTGATGCGGCTGGTCTTCGCCGCGACGTGCGCGAGGTAGACGAAATTGTCCGGGCAGAACGAGTAGTCCTCGAAATGATGCTCGACGGTCCACACGTGGTCGTAGCCGAGTTCGTCGGCGAGGATGGCGCAACGCAGTTCCTGGTCGTAGACCTCCGCGTCGGTGATGCCATCGAACATGAAGCTCTGCATGACCTGAACCAAACCGATTTCCATTAGGCGTTCCTCTTCAATTATCGTGAGCTCTGGTCCCGGCCTGGCGGCCGGGGTTGCGGCAATCAGCTGCGTGGTGCCGACCGGCACGGGGGCTGCGGCGGGGCGTCGGCAGTGCAGATGCGCCGGAGTGTAGCCCGAAGGGTGCCTGCGCGCGAAGCGTGAAAACGCGGGGAATTTCGCCGAAAATGCTTGTTGCAAAGCACAATGCGCCAGGGGCGGACCTGCCCTTCGCGGACCGCCGTCGAAACCTCATTCACATGGAGGATGCATGAAATTCGCCGCACTGCTGGTCGGGGCATTGCTCGCGGGTGTCGCGCGCGCCGCCGACGAACTGCCGATCGAACGCGGGCTCACGATCCGTCCGGCGTCGGTGCTCGATTTTCCGGACCGCAGCGGGAGACCGCTCGGCACGCTGCCCGCGAATGCCGCGGTCGATGTCTACGAGCGCCGCCGCCTGTGGCTGCGCATCCGGCCGCCGGCCGGCACGGCCGGGCCCGCCGGCTGGCTGCCGCTGACCGAACTGCGGCTCGGCGGCATGGCGCGGCCGGCGGCGACCGCGACGGCCCAGCCGCAATCCACGGGCGGCGCCTTCTCGGCCTTCTCGCGCTCGGTCAGCGGCCTGCTCGCCGGCTTCAACTCGCGGCAGACGGGTTATGCGGGATCGAACGCGACCATCGGCATCCGCGGGCTCACCGGCGCCGAACTGAGCGCCGCCGCCCCGAACTACCAGGCCTACGCCGACATCGAGCGCTACGGCGTGATGCCCGCGCAGGCGCAGGCCTTCGCCTTCGCCGGCGGCCTGGTGCCCCAGCGCATCATGTACGTGACGGCGCCGCCGACCGCCGCGGCGGGGGCGCCGCGATGAGGCGCTGTGTCGCGCTCTGGCTCTGCGCGATGCTGGTGGCGGCACCCGCGGGCGCGCTAGACCTCGGCGGCATGCTGCAGAACCTCGACGTCAACAAGGTGCTGGAGACCGGCCAGAAGCTGTCCGCAGCCACGCAGGAAATGCCGGTGCACGAGGAGATCGGTCTCGGCCGCGATCTCGCCGCGCGTATCCTCGGCACGGTGCCTCCGGTCGCCGACCCGGCGCTGCAGGGCTACGTGAACCAGGTCGGCCGCTGGCTGACCCTGCACACCGAGCGGCCCGACCTGCCGTGGCATTTCGCGGTCGTCGACACCGACGCTGTCGGCGCGTTCGCGACGCCGGGCGGCAGCGTGATCGTGACGGCCGGCCTCGTGCGCCTGATGCGCGACGAGAACGAGCTCGCGGGCGTGCTCGCGCACGAGATTTCGCACGTCGTGCAGAAGCATCACGTCCGCGCCATCATGCACCGCGCGCGGGCGCGGCTTGCGGCCGACGTCGCCAGTGAAATGGCATCGCAGTACATGGCGAAGAACCCGCTCGTGACCCAGGCCCTGCTCGACACCGGCATGAACCTCTACGGCAGCGGGCTCGACCAGGGCGACGAGTACGGCGCGGACCGCGCGGGCATGGTCATCGCGGCGCGCGCGGGTTATGACCCGCTCGGCCTCGTCTACCTGCTGACGACGCTCGATTCGATCGGTGCCGCCGAGCCGCGCACGCAGCTGCTGTTCGCGACGCATCCGCCGACGCGCAGCCGCATCGACGCGCTGGGCGCCGTCGCCGACCAGCTCGCTGCATACCAGGGCTCACTGCAGGACGGTGGGCGTTTCGCACGCATTCAGGAGAGTCTTTTCCGATGAACACCGTCGACGCCCAGGGCGTCCATTCGATGCACCTCGAAGTCCTGCCCGAATGGCTGGACTACAACGGGCACATGAACGTTGCGTACTACTCGCTCGCCTTCGATCAGGCCGGCGAGGAGCTGCTCAAGTGCGCGGGCATGGGCGAGGCCTATACCGAGGCCACGCAGAATTCATGGATGGTGCTCGAGGCGCACATCACCTACCAGAACGAGGCCCATCTCGGCGAGCAGCTGCGCGTGGATTCCCGCGTGCTCGACTGCAACGCGAAGTGCGCGCACCTCTACCAGGAGATGTACCGCGGCGACGACCTCTGCGCCACGCAGGAGCAGCTGATGCTGCACGTGAGCCTCGCGACCCGGCGCGGCGCGCCCTTCGCGCCGGCGGTGATGGCCGCGATCGAGCGCATGCAGGCGCTGCAGTCGGCCCTCCCGCGGCCCGACTGGATCGGCCGCCGCATCGGGATCCGCCGGTGAAGCCGGGCAGCTTCGCCGGCGCGGTCGCCATCGTCACGGGCGGTG
>CALRPY020000067.1:0-23736 GCA_943370145.1 Hydrogenophaga intermedia | reverse complement strand
CGTGGCGCGCGAAGACCGCGGCGAGCGGCCGCAGCCCGCACGTGAAGAACATGGCGAACGCCCGCCGCGACGGCCGCCGCCCTTCGAGCCCCGCCAGGAAGGGCAGCCTTACGAGGCGCGCGCGGAACGCGTGCACGAAACCGCGCCGGCGCCCGTCCGCGAAGCCGTGCCGCAGATCGACACGCGCGCGACGCCCCTCAAGGACCATCCGGAGATCCAGATGGTCCGGTATCGCATCGACGTCGGCCACAGCCAGGGCGCGACGCCCAAGCACATCGTGGGCGCAATCGCCAACGAGGCGGGCATCGAAAGCCGCTTCATCGGGCGCATCGATATCTACGACGACTTCAGCACCGTCGACCTGCCGTCGGGCATGCCGAAGGACCTGCTGCAGCATCTCAAGAAGGTGCGGCTCGGCAAATTCCGTTTCAACCTGAGCGCGCTCGGCGAGGAGGCGCGGGAAGAACGCCGGCCTCCCGCCGCCCGCGCGCCGCGCGAGGCAAGCCACCCGGCACGCGCGGACACCCGGCCACGTGATGGCGCCCGACCTGAGCCGCGCAAGGGGGGGGGGCGTCCGCCGCGACGTTGAAACACCCGCGCCGCGCCGCGTCGCCTGAAATTCCTCAGGCGATATTCAAGAATTTATCCTTTCTTATGTAAGCTGATTTCTCGGTCCGACCAGCGCCATCCACCTCGTCTCCAGCTTGTTTTTCAGCTCGAATCGCTCGAAACCGCCAGCGTTGATGTGACGCGCGTCTAAAGCTGGCCATCCGGCGCGCGATACACGGCGTGGGACGAAACGCTGTCGCGGCACGCGCCGGCGGTCCCCGCCCGCGCGGCCGTGCCCGCGGCGCGAACGCAATCCAGTTGCCGGGGAGTCGCCACATGCTTGCGGAGAGTCTGAGTGTGTCAGGGTTTCGGTCCGGGGGTCACGCCTTCGGGCCTGCGCTCGCCTGGCGGGCCGACCCCGCAACGCTCACGGTCGCGGCGGCGACGCTGGTCTGGGTCGTCGTGTCCGGACTCTCCCTGCTGTCGGTGCTGGAATACGGCGAGTTGATGCCCTGGCTGGGCTTCGACACGCCGGTCCTGCCCGCCATTGCCTGGTTGTGCTGGCGCGCCGGCCGGCCGTCCGCGCTGAAGCCGCGTCAGCGGCGCGGCTGGCGCGCGCTCGCCCTGGCCTTCGTTTTCTACTTCTGCGGCAGCGGACTGTGGGACGTGTACGAGGGCATTCTCGGGATTGAGCCGTTTCCTTCGCTGGCGGACGCGTTTTTCCTGGCGTTCTATCCGGTCGCCATCTACGGCATTTTCTGCCTGACCGAACGCCTGCCCGGGACCAGGGAGCGGCTCAAGTTCGCGCTCGACTGCGCGCTGGCGACCGCGGCCTGCACCGGCCTGCTGTGGTATTTCCTGTTGCACCGGCTGACGCTCGACAGCGAACACGGCACGCTCGGCGTGCTCGTGAGCGGCGCCTATCCGATGATGGACCTGATGCTGATGCTCGCCGTGCTGTCGGCCATCCTCAAGCGCCAGACGGCGCGTTTCGCGCTGCCGCTGACGCTGATTGCCGCGAGCGGGTTGGCGATGATGGCCGGGGACCTGATCTTTCTCGTCTCGTCGCTCGAAAGCACCTATGTCAGCGGCGGTCTTGCCGATCTCGCCTTTCTGGCGAGTTTCGGCCTGATGGCCCTCGCGGCGCTGACGCAGGTCACCGCCGCCGCCGAGGCCGGCGCCGCGGGCGCTGCGGACGCTACGGACGCCGGTGCCGCGCGCGACTATCCCTCGCACATCCTGCCGTACGTCACCGTCGCCGCCGTCTACGTGGTGTTGCTCTGGGAGGTGCGCTCGAACCTCACCTCCCAGCACGGTTCGGTTGCCTTGACGGCCCTGGTGACCACGGCGCTCGTCGTGCTGCGCCAGTTCGTCGCGTTCCGCGAGAATGCCGAGCTGTCCGCGCTGAACGCGCTGACCGTCGCGGAGGCACGCTACAAATCACTGGTCAGGAAGTCCTCCGATCTCGTGCTGGTCGTGGACGACCGCGCGCGCCTGGGGTTCGTGACGCCGTCCGTCGAGCGCCTGCTCGGCCTGTCCGACGAAGGGCTCGCTGGCAGGCCGCTGGCGGAAATCATGCACCCGGGCGACGTGCTCGACGCCCGTCGCTTCTGTCGGGACCTCGCCGAGGACCCGTCCCTGACCGGTCCCGTGGAATGGCGCATGCGCGATGCGCGGGGCGAATACGTGTGCTTCGAGGTGGTCGGCTCCAACCTGCTGGAGGACGCGAGCGTGCGCGGCCTCGTGCTGAATGCGCGCGACATCACCGACCGCAAGCGCCTGGAGGACGAGCTCAAGCAGCTCGCGTTCACCGACCCGCTGACGCTGCTCGCGAATCGCCACCTGTTCAACGAACGGCTCACGGCCGCCCTCGCGCATGCCGACGCCGATGGCCACTATCCTTCACTGATTTTCGTCGACCTCGACAATTTCAAGAAAATCAACGACAGCCTCGGACACGAGGCAGGCGACCAGCTGCTGGTCGTGGCGGCCCGCAGGCTCGTGCGCGCGACCCGCGACGAGGACATGGTCGCGCGTCTTGGCGGTGACGAGTTCGCCCTGATGGTGTCCGGCGGCACCAGCGACGAACAGGTGCGGGCGCTGGCCGCGCGGCTGGTCGACGTGCTGTCCGCGCCCTATGACATCGAAGGCCGGCAGCTGACCCTGTCAGCCAGCCTCGGCATCGCGCGTGCCGAGGCCGGTGTCAGCGCCCAGGAACTCATGCGCAATGCCGACCTCGCGATGTATCGCGCCAAGTACGGCGGCAAGCGCGGTTTCAGGGTCTTCAAGTCCTCGATGTACACCGATGCGAAACAGAGCGTGGATCTGGAGATCGAGATGGCGTCTGCGCTCGAACGCGACGAATTCATGCCTTTCTTCCAGCCCATCGTCGATTTGCGCAGCTCGGAACTCGTCGGTTTCGAGGCGCTCGTGCGCTGGCGCCACCCCGTGCGGGGCTGGGTCCCGCCGGGGGAGTTCATCGCCATCGCCGAAGACAGCACCCTGATCGAGAAACTCGGCCGGACCATGCTCGAACAGACCTGCCGGCACGTTGCGGAATGGTTGCGCTGGTCGAAGCCGTCCCAGCTGCGTCACGTCGCCGTGAATGTCTCGGGGCGGCAGATCGAACATACGGACATGGTCGAGACGGTGCGGCAGGTGCTCGATGAAAGTGGCGTGCCGCCCGGCATCCTGGTGCTCGAAATCACGGAAAGCCTGCTGATGCGCAACGTGCCGGTGGCGATCGACCGGCTGACCCGCCTCAAGCAGCTGGGCGTGCGGATCGCGCTCGACGATTTCGGCACCGGCTATTCGTCGCTGAGCCACGTGCACCGGTTCCCGATCGACATCCTCAAGATCGACCGTTCGTTCGTGGACGGGATGTGCAACGCCGCTGGCGCCACCGATGGCTCGGAACTCGTGCGTGCCATCGTGGGCCTCTCCCAGGCGCTCGGGCTCGAGGTCGTCGCGGAGGGGATCGAGCGCGCCGAGCAATTCAGTGAATTGCAGCGGCTCGGGTGCGCTTACGGCCAGGGCTTCTACTTCGCCCGGCCCGAGCCCGCGGCGAGCCTGTGCCAGATGCTGCGGATCGGCGGCCGCCTGCCCCGTCGCGGGCTGGTCGGCGTCGACGCCGACCTGCGGAGCGTCGCGAGTCTCTGAGTCAGCCCTCGGCCACGCGCCGGACGGTGGCCGCGGCGCGATTGACCAGGGACGGCGACATCAGGGGAGGCCGGATCTGCGCTTCGCGTTCGCTCGGGGTTTCCCAGTGCTGGCCGCTCGCCATCGCCACCTGGTCGCGGATGCGGCAGGGACCGAGCAGCAGGCGCAGCGGCTCCGGATAGAAGTCCCAGAAATCGTCGCCCTCCCAGTCCTCCCGCTCCGCCGGCACCACCAGCGGGCGCAGGCCTGTCGTTTCCAGCAGACCCGTGAACGCCGGCAGGAAGACGTCGCGCGTGAACGCCCGTTCCGACTCTTCCTGCAGCACGAAGGTCTCGAAGAGGATGGCGTGGCGCAGGAACAGCGACACGAATGCGGCGTAATACTCGCGCGCCGAGCCACCGTGCCGGGCGAACCACGCCGAGCCGTCGAACAGCGCGTCGGGCCCGAGTTCAGGGCACTCGGCCGCCAGCAGGCGGTGATGGAAATCGAGCAGGGGTTCGCCGTCCGCCGTGACGATCTCGCGGAAGCTTCGCCCGTTCATTTCGACCACGTCGAAGATTCGCACGTATTCGAGGCGTCGCCCGCCGTTGCGCCCGATGCCGCCGTAGAAACCCAGCTTTCCCAGCGCGTGCTTGTCGCTGTTCTGCACGACGAAACGGTCGTCGTGATACTCCCAGATGACCAGTCGCAGTCCGTGCTGCGCGCACAGCCTGGCCACACGGCGCGTCTCGTAGTTGGGCGTGCCGACCTGGCGGAACAGGACGCCGACCGGACGCTCGCAGGCGAGCACCTGCGGCACCGTCGCCCCGATCGCGGTCTGCATCGTCGCGTGGCGGGGGCGGCGCTTGCGCAAGGTCTCCACCGCGGCTTCGAGAGGCGTGTACACATAGTCGCCGAAGCGGGCCCGATCCTCGACCAGGCTTGCGTGCTTGTTGCCCATTCCCGGTGTCATGCCAGCACCTCCCACAGCGCGGTGAATTGGCGCCAGGCCGCCGCGGCGACCTGCCCGATCACCGAAGCAACGCAGATCCAGTAGAGATTGGAGACGAGTACCGCGGCGCCGAAGAGGGTCCAGTCGCGGCGGGTGAGGCGCTCGAAGTTGCCGTGCTTGAACCAGGCGGTCGCCATGAACGGGTCCTGGAAGACGCACAGCAGGGTGAAGAGCAGGACCGGATGCCCGTTGCCCGCCCAGACCATCAGGTTTTCGAGTCGCGAGCGTTGCGGTTTGCGCCTGAGCTCGGCGAGCCAGCCGCTGCCCACCCAGTCGATGCGCATCCGTTGGTAGACGAGGAGCGTCACCGCGCACTGGACGCAGGAGAGGGCGGTCATCAACGCGCCGCCGGTGACCATTCCCAGCGTGAAGACCACGTAGACGTAGAGGACGTTGTCGAAGCACCAGTTGAAGGCCGCGTACAGCGCGTGGCCGGTGCCGATATGGGCCAGCCGCCGCCACGGCGGCGCGGGCAGCGTGCGCGGTTCGGTGGCCTCGGGCGCGAAGCCGGGGAACGTGTCGCCGAAGGCGAGGGCCTCCAGCGGCTGTAGATCGGTCGCGCTTGCGGGCGTCGTCGGGGGCATCGTTTTTGTCCGCTCGGGCGCTGGAAGGGCCCGGCGCCTCGGTTGCCTGAAGGTGGCCGCTCTGTGGCGTTTTCAGCGACTCTAGAGCGAGCGGTGCAGGGCCTCGGATACCGTCGATCGACTAATCCAATTGAATCAGGTCATGACTCCTGTTCGGGGTGGGAAAAACACCCGGTCCTGCGCCAGCGAGGCGCAGGACCGGGCGAGCCCTCAGCCGGGACCGGGTATCCAGCCGCGGCGATGGCCGGGCAGCTTCAGGGCCGCCGCGTATTTCAGCTGGGCGGTGGCCGCAGCGGACGGCACGTGCTGGCTGGGGAAGCCATCGACGTGCTCGGGGCGTGCGCGCAGCAGCTGTTTCGCGAGCGTGACCTTGTGCACCTCCGTCGGGCCGTCGGCGAGACCGAGTGCGTGGGCCCACAGCAGCCATTCGCCGAACAGCACCTCGTTCGACACGCCGAGCGCACCGTGCAAGTGGATGGCCTTGCTCGCCGCCTCGATCATCACCCGTTCGCTCAGGACTTTCGCCGCGGCGATGTCGCCGCGCACCTTGTTGTAATCCTGGTAGCGATCGATCTTCCACGCGGTCTGCAGCACCAGCAGGCGGAACTGCTCGATCGACAGCCACAGCTCCGCGATCGCGTCCTGCACCATCTGCTTTTCGGCGAGCAGGCTGCCCTGCGTGCGCCGGCTCTGCACGCGCTCGCAGATCGCCTCGAAGGCCCTGCGCGCGAGGCCCACCGTGCGCATCGCGTGGTGCACGCGGCCACCGCCAAGGCGGGTCTGCGCGATCTTGAAGGCCTCGCCAGGCTTGCCCAGCAGGTCGCTGTCGCCCAGTTTGACGTCCTCGAAACGCAGGTAGCCATGCGCGCCGTGCTCGGGGTGCTCGAATGACATGCCGGAATTGCGCAGGAAGCGCACGCCCGGCGTGTTCGTCGGCACGACGAACATCGAGGCGCCACGGTGGATTGGCACGTTCGCGTCGGTCACCGCCATCACGATCAGGAACTCGGCCCAGCGCGCATTCGAGGAGAACCACTTCTCGCCGCGCAGCACCCACCCGTCACCCTCGCGGTCCGCGCGGCAGGTGAAGACGTTCGGGTCCGCGCCACCCTGCGGCTCGGTCATCGAGAAGCAGGACACGATGTCGCCGTCGAGCAGGGGCTGCAGGTAGCGCGCCTTCTGCGCGGGGGTGCCGAAGTGCGCGAGGATCTCGGCGTTGCCGGTGTCCGGCGCGGCGGTGCCGAAGATCGTCGGTGCGAAGAACGAACGGCCGAGGATCTCGTTCATCAGCGCAAGCTGCAGCTGGCCCCAGCCGCCGCCCCCGAGTGCGGGCGTGAGGTGGCAGGCCCACAGGCCCTGTTTTTTCACCTCCTGCTTGAGCGGCGCCATGATCGTCATCAGCGCCTCGTTCTTCGTGTTGTAGGTCTCGTCTTTGGGAAAGAGGTAGTCGAGGGGTTCGATTTCCTCGCGCACGAACCGGTCTATCCAGTCGAGCTTGTGCTGGAAATCCGGGTCGGTTTCGAAATTCCACATGGTCCGGGGCTCCCCGTTGTGTCGTTGATTATGAATGCGTGCCCGTCACTGCCAGCCGACGACGTCGTAGCCGCGGTCGCGCAGGCAGCGCTCGACGTAGCCGCGGTACGCCGGGTTCGGCGCCGGCTCGTTGAAGAGATTGCGAATGAGGTTGACCGTCGCGCCGGTCGCCGCGCCGATCGCCGCGCCCTCGCCGGCATTGCCCGCGATCGCGCCGCCGACCGCACCGGTGGCCGCGCCGACCGCGGCACCTTCCGCCGTGCGCCTGACGGTGGTGCTGGTGGTGCCGCCTGGCCGCGCGCCGGCCTGCTCGGCCAGCCGGCTGCAGTCGGCGATTGCGGCTTCGACATCGCCGCCGGCGGCGCCATCGGCCTGGTAGACGACCGGCTGGTTGCTCGCGCAGGCGCCGAGCAGCGTCGCGGCAAGCAGCAGGGGAAGGTTCGGATGCATGGCAGTGGGCTCTCCCGGTTCTCGATGCCGATCAATGGTGCGTCACTTTAGCGTGTCGCCGATGGGCCGGTCGATGCGGGTAATCCGGCCACCGTGTCAGGCTGTCCCGGCCTGCTGCGGTGGCGCGTTGCGCGTCCCTCAGGTAGCCTCCCCGCACCTCGAACGACGCGCCAACCCATGACCCATCCGCAAAGCCAAGCGCCCGCCCGCCGCGCCCGCAGGCAGCCATGAGCGACACGGGCGCCAACCGTCACTGGCCCGTCCGGCTGGGGCTCGCCTGCGGTATCGCCGCGCCCCTCGTGTGGCTGGGCGTGATGGCGCTCGCCGGCGCGCTGGTACCAGGCTACGAACAATTCCAGGACCGCATCAGTCAACTGGCTGCGCGCCAGAGCCCGACCGAGCTCCTGATGCGATACGCGGGCTATGTCCTGAGCGGTGCATTCCACGTCGCGTTCGCGCTCGCGCTCGCGTGGCGTTCGAAGTTCGACTGGCCCGCGCTGGCCGGTGCGGCGCTGCTGGCGCTTGCCGGCGTCGCGCGGATGCTCGCCGGCGTGCATGCCTGCGACGCGGACTGCGCGCCTTTCCGGCCTTCGGTGGACCAGTTGCGCCACCAGTTCGCGTCCGGCGCGACGCTCGGCCTGATGACCGTGAGCGCAATCTATTGGGGCGTCGTCAGTAACCGGTATGCGGCACTCAAGCGTCTTTCGGCGGTTGGCATCGGCGCGGGCACCTGGACCCTGGTGTTCCTCGTGATGTCCGTGGCGTGGGGAAGCCACGCCGGTGCGTGGGAGCGGCTGGCAACGGTCACCTTGTCGCTGTGGATGTTCGCCTTCGCGGTCGCGGTGTACCGGGCTGGCGTCGCCGTGGCGCCGCTGGAACTCCTGTCGACAAACCATGAGGCTGCGGCATGAACGCCCTGAACCGGGCCTGTCCCAACTGCGGCAAGCAGACGATACCGGTGCTCAAGCTGATGTTCTGGCGCGTGCGTTGCGCCCACTGCGACGCGCAGGTCGGGACCTCGCCGGCCTGGCGACTGCCGATACTGTCGGTCGAGACCGTGGTCTGGCTGCTCGCGATGAACTGGCTCTACCGGGATTACGGTCGCGAGGGGCTCCTCGCGTCGTTTGCGATCTGGTTTCTCGTCGACTTCGTTGCCGACTGGTACACGCCGCTCGTCGCCCGGCGACGTTGAGCCGATGTCCGACACGCCGGCCTCCGTCGACCCAGCCGCGCCTTTCGCGACGCTGACACCGGACCGCGTGCTCGACTGCGTCGAGGCGCTGGACCTTCGCGGCAACGGCCGCCTGCTTGCGCTGAACAGCTACGAGAACCGCGTCTACCGCGTGGGGCTCGAGGACGGCGGCGCGGTGATTGCGAAGTTCTACCGCGCGGGACGCTGGTCGGACGACGCGATTCTCGAGGAGCACGCGTTCGCGCAGGAGCTTGCCGACGCCGAGATCCCCGTCGTGCCGCCGCTGGCGCCCGCGGGCCGTACCCTGCATCACGATGCGGACTGCCGCTTCGCCCTGTTTCCGAATCGCCCGGGCCGGACACCGGAGCTCGACCGCGACGACACCCTGCGCTGGGTCGGCCGTTTCCTCGGCCGCATCCACGCCCGCGGCGCGACCGCGCGCTTCCGGCATCGTCAGTCCCTGAGCATTGCCCACTTCGGCCGCGCGTCCGTCGATTTCCTGCTGGGCAGCGACTTCATCCCCGGCGAGCTGCGTCCGGCCTACGCCGCCGCCGCCGAAGCCGCCGTGACGCAGGCCGCGGCCATCTTCGACATGGTCGGGCCGGTGCGTCAGATCCGGCTGCACGGTGACTGCCACGTCGGCAACATTTTGTGGACCGACGCCGGCCCCCACTTCGTGGATCTCGACGACTGCATGATGGGCCCTGCCGTGCAGGACCTGTGGATGCTGCTGGCGGGCGACGCGGACGAACGAGCCCACCAGCTCGGCGTCGTGCTCGACGGCTACGAAGACTTCTGCGACTTCGATCGCGGCCAGATCGCGCTGATCGAGGCGCTGCGCACGCTGCGCATCCTGCACTATGCCGCGTGGCTCGCGCGCCGCTGGGGCGACCCTGCGTTCCCGATGCATTTCCCGTGGTTCAATGGCCAGCGCTACTGGCAGGAGCACGTGCTGACCTTGCGCGAGCAACTCGCGGCGATGGACGAGTACCCCTTGTCGCCAGGCTGACGCCGGCGGCCGGGCGCTGCCGCGAGAGGATTTCCCGAGCACCCTGGTCCGATACTCGCACGGCGCGGCGGCCCCTCCCGTCGCGGCCGCTTACTCGCGCCGGAAACGAGCACCGCCAGCCACCGGGCAGCCGCACATGACATCGCCGCAGACCGCAGACCTCACCCGAACGCCAGCCACGGCTGGTGCCACGCGACGCGCGGGGCTCGCCGCCCGTTGGCACGCACGATCCCGTCGCGTCGGGCGCGCCGTGCCTCCCGGCCCCTGCCGGGCGGTCGCTGAAGCCCGCGAGCGAGGCCGCGCGTGCGCTTGATCCTCAGCTTGTTGCCAGCGCTCCTGCCGTCCTGGCGCTTCTTCGATGCGATAGGACCCGCGCCGCGGGTCGACTACGCCTTGCTCACCGGGAGCGAGGAACTCGCAGACGCCGTCTGGCACGAATTCAGGCCGCGCCCGTCGCGCGTTGCGCCCGCGCGGATGTTCGCGCGACTGTTCTGGAACCCGGTCGGCAACGAAACGCTCTACGTGGTGCGTTGCGCCGAGCGACTGCTGGAGGGGGAGCGAGGCTTCGTCGAGTCGGAGCTGCGTCGCCGTCTCGCGCGCGCCGCCCGCCGCGGGGAACTGGGACCCGCAGGCCAGGCGCCGGCCTGCCGCCTGGCGTTCCGGGTCCGGGCCGTCGTCCGCGGCGAGGAAGGGCTGGTCGATCAAATCGTCCATGTCGCCGGCCCGGCGCTGCTGTCGCGGGACGCCCCGGCATGAATTTCAGCGAGGCGCTGCGCCTGACCGAATTGCTGGGCGGCTGCGCGCTGCTGCAGCAGAGTCTCGAACACTTCGCCGGGCCGCCCGCGGAGCAACGGCTGTTCGCGGCCCGGGCCCTGCTCGCGGTCGCGTTGGCCGCCGGGCTCTTTCCCGGGCCCGTGGCGGTGCTGCTGCTCGCACTGGGGGCGCTGTGCCTGCGGCGCTTCGACGGTCCCTACAACGGCGGTGCCGACCGCATGAGCCTGCTGCTGCTGTTCTGCGTCGCCGGCGCGCACCTCGCGCCGGCGACGCTGCTCGCCGAGGCGAGCCTCGCCTATCTCGCCGCGCAACTCGTCTTCTGCTACTTCATGGCCGGCTGGGTGAAACTGGTCAACCCGGACTGGCGCAGCGGACAGGCCCTGGCCGACGTCTTCGCCTTTTCGGCCTACCCGGTGTCGGCGCAGTTGCGGGCACTCTCCCGGCGGCCGCGCCTGATGCGCGTGGCGGCCCGCGCGATCGTCGGCTTCGAACTGATCTTTCCGCTGGCGCTGCTGGATCGCGCGGCGCTGGGCGTCGCGTGCGTGCTCGCCGCGGTCTTCCACACCGCGAACGCCTGCCTGTTCGGGCTCAATCGCTTCCTGTGGATCTGGCTCGCCGCCTGGCCCTCGCTGTGGTGGCTGCAGTCGCGACTGGGGGGTGGCTGACGCGCTTGCGGGGCTGCCTGCAGTGCAAGCTCGGGAAGATTTCTCGTCAAGCGCGGCGGCTCCGCGCCGTTACGTGATGCAGATCGCACGCCCCCGTGCGCCCGTTTGCCGACTGACTTCGCCAGAGAGCCCAACCGTGGAAAACATCGCGCAGTCCCCGAGCGCCAATGCCGCCGACCCGCGCCAGGACACCGACACGCTGCTTGCGTGCGCCAAGCTGCTCGCCCTCGGCATCGCCTCGCACCGCGCGAAGTTCGGCGCGGTGCCGCTCGCAGCCCACGCCGCGCTCGTGCCCGAACTGCGGCGCGCGCCGAACGCGTTCGAACTGGAGTCCGCCGCGGAGTCGGCGTTCGCCGAGGCCATGGCGGTGCTCGCGGCCCGGCCGGAGGCCGCCCCGTCCCAAGGCGGCGCCGACCTGCGCCGGCAGCCACGCATCAGTCTGTCGGCCCCGGTCAAGCTGTCCGAGCCCGGCAGCCGCTGGCTGCTTGCCGGCACGGCGCTGAACATCTCCTGGGGCGGCGCTTCGGTGCGGTGCAAGGGGCTGCTGAGCGAGGCGGGCCAGCAGGTCTGCGTCCACCTGCCCGCCGCCGACGGGGCCTCGATTTCGATCCTCGCGACCATCGTGCGCGTCGAGGGCGAACAGCCCGACTGCCTGTACGCGCTGCGCTTCGAGAGCCTGGATCTCGAGGACGAGCGACGGCTGCAGCAGATTCTGATCGCGCTGATGCAGGCCCCGATACAGGACAGCCGGCGCACGGAACCACGGCTCGTGCAGCGGCTGGACATCGAGTACGGTGACGCCGGCGAGTTCCGCGCGACGCTCGAGGACATTTCCGCGAATGGCCTCATGCTTACCGTGCCGGACGAGCTTGCCGTCGACCAGTCGCTGCTGATCACGCTGAGTTGCCCCGACTCGCCCCAGGAGCTCTGCCTGCGCGCCCGCGTGGTGCACCAGTCGAAATTCGGTTCGGACGACTTCCCGCTCTACCGTGTCGGGCTCCGCTTCGAGCACCCGGACGAGACCGTCAGGCGCTATGTGACGGAGATTCTCGTGCAGCTCGTGTCGCGCCTGCCCTCGGGCGCGACTGCACGCTAGCCGCGGCGGGCGCTGCCCCACGCTCCCCCGACCGGTCCGCCCCCCGT
Source organism: Hydrogenophaga intermedia (assembly GCA_943370145.1). GTDB lineage: Bacteria > Pseudomonadota > Gammaproteobacteria. Next base: position 11,687 of record CALRPY020000067.1, on the reverse strand, counting down.
GGCCATGCGCCGGGGCGCGGCGGTCGGTGGTCAAACGACCGTTCCCCGACTACCTTGAAACAAGGAGGGCGTGTCGGCACAGCCATTCGCCCCCGTCAGGCCTGACTCCCTGCTTGAGCTTGCGAGGTTCCCCTATGGCCATTCTCAGTCAACTGCTCGATATCAAGGGGCGCGAAGTGTTCAGCGTCGTGCCCAGCGCGTCCGTGTACGAGGCTATTGAACTGATGGCGACCCGCTCCATCGGTGCGCTGCTGGTGCTCGAACACGGACGCATCGCCGGCATCCTCTCCGAGCGGGACTACGCGCGGAAAGTCATCCTCCAGGGCCGTTCGTCGCGCACGACGACGGTCGGCGAGATCATGACCGCCCCTGTGATCACCGCGCCATCGCGGCTGACGGTCGAGGAAGCCATGGCGGTGATGACGGAAAAGCGGGTCCGCCACCTGCCGGTGGTCGACGACGGCTGGCTGCGCGGCATGATTTCGGTAGGCGACCTCGTCAAGGAGATCATCGCCGAGCAGCAGTTCGTGATCGGCCAGCTGCACAATTACATCCACAGCTGACGGCCGGCAGCCGGGTGCGTCCGGCGACGCCTGTCTTGCGCCGTCGTCCGCATCGCGTGGGCTCCTCGGGCTTTCCAGACAATCCCGGGCAGGACCATGTGCAAAATTTTCGTGATTCTGCACCTGCTTGGCGCGGCGACCTGGGTCGGTTGTCACCTGGTGCTGTGTCTTGCGGTGTTTTCGCCGATCCATGCGTTCGAAGAGCGTTCAAAGGCGCGGAGAAAAGGTGTCAGATTTCAAATCTGATACCTTTTCTCCCCTCGCGATTTTTCGAGCGGGGCCGAGCCAGCGGCCGAAGGCGTGGCCACGCCCCGGACCACGGAAAAGTGCCTTCTCCGGGGTGAAACAAGGCGTTTCCGCGACGCAGTAAGCCGAATCTTTACCACAGCGCACGGAGGATTCTGGGAAGAACGGTGAGTCCAAGGCTGCGTCTCCGTTACGGCAGTAATCTTCGGGCAGCGCACGTCCACGGCATTCCCCGCAGTGCCCTGTGGCTATCCCGAGACCCGGCCGACAGGACGCTCATGCATCAGCCGGTGCGGGAAGCTTGATGGGTGTCCCGAAACGAAACATAATCGACTGACCGTTTGGTCGAAAATAAGAAAACATGAACGAGCGAGCTGACGATCCACAGACGCGAGCCGAACGCGTGCGTGCCGCGATGTATGAACGCGACCACGCCTGCCAGGCGCTCGGCATCGAGATTGCCGGGATAGGGCCCGGCCGTGCGACCGCGACGATGGTCGTCCGCCGCGACATGCTGAACGGCTTTGCGATGTGCCATGGCGGCTTCATCGTGACGCTCGCCGACACGGCATTCGCCTATGCCTGCAACAGCTACGACGAGATGACGCTTGCCGCGGGCCTCGACGCCGAGTTCCTGAAGGGCGCGCAGCTCGACGACACCCTGTGCGCGGAGGCGCACGAGCAGTCGCAGGCCGGGCGACTCGGCGTCTACGACGTCGGCGTGCGCAACCAGCGGGGTGAACTGGTCGCACTGCTGCGCGGGCGCTCCTACCGCCTGCGCGGCAAGCCGGTCACGGGAGGCTGAGCCATGGCGCTAGGACCCGGGCGGCAGGGGCCGCGCGAATCCATCGAAGTCGCGAGCATCGACGAGATCCGTGCCCTGCAGTTCGCACGCCTGAAGACCACGCTCGCCCACGTCCACGCCAACGTGCCGCATTACCGGCAGGCCTTCGCGGCCGCCGGCGTCACGCCCGATGACTTGCGGAGCCTCGAGGACCTCGCCCGTTTTCCGTTCACGACCAAGGCCGACCTGCGCGCGCACTATCCCTTCGGCATGTTCGCCGTGCCGCGCGAGCGCGTCGTGCGCGTGCACGCGTCCTCGGGCACCACCGGCAAACCGACCGTCGTCGGTTACACGCAGGATGACATCGACACCTGGGCGAACCTCGTCGCGCGCTCGATCCATGCCGCCGGCGGCCGCGCCGGAGACATCGTGCACGTGGCCTATGGTTACGGCCTGTTCACCGGTGGCCTCGGCGCGCACTACGGCGCGGAGCGCCTCGGCTGCACCGTGGTGCCGATGTCCGGCGGCCAGACCGACAAGCAGATCCAGCTCATCGAGGACTTCAAGCCCGACATCATCATGGTGACACCGTCCTACATGCTGACCCTGCTCGACGCAATGGAGCAGGCGGGCCTCGACCCCCGCGCGACCTCGCTGAAAATCGGCATCTTCGGCGCGGAGCCGTGGACCGAAGCCATGCGCGCCGGAATCGAGGCGCGCAGCGGCATGGACGCGGTCGACATCTTCGGCCTGTCCGAGGTCATGGGGCCCGGCGTCGCCAACGAGTGCGTCGAAACGAAGGACGGGCCGGTGATCTGGGAAGACCACTTCTATCCCGAGATCATCGATCCCGACACCGGCCGCGTGCTGCCGGACGGGGAGCCCGGTGAACTCGTGATCACGACGCTCACGAAACAGGCGCTGCCGGTCATCCGCTATCGCACGCGCGATCTCACACGCCTGCTGCCGCCGACCGCCCGCTCCATGCGGCGCATCGGCAAGATCACCGGCCGTTCGGACGACATGCTGATCATCCGCGGCGTGAACCTGTTCCCGACGCAGATCGAGGAACTCGTGTGCGCAATCGAGGGCCTCGCGCCGCACTATCTCATCCACGTCGACAAGGACGGCCACCTCGACCGCATCCGCATCCAGGTCGAGTTGCGCGACGCGTCGGCGTCGACACGACGCCATGACTTCGCGCGTGAACTCCAGCATCGCGCCAAGTCGCTGATCGGGATTTCGGCAATTGTCGAGGTGCTCGATCCCCTTTCCATCGAACGGGTCGCGGTCGGCAAGGCGAAACGCGTCTTCGACCGCCGCCACGAGCAGTGAGGAAAGCCCATGTACACACAGGCAATGGATGTTCCGCAGGCCGACGCGCACGCGCCGGCCGCGGTGCAGGCGCGCGACCCGGCGCGCGAGGCGGCCTTCGACGAGCGCGCCGCGCGCGGTGAATTCATCGAAGCCAAGGACTGGATGCCCGAGGCCTATCGCAAGACGCTGATTCGGCAGATCAGCCAGCACGCGCACTCGGAGGTCGTCGGCATGCTGCCCGAGGGCAACTGGGTCACGCGGGCGCCAAGCCTCAAGCGCAAGGCCATCCTGCTCGCGAAGATCCAGGACGAGGGCGGCCACGGACTCTATCTCTACGCCGCGGCGGAAACGCTGGGCGTGTCGCGCGACGAGATGGTCGAGGCGCTGCACGCGGGCCGCGCGAAGTACTCGTCGATCTTCAACTACCCCACGCTGACCTGGGCCGACATCGGCGTCATCGGCTGGCTGGTCGACGGCGCCGCGATCATGAACCAGGTGCCGCTGTGCCGTTGCTCCTACGGTCCGTATGCTCGCGCGATGGTCCGCATCTGCAAGGAGGAGTCCTTCCACCAGCGGCAGGGCTTCGACGCGCTCTACACGATGATGCAGGGCACCGATGCGCAGCGCGCGATGGTGCAGGATGCGGTCAACCGCTGGTGGTGGCCGGTGCTGATGATGTTCGGCCCGCACGACCAGGATTCGCAGCACTCCGGGCAGTCGATGAAGTGGGGCATCAAGCGCATCTCCAACGACGAACTGCGCCAGCAGTTCGTCGATGCGACGGTCGAGCAGGGCAAGGTGCTCGGCGTCACCTTCCCCGACCCGGACCTGCGCTGGAACGAGGCCCGCGGCCACTACGACTTCGGCGCGATCGACTGGACGGAATTCTGGAATGTCGTCAACGGCCATGGGCCGTGCAACAGGGAGCGCATGGCGGCTCGCGTCGGCGCCTGGGAAGACGGCGCATGGGTGCGGGAAGCCGCACTCGCCCATGCCCGCAAGCGCGCGACCCGCGCGCGGTCCGCCGCGGCCTGACACCGTCGCGTGCGGCTACTCGACAGGAGGGATACATGAACAGTCGCAACGAATGGCCGCTGTGGGAAGTCTTCGTCCGCAGCCGCAACGGCCTCGACCACAAGCACGCCGGCAGCGTGCACGCGCCGGACGCGAAGCTCGCGCTGCAGATGGCGCGCGACGTCTACACGCGGCGCCAGGAGGGCGTGTCGATCTGGGTCGTGCCCTCGGACCAGATCGTCGCCAGCGACCCGGGCGAGAAGGCGGCGTACTTCGACCCGATGGAAGACAAGGTCTACCGGCATCCCACCTTCTACGAGCTGCCGGACGAAGTGAACCACATGTGAGCGTGCGCGAAAGAAGCCGATGAACGAGACCACCGACATTTCCGCGCTGTGCGCCGAGCACCTGCGCTACGTGCTGCGCATCGCCGACGGCTCGCTGATCCTCGCGCAGCGCCTGTCCGAGTGGTGCGGCCACGGCCCTGTGCTCGAAGAGGACATCGCGCTGACCAATATCGCGCTCGATCTGCTGGGCCAGGCGCGCCTGCTGCTGTCGCACGCCGGGCGACTCGAGGACCGCGGCCGCGACGAGGACGCGCTGGCCTACCAGCGCGACGCGGCCGGGTTCCTGAACCCCACGCTGGTCGAACTGCCGAACGGCGACTTCGCGCAGACGATACTCCGCACCTTTTTCTACGCGAGCTGGCAGCAGGCCCTGTGGGAACCGCTGCTCGCATCGCGCGACCCGACGCTTGCCGCGATCGCCGCGAAATCGCGCAAGGAAACCCGCTACCACTGCGAGCATCTCGCGGAGTGGGTGATCCGTCTCGGGGATGGCACCGATGAATCGCACGCGCGGACCCAGGCGGCAATCCACTATCTCCACCCCTACGTCGCCGAACTGTTCGCACCCGATGCCGACGACGTCGCGGCCGCCGCCGCCGGCATCGGCCCCGAGGCCGCCGCCCTGCATGCGGCGTGGGACGCCGCGGTGCTGCCCGTGCTCGCGGAAGCAACGCTCGAGGTGCCGCCGGCGACACCGTTCCGCTCGACCGGCCGCCTCGGACGTCACAGCGAATACCTGGGCTTCCTGCTCGCCGAGATGCAGAGTCTCGCGCGTGCCCATCCCGGCGCGACCTGGTGACGCCCGACGCCGCATGGGCCGCGCTCGCCGCGGTCCCGGATCCCGAGATCCCGGCGATTTCGGTGGTCGATCTCGGCATCGTGCGCGAGGTCGAATGCAGGGGCGGCCATGTCGCGGTCACCGTCACGCCGACCTACGCCGGCTGCCCGGCGACCGAACTCATCCGCGAGGACATCACGCGCGCGCTGACCGGCGCCGGCGCGTCCGAGGTCACGGTGCGCACCGTGCTGTCCCCCCCCTGGACCACCGACTGGCTCAGCGAGGACACGAAGGCGCGCCTGGCGGCCTGTGGTATCGCCCCCCCGCAAGGCCAGGCCGGGGACGGCGTGCGCCCACTCGTGTTCCGGCCGCGCATCCGCTGCCCGCGCTGCGGCAGCGCGCACACGGAGCAGCTTTCGGCATTCGGTGCGACGGCCTGCAAGGCGCTCTATCGCTGCGGTGACTGCCGCGAGCCCTTCGAATACTTCAAACCGATCTGACATCCCAACCTGACGTCCGTTAAACGCCATGGCACATCATTTCCACAAGCTGAAACTGGCCGGCGTGCGCCGCGAAGCCGACGACGCCGTGTCACTGGCGCTGGAGGTTCCCGCGGCGCTCCGCGAGGAGTTCGCCTTCGTCCCGGGCCAGCACCTGACGCTGCGCAGGATCGTCGACGGCGAGGAGCAGCGCCGCAGCTACTCGCTGTGCGCCGGCGTCGATGACGGGGAATGGCGCATCGGCGTGCGCGAACTGCCGGGCGGGCTCTTCTCGACCTGGGCCAACCGCGAACTGCGGGCCGGCGACGACATCGAGTGCATGGCGCCGGATGGCGCGTTCTGCGTGGCGCCGCAGCCGCAGGCCGCGCGCCACCTGCTGCTCATCGCGGCCGGCAGCGGGATCACGCCGCTCCTGTCGATCGCGAAATCCGTGCTCGCGCGCGAGCCCGCAAGCCGCGTGACCCTGATTTACGGCAACCGCCGGATCGCATCGGTGATGTTTCGCGAGGAGCTCGAGGACCTGAAGAACCGCCACCTGGGCCGCTTCGCGCTGTACCACGTGTTCTCGCGCGAGCCGCAGGACATCGAACTCTTCGCTGGCCGCCTCGATGCCGCGCGCGTCGCGCGTTTCCTCGACACGCTGGTGCCGGTCGGGGATGTCGACGACGTCTTCCTGTGTGGACCCTCGGCGATGCTCGACGAACTCACGGCGCTGTTCGCCGCGCGCGGTGTCGCGGAGGAACACCTGCACGTCGAGCGTTTCGGCACCGGTGAACTGCCGGCCCCGGCGCGCGACGCGCCGGTCGCGGACGGTCCGGAAGCGCGGGTGACCGTGATCGCGGACGGCCTCACGCGTGAACTGCGCCTCGCACGCAACGGTGATTCGATCCTCGACGCCGCGCGCGCCGCGGGTCTCGATCTGCCGTTCTCGTGCAAGTCGGGCGTGTGCTCCACCTGCCGTGCGCGGCTCACCGCCGGGAGCGTGACGATGGACCGCAACTTCGCGTTGATGAAGTCGGATCTCGCCGCCGGCTTCATCCTGACCTGCCAGGCGCACCCGACCAGCGAGGCCGTGGTCGTCAACTTCGACGACCGCTGAGCAGGCCGACGATGCCGCGCGGGCGCGCCGCCAGCTTTCCGCAGCAGCAGGACGCGATCCTCCAGCACGCGGCGCGCCTGTTCGCCGAACGCGGGTTCGCCGGTACCTCGATGAACGAGCTGGCCACCGCGGCCGGCGTCTCGAAGGCGTCGCTCTACCACTACTACGAAGACAAGTACCGCCTGCTCGTCGCAATCGCCGAGGGCCACATCGACCGCCTGACGGCCCTGGTCGACGAGATTACCGCGCAGGCGCTTGCGCCGGACGCGCGCCTGCGCCGCCTCATCGCGGGCTTCGTCGACGAATACGCCGACGCTCACGCCCATCACCAGGTGCTGGTGCAGGACATCAAGTACCTCGACGCCGCGGATGAGCGGCGCATCCGCGACAAGGAGCGGCGCGTGGTCGCGGCGTTCGCGGGCGCCATCGCAGCGGTGCATCCCGGTCTCGCCACGGCGAGGCTGGAAAAGCCACTGACGATGCTGCTCTTCGGCATGATCAACTGGATGTTCACGTGGTTTCGCGAGGACGGCCGCCTCGACTACGACGACATGTCGCGCCTCGTCACCGCGTTCGTGGTCGGTGGCCTCGCGCAGGTGGCGGCCGACGAAGCCTGAACGCGCCGCGCAGCCATGGCCGGCTTGGACAGGCGGGCCACCAACACCCTAGGATGCGCTGCCCGCTTCCGGGGCCCGGAACCAGCGCACCATGAGCAAAGCACTGCCCAGTCGCGACCAGATCTTCGCCCGCCAGGTCGACTGGAACCTGTTCCGCGTCTTCCATGAAATCGCGCGCTGCGGCAGCCTGAGCGCGACCGCGCGCGCACTCCACATGCAGCAGCCCAGCGTCAGCGCCGCGTTGAAGCGGCTCGAGACGCAGCTCGACTGCGCGCTGTGCGTGCGTACCAGCACCGGCATCGTGCTCACGCCGGCCGGGCAGGCGCTCGCGGACATCTGCGACCGGCTGTTGAACGAGGTGCGCGGCATCCCGGCCGGCATCGCGGGCGCGAGCGACGCGTTCGAGGGCACGCTGACCCTGCACATGATGTCGCAGGTCGTGAGCCCGGCGCTGGACCAGGCGCTGTCGCGCTTCCACGCACAGCACCCGCGCGTGAAGATCCGCATCGAGGTCGCGCCGTGGCGCAGCGTCGTCGACGCGGTCCGCGGCGGCGACGCCGGGATCGGCATCGCCTGCGACGATTCGCCGGGTGTGGACCTGCGCTACGAGCCCCTGATGCGCGAGACCCAGCAGCTCTACTGCAGCGATCGCCACCCGCTGTTCGGCCGCGCCCCTTTCCTGCCGAACGAGCTCGCCGATCAGATCTTCATCGACACCGGTGACGACGAGCCGACGGAGCTGACCGCATTCCGCCGGCGGCACGGCCTGGGCGCACATGTCGGCGGCGAGGCGCAGGACCTGAACGAGGTGCGCTGGCTCATCGGGCTTGGTGTCGGCATCGGTTTCCTGCCCACCGTCGTCGCCGACAGCCTGCCGCACGCGGATGCGTTGTGGCCGCTGCTGCCGCCCGAGGTCCTGCCGTCCTATCACGTGCACTTGATCACGCGCGCGACGGCCGCGCTCCCGCCGTTGGCGCAGCGCCTGCTGGATGAGCTGCTGCGCGAACTGCGCCGCCCTGCCTCATGAGGATCCTCGCGCTCCCCGCTGTCGTGCAGCGCGCACCCGCATGGTGCCTGCGCCACCGTCGACGCCCGCTACGCCATTGATTCCGTCGATGGCCGGCATCCATCAAAGCCGGCTACCGCAGGCCCGATGCAGTTCCTAGCATCGTGAGCCATGAACACCTCCGCAAGACCCGGACCCCGGCTGCACGAGCTCCGCGGCCTGTGGCAACGCTCGCTGATCCGCTGGCCTGACGGCCGTCTCGACACCACCACCACCGTGCACTGGCTGCAGGGTCCGAGCTTCTACATCGACCTGAGGCAACCGGCTGCGCGCCCGGACTTCAGCGCGGTGTCCGCGCTCGAGCAGCTGGACGACGTGCAGCTCGCCTGGCTTGCCCGCCAGGAGGGTTTTGCCGGACGGCTGGTCTTCGACGACGGCTGGTTCGAGTGGGGCCGCGAAATCGACCTGCAGCCGCTGGCGGTATATTCCGACTGCGGTCGCCTCTGGTACGAGGGCGACCACGTCGTCGAGGAAGGGCGCGACATCAAGTACATCGAGCACTGGCACGCGCGGCACGTCGGCGATCCCGCACGCTGTGCCGCGGTCCGCCTGCGTGGCGCCGACGGCCGCGCCGCCTATCTCGTGCGTGCCGGCAACCTGTTCATGTTCGCACGCGATCGGGCGGTCGCGCTGCCGCCGCTGGCCGATCTCGGCGCCTGTGTCGGCGCCGCGCCGGATCGCGCCGCCGCGCTCGCCTGCGTCGATTGCGAAATCTCCTTCGGCACCGTCACGGCGCACGGCTGCCGCATCGAACACTCGAGCCTGCCGTGGCGGGAGGGCGCGCTGTTCGCACCCACGCTCGCCGGATCCGTCCTCGAACTCCGCGATCCGCTGGGCGGTGTGGCCCAGTCCTGGACGCTGCTCGAGGGGGAGGGCGAACTCGCGCTGCTCGGGGCCTGAGGCCGGCAGCGATATTGCATGGATCGTTGACACCCTTTACGGAGAACAGCCGATGAACATACGAAATCCCCGACTCCGTCTGGTCGCGATCGCGATGCTGGCCTGCATGCTCGCCCTGCCGGCGCAGGCCGCAGAGAAGAAGTCCTTCAAGTTCGCGTGGTCGATCTACGCGGGCTTCATGCCCTGGGTCTACGCGGAGCAGTCCGGCATCCTGAAGAAATGGGCCGACAAGTACGGCATCACCATCGAACTGACCCAGTTCAACGACTACGTCGAGTCGATCAACCAGTACACCGCCGGCGAGTTCGACGGCGTGCTCGCCGCCCAGATGGACGCGCTGACCATCCCCGCCGCCGGCGGCGTCGACACCACGGTGCTGATTCTCGGCGACTATTCGAACGGCAACGACGGGCTCGCGATCAAGGGCCAGGGCAAGACGCTCGCCGATCTGAAGGGGCTCAAGGTCAGCCTCGTCGAGCTTTCGGTGTCGCACTACCTGCTGGCCCGCGCGCTCACGCAGGGTGGGCTCGCCGAGAGCGACGTGAAGACCGAGAACATCTCCGACGCCGACTACGTGCCGGTGTGGAACGCCAGCGAGACCGTCGCGATCGCGGCGTGGAAGCCCGGGCTGTCGATGATCCAGGCCTCGCCGGACGCCACGATGGTGTTCGATTCGGCGCAGATCCCCGGCGAAATCATGGACGTTGCCGTGGTGAACACCGCGACCCTGCGTGACAACCCGGATTTCGGCAAGGCCCTCGTCGGCGCCTGGTACGAGACGCTCGCGGCGATGCGCGGTGACGCCGAGACCGCCAAGGCCGCACGCACGCTGATGGCGGAAGCTTCCGGCACCGACCTCGCCGGGTACGACAGCCAGCTGGCGACGACCTACCTGTATTACGAGCCGGCCGAGGCGCTCACCTTCCTGCGCGACCCGAAGTTGAAGACGATCATGGAACTGGTCAGCACCTTCGCCTTCGAGCACGGGCTGCTCGGCGAGGGCGCGAAGAGCAAGGATGTCATTGGCATCCAGCTGCCGGACGGCAGCGTGCTCGGCGACGCGGCCCACGTGAAGCTGCGTTTCGATTCCTCCTACACGGCGCTCGCCGCCGACGGCAAGCTCTGAGGCAGGCATGAGCCGGCTCGCGGCCTTCGCGGAACTCCCGCTCGTCGACGTCGCCGGGCTTGCCGGCGACACCGCCGCGCAGGCGCGGGTCGCCGACGAGCTCGGCCGCGCGGCGCGCGAGGTCGGTTTCCTGTACGTGACCGGTCACGGTATCGCGCAGGCCCGTTTCGATGCGCTGATCGAGGCTGCCCGGCGCTTCTTCGCGCTGCCGCTCGAAGAGAAGATGCGGGTCTACATCGGCCACTCGACGAATCACCGGGGCTACGTGCCGGAAGGTGAGGAGGTCTACGCCGGTGGGACGCACGATCGCAAGGAGTGCTACGACCTCGGCTTCGAACTGCCGGCCGACGATCCCGACTATCTCGCCGGCAACCCGCTGCTCGGGCCCAACCAGTGGCCCGGGCTGCCGGGCTTCCGCGAGGCGGTGAGCGCCTATTATGCGGAGGTCTTCGCGCTCGGCCGCCGCATGATGCGGGGCTTCGCGCTCGCGATGGGCGAGCCGGCCTCTTTCTTCGATGCCGTGCTGACGCGGCCGCCGTCGCAACTGCGCCTCGTCCACTATCCCTTTGACGCCGCCGCCGCCGATGCGCACGGCATCGGCGCCCATACCGATTACGAGTGCTTCACGCTGCTGCACGCCACGGCACCAGGGCTCGAAGTGCTGAACGGCGCGGGGGCGTGGATCGAGGCGCCGCCGCTGCCGGGGGCATTCATCGTCAACATCGGCGACATGCTGGAACTGCTGACGAACGGGGAGTTCCTCGCCACGACCCACCGGGTGCGGAAGGTGCGCGAGGAGCGCTATTCCTTCCCGCTGTTCTTCAATGTCGACTATGCGACACGCATCGCTCCCCTGCCGCGCTTCCTGCGTGCGGGTGAGCCGCCGCGGCAGGCGCTCGTCGCCGGCGAGCACCTGCATGCGCAGAACTGCCAGAGCTTCTCCTACCTCAAGGCGCGCATCGCGCGCGGCGAGGCGCGCCTGCCGTCCGGTTCACTCGCGCTGTCCTCGTTTGGCCAGGAGGCGCGGCAGCGGGGGCGTTGAGCGCGATGGCTCCCTTCTCCCGCTTGCGGGAGAAGGGTCGGGGATGAGGGGCGTTGCAGTTGGCGCAACGCCACACTGACACCAGCTCTCACCCGCGCTTCGCTTGGCCTCTCCCGGGGCGAACTGTCTCTTGGTCACATTCGGACGCGGGTACCGGAGTGCAGACCTTGATGGGCCACCGAGCAACTGTTTCCCGCGCTGCGTTCAGACGGCCTCTGCAGGGTCCAGAGCCGAGAAAAGGTGTCAGATTTCAAATCTGACACCTTTTCTTTCTGAGGCACGCGGGCG
>CALRPY020000066.1:0-23930 GCA_943370145.1 Hydrogenophaga intermedia | reverse complement strand
AGCGCTCGCGGCCGCCCCGCGCGACGCGCTGGACCTGCCGCAACCGGCGCCGGCGCTGGTCGCACGGCTGTTCGCCGCGCACGCGCCCGTGTGGGTGGTCGATCGCGCGGGCGAGGCTGACGCGATCGGCCGGGTGGTCCACGACGGCGTCAGCGTGCGCATCGACACTGCCGAGCCGACCGTCTACCAGTATCCGTCCGTCACCCGCTTCGACGGTCGCGCGCTGCTGCAGCTGAACTACGTGGTGTGGTTTCCGGCGCGCCCGAAGTCCGGGCCGCTCGATCTGCTCGGGGGACCAATCGATGGCCTGACCTGGCGCGTCACGCTCGACCTCGACGGCGAGCCGCTCGTCCACGACTCGATGCACAACTGCGGCTGCTACCACCTGTGGCTGCCGGGCCCCCGCCTGCTCGCCCGCGGGCAGACCGACGACACCGAGCCACCCTGGATACCGTTCAGCATCGACTGGACGGGCCCGCTAGCGCTGCACCTGGCGGCGGGCACGCATTACCTGCGGGCGGTCGGCGCGGCGCCGGCCCGTCGGGACGCGACACTGCGCGTCAGTGACTACGACGCGCTGCGCAGCCTGCCACTCGGCGACGGGCGGACACGGAGCATGTTCGGCATCGACGGTCTGGTGCACGAATCCCGGCGCCTGGAACGTTTCGCGTTCTGGCCCTTCGGCGTGCCGTCGGCGGGCGCGATGCGCAGCCGCGGCCATCACGCGACGGCCTTCGTCGGCACGCGTCACTTCGACGACGCGTTCGGGGTCGAGCGGTATTTCGAACGGGTGCCGGGCGGTCCCGGGCGGGACCGGGACGCGATTCAGTCGCCGGGAATCCGGTAGCCGACACCGGTCAACTCGGCTTCCAGTCGCGCGACTTCCTGCTGCAGGCGTTCGGCTTCCGCCTTCAGGCGATCGCGCTCGCGCGCGATGCGGGCGGTTTCCGCCAGCGCCTCGAAGGCGGAGCGCTCCGCGCGATCTGCGCGCTCGAGCGCTTCACTGCGCTGGGTGCTCAGGTCCTCCTCCAGCCGGGAGGGCCCCAGCGCGCGACGCCAGAAGTTGTTGACGATGGACCAGTCGGGCCATTCCGGGTTGCTGACGCCGACCTCCTCGCGCAGCGCCGCGTACTCCGCGCGGTTCATGTGCGACAGCGCGGCGTCCTTCAGGAACTCGAGCAGTGCCTGGTCACCCGCCTGCTGGGACTTGGCGACGTAATGCAGCGCCATGTCGTAGAGCGTGCGGGCTTCCCAGAAGCCCGCTTCGCCGTCATCGAATTCGATGTTCATGTCGTGGCGATCCGCCGGTCGCGCCGCGGATCAGAAATGGAATTGCGGCAGGTTCATGGCGTCGATTGTGGCCTTTTCACCCGCGTGCGTCACCACGCCGACCACGCCGCGCGCGGGCTCGAGCCAGCGCGCGGCCACCGCCCGCAGGTCCTCCACGGTCGTTGCAAGCACCCGGCGCCGGTATTCGGCGCGGAACCCGGCCGTGCGCCCGTGCAGTTCACTGTAGTACCAGTGAATCGCGGCGCCGGCCGGCGAGCGCGGCTTGTCGAGGCTGCGGATGACCCCGAGGATGGCTTCCTCCAGCAGCTTGTCGGGCGCCGGCGTCGTCAGCCAGTCGAGCGCGCGGTCGAAATCCGCCAGGGTCTCGGCCAGGCGCGGGTCACGATAGGAATAGAACGAGAACGCGCCGCTGTCCGAGTCGAAGCTCGCGCCGCCGCCGTAGGCGCCACCGCGTTCGCGGACCGCAGGGTGCAGGAAGCCGTCGGTCAGGTAGCGGGCAAGCACCGCGAACGCCGGCGCTTCCGGCGCGCCCTGCGGCACGGCGGCGTAGGCCTTCGCGCAGAAATTGACGTCCGAGTTCGCAAACCATGCGCCACCGTGGCCATCCTTCGCGGACGGCAGGCGATCGAGGCAGGCAGGCGCGCCGCCCGCCGTGGGCCGCGGGATACGGGACAGGGCGTCACACGCCGCTTGCAGCGCGTCGTCCTCGCCGACGAGCAGCACCGCCGCCGGCGCCGCGCGGAGTCGTTGATGCAGCGTCGCGAAGCGCGCCAGCAGCGCGTCCGCGGCCGCGTCGGACTCGCGCACTTGATCCTCGAGCGCCTGGATCGCCAGGATGTGGGCGGGACCATCCCATTCATCCGCCAGCCAGCCGGCCGACGACAGGCCGCGCATGGCGCCGTGCATCGCGAGCTGGTGGCCGCGGTCGGTGATCGCGAGTTCGAGATCCGCGCGCGACTGCGTCAGCAGTTCGCGCAGGCGCTGGCGTTCATCGAGGCGCACCGCCGGGACGAGTTCGGTCAGCGCGGCGAGGAGGCCCGCCGCCTTGCGCTTGAGGCCCTTCGCACTGACGACGAGGTGGCCGCGGCAGCGCGCGAGATCGGTCAGCGCGCTGCGCACCGAGGCATTCGAGCCGAACTGGCCGAGCCGCGCGCGCCGCGCCTGGGTTTCAAGATAGGTCTCGCCGCCGACCCCGAAATCGGTCAGGTAGCCGGCGAACACCGACAGCGTCGAGATGTCGTCGACGCTCAGCGCCGGCAGCTCGTAGGCCGCATGCGCGGTGACGAGGCCGTTCGTGCCGCGGCGATAGCGGTGCGTGGGCCAGTCGCCAACGCTCGCCGACTCGCCGACGATGGGCGCCTCGCCGGCCGGCACGTCGGCGAGCGTGATGCGCGGCAACACTTCCGGGTCGTCCTGCCGCGCCTGGTGCGCGGCGAGTGCGGTCGCCGCGTCGCGGATTGCGGCCTGCTGTTCGGGCGTCAGCTTCGCGTGCAGCGCGGCCAGGCGCGCCTGCTCGGCGCGCTTCTCGGCCTCGCGCTTCGCGCGGTCGGGCTTCATGATGAGCTGCACACGATGCGTGTTGCGGCAGAGGCTGCGGGCGACCAGTTCGCGCGCGTAATCGGGCCGTGCGGCCTCGGCGCGGAGCGTGGCGAGCAGTTCGTCGATGTCGAGCAGCGTCGCCGGATCGCGGCGGTACATCGCGCCCGGCAGCGCGCGACTCATCAGCTGCAGCCCGTAAGGATAGCCGTCGCCCCCGACGTCGCGCTGCGCGACCTCGATGCGATCGAGCGCCGCGTCGACCACGGACGCGTCGACGCCGTCGCGCGCGACGCGCTCGAGCACCTCGAACACCCCGCGTTCGAGCGCCTGGGCGTGCACGGCATCACTGCCCTCGACGCCGCAGTAGAACGCGAGCTGGCGCGCGGAGTCATCGATGCCGCAAAGCTCGGACGGCGCGCGCGCGAGCTCGGTGGTCTCCAGGTAGTGGCGCAGGGGGCTTGCGCTGTGTTCGAGCAGGATGCTCGACAGCACGTGGCCCTCGAGCATCGCCCGCGGGTCGCCCGTTTCGCCGAGCAGCCAGCCCCAGACGATGTGCGTGCCCTGTTCCTCGTCCTCGGCGTCGTCCACCGCGTAGTGCACGACCCGCGAGCGCGGCGCCGGCAGCGGTGGCTGCAGGCCGCTGACGATCGTGTCGTCGACCGGCTGGAAGCGGTCGAGCGCGAGCGCGGCGAACTTCCGCTGGTGTTCCAGCGGGTCGAAGCAGCCGTAGGTCATGAACACGGCCTGCGTCGGGTGGTAATGGCGGGCGTGGAACTCGCGCAGCACCTGGTGCGTGAGGTTCGGGATTTCAGCCGGATCGCCGCCGCTGTTGTAGCGGTAGGGCGTCTGCGGAAAGAGATCGGCCTGCAGGTGATGCCAGAGCTGGGACGTCGGTGAACTCATCGCCCCCTTCATCTCGTTGTAGACGACGCCCTTGTAGACGAGGCCCTGCCCGGGGTGCGCGGGGTCGGCGAACTCGACGCGACAGCCTTCCTGCGCGAAGTCGAGCGCGTCGAGCCGCGGGAAGAACACCGCATCGAGGTAGACCTGCAACAGGTTGTCGAAGTCCTTGCGATTGCGGGTCGCGAACGGATACGCCGTGCTGTCGCTGCTGGTGAACGCGTTCATGAACGTGTTCAGCGAGCGCCTGAGCATCATGAAGAACGGGTCGCGCACGGGATAACGCTGGCTGCCGCAGAGCGTCGTGTGCTCGAGGATGTGCGCGACGCCGGTCGAGTCCCGCGGCAGGGTCGGGAAGGCGACCATGAAGGCATTGTTGTCGTCGTCGCAGGCGAGGTGGTAGTGCCGCGCGCCGGTCGGCTGGTGGCGCCAGGCCTGGAATTCCAGGTTCAGCGTCGCGATCTGACGACGCTCGATCAGTTCGAAGCCCGAATTGCTCATGCTGGTCCGTACTCTTTCATGGTTTGCATACGCCGCAGCACCCCTTCCAGTTCGTGCAGGCTGCCGATTTCGGCGTGCGCGCGGCGCTGGCCGTCCGGCCACGGACGCGCCTGGCGGTTGACCCATACCGAACGCACGTTCGCGCGGTGCGCGCCCTCGATGTCGTACCAGGGCTCGTCGCCCACGTGCAACATCGCCGCCGGGCCGACGCCGGCGCGCATCATCGCCGCCTCGAACATCCGCGGGTCCGGTTTGCTGGTGCCGGTCTCGGCCGGCGACAGCGTGAATTCGAAATAGTGCGCGACCCCGGCCCGCGCCAGGTCGGTGTTGCCATTGGTCAGCGACACGAGCCGGTAGTCGCGCGCGAGCGTGCGCAACACCCCGTCGACCTCCGCATAGAGCTCGACCTGGCTGCGCGCGTCCAGGAAGACATCCACCGCCGTGACGGCAAGCGCCGGGTCATAGCCGAACTCCGCGCACAGCGCCGCCAGCGCCGCGCGCCGCAGTTGCGTGAAGTCGTGGGCGAGGGCCGGCTGCTCGCGCGCGAGCTGGCGTCGCTTCGCCTGCAGTTCCTCGACCGTATGGGCGGCGGCGATGCGCGGCAGGTGGCGCACGAGCCAGTCGTACTGGACCTGCTCCGCCCGCGACAGCACGGGCCCCGCGTCCCACAGGGTGTCGTCGAGGTCGAAGGTGATGAGCTCAATCACTGCGGATCGAAATGCGGGCGCGGGATGCGATAATCAAGCAGGCCGGACCCGCCCGTCGCGGTGGCGGGCCGCCAGTCCTCTGAATCGCAGGTCGGAGTCCAATCATGCCCTCTTTTGACGTCGTATCCGAAATTGATGCCCACGAACTGACCAACGCGGTCGACCAGACCAACCGGGAAATCGCCAACCGGTTCGATTTCAAGGGTACGGGAGCGCGGGTCGAGCGGGAAGAATATACGCTGACGATCATCGCGCAGGCGGAATTCCAAGTGAAGCAGGTGCAGGAGATCCTGCGCCTGAAGCTGTCCAAGCGCGGCATCGATGTCGCCTGCCTCGACGAAGGCGCGATCACGTCCAACGTCGCCGAGGCCAGGCAGAAGATCACGGTGCGCCACGGCCTCGACCGCGAGTATGCGAGCAAGGTGGTCAAGAAAATCAAGGAATCCGGGGTCAAGGTCACCAGCCAGATCCAGGACGAACAGGTGCGGGTGACCGGCAAGAAGCGCGACGACCTGCAGGAAGTGATCGCGGCGCTGCGCGGGGCCGAACTGGGCGTGCCGCTGCAGTTCACGAATTTCCGGGACTGAGGCCGCCGATGTACGCCGGACCCGACGCCGTCATCGAGCACCGTTTCCACTGCCCCTACTGCGGCGAGCCGATCAGTTTCCTGCTCGACCCGTCCGCCGCCGACCAGGCTTACATCGAGGACTGCGAGGTCTGCTGCCAGCCGATCGAGGCGCTGTTCGGGCTCGACGAGGACGGCGCGATCAGCGGCTTCCGCGCGCGCCGGCTCGACGAGTAGGCGGCGCGATGCGTGAGGCGCTGCTGCTGCTGCTGGCGCTGGGCGCCGTCGGCGGCTTGTGGTCGTGGAGCACGAGCGGCCGCGAACGGGTCGTCGCGGTGGTCAAGGAGGTCTGCGCCGATCTCGGGCTGCAGCGCCTCGACGACAGCGTCGTGCTGAGCGGCCTGCGGCTGCTGCGCGTGGGCCGCGGCTGGCGCATCGGGCGCATCTACCGCTTCGAGTTCACGCTCGACGGCACGGCGCGCCACCAGGGCGACGTCGGGCTCGCGGGCGATACGCTCGCCTGGGTCCGCGTCGGCCATCCCCAGGGGGACATCCACATCGACGTCGCGGCGCGCCGCGCACGCTGAATTCAGTCGTCCCGCAGGCGGGACGCCAGTTCCTCGAGCAGCGCCTGATCGTGGGCCTTGGCGGCCTCGCGCGCCTGTTGCGCGCGTTTCCTGACCCGCTCCAGGTGAGCCCGCTGGTTCGCCAGCGTCTCGGTGTGCGACGGGAGGGACTGCTGCGCTTCCTGTTCACGCAGCCAGGCCTCGATTTCCTGCTCGAAGCGGTTGCGCGACTCCGCTTCCTCGTGGCGATGCTGCTCGAGATGCAACGCGTGCTCCCGCGCGGCTTCCTCCATCCGCTGCTGGTCTGCCTCCGCGGCGGCGATCTGCGCGCGCGCCACCGACAGTTCCTCTTCGACCGCCTCGAGGTCGGAGGCGAGCCGTGCCTCGGCCACGCCGTCGGCCGCGGTGCTGCGGGCCGCGGCGAGCTCCTGCAGGTGCTGCTCGGCGCGCTGCCGCGCGAGTTCGGCCTCTTCCTTCGCGGCCTGGGCCTCCTGCAACGCCTGCCGCACCAGTCGGCCCTCTTCCTCCAGCCGCGCGCGCTCGGCCTCGAGCTTGGCTTCCTCGCGCTCGCGCACTTTCTGGTGCTGCTGCTTGTACTCGAGGATGATCCGCTCGGCTTCCTCGGAGGCGGCGATGCGCGCCGCCTCCGCCGCCGCCTTTTCGCGGCGCGCCCGCTCGAGCTCTTCCGCGTTGCGCGCGAATTCGGCTTCGAGCTTGCGCCGTTCCGTATCCACCTTGGCCTGGATTTCCTCGCGCAGCCGGCGCTCGAGCTCGAACTGGCGCTGCTGGCGCAGTTCCGCCTCCTGGGCGCTGGCAAGCCGCGTGGACTCGACCTCGGCCTGGATGCGCTGGGCCTCGGCCAGACGTTGCCTGGCAATCCGGGAATCCACCTTCAGGCGCTCGCGCTCCTCTGCGAGCTGCACCTCGGCCGCTTCCTTCATGCGCTGAAGGCGGGCCAATTCCTCGGCCTGCCACGCGTAGCTCGCCTCGAGCTTGCGTTCCTCCTCGCGCAGCCGTGCCTCGGCGGCCTCCTTCATCTCGCGCAGGCGGGCTTCCTCCTCCTGGCGGCGGGCGCGCGCCTCCGCCTCGGCAAGCTGCTTCTCCTGCTCGAGTTCGCCCTTCAGGCGCTGCATTTCCTCGACGGCCCGACGCGCGCGCTCTGCTTGCTCCGCGAGACGCTGCTGCTCGGCCTCGACCCTGCGCGCGGCCTCTTCCTCCATGCTCTGGCGCTGCTGTTCCGCCTCCTGCTTCAGGCGCTGCGCTTCCTCGAGCTGGCGATTGGCTGCGGCGAGCTCGGCCTGCTGCCGTTCACGCATGCGCGCGGTCTCTTCCTCGGCCGCGCGGCGTTCGGCTTCGAGCTGCTCCTTCAGGCGCTGGGTTTCCTCCCACACCTCGCGGGCGCGCGCCGCCTCGGCGGCAAGGCGCTCCTGCTCGCCCCGGATCCGCGCCTGGGCTTCCTCTTCCATGCGCGCCCGCGCCTGTTCGGCCTCCGCCTGGAGACGACGGGCTTCCTCCAGCCGCGCGTTCGCGGCCTTGAGGTCGGCCTGCTGCTGCGCGCGGGCGGCAGCCGCTTCCTCTTCCGCGCGGCGACGCTCGGCCTCCAGCGCCAGCTTGAGCCGCTGCGCCTCTTCCCATTCCTGCCGGGCCCGCTCGGCCTCGGCGGCGAGCCGCGCCTGTTCGGCGCGGACGCGCTCCTCCGCTTCCAGTTCGAGCCGCTCGCGGGCGGCCTCGGCCTCCTGCTGCAGGCGGCGAGCCTCTTCGAGGCGGGCATTCGCGGCCTGCAGGTCCGCCTGTTCCTGGGCGCGCAGCGCGGCCGACTCCTGCTCGACGAGCTGCCGGTCGCGTTCGAGTTCGGCCTTGAGGCGCTGCGCTTCCTCCCACTCCTGCCGGGCCCGTTCGGCCTCGGCGGCAAGCCGCGCCTGCTCCGCCTGCAGGCGGCTGCCGGCCTCCTGCTCCAGGACGAACCGCTGGCGCTCGGCCTCCTCTTGCGCACGGCGCGCCTCCTCGAGCTGGCGCACGATCTGGCGCGTTTCCTCGGCCTCGGCATCGCGCAGGCTGGCGACTTGCGCCTGCTGCGCGGCGCGTTCGCGTTCGAGCTGGTCCCGCAGCTGCTGGGCTTCCTCCAGCGCCAGGCGCGCACGCTCAGCTTCGGCCTCGATGCGCGCGCGTTCCTCGGCCGCGCGCGCGGCGAAATCCTGCTCCAGCCGCGCCTGCGCCAATTCCGATTCGCGCTGGGCGCGCCGCGCCTCTTCGAGCTTGGCACTCGCGGCGGCGAGTTCCGCGAGTTCCGCCTCGTGCCGGCGCGCCGCCTCGGCCTCGGCCCGGCGCGTCGCCTCGTCGGCGGCCTGCTTCAGGCGCTGCGCCTCTTCCAGCGCCCGGCGCGCGTTCTCGGACTCACGGGCGAGCCGCGCCCGCTCGGCCTGCACGCGGGCCGCAGCCGCGGCCAGCGCCTCCTCCCGCGCGCGTTCGGTCCGTTCCTTGAGCCTGCGCGCCTCATCGAGCTGGATCCCGGCTTTCGCCAGGTCGGCCTTGAGGGCCTGGGCGCGCAGGTCCGCCTGCAGCGCTTCGCCCGTGGCCGGCAGGTCGGCGATGCCGGCCGTGCGTCGCTCCGCCTCGGTTTGCTGGGACGCGGGCAGCGGCGCGCCGGAAATCGGCACCATCGCGGGCCCGCCGGGGTCGGGGGCCTGGATCTCGAGTTCGGGCACGCCACGGCCCTGCCGCTCGGGCGTCGCGCGGAACAGGGCGTAGCGATTGGTGCCGCCGGCCAGGTAGTGGACGTCGAACCCGCGTTCGGACAGCAGGAAAGCACCGACCGCGCTCCGGCTGCCGGTGTCGCAGTAGACGATGTAGGGCTTGCCGCGCGGCAGCTTGCCGGCCTGCAGGCGCAGCGCACTGAGCGGAATGTTCACCGAGCCGTCGAAGAAACCCTGCCGGCGCTCATCCGGGAACCGCACGTCCAGCCACACGGCGCCGAGCGTTGCGACACGCTCCTGGGCTTCCTTCAGCGTCAGCACGTTCAGCAGCGGCTTCTTGATGAGTTCGACAAAATCGGCCTTGGTCAGCCGCATCAGCACGCCGGGAGACAGCATGCGGACGGTCGCGTTGCGGGTCGCATCGGCGACCAGCGCCTCTTCGCCGAAGCTGTCGCCGGGCCGCAGTTCGGCGAGCTTGACCGGCACCTTGCCGCCGCGGATCTGGCGTTCGACCTCGCAACGGCCGCTCTGGATCACGTAATAAAAATCGCCCGGTTCACCCTGCCGGATGACGATATCGCCGGCCTGGTATTTCACCGCCTGCAGGCTGCTGAACACGCGCTGGATGTTCGCCGCAGGCACCCGCGCGAACAGCGCGGACTGCAGCATCAGTGTCATCCAGTCCGATTCTTCTTCGGGCTCGGGTTCGGAGATTTCGTCGACGGATTCCGTTTCGAGCGCTACGAGCTTTTCGAGCAGCGCGCGGTCGACCCGGAGCACGCTCACGTTGCTGAGCGCCCGCGCCGTCAGTTGTCGCGGTTGCAACTGCGCCAGCGCATGCTCCGCGCCAGGGGCGCCGCCGCGCATCGACTTGAAGAGCTGCTGCCCGGCGTAGAGTTCGAGCTGGCCGTCCAGGAGATAGAACGTGTAGGGGTCGCGTTCACCTTCCCGGAACACATACTCGCCCCGGCGGAAACTCAGGACATCCGCCCGGTTCAGCACCAGCGCGCGCCGCTGCAGCGACAGCTGCTTCAGCGGCACGAGCATGTCGAGGACACCCGCGAATGATTCTTCGATGTTCGCCATGGCGTTCACCGGTGGGTTCCGTCCACTGAGTGTAACCCTGTCCTCGGGGTGGTCGCATCCTGCATGCGTCCATTAAAGCAAGGCGGCGCGGCCGGCGCTGGCCGCCGTCCACCCGTTTGTGAATGCGTTCACGCAAATCGTGAGGGCGCGGCAGCGCCTGTATTCCGCGCGAGGAATCCGGGCGGCAGCCTGCCGGCGCGGCGATTCGGGCGTAGAATCGCCGCTGCGTTCACAACCACAAGGCGACCGGCCCGTGCCTGCGACCGATCCCGGCTCCATAGAGCTCAGGCTTTTCGAACTGGAACTCGAGCACCGCGACCTCGACGAGGTCGTGCGCCGGCTGGCCGATCAGCCCGGCATCGACGAACTGCTGCTCAAGCGCATGAAGAAACGCAAGCTGCAGATGAAGGACCAGATCGAGCGTCTCAGGAGCTCGCTGATTCCCGACCTCGATGCCTGAGCCTGGCGGCCACGCGCCTCAGGCGACGTGGCCGAAGCTGTCACCCTGGCCGGCGCGCAGGCGTTCGCCGAAGAAGCCGAGGACGATCCGCCGCGCCCGCGGGCGCAGCGCCAGAAAGCTGAAGCCGAGCGCACAGCGCGGTTCATCGGCCAGCATCCCGATGTGCACCAGGCGCACCCCGAGCGACAGGTCCTCGGCGATCCCGGCGACAGGCACGGTCAGGCTGGCCTGCAGGATCGGCTGACGCCCCGGCTCGAGACGCTCACCCGCCGGGTGGATCATGCGCGCGGTGGCGACATCGCAGCGCACCTGCAGGCCCTCGGGCGAGAAGTTCGAGAGCATGGCTGCGCAGTGCTCGCCCAGCGCGTTGCGGAAGGTGACCGGGATTTCCAGCGCCAGGCGGGGATGCTGACGATGCTCGTCCAGGCGGCCGGCAAACTGCCAGGACACGCTGCCCGCGTTGTCCCTCATGGCATCGTTCGAGTGCGCCATCGCCGTTGCCCTCCCTGCGCTTGCCCGGCACGTGCCAGGCGGTCGTGATTACCCCGGTCCGGTGATCGACACTAGCGAAGGCCCGTGCGACAAGCCGTGACCCCCATCACGTTACGCGGGGCGGGGCGGGCCCGGTCCACAGAGTTTTACGAACGATCAGGGCGCCGGGTCAGGGGGCGGGCGCGGACCGCTGCGCGGCGAGTTCGCGCGCGCGCGCCGCCGCGCGCTCGCGCATCTCGGCCGAGAGTTGCTGCTCCAGCAGGACCACGCTCTGCCCGGCGGCGGCGACGCCGGCCTGTGCGGCGAGGCTCAGCCACGCGTAGGCGGCAACCGGATCACGCGGCACGCCCTGGCCTTCCAGATAGGCGGTGCCGAGACCGTGCTGCGCGAGCGGCGAGCCGGCAAGTGCCGCGCGTTCCCACCACTGCGCCGCGGCGACGTCGTCGCGCGGCACGCCCAGGCCCCGGCGGTAGAGGATGCCCACGTTGTACGCGGCATCGGGTTCGCCGGCCTCGAAGGCCCGCGTCCACCATTCGCGCGCCCGGGCGAAATCGCGCTCCACGCCGTCGCCACGGTAATAGACGAGCCCAAGGTGATGCGCCGACTTGCCGCTGCCGAGCGCGGCGGCGCGCCCCAGCCAGTCCAGCGCCGCCGGCCGGTCGGCCGGTCCGCCGCGACCGTCGAGGAGCAGGGTCGCGAGGTTGTGCTGGGCGCGAACATTGCCCTGCTCGGCCGCGCGCCGGTACCAGTCGCGGGCGCGCGCCTCGTCGGCGATGACACCGCGGCCCAGCTCGTACATGAGCCCGAGATGGTATTGCGCGAGCGGGTCACCCGCCTCGGCCGGCGCCTGCAGGGACGTCAGCGCGAGTCCGTAGTTGCCGGCGCGGTAGGCCTCCACACCATCCGTGACGGCGGCCGTCGCAGGCAGCATCGGGACGGCGAGAAGCGCCGCCAGGAGCGCCGCCGCCCCCCCCGTTCGGGGCCTGGTCCGCGGCTTGGGCAGGTCTCTTTTCATCGGTACACTGTAGCCTCAATTTTCCTCGCGGGACTAACCATGACGAACGTACGTTTCGAGGGCACCGACAGCTACGTCGCGACCGATGACCTGATGATGGCCGTCAATGCCGCCATCACCCTCGCGCGGCCGCTGCTGGTGAAAGGCGAACCCGGCACGGGCAAGACGATGCTCGCGGAGGAAATCGCGCGTTCGCTGGGCCGGCCGCTGATCTCCTGGCACATCAAGTCGACGACGAAGGCCGCCAGGGGACTCTACGAATACGACGCCGTCGCGCGCCTGCGCGACTCGCAGCTCGGCGACGACCGCGTCAAGGACATCCACAACTACATCCTCAAGGGCAAGCTGTGGGAAGCCTTCGAGTCCGATCAGCAGCCGGTGCTGCTGATCGACGAGATCGACAAGGCCGACATCGAGTTCCCGAACGACCTCCTGCAGGAGCTCGATCGCATGGAATTCTTCGTCTACGAGACGAAGGAAACCATCAAGGCCAGGCAGCGCCCGATCATCATCATCACCAGCAACAACGAGAAGGAACTGCCGGACGCCTTCCTGCGCCGCTGCTTCTTCCACTACATCCGCTTCCCGGAGCCCGAGACGATGGAAAGCATCGTCCGCGTCCACTACCCGGATATCAAGAAGCGCCTGCTGAGCGAGGCGATGGAATGCTTCTTCGAGCTGCGCGAGCTGCCGGGGCTGAAGAAGAAGCCCTCGACCTCCGAACTGCTCGACTGGATCAAGCTGCTGGTGGCCGAGGACATTCCGCCGGAGGCGCTGCGCGAGAAGGATTCGCGCAAGGCAATCCCGAAGCTCTACGGCGCCCTGCTGAAGAACGAGCAGGACATGCATCTCTTCGAACGGCTCGTCTTCATGTCCAGGAAGACCGGTGCTAACTGATCTCTTCTACCGGCTGCGCAAGGTCCAGATCCCGGTCTCCCTGACCGAGTACCTGACCCTGCTCAGCGCGCTGGAGGCCGGCATCGCCGGCTTCAGCGTCGACGACTTCTACTTCCTCGCGCGGGCCACGCTGGTCAAGGACGAGCGCTACTTCGACCGCTTCGACCAGGTCTTCGGCGACTACATCCGCGGCAAGCAGACGCTGTTCGAGGAAATCATCGGCGAGATCCCGCTCGAGTGGCTGCGCAAGCAGAAGGAGCTGAATCTGACCGAGGAGGAGAAGCAGAAAATCGAGGCAATGGGCGGCTGGGACAAGCTGATGGAGACGCTGCAGAAGCGCCTCGACGAACAGAAGAAGGCCCACCACGGCGGCAACAAGTGGATCGGCACCGGCGGCACCTCGCCGTTCGGCGCCCACGGCTACAACCCGGAAGGCGTGCGCATCGGGCAGGGCCAGGGTCGCCAGGGCCGCGCGGTGAAGGTGTGGGACCGGCGCGACTACAAGAACCTCGACGATTCCGTCGAACTCGGCACGCGCAACATCAAGGTCGCGCTGCGCAAGCTGCGCCGCTTCGCGCGCGAAGGCGCCGAGGAGGAACTCGATCTCGACGACACCATCCGCTCGACCGCGCGCAAGGCCGGCATGCTCGACATCAAGCTCGTGCCTGAACGCCGCAACACCACGAAACTGCTGCTGTTCCTCGACGTCGGCGGCTCGATGGACCCGCACGTGAAAATCTGCGAGGAACTGTTCTCCGCGGCGCGCGCCGAGTTCAAGCATCTGGAGCACTTCTATTTCCACAACTTCGTCTACGAGACGGTGTGGCGCGACAACCAGATGCGCGCGAACGTGCGCATGCCGACGGCGCAGGTGATGAACAAGTACAGCGCCGACCACAAGGTCGTGTTCGTCGGCGACGCGACGATGAGCCCCTACGAGATCATGGCGGTGGGCGGCAGCATCGAGCACTGGAACGAGGAAGCGGGCGCGACCTGGATGGCGCGGATGATGGCGCTGTATCCCTATGCCGTGTGGCTGAATCCGCAACCCGAGGATTACTGGAGCTACATTCCGTCCATCGGCATCGTCAAGAAACTGATGTCGGACCGCATGTTCCCGTTGACCCTGGACGGCCTGGAACGCGCGATGAAGGCGCTGAAGAAGGCGCACTGATCCGGCGCATGCGCAGACTCCTCGCCACGGCGACGCTGTGGTTGGGCCTGAACGCCGCGGCGCCGGCGGCGTTGACGCCGGCCGAACTCGGGGTGGTCGTCAACATCGACGACCCGCAGAGCGTCGCGGTCGCCGCCCACTATGCGGAACGGCGCGGCATCCCCGCCGCGAACATCGTGCGGCTCGGCCTCGGCTCGCCGCGCAAGGCGCTGAGCCCCGCGGCCTTCGCCCGCGCCCGCGCCGATCTCATCGTACGCATGCCGGTGGGGGTCCAGGCGCTGGCGATCACCTGGACCTACCCCTACCGCGTCGGCTGCATGTCGCTGACGAGCGCTTTCGCGCTGGGTTACGGCACCCGGCACTGCGCCGAGGGTTGCCGGCCGATCGCGCCCAACCCCTATTACGACGCGGCGACGGACCGCCCCTTCGCCGACCTGCAGGTGCGGCCGGCGATGATGATCGCCGCCGCCTCCGTCGACGAGGCGAAGCGGCTGATCGACCGCGGCATCCGCAGCGACGGCAGCCACCCTGCCGGCCGCGCCTACCTGGTGATGACAGCGGACCGCGCACGCAGCAGCCGCGCGCCGCGTTTTGCCGCCGTTCGCGAGGCGCTGGGCGCTCGCCTGCCGGTGATACTCGCGGCAACCGATGGCATCCGCGGGCACGACGACGTCATGTTCTATTTCACCGGCGCCACGCACGTGCCCTGGCTCGACACCCTGCACTTCCTGCCGGGCGCGCTTGCCGACCACCTGACGTCCCAGGGCGGGCGGCTCGAGGGCACCGGCCAGATGAGCGCGCTGCGCTGGCTCGAGGCCGGCGCGACCGCAAGCTACGGCACGGTCGTCGAACCCTGCAATTTCCCGCAGAAGTTTCCCGATCCGGGCATCGCGATGCGCCACTACCTCGACGGCGACACCGCGGTCGAGGCGTACTGGAAGAGCGTCGTCTGGCCCGGGCAGGGCCTGTTCATCGGCGAACCCCTGGCGCGGCCCTACGCCCCCGACAGGGCGGGCGCCCCGCCCGCGCACTGAGTGACGGGAGTTGTCGCCTGCCGACGTCAGGTGGCGCCGGCCGGGCCCCCGGTCACTACAGTAAAACCGCACTGTCGCCGCTATGTCGCGTGATGCAGTTCACGCTCGGCATGCGGCCTGCCGCGCTATTTCCAAACTGCTTCGCAAATCCGGATTGCAAACCCGCGCCCCACGCGGAACTGGAACACGGCTTGCTGCCGGATGGTTCAAAGGGAAGAACACGGAGCAAAAGATGAAATCGATTCAGACATTGGAACGTCGTATCGCGCGATTTCCAGGTTACCGCGACGCGAACGGCGACTTCGTGCCCTTCGCAACCTCCGACGAAGTGTTCCGCCGCGCCCGCAAGCTCGGCGCGCGCGTGCTGCTGCGGCTCGAACTCTCGTCGTCGGAAGAGCTGCAGGGGCTCTTCTACACGAACGACAAGGGACTGGTGCGCTGAACCGCTGAGCGCAAGTCCGCCACACCCGCTTCTGACACGGCCGTGCGCTGGTGTCGGACATGCCCCCGTCGACCGTGCCCCGGCCTGCAGGACCTCGCTTCACCCCCGGCAATTCAGTGACCGACAGGCTGGCAATCCGCCCGGGGGCGGGCGATGCTATGCGCCTGTTCAGCGGGAGGACGCATGACAGCCGCCACGCATACGCCCGCCCGCGCCACGCGCCGGCGCCCACGCTTCGCGACCATCGCCGTGCTCGGCTGCCTGCTCATCTCGGGCACGGCCCGCGCCGCCGATGCGCCGGACGTCTTTCCCGCCAACCCCGGGCGCTGGTGGTACTACTCGACCCTCATCAAGGTCCTCGACGAGCAGCGCCAGCAGCGCATGTTCATCGCCAACGTCGGTTTCGACGGTCGCACCCTGCTCCAGCGCCGCCAGGGCGGCTGGGACCACCTCTATGCGATCGAAGCCGACAGCGTCTCCCACCAGGCCTACATCAACCGCAGGGCCGGCGGCCGCGAAGCGCGTGAAGCGCCCGCCACGCTGCTGCCGCTGCCCCCGGTCGTCGGCGCGAGCTGGCAGTACCGGAGCCGCCTGCGGCTGATCGAGTCGCGCACCTTCGCCGCCGAGGACCGCCTCGGCAACCGCTACCTGCCGGTGGACCTCAGCGCCAGCGTGGCCGCGACGGACGCCACCGTCGAAGTGCCCGCCGGGCGGTTCGAGGACTGCGTGAAGGTCGAGGCCACCGGTCTCACGCTGGTGCCGGCCGATCGCGGCAACCTCGAGGTCGAGGTGCGGGTGACGCAAACCGAGTGGTATGCGCCCGGCGTCGGCCTGGTCAAGTCCACACGCGCCGAAACCGCCGACAGCCCCTTCCTGCGCAGCGGCGAATACGTGCAGGAACTGCTCGAAACAGGCTCCTGAGCGCGCGGCGCGCGCGCGGTTGCGTCGATTTCCGGGCTGCTCTAGGCTTCCCGCCTTTCGTAGCAACGCCGCCGCGCCGCGCCGGCCGAACCGGACCCCGCATGCCAGTATCCGACTCCACGCCCACCGCCGCCCTGGCATTCAATCGCGTCCCGGTGTCGCGCCGCGTGCTTGCAGACCTCGACACCCCGCTCAGCGTCTACCTGAAACTGGCGGCGGCGCCGTACAGCTACCTGCTGGAGTCCGTGCAGGGCGGGGAAAAATGGGGGCGCTACTCCATCATCGGCCTGCCCGCGCGCTGCGTGCTGACGGTGCGGGGCCACGAGATCACGATCACGGACCAGGGCAGTGTCGTCGAGCGCCACCAGTGCAGCGACCCGCTCGCCTTCATCCGGGAATTCCACGCGCGCTACCACGCGCCCGCGCTGGACGCCTCGCGCTTCTCCGGCGGGCTCGTCGGCTACTTCGGCTATGACACGGTGCGCTACGGGGAAGCGCGCCTCGCGGACGGCGCCCCGCCGGACACCCTCGGCACCCCCGACATCATGCTGATGCTGTCCGACGAATTCGTCGTCTTCGACAACCTGCGCGGGGAAATGGAGCTGGTGTGCTACGTCGACCCGGCGGACGCCGGCGCGGCCCGTGCGGCGGAACAGCGCCTCGAAGCCCTGATCGCGAAGCTCGCGCAGCCGCTGGCGCCGGCCGCGTCGTCGGCGCCATGTGCGACCCGCGAGGAGGATTTCGAATCGGAATTCGGCCGTGAGCGCTTCATGGCCGCGGTCGAGCGCATCAAGCATTACATCGTCGAGGGCGACGTGATGCAGGTCGTACCCTCGCAGCGCATGTCGGTGCCGCTGTCAGCCTCGCCGATCGACGTCTATCGCGCGCTGCGGCACCTGAACCCGTCGCCCTACCTGTTCTTCATGGATCTCGCCGACTTCCAGATTGTCGGCTCCTCGCCGGAAATCCTCGTGCGCCTCGACGGCCGCACCGTGACCACGCGACCGCTCGCCGGCACCCGTCGCCGCGGCGCGACGGCCGAGGAGGACCTCGCGCTCGAGCAGGAACTGCTCGCCGATCCGAAGGAAATCGCCGAACACCTGATGCTGATCGACCTCGGCCGCAACGACATCGGCCGCGTCGCCGAGACCGGCAGCGTCAAGGTCACCGAGAAGATGGTGATCGAACGCTACTCGCACGTGATGCACATCTCGTCCAACGTCGAAGGCCAGCTCGTGGCCGACAAGGATGCAATCGACGTGCTGCGCGCGACGCTGCCGGTGGGCACGCTGTCCGGCGCGCCGAAGATCCGGGCGATGGAAATCATCGACGAGCTGGAGCCGACCAAGCGTGGCGTCTATGGCGGCGCCGTCGGTTACCTGTCGTGGAACGGCAACATGGACACGGCCATCGCGATCCGCACGGCGCTGATCAAGGATGGGCGTCTCTACATCCAGGCGGGCTGCGGCGTCGTCGCCGATTCCGTGCCCGCGCTGGAGTGGGAGGAGACCCTCAACAAGGGCCGCGCGATGTTTCGCGCCGTCGAGATGGCGGAACGCGGGCTGGGCGCCGCGCGCTGAGGCGCGATATTGGCGGCGCCAGCCGCGCGTCATCTCAGTCGATGACGACCGCCACGAAGCCGGCGTCGAGCCCTTCTTCCCCCTCGCTGATGTTCACCGCGCTGACGGTGCCGTCCGCCGGCGCCTCGTGCGGCACCTCCATCTTCATCACTTCCATGATGAACAGCGTGTCGCCGGCCTTCACCGCGTCGCCCGGCTTGACCAGCACCTTCCACATGTTGCCGGCCGTCTGCAGTTCCACTTCGTGCGCCATCTCGTTGCCCCTATGCCTGTTCGATGCTTGATTCATTGCACAGCGCGGAGATGTCCCGCGCGCGCGCCTGCGCGTCCTTCACCGACACCACGCTGAAGCGGTAGGTCTCGCCCGGCTTCGACTGGCCGAGCTTCCAGAACGCGCAGCCCGGCACGGTGTAGGGGTTGATGAAGCCACCGCCGTCCGGCCAATCCTTGACGAGAATGATCGGCGTCTGTCCCGCAAGGTTGATGGCGCCGAGCGGGTAGCCGTGGTCGACGATGTTGCCGGGTTCCGAGCCGTGTTCGGGCGGCTTGTTGTAGGCCTTCTCGGTGAAGGTCCAGTCCGGACCCTCGAGCCGGAACCCGCCGCGATCGCTTTTCGCCGACAGCTTCCAGTCGGTGGCGAGGAAGCGTTCGTGGCCGGCGTCGTCGACCCAGTCGTCGTTGGGGCCGCGGCAGACTTCCATCGCCCAGCGCTTGTCGGTGACGATCACCGGTCGGCTCGCCTCCTTCACGCGGCGCCCGGCGCGGCCAGCGCCGTCGCCGACCGGCAGCACCTGGCCCGCCTTGATCGAGTGCCCCCCCATGCCGCCGATGCCGCCCTTGTGGAACGTCGAGCGCGAGCCGAAGAAGACTTCGTTCGTGATGCCGCCGGCGACGGCGAGATAGGCGCGGGCGCCAAGCTTCGCGAACGCGAGCTCGAGCGTCTGGCCGGCCTTCGCCGCGATGCTGGTCCACATCGGCACCGGCTGGCCGTCCAGTTTCGGCTGCATGTCGGCGCCGGTCACCGCGAACACGCCGTCACGCTGGAATTTGAGCGTGGGCCCGATGAACTGGCATTCGAGGCCGGCCGCGCCGGCCGGGTTGCCGACGAGCACGTTCGCGAGGCGGAACGACCAGTCGTCCATCGGACCGGACCACGGAAAGCCGAATTTCAGATAACCCTGGCGCCCCGGCCAGTCCTGGATGCTCGTCTCCAGACCGGGTTTGATGACTTCCAACATCGGCCCTCCTCAGAATCGTGCGTTCAGGTCGAGCGACGCGACCCACGCGCGATAGCTCTTCAGTGAGAACTTCTGGTATTCGACGACGTTCATCTCGTAAGTGCCTTCGTCGCACTTGCGCTCGATCATGTCGAATTCCTCGCGGGTGACGTGCACGAACTTCATGCGGTCCGTCGGCCGCAGCAGGTACGGCGCCTCGCGGAAGGGTTTGAGCTTCTGCTGCATGTCCCAGATCGGGACCGGGGTGCGGGCGAAGAGCTGGTAACCGCCGGGCCCGTCGACCGGGTAGATCGCGGTCGCCGCGCCGCCCATGCCGATGGTGCCCTTGTAGGTGAAGGTCCGCGGCGGATTGTATTTCGGCGCGAACAGCCGGCAGCGCGGGTCCAGCGGCATCATGAACGGCGTGCCCGGCCAGAAGCCGAGCGCGGCGACCCAGTACTCGGTGCCGGAGTGCACGCGCACGAGCTGCTGGATGTCTTCGAGACCGTTCAGGCGCGCGATGAATTCCGGATCGCGCTCCTTGTTCGGGTTGATCTTCTCGATGTACTGGTCGATGGCTTCCGCGCTCCACGGGTCCAGGTACATCGCCGGCATGTAGATGAGCCGGCTCGGGATTTCGATGTCCTCCGCCGCCGTGACGGTGCCGATCAGGCGCCGCAGCTCCGCCTCGAGATCTGCGCTGGAGATGACGTCCGGATCGTAGTGGACCAGCGCGGCGGCGAAGAAGGGCGCGATTTCGACGACGCCCTTGATGCCCTCGGAGGTCACGGCCTTGGCGAGGGCCTGCGCCCGGAAATTGAGCTCGAGATTGAGCTCGTTGCCGAACTCGATCTCGAGAAAGCGATCCCCGCCGGGCAGAAACCGCGGTTCGTCGTACATCATCGCTTGGGTCCCCTGTCTGCGATTCGTGATCGGTGCGTCAGCCGAGCAGATCGGCCTTGAAGCTGTCTATGAAACCGGTGAAGACCTCGCCACTGCGGAATGCGGGGTGCCGCAGCACGCGGCCGAGGAAATCGAGGTTGTGCGCGATACCCTCGATCGCGCTTGCGTCCAGCGCGGCCTGCATCGTGTCCAGCGCAGCGTCGCGGTCGGGCCCGAAACAGATCAGCTTCGCGATCATCGGGTCGTAATAGGCGGTGATCGTGTCGCCTTCGCGCACGCCGGTATCGATGCGCACGCCGGCGCCGGGCGCGGGCAGCACGAGCCGGTTCAGCTTGCCGGGCGACGGCAGGAACATCTTCGCCGGGTTCTCGGCGTAAATGCGGCATTCGACGGCGTGGCCGCTGGCCTGCACGGCCTGCTGATCGAGCGCGTGGAGCGGGTCGCCACCTGCGAGTTTCAGCTGCAGCGCGACCAGGTCGACCCCGGTGATCATCTCGGTGACCGGGTGCTCGACCTGGATGCGCGTGTTCATCTCGAGGAAGAAGAATTCGTGGGTGCGCGCGTCGACGATGAACTCGACGGTACCCGCACCCGCATAGCGCTGCTGGCGCGCCAGCGCGACCGCGGCCGTGGCCATGCGCTCGCGCACGTCGGCCGGCAGGCCGGGCGCCGGTGATTCCTCGATCACCTTCTGGAAGCGTCGCTGGATGGAGCAGTCGCGCTCGTACAGGTGGATAGCCCGGCCATCGCCGAAGCCGAAGACCTGGATCTCGACGTGCCGTGCCCGGGGAATATAGCGCTCGAGGAAAATGGTGCCGTCGCCGAAGGAACGCGCGGCCATGGTCTGCGTGGCCTCGGCGGTCTTGAGCAGCTGGTCCTCGGCCTCGACGAGGCGCATGCCGATGCCGCCGCCGCCGGCGGAGGCCTTCACGAGCAGCGGGTAGCCGACGGCGGCCGCGGCCTCGGTCAGCCCCTCGAGCTGCCCGCCGGGAAAGCGGTCGCTGCCGGGGACGACCGGCACGCCGGCGTCCACCGCGATGCGGCGCGCGCGTTCCTTGTCGCCCATCGCTTCGATCTGGGCGGGCGTCGGCCCGATCCAGATCATGCCGGCCTCGGCCACGCGCGCGGCGAAGGCGGCGTTCTCGGCGAGGAAGCCGTAACCGGGGTGCACCGCAGTCGCGCCGGTGGCGCGCGCGGCGTCCAGGATGGCCTCGACGTTGAGATAGCTTTCGGCGGCCTTGGCCGGGCCGATGTGCACGGCCTCGTCAGCCAGCTCGACGTGCAGGCTGTTGCGATCGGCTTCGGAATGGACGGCAACCGTGCGCGCGCCGAGGGCACGCGCACTGCGGATCACGCGGCAGGCGATTTCGCCGCGATTGGCAATGAGGATGGTATTCACGCGACGCTCTGTTGGACGCTGGAGATTAAGGGTTCCGGAGCCCGTGCCACACGAGTCCCGGCGTCGGCCGGGGCGGCGGTCGCGCAGGTCTCGCCTGTTATACTGCCGAGGCCGCTCGGGCATTTCAACGCGATTCGAGGCCACGATGTACAGACTCGCCGAACAGAGGATTGCAAAGCTCGCGCGGGCCGGCCTCGCCTCGCGCCTGCGGACCGGCAAGCGCGGCATCGAGAAGGAAAGCCTGCGTATCCGCCGCGATGGTTCAATCGCGCAGACCCCCCACCCGGCCGCGTGGGGTTCGGCGCTGACCCACCCTTACGTGACGACGGACTATTCCGAGGCGCTGACCGAGTTCATCACGCCGGCCTGCGAGCGCACCGAGGACGTCATGCGCTTCCTCACGGAAGTGCACCAGTTCGCCTATGAAATGCTGTCCGGGGACGAACTCCTGTGGGCGTCGAGCATGCCCTGCGCGCTGAAGGACGACCGGACGCTGCCGATCGCCGAATACGGCAGCTCCAACATCGGGCGCATGAAGCACGTCTACCGGGTCGGGCTCGACTACCGGTACGGGCGTCGCATGCAGGCCATCGCCGGCGTCCACTTCAATTACTCGCTGCCGCTCGACTTCTGGCCCGGCTACCAGGAGGTCATCGGCAACACGGCAACGGTGCGCGGCTTCGTCGATGACCACTACTTCGGCCTCATCCGCAACTTCCGGCGCATCGGCTGGATCGTGCCGCTGCTGTTCGGCAACTCGCCGATCGTCTGCAGTTCATTCCTCGGCGGGCGCACCACCCGCTTCAAGCAGTTCGACGGCTGTTCGCACTACCTGCCCTACGCGACCTCGCTGCGGATGAGCGACATCGGGTACAAGAACAAGAACCAGGCCGCGCTCAACATCGCCTACGACGACCTCGACACCTATGTGACGAGCCTGAGCCGGGCCATCGCCACGCCCTATCCGGACTACGAGGCCATCGGCCTCTACGATGGCGACCGCCGCATCCAGTTGAACACCAACATCCTGCAGATCGAGAACGAGTTCTACAGCTACATGCGGCCCAAGCGCACGACCCGTCCCGGCGAACGACCGAGTGCGGCGCTGCGCGAGCGTGGCGTGGAGTACGTCGAGATGCGCGCGCTGGACTGCTACACGTACAGCCCCACCGGCGTTGCCGAGGAACACCTGCGTTTTCTCGAGGCCTTCCTGATCTTCTGCCTCGTCGCTGACAGCCCGCAGATCTCGGATGCCGAGCAGTGGGCCATCGAGTACAACGAACTGACGGTCGCGATGCGGGGCAGGGAGCCGGGGCTCGTGCTGATCAAGGACGGCGGGCGCGTGCCGCTGACGGCCTGGGCCCGCGACATCTTCGACGGCCTCGAGCCGATCTGCGCGATTCTCGACGAGGACGCGCCGGTGCCGCACTACGCGAACGCCCTGCGCCACCAGCGCGACATGCTCCGCGACCTCGAGCAACTGCCGTCGGCCCGGATCCTGCGGGAGTTGCGCGAGCAGCGGGTAAGCTTCTTCGACTACACCCTCAGGCTCGCCTACGAGCACGAAGCCTGGTTCCGGGCGCACCCGCTGCGCTCCGGGCTGCGTGATCACTTCAAGGGACTCGCCGAGAAATCGATCGCCGAACAACGCGCGCTGGAGGCGAACGACAGGGTCGATTTCGCGACCTACCTGGACCAGCAGGCGATGCCGCTGCAGGAAAACTTCACCGGCGCCTGAAGCTGGCGCCGAACTCCGCCGGTTCCCCGCCCTCAAACCCGGCATCGCCCCTTGAGGAAAGCGCAATGAACAAGCGTCGCTTCTTGCTGTACTCGATGCTGTCGGCGGTGATGCTGCCGCGGCTGGCGCAGGCAGGCGCCTACCGGCCGGCCGGCGGCGCGGAGAAGATCCAGGCGCGCTGGAAGGAATTCCTGGCCGAGGGGGCCGACGTCGCGCTGGACCCCACGCCGCTGTCCACCCCGCACGAAGCCTGGCGCGCACAGCTGCCTGCCGACAGCTACGCGGTCCTGTTCGAGGAAGACACCGAGATCCAGTTCTCCAGCCACCTGAACCTCGAGAAGCGCGCGGGTCTCTACGTCTGTCGCGCATGCCGGCTGCCGCTCTTCACCTCGGAAATGAAATTCGACAGCGGCACCGGCTGGCCGAGCTTCTTCACGTGCATTCCCGGTCACCTGGACACGAAGCGGGACTTCAAGATCTTCCTGCCGCGCACGGAGTACCACTGCGTGCGCTGCGGCGGACACCAGGGCCACGTCTTCGATGACGGTCCCCCGCCGACCCGCGAGCGCTGGTGCAACAACGGCGCCGCGCTCGCGTTCGTGCCGTCGAAATAAGGGCGGCCTTGCGCGGGGTTCAGGGGCTGATTTGCCACCGGGCAACCGTGTCCCGCGCTGCGCTCAGACGGCCTGCCGTTTCCGACCATGGCGGGGAAAAGGTGTCAGATTTCAAATCTGACACCTTTCCTCTCCTCGACGGGCGCCAGCCAGTGGGCAGCGGAAAAGCACTTTCACGGCAACGGTCATGACGCGCG
>CALRPY020000065.1:0-24005 GCA_943370145.1 Hydrogenophaga intermedia | reverse complement strand
CTGCGGCATGGTGCATCCCAACGTCCTGGCCAACGTCGGTATCGACAGCGAGGTCTACCAGGGCTTTGCGTTCGGGCTCGGCGTCGAGCGCCTCGCAATGCTCCGCTATGGCGTCAACGATCTTCGCCTTTTCTACGACAACGATTTGCAGTTCCTGCGCCAGTTCGCCTGAACCCGCCCACGCGATGCGCTGCGGAGACTGCTTGGTCAAGCCATGAAGTACAGTGTCGAATGGTTGAACGAATGGGTGAGCTTCACCTGGGATCCCGAAACCCTGTCTCATCGCCTGACGATGGCCGGGCTCGAGGTCGACGCACTGCATGCCGTCGCGCCCGAATGTCCGGCGGTGGTTGCCCGGATCGCGGCGGTCCGTGCGCATCCCCAGGCGTCGAACCTGCGCATTTGCGCCGTCGACCTGGGTGACGGCAGCCTGCCTGAGGTTGTCTGCGGCGCACCCAATGCACGCGAGGGGCTGCTCGCTCCGTTCGCCCCCGTGGGCAGCGTGCTGCCGGATGGCCGTCGCATCGAGGCCATCGAAATTCGCGGCGTAGCGTCCTCCGGCATGCTCTGCTCCGCTGCGGAGCTTGGCCTGGGCGAAGACGCCGGCGGGCTGCTCGAACTGGACGCCCGCGCCACGCCAGGCAACTCCCTGGTCTCCTGCCTGCATCTTGATGACACGGTCGTCGAAGTCGGACTGACCCCAAATCGTGGCGACTGCCTGTCAATGCTGGGTCTCGCGCGCGAAGTCGCGGCCTTGAACGGCCAGACGCTGCCGTTGCCGACCGTGGCGTCCGTGCCACCTTCCATCGATGACGTCCTGGCGGTCGAGCTCGAAGCGCCGGCCGCGTGCTCGCGCTACGCGGGGCGCGTCATCCGGCATTGCGATACCGGACGCGCAACGCCGTTGTGGATGAAAGAAAGGCTGCGCCGCTGCGGCGTGCGCTCAGTCAGCGTCGTCGTCGACATCACCAACTACGTGATGCTCGAGCTGGGCCAGCCGATGCACGCCTTCGATCTCGCAACCATCGATGGCGGGATCCGGGTGCGCTGGGCAGCGCCCGGCGAACAACTGCTGCTGCTCGACGAGACCATGCTCGAGCTGCCGGCCGATGCGCTGGTGATTGCCGACCACCGCAAGCCGCTCGCGCTCGCCGGGGTGATGGGCGGACAGGCCTCCGGCGTAGGCACCACCACGTCCGACATCCTCCTCGAGAGCGCCTTCTTCGAAGCGATTGCGCTGTCGCGCACGGCGCGCCGACACGGCCTGCATACGGATGCATCGCATCGCTTCGAACGCGGGGTAGACCCGGATGGGCAGCGTCGGGCAATCGAGCGCGCGACCGCGCTGGTGCTGGAATGCTGCGGCGGGCAGGCTGGCCCGGTCATCGACGTGACGTCGGCTGCGCACGCGGTGGCTCGACCGCCGGTCTATTTCCGTCCGCACCGCGTTGGCCAGCTGCTCGGCATCGAGCCGGGACCGGCGGTGGTACGCGACATCTTCACCCGCCTCGGCATGGCGTGCGACGACGGCGCGGAAGCCTGGCGTGTCACGCCACCGAGCTGGCGGGCGGACATTTCGCGCGAGGTGGACCTGATCGAGGAAGTGGCCCGGCTCAACGGCTACGAATCGATTCCCGAGACCCTGCCGCGCGGCACGCTGCGACTCGGAGCCGCGCCGTCCGGCCCGTCACTGGCCCGGGCCCGCGACACCCTGGTCGCGCTTGGCTATTACGAGGCCGTGACCTTCAGTTTCATCCCGGAGCCGGCCCACGCCGCGTTCAGTCCGGACCTACCCCCGGTGGTGCTGGCCAATCCCATCGCCAGCGACATGAGCGCGATGCGTCCGAGTCTGGTCCCGGGCCTGCTTGCCGCGGTCCGTTTCAACCGCAACCGGCAACAGCACGATGTGCGCCTGTTCGAGTACGGCATGACGTTTGGCCGCCAAGGTAATGAATTGATTCAGCGCTATTGCCTCGCCGGTGTCGTCTCCGGGCGCGTCCAGCCGCCCCAGTGGGCGGCGGCCAGCCATGATGCGGACTATTTCGACCTCAAGCAGGACCTGGAAACCCTGCTGTCGGCGCTCGGTTTCGGGAATCTGCGCTACGAGGCCACCGAGCATCCGGCCTACCATCCGCGGCAGTTCGCACGAGTGCTGCACGGGGATCGCTGCGTTGCGACGATAGGCGCCGTGCACCCTAAAGTCTTGCGGGTCATGGACTTGGGGGCGTCGG
Source organism: Hydrogenophaga intermedia (assembly GCA_943370145.1). Lineage (GTDB taxonomy): Bacteria > Pseudomonadota > Gammaproteobacteria. Next base: position 21,774 of record CALRPY020000065.1, on the reverse strand, counting down.
CACTGGCCTTCGAGATCCAGTGGGAGACCTTGGGCGCGGCAGTCGCGCCGGCCTTCCAGCCCTTGTCGCGCTTCCCGAGCGTGCGTCGCGATCTGGCGCTGGTCGTCGCGGAAACGGTGGCGGCCGATGCGGTCCTGGCCTGCGTCCGGAAGAGCTGCGGAGCGGTCTTGCGCGACCTGCAGTTGTTTGATGTGTATAGGGGCCAAGGCATTGATTCAGGCAAAAAAAGCCTGGCCTTGGGCTTGATTTTCCAATCCGCATCCAGCACTCTTACCGACACTGAGATTGAAGAAATGGTCGCCGGTGTCGTCGTAGCGGTCGGGCGCGACCTCGATGGGGTTTTGAGGACCTAGGCATGGCGTTGACCAAGGCTGACATGGCTGAGCGTCTTTTCGACGATCTCGGTTTGAACAAGCGCGAGGCCAAAGAACTGGTCGAAGCGTTCTTCGAGGAAATTCGCTCCTCCCTGGAGCAAGGGCAACAGGTGAAGCTGTCCGGTTTCGGCAACTTCGACCTGCGAAACAAGAACCAGCGTCCGGGCCGAAACCCGAAGACCGGTGAGGAGATCCCCATATCTGCCCGCCGTGTGGTGACTTTCAGGCCGGGGCAGAAGCTCAAAGCACGAGTAGAAGCATATGCTGGAAGTATCGAACAATAACCTGTTGCCGGCGATTCCGGGCAAGCGTTACTTCACAATCGGTGAAGTCAGCGACCTGTGTGCCGTCAAGCCGCACGTGCTGCGGTATTGGGAGCAGGAGTTTCCGCAGCTCAAGCCGATCAAGCGCCGCGGTAACCGTCGATACTACCAGCGGCAGGACGTGATTCTGATTCGCCAGATTCGCAGCCTGTTGTACGATCACGGTTTCACCATCGGCGGCGCGCGCCAGCGCCTCGCCGGCGACGAGGTCAAGGCAGACAGCAGCATGAGTCAGCAGATTGTGCGGCAGCTGCGCATTGAACTCGAAGAAGTCCTGGATATTCTCCGTCGCTAGGCTTAGCGGTAGTCATCCAGGGCCTCCTCAACCAAGGTTCGGGTAATGGGTCGGGTCGGGAACGACTTGGCACCAGCGCCCAGCCTCCAGTGTTGAACAGCACTTTTCTCGCGTGTGGATTCAGTCGGGGCGTAGCGCAGTCTGGTAGCGCACCGCAATGGGGTTGCGGGGGTCGGAGGTTCAAATCCTCTCGCCCCGACCAATTTACAACGCAGGCAGTCGCTGGATGAGCAGGCTGATTTTCAGCACTACTCGAAATTCCTTCCTTCCGTCAGGGTGCCTGCGCGCATTCCTGCTGCGCGCATCGTGCTGCATCCTGCTCCCGCTGCTGGTCTCCTGCGGTTCGGCCGAGGACGCGCAAGGCCTGTTCGACGCGGGACACTTCCGACGCTCACTGGCGCTTGCGACGGTGGAGGCCGAACAGGACAGTCCGGACGCGGCCAATCTGGTCGGCATCCATTACTACCTGGGGGCTGGCGTCGAGCGGAATTTCGCCGAGGCCGGTCGCTGGTTCGAACGTGCGGCGCTGCTCGGCAACTCCTCGGCGCAGCGCAACCTGGCCACGCTCTACCTGCGGGGCCTCGGCGTGAAGCAGGACGATTTTCTGGCCTATGCCTGGTTCACCGAGGCCGCGGAACGCGGCAATCCGCGGGCACCGAGGTACATGGCGCTCATGGGGGATGCCCTCACGCCCAGTGAAATGGTCAGGGCGCGCAAGGTCCTCAACGCCGAATTGGATAAACGACTGCCGGATTGAGCCGATACATAATTGGTTGCGAATGCCGACACGGTCGGGAAATGTCCATTCGCTATACTGATAGTCAATCCAAGTTCCGGAACGGGCGAGTAAATTTATGTGCGGAATCGTAGGTGCAGTTGCCGAGAGACACGTCGCGCCCATCCTGCTGGAGGGCCTGAAGCGGCTCGAATATCGGGGTTATGACTCGGCCGGCATGGCCGTCATCGGCAGCGAGCGCTCGATAGAACGGCGACGGGTGCAGGGCAAGGTTTCAGGGCTGGAGGAAGTGCTGGCGGCGGAGCCTCTCGACGGCACCATCGGCATCGCCCATACGCGCTGGGCGACCCACGGTGTGCCGAGCACCCGCAACGCCCATCCCCACGTGTGCGGGGATCTGGTGGCGCTCGTCCACAACGGCATCATCGAAAATCATGCCGAACTCCGCGCCCACCAGTCGGCGAACGGCTATGAATTCACGTCCGACACGGACACTGAAGTCGCGGTCAACCTCGTTCACCACCATCTCAAGCAGGGCCTCGACCTGCTGGCCGCCGTCCAGACGGCCGCTCGCGAACTGGTCGGCGCCTTCGCCTTTGGCGTGATGTCCCGCACAGCCCCCGAGCGGCTGGTCGCCGCCCGTCGCGGCAGTCCGCTCGTCATCGGCCTGGGCATTGGCGAGAATTTCATCGCCTCGGATGTGTTCGCGCTGCTCCCCGTCACCCAGCGGTTCATCTTTCTGGAAGACGGTGACGTCGCCGAAATCACCCGCAACAGCATCACGATTTATGACGCCGCGGGGCAGCGCGTCACGCGCCCTGAATCGATCTCGAAGCTGACGCCGGATGCGGCCGAAAAGTCCGGCTATCGACATTTCATGCTGAAGGAGATCTTCACCCAGCCCCGAGCGGTAGCGGAGACGCTCGAAGGCCGGCTCGAGGACGACCGGGTGGCCGACACGATCTTCGGGCCCACCGCCGGTGAAATCTTCGACCGGGTGAAGTCCGTGACCATCGTCGCCTGCGGCACCAGTTTCCATGCCGGCACGGTCGCCAGGTACTGGCTCGAGGGCATGGCGGGTGTGCCGTGCTCGGTCGAGGTTGCAAGCGAGTTCCGGTATCGCAACCCGGTCGTCAGCCCGAACACGCTGTTCGTGACGATTTCGCAGTCTGGTGAAACGGCGGACACGCTGGCCGCCCTGCGCGAAGCCAAGCGTGCCGGCTACGCCCATTCGCTCGCGATCTGCAACGTGCCCGAAAGCTCGCTGACCCGCGAGTCCGAACTGGTGCTGATGACGCGGGCGGGCCCCGAGATCGGGGTCGCGTCGACCAAGGCCTTCACCACCCAGCTGGTCGCTCTGATGCTGCTGACGATCGCACTGGGTCGCCGGCACAGCATCACGCCGCATCGTGAACGTGAGCTCGTCGCGGCGCTGCAGACCCTGCCGGGCAAGCTGAACGCCGCGCTGGAACTCAACGATACGATTACCGCGCTCGCCGAGCATTTCGTCAACAAGCACCATGCGCTGTATCTCGGTCGCGGATCCATGTATCCGATTGCGATGGAAGGCGCATTGAAGCTCAAGGAAATCTCCTACATCCACGCCGAGGCGTACCCGGCGGGCGAGCTGAAGCACGGGCCGCTGGCCCTGGTGGATGACGAGATGCCGGTCATCGCGGTCGCGCCGAACAACGAACTGATCGAGAAATTGAAGTCGAATCTCGAGGAGGTGAGGGCACGTGGCGGCCAGCTGTACATCTTCGCGGACTCGAACGTGGACGTCGCGACCACCGCGTCCATCCACGTCATCGCGGTGCCGGGCGTACCGGACGAAATCGCGCCGATCGTCTACACGGTGCCGCTGCAGATGCTCGCCTATCATGTCGCGGTGCTGAAGGGCGCCGACGTCGACCAGCCGCGCAACCTCGCGAAGTCGGTGACGGTGGAGTAAGGCCCCTCGGGGTGGCTGTCGAACCCGCGGCGGCCGGCAGCGATGCGTTGAGTCTCGGACAGGCACGGCGGGACGTCATGGGCGGTTGCAAATGACAATGGACGGTACGGACATGGCGCCGGACGCCTTGACCCCCGGCACGGTGCTGCTGGTGGACGACGACGCGGACATGCTGAAGCTCACGTCGGCGTGGTTGCGCAGCGCGGGTTTCGGCATCCAGACCGCGGGGTCTGGCGCGGACGCGCTGTCGAAAATCGCAGTCTCACGGCCCGACGTCGTCGTCACCGACCTCTTCATGGACGGCATGGATGGCGTCGCGCTGCTGAAGGAGATCCACGCGGTGAACCCCTTGCTGCCCGTGGTCATGCTGAGCGGTCACGCGCAGATCCCGGACGCCGTGCGGGCCACGCACATGGGCACCGCCGCCTTTCTCACCAAGCCCATCGCAAAGGAACAGCTGGTTGCCGAAGTCTCGAACCAGGTCAGGGCGGTGCTCGAGCGCAAGCGCCGGCAAGGCCGCTTTGGTGAACACATCGTCCATCGCAGCGGGATCATGCAGGAGTTGCTGGAGCAGGCCGAAATGGTCGCGGCCACCGACGTCACCGTCTTCATCAGCGGTGAGACCGGCACCGGCAAGGAAATCCTGGCGCGCGCAATCCACGATGCGAGTCCGCGTGCCGCGCACGCCTTCATTGGCGTCAACTGCGGTGCGATCCCGGAGCAGTTGCTCGAATCGGAACTTTTCGGCCACGAGAAGGGCGCCTTCACCGGCGCCAACACGCGCCACGAGGGCCTTTTCATGGCGGCGCACGAGGGCACGATGTTTCTGGACGAGATCGGTGACATGCCGCTCGGCCTGCAGGTAAAGCTGCTGAGGGTCCTGCAGGATCTCCAGGTGCGGCCCGTGGGCGCGACGAAGTCGGTTGCCGTCGACACGCGCATCATCTCGGCAACCCACAACAAGCTGGAGGATCTCGTGCGCTCGGGCGAGTTCCGGGAAGACCTCTACTACCGCCTGAACGTGGTGCCGCTGCACATGCCGAGCCTCGCCGAGCGTCGCGAGGATATTCCGATGCTGCTCGACCATTTCCTCCAGCGCCACGCGGCGAAGCACGGCACGCGGGCCAGGCGTTTCGACGCCGAGGCGCTCGAATACCTCACCGCCGCCGCGTGGCCAGGCAACATCCGCCAGCTTGCGAATGCGGTGGAGCTCTGCGCGACCCTGACCAAGGGTGACATCATCCCGGCGGCGATGGCGCAACGCGCACTGCGCGAGAAGGCAGGACGTATCCAGCCCCTCAAGGAAGCGCGCGACGCGTTCGAACGTCGCTACCTGATCAGCGTCATGCGCGTCGCCAACGGCAACGTCGCGACGGCCGCCAGGATAGCGGGCCGCAATCGCACCGAGTTCTACAAGCTGCTGGGCTTCCACGGCATCGACGTCGCAAGCTTCAAGGCTGACGCGACGGACCGGGATACCGAAGAATAAAAGACGCGACAGGCCCTGCGCGACCCGCAACCAGGAGTTCAGCGGATGAACGAGAAAATAAGAGTGAGCATCGATCCCGATCTCGAAGATCTGATCCCCGGTTTCCTCGGCAACCGTCGCCATGACGTGGAGCGTATCCGCCAACTGCTGGCGCGCGCCGACTTCGACCAGGTCCGGCTCATCGGCCACAGCATGAAAGGTTCCGGTGGCGGCTACGGCTTTGATCCAATCACCGATTACGGCGGTGAGATCGAGCAGGCAGCCCTGCTGAAGGACGGCGTCGCAATCGAGGCCGCCATCGGCAAGCTCGCCGATTATCTCGCCAGGGTTGAACCGGTCTTCGACTGAGCCAGCTGCCATGGCGGAGCCCGCGACGCAGCCATTAACGGCGGAACCGCCCCCGCGGCGCCGTCATGCTTCGAGCTGGTTCTTCTATTTCGTCGCGGCTGCGCTGGGCTTGTCGTTCTCGGGCGTCCTGTTGCTGCTGGCCTGGGACAATGCGGTCGAGGCCGAGAATCGTGCCTTCGCTTTCGAATCCCTGTCGGTTGACGACACGGCCCGCATGGGATTGCGCGCCGCCCACGAGGCCATCGAGGCCATCGCCAGTTTCGTCGGCGCCGCCTCCGACGAAGTCGCCAGCGCGGCCTTCGAACAGCTCAGCTCCGATCTCATGCGCCGGAACGAATTCGTTACAGCGCTGGCCTGGTACCGTCGCGACGCGGCCCATTCGCATGACTTCGTGCTGCGCAGGCGCAAGCTGCAGGTCGACGGGCCGCTGCCGGCCGTGCTCAGCGTGGAGTCGCAGCTTCCCTACGCTTTCGAGCTGCGCAGCGCGCTCGAGAGCGGGGCCGTCATGCCGGTGGTCTTTCCTGCGGAGGGGGGCGCGGCGGGCGGTTACTGGCTGGTGCGCCCGGTGCCGGCGGGCAGCGGGCGCGGCGCGGGCGAGGATCTCGTGCTTGCCCGTATCGACCCCGTCCGCCTGCTTGGCCGGCTCGTCGGTGATTCGGGGCTCGCGCTCCATCTCTTCCTGGAGTCAGAGGGTGTCGGCGGCCGCAAGCTTCTGTATCGCAAGGCTGCCGACGTCGACCAGGGACAGTGGCTGCTGCAGGCGCTGAGCGAGGGCAGCCAGGTCCGTTTCGAGCGCTATTCGGTGCGCCTGATGATCGAGAAAGGTCTGTACTGGCGCGATCTCGACAAGGGCCTGCTGTTCACCGCGTCGATCCTGAGCCTTGGCGTGACGCTGCTGCTGATTGCGCTGGCGCGCGCCAAGGACCTGCAGGCCCGCGAACTGGCCGCGCGCAACCGGGTGATTGAAGACCAGGTGCGACGCCAGACCCAGGAACTCGCTGAAGCGCGTGACCAGGCGCTGGCGGCATCACGCGTCAAATCCGACTTCCTCGCCTCGATGAGCCACGAGATCAGGACTCCGCTGAATGCAATCATCGGCATGGCTGAACTGCTGTCCGACACTAAACTGTCGACCGATCAGGCGCGTTATGTCGGAGTGTTTCGCAATGCAGGCGAGGCCCTGCTGAGCCTCGTCAACGACATCCTCGACCTGTCGAAAATCGAGGCCGGCCAGCTCATCCTCGAGCAGATCGACTTCGATCTCGTCGAACTGATCGAACGCTCCGCCGACATCTATGCGCTGAAGACGGCTGCCAAGGGCATCGAGCTGACGGTGCGCATTGCGCCCGACGTCGCCGAACGCGTCAAGGGCGATCCGGCGCGCCTGCGGCAGGTCGTGCTGAACCTGCTCGGCAACGCGATAAAGTTCACCGAGCATGGGGAAATCAATGTGCGCGTGGAGTCGGCCAGCCGCTGGCCGGGTCCGGGCCGGATCCGGATTTCGGTCTGCGACAGCGGCATCGGCATTCCCGCGCACAAGCAGCAGGAAATTTTTGCGAGCTTCACCCAGGTGGATTCCTCGACCACCCGCAAGTATGGGGGCACCGGTCTCGGGCTCACGATCTCGCGGAAGCTCGTCGAGATCATGGGCGGGGAAATCTGGGTCGAAAGCCGTGAAGGGGAGGGCAGCCGCTTTCATTTCGAAATTCCCTTCGGGTCGGTGGCGATGGCCGACACCGCCGCCGTGCGTCCAGTCCCGCTGCCTGCCACCGCGCTCGTCATCGACGACAACGACAGTGCGCGAGGCGTCCTGTGCGACCTCCTGCGCGGGCTCGCCGCGGGAACACGGGCGGCGCGCACGGCAGCGGAAGCGCGGGCGCTGGTGCGCCAACTGCGTGCAGCACAGGGACAACTCGACTGGATTTTCTGTGACGCACGCCTCCCTGATGCCGACGGAATCGAGCTCGCCCGGGAGCTCGCACTGGCGGCGCCCGAATGCGGCCTGGTGGTGTTGCTCGACTCCACGCAGCTCGGCGCGGACCTCGAGCGGGTCAAGGGCATCGAGCGTGCGAGTTTCCTGGTCAAACCACTCAAGCGGCACGAGGTTAGCGACGTGCTGGCTCGAAAGCCCGCGAACGAAGTGGCGCCCATGGACTTGCCGGCATCTCCCGCCGGCACGCAGGCCCGTGCCCGCCTGCTGCTGGTCGAGGACAACCCGGACAACCGTCTCCTCATCAGGACCTACCTGAAGAAGGAGCCCTACGACGTCGAAGAGGCCGAGAACGGCGCGATCGCGGTGGCCTGCTTTGGCGAGGGGCGCTATGACCTGATCCTGATGGATGTCCAGATGCCGGTCATGGACGGACATGAGGCGACGCGGGCGATCCGCGATCTCGAGCGCGCAAACCGCCGCCAGCCGGTGCCCATCATCGCGTTGACCGCGCATGCGGTGAAGGAGGACATGGAGAAAAGTCTCGCGGCGGGCTGCACCGCCCACCTGACCAAGCCAATCAAGAAGCAGGTCCTGCTCGCCGCGTTGACGGAACATCTCGGTGCGCGCATGGACGCGGCGGCATCCTCCTAGACGTCGACGCCGGTTTTGTCGCCGTGTGACGACAGGTCGCGTCTGCAGCCTCGACTCGTCAAGACTGACGCGCGATGGTCGATACTCCCAATGGGCGACGTGAACGTCCGCTGCGGTAGCCCTGTTCGAGGCTTTTCAGGCGATTAGGCGAGGGGTTGCCCGAGGGGCCGTGGAAGGGGTGCGCGGTCAAGGCGCGAGCACAGGTGATTGGCATGCGGCTTGCTGAACTTCCCGGTGCGGCGTGAAAAAATGCGGGCGAACACCGCGAAACCGTCCCGAGACGGTTCAATAATCGGCAACGGAACATAATGCTGAGAATCTTCCGACACTACATCCCGACGACCCTGCTGCTGCTGGGGCTCGCCGAGGCCTTGATTCTCGTGGTGTCGATTTACGTGGGCGCCGCGCTGGCCGTCGCCATCGGAGACCTGTCCCCCGCGGCCAGCAAGGTCGACATCGGCCTGTCGGTGCTGTCGCGTGCCGCCGTATTCTCGGCCGCGATGCTGGCAGGCATGATTGCGATGGGCTTCTACCAGCGCGACCAGCGCGATGGCCCGCTCGAAACCATCGTGCGCCTGCTGCTGAGCTTCGTCGTTGGCTTCCTGATGATGGGCGCGATCTACCTGCTGGCCCCTGAACTCGTGCTGGGCGGCGCCGCCTTCGCCGCGGCGCTGCTCGCGTCGTTCGTCGGCATCGCGACCTGCCGCATCGTGTGTTCAGCGCACACCGATGCCCGATTCTCGCGCCGTGTGCTGGTGCTCGGCGTCGGCGAGCGCGCGAAGCAGATCGAAAACCTCCGCCGCGCGTCGGACCGCCAGGGCATTACCCTCGTCGGCTTCGTCGACATCGGCATCGACACCCAGGTGGTCAGCGAGGCCAAGACCATCCGGCCCACCGTGCCCCTGCGCACGCTCGCCGAGCGCTTCGCGGCCGAGGAGCTGGTCGTTGCGATTGACGATCGACGCAAGGGCCTGCCGGTCGACGAAATCCTCGACTGCAAGATGCACGGCATCCGCATTCTCGACGAAGGCACCTTCCTCGAGCGCCAGCTCGGCAAGATCCGCCTCGATGCGCTGCACCCCAGCGGTGTCATCTTCGCCGACGGCTTTACCCAGGCCGTGATCCGCCGCGGCGAGAAGCGTCTTTTCGACGTCATCGCTTCGCTGATCCTGCTGTCGATCACGTTGCCGATCATGCTGGTGACCGCGCTTTTCATTCTCCTGGAGAGCGGGGCGCCGATTTTCTACACCCAGCAACGCGTGGGCCTGCGCGGTCGCTGCTTCAACGTGATCAAGTTCCGCAGCATGCGCCAGGATGCCGAAGTCGATGGCAAGGCGGTGTGGGCATCCAAGGAGGACAGCCGCGTCACCCGCATCGGCAAGTTCATCCGCAAGACGCGCATCGACGAGCTGCCGCAGCTCCTGAACGTGCTGAAGGGGGACATGAGTTTCGTCGGCCCGCGGCCGGAGCGTCCGCAGTTCGTCGAGGAACTCGCGCGCGCAATCCCCTACTACGATTTGCGGCATCACGTGAAGCCCGGCATCACCGGCTGGGCCCAGGTGTGCTCTATCCCTATGGCTCGTCCATCAAGGATTCGCGTGAGAAGCTGCAGTACGACCTCTACTACCTCAAGAACTACAGCGTGTTCCTGGACGTCAACATCCTCCTGCAGACGATCCAAGTTATACTCTGGGGCAAGGGCGCCCGCTGAGCGGGGCATCGCCCGCCTGTCCTTTCCGGCGCGCAGCGCCATCGTCGTCGGTACGCGTAACCCGCGCCCTGGCGCTGCGGGACCCGACAACATCTTGGGTTGAACCAGCATGAGCGCATTCGCCGCCGCCGCGGCCACGCTGGGCGTCATCGCGTTCGTGATACTGACGCTCGCCGCCGGCACGCTGTATCGAAATTCGCCGCTAGGCCGGTCGGTGCTTCTGGCGAGCTTGCTGACGGCCGTGTGGATGGGCGCCCAGCTTGCGTACTACCGCGATATGGAGCTGCCCGGCGGGATCTTCTTCGTCCAGCTCTTCGAGGTTCTGCGTAACGCCGGCTGGGTCCTGGTGCTGGGCGGCATGCTCGCGGGGACCTGGGACCGCGCCTATGCGGGCCGCGTGCGCACGATAAGGATTGCCTTCGGTATCGCCGCCGCGCTGCCACTGGTAGCGTGCGTCGCCGTCATCACCGGGTTCCAGCCGGGAGATCCGCGCCTCGACCCGGGCAAGCTGCTGCTGCTGGCCTTTCTCGCCCAGTCCGTGCTCGCGCTGGCGCTCGTCGAGCAGGTCTATCGCAACACCTATCCCGAGGCCCGCTGGTCGATAAAGCACCTGTGCTTCGGCGTCGGCGGCATCCTCGCCTACGACTTCTACCTGTACGCCGAGGCGGTGCTCTTCAATCGCATCACGCCGGACATCTGGAGCGCCCGCACCGCAGTGAATGCACTGGCCGTGCCCCTGATCCTCACGGCGCTCGCGCGCAACAACAAGCTGCGGCCCAATCTCTTCATTTCCCGCAAGGTGGTCTTCCACGCCACGGCCGTGTTCGCGGCGGGCGCTTACCTGCTGCTGATGTCGGCCGCGGGTTACTACGTGAAGGCCTATGGCGGCTCCTGGGGGGGCGCGCTGCGCATCGTGTTCTTCTGCCTTGCGCTCGTGGTGCTGGCTTCGCTGGTGGCGTCGACGCAGCTGCGCTCGCGGCTGCGCGTGTTCGTCGCCCGGCATTTCTACCGGAACAAGTACGACTACCAGGAAGCCTGGCTGTCCTTCACCGATCGCCTCGCGCAGATTGGCGACGACCCGACCGAACTGCGCGAGACCATCCTGAGGGCCATCGCCGACGTCATGGACAGCACAGGCGGCATCATGTGGCACAAGTCGGCGAACGGCAGCTTCACGATCACGGCGCGCTGGGTCATGGAGCCGCCCGGCGCGATCGTGCTCGACGAGGACCACCCGCTCATCGCCCGCCTGCAGCGCGAGGACCAGACCATCGACCTCGAGGACGAGGCGGCGAGCGCGACGGTCGACCAGCATGCGACCGTGCCGGTGTGGCTGCTCGACATGCCGCGGGCCTGGATCGTCGTCCCCATCGTGCATCGCGATGAACTGCTCGCCTTCATCGTGCTGGAATCCTCGCGTTCCGGCGGCGGCTTCACGTGGGAGGACCGGCAGCTGCTGCGCACGCTCGGCCGCCAGGCGGCGGGTTATCTCGCACTGCTGCGCGCGACCGATGCGCTGGCGGATGCCCGGCAGTTCGAGGCCTTCAATCGCCTGTCGGCGTTCCTGGTCCACGATCTGAAGAACGTCGTCGCGCAACTTTCTCTGATCGTGCGCAATGCGGAAAGGCACCGGGCGAATCCAGAATTCATCACGGACGCCTTCAACACCGTGTCGGACGCCGTCAACAAGATGAACCGCATGCTCGGCAGCCTGCGGCAGGCCAACGTCGAGCAGCAGGCGACCGAAGTCGTCGACGTCGTCGCCGCGGCGCGCAAGGCGGTGGGTCACGCGGCGGCCCGCGCGCCTGCGCCGGAGTTCGTGTGGTCCGGCGACGCGCTGTCGGTCGTCGCCAACCGGGACCGCCTCGTCGACGTCTTCGAGCACCTGTTGCACAACGCGCAGGATGCGACGCCGGAGACCGGCCGCATCACGCTGGCCCTGCGGCGCGCAGGCGAGCGTGCCTTGGTGGAAATCACCGACACCGGCTGCGGGATGAGCGAGGATTTCCTCAAGAATCACCTGTTCAAGCCGTTTGATACGACCAAGGGCAAGGCCGGCATGGGGATCGGCGTGTACGAAAGTTTGCACGTGATCACCGCGACTGGCGGCAAAATGTCGGTGACCAGTGAACCGGGCGCGGGCACGCGCTTCGAAATCGTGCTGCCGCTGCATGAGCCCGCGGGCGATGGCAAGGACGGACAATCGAGCGACGGCGATAAACGGATGGAACAAGCCTGATGAACAAACGGAAGCTGCTCATCGTCGAGGATGACCCGGGCCTGCAGAAGCAGCTCAAGTGGTCCTTCGAGGATTACGAACTGGAAGTGGCCGGCGATCGGCAGTCGGCGCTGGAGGCAGTGCGCCGGCTCGAGCCGCCGGTGGTCACGCTGGATCTCGGGCTGCCGCCCGATCCCGCGAACGCGTCCGAGGGACTCGCGGCGCTCAGCGAGATCCTGCGCATCGCGCCGGCGACGAAGATCATCGTCGTCACCGGCAACGATGATCGTGACGTCGCGGTGAAGGCGGTGGGGCAGGGCGCCTATGACTTCTATGAGAAGCCCATCGATCCGGACGTGCTGAGCCTCATCGTGGAGCGCGCCCACCGCCTGTACGAACTCGAGGCCGAGAACCGTCGCCTCGCCGCCACGGTGCGTGAACCCCTGTCCGGCGTGATTGCCGGCAGCACGCAGATGCTCGAGGTCTGCCGGCGCATCGAGAAGATTGCGCCTACCGACACCAGCGTGCTGCTGCTCGGCGAGAGCGGCACCGGCAAGGAGGTGCTCGCGCGCGCGATTCACGAACTGAGTTCGCGGCGCGACAACCGCTTCGTCGCGATCAACTGCGCGGCCATCCCCGAAACCCTGCTCGAAAGCGAGCTGTTCGGCTATGAGAAGGGCGCCTTCACCGGCGCGGCGAAGCAGACCAAGGGCAAGCTCGAATACGCGGACGGCGGTACGCTCTTCCTCGACGAAATGGGCGACCTGCCGACCCCGCTGCAGGCCAAGCTGCTGCGCTTCCTGCAGGAGCGCGTCGTCGAGCGCGTCGGCGGGCGCGAGGAGATAGCGGTCGAGACCCGCGTGATCTGCGCGACCCACAAGAACATCAAGCAGCAGATTGCGCAGGGCCAGTTCCGTGAGGATCTGTATTACCGGATCAGCGAACTGACGGTGCAGATCCCCCCGCTGCGCGAGCGTCCGGGCGATTCCATCCTCATTGCACGCGTGCTGCTCAACAAGTTCCGGCAGGCGAACAACGCCCAGGTGCGCGACTTCAGTCCGGCGGCGCTGGCGGCGATCGAAACCTACGAATGGCCGGGCAACGTGCGCGAACTGGAGAACCGCGTGAAGCGCGCGGTGATCATGGCCGACGGCCCGGTCATCGAACCCTTCGACCTGGAACTCGATCCGCCGGCGGCGAATGGTTTCCGCACGCTGCGCGAAATCAGGGAGGAGGCCGAAGCCGCCGCCATCCAGCAGGCGCTGGCGGCAAGCTCAGGACAGGTGGGCAAGGCGGCCGAAATGCTTGGCGTCAGCCGGCCGACCGTTTACCACCTGATGAAGAAGTACAACATCCAGGGCTGAGCGCCCTGGATGCATGTAAGCGCGTGCGGGGCGGCGGCTCAGCCGCTGCGGCCTGCGGTCGTCGAGCCGAGTAAACAGCGTAACGCGTCGCCGAAGGACAGCTCGGGTGCCTTCGCCTTCGCCTTCGCCGCGTCCGGCTGCAATTCCGCAGTCACGGAATCGTGGGCAAACAAGTCGTCGTCTCCACCCAGATCCAGGGTTTCGACCACGCGCTTGATGAGGTGATGACCTTCTCTCATCGTGGGTAACTCCCTCTCATGTGTCCGGACCCCTTTCCGTGGGGCCGCTTGGTATTTGTGAGTACTGCCTGTCCAGCGACACAAAGTCTTGCATTTTGAACGTTACAGTTCAACGCTTGCATCGGTTTCTACGCCGACGATCTGGTATCCGATTCGCATAACGGACACGACAAACACCGGGGCTTCGGGCAGGAATTTGTCAGTGCTCGCAATGAGCCGGTCCACGGGAGGCGGGGAAATCGGAGGTGCTGGCGCTAGCCGGCCGGGTCCTCCGCCGCGTTGAAACGCGACTGCAGCTTGAGGCTCGATTTGCGCCACAGGTGCGGCACGAGAATGCGCAGGGGCATCTTTACCCAGTGCGATCGCGCCAATAGCGCTTTCAGCGCCGCGCGCTCGCCGACCGAGGGCGGGATCCGAGGCAGCAGGACCGCGCCGATCAAACCGTCCACCAGCAAGCGCGAGGGCCAGACGCCGGCAGCGCGGCGCAGTGCGCGTTCGCAGTGCGCCGGCACCGCGAGATCCGGCAAGCGGGTGGCCTGGTGCAGCGCGAGCCACAGGGGCCGGGCCGCGCGGAGCTCGAGTGCGCGGTCGGTGAGACGTGTCCAGAAGTCGCCATCGCGCCCCGCGAAGTCCCGGCACAGCTCGTAGACGTCCAGCACGTCGCGGAAACAGTTCGTGAATTCCCCGCCGTAAAAGCCGTGCAGCACACTGTGCAGGACCATGTCCGTCGCTTCCAGCACGCGGCAGTCCTGTCCCTCCAGCGGCACGGAACGGCGGAGCAGGGCGACCGCGTCCGGGCATAGATCGCTGGTGCGCGGCAGGATGTTGTGGTGGACGTCCAGGCTCGTGCCGCGGATCGCATGCACGAAGGGCGGCAGTTCGTGCATCCACTCGCGGTAGTAGTGCTCGTCGTAGGCGTCCTGTGGCGTCTGGTGCCAGCCGTGGTTCTGCAGCGCCCGCTCCACCCTGCCGAGGTCGTCAAACGGCACCAGGATGTCGACGTCGGACACCATGCGGCAGTTGCCCGGCGCGAGACCGGCGGCGATGTAGGCGGCCCCTTTGAGCAGCGTGAGTTCGACGCCCGTATCCCGCAGCGCGTGGACGAGGCGGTTGGTCTCCCAGCGCACGCTGCGCACGCGGTCGGCGGCAACGAGGTGGTCCGAGTGGAGGTGGTTGCGGACCGTCGGCGGAATCCCGTCGAGCAGGCCGGCCGCCTCCAGCGCCGGATACCAGCGGCCCGACACCCCGTGCCGGCGCCCGAGCACCATCGCCCGCTCCCAGCCGGGGATGTCCAGTTCGGCGAGGAGTGCGGGCTGGCAGACCCAGTTGATCAGCGAGCGGGTGCGAACCATGTCAAGTTTCTTAACAAAAGGGCCCCTGCCAGGGATTGGATTTGTAAGCCCGCCCTTACAAAATCGCTGTTATCGTAGCAAGTGACGACGTGACGCCCCGATTATGGCGCACTAAGTCTTTAGGAAAAAAGCATTTGCGATTGATGGCGTAATTTTTGCTCGCATTAAGTCATCTATCGTCCGGAGACATCGGATGGACCACGAAAAGATCGTTCAGGCCACTGAGGCCACCCGTGAGACCGGCGCAGCGCAAGGGCTGGTTGCCAGCCGGCGACGCTTTCTGAAGGGCACCTCGCTGGCGCTGCCGGCGGTGATGACTTTGCATTCAGTTTCGGCGCAGGCGCAGGCTGGTTCCAGTGCGTTTTGCGCGAACGACGTGGATGCGACGGCTGCGTCGCACCTTACAATCGATCAGGATTCCTACTTCCGCAACAAGGTGGAAGTCTTCAGCAAGATTATTGAAGATGGAAATGGTGGCTACGAGTCGAACGGGGAAGCCACGTATTTCCTTGGCTCTGTCGGCGGTGCCGCCAAATGGCGCATGGTAACCACGGGCGACATCATCGCCGACGAAGAAATTCCATTCGTGAATGCACCGGCCAACATAAACGTGCTCCGCGTAGTGCCGATTGAAACCGTGCCGGTGGATGTTTTCCCGCAACAATTCGCCATCGTCCATTTCGACAATCAGTCGGGTGCCGTGATTTCGGTCGGTGCCCCGCTCGGTGAAGTCAATCTCGGCACCGCCATGGTCACGAGCCTCACCGGCGCCTGCCTGCACTCCTTGTGGGGACGTACTGTCTAGCGCAACTTCCGCGCTTCTTCGCTCGAACTCAAGCACGGCCCTTTCGGGCCGTGCTAGTCTGCAGGGCCATCACGCCCCTGCCCTGTCAACGTGACGAACCAGACGCCTGAGCCAAATTGGCTTGCCGACCCGACCGCCAGGCTCGTCTGGCGGCACTGGGGCGACGCCCATTTCGCCTTCGACCCCCGCTCACACCAGACGCACTTCCTGAACACGCTGGCCGTCGAAGTCGTCGACCTGCTCGACGAGCGGCCGCAATCCCTGGCCGAAATCCATCGCTCGTTGACCGAACGCTACGATGTCGAGGACCAGGGCGAGGGCGAAGCCTTGCTAGAGGCTATCCAGTCCTCGCTGAACGTGCTCGACCGCCTTGGCATCGTGCGGCGCGCGTCGTGACCGCCTCGCTGCACAGCCTGCCTGCCGCCGAATTGGCGCGGCGACTCCCCTCGGGGCTCAAACTCGCCGTCGGTCCGTTCGTGGTATCGATGGTCGGACAGGACCCGCTGCTTGCGAACTGCCTGCGGACCCATTATCCGGACTACCCGCTCGCGCCGCCGGGCAGCTTTCCCGATGCCCGACTGCATCTGAGCGAACAAGGCTGGCTGGACCGACTGTTCGGGCGCCCGCGGCAAATCTGCCTCGAGGACGAACTGCGCTTTACGGACTTTCCACCTGAAGCCCTGCTCGCTCACCTCGAATGGAGCATGAACTGGTGCATCGCCTCGCGCGCGAACTGGTTCCTGATGCTGCACGCGGCGGTCCTCGCGCGCGACGAGGGGGGAATCATCATGCCGGGCGTGCCCGGCGCCGGTAAGAGCACCTTGAGCGCCTACCTGATGCATCGCGGCTGGCGCCTCTTCTCGGACGAGTTCACGCTGCTCACGCCCGGCACGCTCGAGCTCAAACCGTTTCCGCGGCTGATCCCGCTGAAGAACGATTCGATCGAGGTCATCAAGGCCGCGGTGCCCGAGGCCGCGTTCGGGCCGCAGATTCCAGGCACGCGCAAGGGACGCGTCTCGCACGTGAAGCCCACCGGCGAACACCTGGCGCGCATGCACGAAGGCGCGCAGCCGCGGCTCGTGGTCTTCCCTCGCTACCAGGCCGGGGCCGCAACCGAACTCACCGAACTGCCGAAGTCCGCCTGCTTCGCCGAGCTCACGCAGAACGCGTTCAACTACGTACTGCTGGGCCAGCAGGCCTTCGAGATGCTGGCCGACCTCACCGATCGCGTGCAGAGTTACCGCCTCGTCTACAGCGATCTCGCCGAAGCGAATCAAGCGCTGCAGGACGCCCTGCGCGCAGCCGCCTGAATTCGCCTCGACGCTGACGCAAGGAACGCGAAGCACCACGCCACTTCGCGCGCCTGCCAGCGGCGGCGTATCATCGAATCATCGATACGCGCGCGCGTTTCCGCGCGCTCGGCGCCCCAGGAGAACAAGAATGCGACGTTGCAAGCGCTGTCTGCTGCCAGAAGCCGTTCCCGGATCCGACATCGACAGCGCAGGCGTCTGCCGCCCCTGTCGCGAATACTCGCCGGGCTCCGCCGCGCAGGAAGACGCGGGCCGCGCGGCGCGCGAGGCGGATTTGGAAGCTGCCATCGCGCAGTGTCGCGGCCAGGGCCAGTACGATGTGCTGGTGCCGTTCAGCGGCGGCAAGGACAGCGCGTGGATGCTCTACAAGCTGGTCGTCGAGTACAAGCTCAAGGTGCTCGCCTTCACCGTCGACGTGAACATCCCGCCGGTCGCGTGGAAGAACATCCGCCGCACGCTCGCGAAACTCAACATCGACCACCTCACCTATTCGCCGCCGGCCGAACTCTATCGCAAGCTGTTCGCGTACCTGCTGCGCCATCAGGAAGCGCGCGGCGCGACCTACACGGTCTCCTATGTCTACGCGCCGCTGTTCGAGGGCGACGCGATCAAGACCGCGCTGGAAAAGGACATTCCGCTTGTGATGGCCGGCTACTCCCCGGGGCAGCCGGAGCCCGAGCGCATGCTCTACGAGTTCTCGCGGCCGCTGATCGAGCGCACCGACTGGACCCCGCCCGAGCTCAAACGCTGCGGACAGTTCACGGACGATGAACTGGGCCGCTTCTTCAACCCCAATCGCTACCCGGCCGGCACGCGCTTCCCGCGCTACCTCGCGCCTTTCCACGCGTGGCGGTACAGCCAGGACGAGGCCATGCGCGGCGTCGTCGAGCACGGCCTCATCGAGACTTCGCGCAACGCGAGCCCCGTGTTCAGCAACTACCCGATCAATTGGCTGCTGATGTATTCGGATCTGAAGAACTTCGGTTACAACCCCTACGCGCCCGAGTTCGCCACGCTTATCAGGGAAGGCAAGGCCAAGCTGTCCGAGTGGCGAATCATGGGGCCGATCGTGGATCTCATGGTCAAGCGTTGCTGGTTTCTCGGCAAGCACACGACGGAGCACCTGAAGTGGCTGGGCATGACGCCGGACGATCTGCGCATCACCCTGCCGCGCGGCGCCTATGATCCCGTCATCGAAGCCGCGGCCTGAGCAGCGCCCGATGCAGGCAGACGCGCAGGCCCCGCAGGTCCTTACCGATTACTACCGCCGGCGTGCGGCCGAAACGCCGGCGTCGCCCGCCTATTTCTCGTTGGCGGCCGGCCACTGGACGCCGATCAGCTGGGCCGACTTCATGCGCGGCGCCGGTCAGACCGCGTGCCGGCTCGCCGGGCTTGGTTTGGGCCAGGATGCGCGCCTTGGCCTCATGGCGCCCACCGGGCTCGATTGGGAAACCGTGCAGGTAGGCGCGTTGCTCTGCGGCGCGGCGGTGGTGGGGCTCGATGCCCACGATCAGCCGGCGCGGCTCGCCGACATCATCGCGCTGAGCGGACTGACCGGTCTCGTCGTCGGCGATGCGGCCGCCTATGCGCGGATCCCGCCCGAAGCCTGCGCACACCTGTCCTTCGTGCTGTGCCTGAACGACGACCCGGTGCCGCCGACCTGCAGCGTACGCTGGGTGCGCCGCACCGTATTCGATGCTTTCGACGGCCACGACCCCGTGCACGCGCCCGGCCCGCAGTCGGTGGCGACGATCATTTTCACGTCCGGCAGCACCGGCGCGCCCAAGGGCATTGCCTATACGCACGCCCAGGTCTGCGCCGCGGTGGCGGGGATTCTCGACGCGTTTCCCGAGATCACGGCAAGCGACCGTCTCGTGTGCTGGCTGCCGCTGTCTAACCTGTTCCAGCGGATGATCAATTTCTGCGCTGCCGGCCGCGGCGCGCAGACCTGGTTCGTTGCCGATCCACGCGCGATCATGACGCACCTGCCGACCATCAAGCCGCAGGTGTTCATCGCCGTGCCGCGCTTTTTCGAGAAGCTCAGCGAGGGGATTGACCAGAAGCTCGCGACCCGGCCGGCGATGGCGCGCAGGCTGGTGGCCTGGGCGATCGCCGTCGGTGATCGCGCCGCGCAGGCGCGGCGGGCGGGCCATGCCCCGGGCTTCTTCACGCGGCTGCAGCTGCCACTGGCAGAGCGGCTCGTGCTCAAGCGTCTGCGCGACATCCTCGGGGGCGAGATCCGCTTCATGGTCAGTGGCTCCGCACCGTTCCCGCGCTGGCTGCTGGAGCGCTTCCATGCGCTGGGGCTGCTGGTGCTCGAGGCCTACGGCCTGAGCGAGAACGTCGTGCCCATCGCCATCAATCGCGTGACGGACTACGAGTTCGGCACGGTCGGGCGCGTGCTGAGTGGCAACGAAGTCCGCATTGCCGAGGACGGCGAGGTGCTGGTGCGCGGCACCGGCGTTTTCGCCGGCTACCTGGGGCAGGCGGGCGCGGAATCCCCGGTCGATGCCGACGGTTTCCTGCGCACGGGCGATCTCGGGGAATTCGCCTCGAGCGGGCGCCTGCGCCTGACCGGCCGCAAGTCCGAAGTGTTCAAGACCTCCACCGGCCGCAAGATTGCGCCGACGGCCGTCGAGGCGCGGCTCAAGCAGATCGCGGGCATCGATCACGTGGTCGTGTTCGGCGCGGCACGCAAGGCGATTGTCGCGCTGGTGGTGCCGTCGTCGGACGTGCTGGCCAGCTTCGAGGACGACGCGGCTTTCCTCGCCTGGGCACGCGGCCTCGCCACGCAGGTGCGTCGAGTGATGGCTGATGCCAACGACTACCTGCGGCCCGCCGGCCTGCTGGTCCATCGCGGCGCGTTCACGATCGACAGCGGCGAGCTCACGAGCAATCTCAAACTCAGAAGAAAAGTCATCGAGGAACGGCACGGCCCGGCGCTGGACGCCCTGTTCGCGTGGCTGGAGCGCGCGAACGGCGGCGAATTCATCGAGCGCGCGGCGCCGGACACCCTCATGCTGAACTGTTAAGGGGGACGCATGGCTCACTATCTCGTCACGGGTGCCAGCGGTGTCGTCGGCAGCGCAATCGTGCCGCGCCTCGCAATGCTGCCGGACACCACGGTCCAGGTCCTGATGCGGCCGAAGAAGGGCAGCGATCTGCAGGCCCGCTTTGCTGAGATGCTGGCGTTCTGGCAGGCGAATTACCCGGCTGAACTCGCAGCCGTGGGCAGCGGCGGCTTCGCGAGCCGCGTGCGGCCGGTCGCCGGTGAAATCACCGAGCCCGCCCTGGGACTCGGCACGGCGGACCGCGAGCGCCTGCGGCGCGAGTGCACGAACATCATCCACTGCGCGGCGAGCGTGCGCATGAACCTGCCGCTGGATGAAGCGCGGCAGACGGCACTGTACCCGGTGGCGAGCGTGATCGAACTCGCGAAGGGCTGCGCGGCCTTGAAGAAAGTGGAGTTCGTGTCGACTGTCGGCGTCGGCGGACGCTGGCAGGGGCCGCTGCCGGAGCGCTGGATCACCGAGTCGCGGGAGTTCCACAACACTTACGAGGCGTCCAAGGCCGAAGCGGAGGACCTCGTCCACAAGGAAGTCGACGCCGGCTTCCCCGCGACCATCCACCGCCCGAGCATGGTCGTCGGCGACTCACGCAGCGGTGCGGTCATCCACTTCCAGATCTTCTATTTCATCTGCGAATTCCTGAGCGGCATGCGCACCTTCGGCCTGTTCCCGCGCCTGGGCGAGGCCACGCTCGATATCGTGCCGAACGACTACGTCGGCGCCGCCATCGTCGCCGCGTCGTGCAATCCGGAGACGGCCGGGCAGATCTTCCACCTGTGCTCCGGTCCGTCGCGCGCGCTGAAGCTCGTGGAGCTCCGGGAGACGGTGCGCGATGTGTTCCGCAGCGGTGGCCTGATGGGCTGGACACCGAAGCTCGATTTCTCGCGCGAGAACTTCATGCGCATCATGCAGGGCGTCGCGCGCTTCCTGCCGGAGCGCGAGCGACGGGCCGTAGGCACCTTGCCGATTTACCTCGACTATCTGTCGGGCATACAGCAGTTCGGCAACGACACGACCACGCAGCGCCTAGCCGCACTCGGCGTCGCGACGCCGGATAATGCACAGGTCCTGGCGCGGGTGCTGGATTACTACGTGCGGAGCAAGAAGTAAGCAGCATCCGCCTGTCGCTGGATGGGCACGGCCGCGCCATTCTTCGCCCAGCGCAGTCCGTATGCCGACGCCTTAACGCGGCGCTCCACGTGGACAGGCATGGCCGCGCCAATCTTCGCCTCTCCCGCTCCGGGAGAGGCCGCGCGCAGCGCGGGTGAGGGTGCTTTCAGACCGGCGCTGCGCCCACTGACACGCACCTCATCGGCCTGCTTCGGCGTCGACGACTCCCGAAGGCGGAAGGCGCGTAGCGCCTTTACCCGGAAAGCCCCGACACAAATTCCCGCGTTCGTATCACCCCTCGTCCAGACCCTGGCCATCGACGCTACAAGCGCAGACCCTTTGCCGATGGGTTGTGTCCCGGGAAGTGGTGTAAGAACGCGGTCACCGTGAAGCCGTCATCGTTGGCCTTCGGTGTGTCAGTTGGCTACCGCCGGTAGCCTGACCGGCGCATTCTCATCCACGCTCGCCAGGGTTTCCAGCGTCACGTAGCGCCGCTG
>CALRPY020000064.1:0-24308 GCA_943370145.1 Hydrogenophaga intermedia | reverse complement strand
GGATCAGGTCACCGGGCTGGATGCCGGCCCGCGCCGCCGCGCCGCTGACGGCCTCGACGACCACGCCGCGCCCGCCACTGCCGGCCGGCAGCGCGCTGACGACGACCCCGAGGCGCCCATCGTTCGCGCCCCGCGCATCGTCGGCCGCGGCGACCGCCGCGCCGGGGGCTTCCGCCAGCGACACCTCGACCTGCCGCTTCGCGCCTTGGCGCAGCAACTCCAGCTTCACCCGTTCGCCCGGCTTCCTGCCGGCGATGAGCCGGGAGAGCACGGCCGAGTCGTCGACCGGCGCGCCGTCGACGGCCAGAATCACGTCACCGGGCTCGAGTCCGGCGCGGGCCGCCGGCATGTCGCGCTCGACATGATTGACCAGTGCACCGCGCGGCGAGTCCAACCTGAACGATTGCGCGAGGGTCTGGTCGAGGGACTGCACCGCGATCCCGAGACGGCCGCGCGCGACCTTGCCGTGCCGGACCAGCTGCGACTCCACGTCCATCGCGAGGTCGATCGGAATCGCGAACGACAGCCCCATGTAGCCGCCGCTCTGGCTGTAGATCTGCGAGTTGATGCCCACCACTTCGCCGGCGAGGTTCAGCAGCGGGCCGCCCGAGTTGCCGGGATTGATCGCGACATCGGTCTGGATGAACGGCACGTAGCCACCGTTCGGCAGCGTGCGCGTCTTCGCGCTGACGACGCCGGCGCTCACCGTGTTCTCGAACCCGAACGGCGAGCCGATCGCGATCACCCATTCCCCGACCGCGAGCCGCTCCGGGTCACCAACACGCAGCGTCGGCAGGCCGGTGGCGTCGATACGCAGCACCGCGACGTCGCTCGTCTCGTCGACGCCGACGACCTTCGCGGCGAATTCGCGCTTGTCGCTCAACTGCACGGTGACCTCGTCGGCACCGGCCACGACGTGCGCGTTGGTCAACACCTGGCCGTCGGGCGAAACGATGAAGCCGGAACCGCCGCTGCGCTCGGGGGGCGCATCGGCACCGGGGCCCTCCGGCCCGAAGCGCCGGAAGAACTCGCGGTAGGGGTGGTCGGGCGCGAGCCCGGGGCCCTGCGGGCGCGCGGTCGGCACCGCGCGGGTCACGCTGATGTTGACGACGGCCGGCGAAGCCGCCGCGACGAGGCCGGTGAAATCCGGCAAGCCCACGGCGGCGGGCGCCGCAGGGCCGGTCGCAGGCAGGGACGCGGCCGACGCATCGACGATGAAGTCGGGCCGCTGGCCGTGATAGGCAAGCGCGGCCGCGCCGATCGCGGCGGCGGCAACGGGCAGTGCGAGTTTCTTAAGTTTCATCTGGTCCTCCGGTTGCTGGGTGGCGCCCGCGACGGGGCGCCGTTGCCGACGGACTGTGGACCGGCGAACTTAAGCGAGTCTTAACGGGCTTCGTGGACAAGGCAGTTGTTCTCCGGCCCGTGTCCGGTGCACCGAGGCCCCGGCATGAATCAGGCACGCCATTGCCTGGCGCGCGCAACAAGCTGGAAGCAGCGCTTTCGGCGCGGCGGAAAAGCTCGGGAATGGCCTGTTCACCGTGCGGTCAGGACGCGCCCGGCGGCACTGTCTCCGCGGCTGGCTGGACGAGCGAACCGCGCTCGGCCGGGAGCA
Source organism: Hydrogenophaga intermedia (assembly GCA_943370145.1). GTDB lineage: Bacteria > Pseudomonadota > Gammaproteobacteria. Next base: position 22,696 of record CALRPY020000064.1, on the reverse strand, counting down.
GCACGGTAATCGCAGCCCCACCCCCCTGCGCATCGGCAATGTCGATGCTGCCGCCGTGCAGATGCACGACGCGCTGCACGATGGCGAGCCCGAGGCCGCTGCCGGAGGCCTGCGTCCCGGGCACCCGATAGAAGCGGTCGAAAACGCGCGCACGCTCCTGGACGGGAATGCCCGGTCCGGTGTCCTGCACGACCAGCCGGATCTCCCGGCGTCGCGGCGTCAGCGACGCGGTCACGTGTCCACCTCGCGGCGTGTAGCGCAGGGCATTGTCGAGCAGGTTGTCGACGAGACTCCGCAGCTGGGCCGCATGGCCGTCGACGATGACTGCGGGCTCGATTTCCGCCCGCAGTTCGAGTCCCCGGCTGCGCGCGAGGATCTGGCGCTCCGCCAGGGCGAGATGCAGCAACGCGCTCAGATCGACAGGGGCGATCGCTTCCCGCTCGCTGGCCGCGTCGAGCCGCGCGAGCGTCAGCAGGCGTTCGACGAGTTTCGTCGAACGCGCGATGCCCTGCTGCAGTTCGGCCAGCGCTTCCGCCGCGTCAGCCGGCGACTCGGCCCGCGCGAGCAGCTCCGCCTGCAGGCTGACGGCCGTCAGCGGCGTGCGCAGTTCGTGCGCGGCATCCGCCATGAAGGCCTGCTGCTGGTCGAGCACCTCGCGCAGCCGCGCGATCAGGTCGTTCAGCGCGCGAACCATCAGTTCGATTTCCCGCGGCAGGCCCGTCGTGGGCAATGGCTCGAGTGCGTTCGAACGACGCTGGCCAAGCGCGGCGGCGAGGTTGGTGATCGGCGCCAGCACGCGGCCGACGATCCACCACACGAGCCCGACCAGCAGCGGCAGCACCGCGAGGGTCGGCAGCAGGATGCGCCACGCCGCGTTCGCGGCGATATCGCGCCGGATTTTCAGCGGTTGGGCAAGTTGCGCAATCCACGGCCCGAGCTGCGTCGCATAGGTCCGCCAGTCGCGTCCGCCGCCGCGGACGTCCGCATAGCCGTAGCGTCCGGGGCGCGCGAGATCGACGCCGCGGTGGGACAGGTAACGCAAGTCGCCGCGCCGGTCCCAGAGCTGGATCACCACGTGCTGTTCGGGATCGGGCTCGACGACCGCGATCGACCCGAGCAGGTAGGCCTTGTCGCGCAGTGCGAGCGCCTGCTGCTTGAGCTGGTAGTCGAGCAGCTCGTCGATTTCGTGGCGCGCCCAGTAATAGGTCACCCCGGTCGCGGTCAGCGAGGTCAGGATCGCCGCCGCCAGCAGCACGATCAGCAGCCGGTAGCGCAGCGACATCAGCTGTCGCGCCCGAGGCTGTAGCCGAGCCCGCGCACGGTCTTGATGCTGCCCTCGCCGAGCTTGCGCCTGAGTTTGTGGATGTGCACCTCGACCGCGTTGCTCGCGACCTCATCATCCCATCCGTAGAGGCGCTCCTCGATCCGGGCGCGCGACAGCACGGCGCTGGGCCGCTCGATCAACGCCTCGAGGATGGCGAATTCGCGCCCTGACAGCGCGACGGGCTGACCGTGCAGGAAGACCTCGTGGGTGGCCGGATTGAGCGCGAGTGGACCGTACTCGAGCAGTCCACCGGACTGGCCGAGGCGACGCCGCATGACCGCGCGGATGCGGGCCGCCAGTTCGTCGAGGGCGAAGGGTTTGACGAGATAATCATCGGCGCCGAGGTCGAGACCACGGATGCGGTCGCTGACGGCGTCCCGCGCGGTGCAGACGATCACGGGCAGGGGATTCGCTGCGCGGCGCAGCGCGGCGAGCAGTTCGAGGCCGGACTTGCCGGGCAGGCCCAGGTCGAGCAGCATGAATTCGAACGCCCCCGCGTCCAGCGCAGCTTCGGCCGCATCGGCATCGCGTACCCAGTCGACCGTATGGCCGTCCTGCTGCATGCCCTTGCGGACTGCGGCACCGACCATCGGGTCGTCTTCAACCAGCAGTATGCGCATGTGCCGTAGTCTACTTGGTCCACCACCGGGGCGGCCCCCTGAACATGGAGATCCGTGCGATGACTGAACCCGATATCCAGGCCCTCGCCGAATATCTGATGCAGACCGGCGTGGCGAACCTGTCGCCGCGCGAGCGGCGCGTGCTCGAACGCCTGGCTTCACGGGTGCATCACCGGCACCTGGGCGACGCCGCCAACCGCCTGACCTTCGGCGAAAAGCTGGCCGATCGCGTCGCGCGCTTCGGCGGCTCGTGGAGTTTCATTCTCCTCTTCATGGGCGTGCTCGTGAGCTGGGCCTGGTTGAACACTTCGCTCGACCCGGCGCTACAGTTCGATCCCTACCCCTTCATCTTCCTGAACCTGCTGCTGTCGATGCTCGCCGCCCTGCAGGCACCGCTCATCATGATGTCGCAGAACCGGCAGGCGGCGCGTGACCGTCTGGCGGCAGCGCGCGACTACGAGGTCAACCTGAAAGCGGAAGCGGACATCATCGGCCTGCACGAGAAACTGGACGTGCTGCGCGAGCGCGAGCTTGCGGACCTGATCAGGCAACAGCAGGCCCAGCTCGACCTGCTGCTGGACATCGTGCAGCGGCAGCGTGCGGACTAGCCGGCGTTCGCCGGCGTGACCGACGGCAACGCCGTGGTTCCCAACCAGAGGCGGAGCACCTCTGTCAGGTGCGCGCGGGTGAAGGGCTTCGCAAGGTAATCGTCCATGCCGCATTCGAGGCAGGCTTCGCGGTCGCCGGGCATCGCGTTGGCGGTCAGTGCGACGATGGGAACCCGGGTTGCGCCACGATTCCGTTCCTCCACACGCCAGCGACGCGTTGCCTCGAGCCCGTCGATGCCGGGCATCTGGCAGTCCATCAGCACGAGGTCGAAGCTCGCCGCAGCCAGCTTGTCCAGCGCTTCCTGGCCGCTCTCTGCGCATTCGACGCTGACTTCGTAGGCTTCGAGCATGCCGAGGGCAAGCGCCTGGTTCACCGCGTTGTCCTCGACGAGCAGCACGCGCTTGCCAACCAGCGAGCGCGGACGCGGCGCCGCCGCCAAGCGGGCATTCGAGGCGTCGCCGGCCGGTGAAGGATTGAGGGCGCGCTCGACCGCTGCGCAAAGCTTGCCGAACAGCAGCGGTTTGCTAAGCACGACGCTGCCGTCCGGTTGCGGCGCGCGGCCGGGAAGGTTCGCGCCCTGGTAGTGCGCGAAATTGGCGAGGCGCAGCACCGGGATCCGGCTGCGCGCGGCCTCGCCACGCAAGACCCCGGCGGCGGTGCCGCCGACCGTTTCGTCGAGCACCAGCAGATCGACCTTCCCGCCCTCCGTCAGGGACACCGCCGCGGACTGTGGCCGCAGGCGCGTCGCGAAACCAAGCGTTCCGAGGTAGGCGCAGAGCGCCTCGCGCGTCCCGTCGTGCGGACCGAGCACCAGCGCCTGCAAGCCGTCGTGGCGCTGCACCGGAGCGGGCGCACCGTCGACCGCCCGCAGCCGCAGCGTGCAAGCGAAACGGCTGCCGCTGCCCGGGGCGCTAGCGACTTCCAGTGTGCCTTCCATGCGCTCGACGAGCTGGCGGCAGATCGCGAGGCCCAGGCCCGTCCCGCCATAACGGCGCGACACCTCCGAATCCACCTGCGCAAACGGCTGGAACAGGGTCGCGAGCTGCTCGGGCGGTATTCCGATACCGGTATCGGCAACGATGAACTGCACGCCGTCGGGCTGGTCACTGCCCCTGGCCTCGACCGTGACTTCGCCCTGGGCCGTGAACTTGACGGCATTGCCGACGAGATTCGTCAGGACCTGGCGCACCCGCTGCGGGTCGCCCACGTAGCGTCCCAGGGTCGGCGCCACGAAACAGCTGATGGAGATCCCCTTCTGCTCGCAGGTCGGCGCGAACAGCGTGACGACATTCTCCACGAGCTCCCGCAGCTCGAATTCGCGCTGCTCGAGCTGCAGCTTGCCAGCCTCCAGCCTGGAAAAATCGAGGATATCGTTGAGCAGCGCGAGCAGGCCCTCGGCGGACCGGTAGGCCGCCTGCACGCGCTCCTGCTGCTGCACGGAGAGTTCGGTCTCGAGTACGAGTTCCAGCATGCCGAGAATCCCGTTCATCGGCGTGCGGATCTCGTGGCTCATATGGGCCAGGAACCTGGACTTCTCGGCGGACGCGGCAAGCGCGCTGTCCCGTGCTTCGCGCAGCGCCTTCTGGTTGGCGATCTCCGTCAGCATCGCGTTGATCTCGCTTCCGAGCTGCGCGAGTTCGTCGTGCCTGTCGCAGGTCTCGACCCGCTGCGCCAGGTCGCCCTCGCGGGCAACGGCGCTGACCACCTGGCTGATACCGAACAGGGGCGCCAGGACGCGGCGCTCCAGCATCCAGACCATCGCGGCCGCGAGCAGGCCACCCAGCAGTACGCTGATGCCGAGCAGGTAGCGGCCCATCCGTTCGAAGCGGGCCTTGGTGTCACGCGGGGTCAAGGTTCGCAGCAGCCCGATCGGCTGGCCCGCATAGTCCTTGAGGCTGACGTAGGCGCCCAGCCGGTCGGTGGAGACGGGTTTGACGACATGCTGCGGGGACTGCGCAATGCCCTCCCAGACCGCCGCCACGTCGGCGGGCCAGCCGGATGCCCCGGCCGCGAACAGGCTCACGTCCAGAATCGTCTGCTGCCGCGCCTCATCGAGCGCCTGCTCGTCCAGATCGCGCCCGAAGAGCAGGACGCCGGCCGGCTCGCCATTGTGTTCGGTGGTCAGGACCGGGACCGCGGTGAAGGCGAGAATGCCGGTGGCGGTCGCCATCAGGCCGGTGATTTCCCGCTTTTCGGCGAGCACGCGCCGTCCCTGTTCGCTGGCAAGAAAGCGACGTGCCTCGGCGAATGCCCCGCGCTGCGGCTCCCCGGTCTTCGCGTCGACGTGACGCTCGTAGGCTATCGAGCCGTCGCGCCGCTCCAGCACCATGAGGTCGATGGCGAGGTTGCCGAAGGTCTGTTCATGGAGATTCTCTGCGACGTAGCCGGAATTCCGGCCCTCGAGATAGGCGACCGTATCGTCCCAGTACGCCCAATCGCGGGCCACCTGGCGGATGCGCTGGTTCTCGAGGGACAGGAAACCGTCGAGCCGCATCGCATTGGTCAGGCCGTCCTGGTTCTCGAACTCGCGATAGCTGCGCTCGACAAGCAGGTGGACCGACCCGAGTTGGGCCAGGGACCACAGCACGATGATGACCGCCAGCGCGGTCAGCACGTATCGTCGCAGGGGTGCTGCATCGTGCCGGGAGCGGGGGGCTTCGGTTACCTGCGCGGCTGGATCGGTCATGTGCGTACCTTAGCGGCTCCAGGGTTGTCGAGCTTTATCCCAGGCCGCGCGGCCGCTACCGCGGGGCCGGCCGAAGCATCGTCACCGCGGCACGCGCCTTCGATCGCCCCGGCAGGGTAGGATCGGGCCACGCGCCCGCGCCAACGGAGAGAAACCGATGAATGAACGAGCCGCGCCGGATACCCACCTCGACCTCGAGGCCCTGTGGTTGCCGTTCACGCACAACCGGCTGTTCAAGCGCGACCCGCGCATCGTGGTCGAGGCCGCCGGCATGCATTATACGACCGCCGACGGGCGCCGCATCGTCGACGGCCTGTCCGGTTTATGGTGCTGCAACGCAGGTCACCGTCATCCACGCATCGTCGACGCCGTCGTCCGCCAGTTGGGGCGGCTGGATTATTCCCCGCCGTTCCAGACCATGCACGACAAGGGCTTCGAGCTCGCAACCGCGCTGGCCGCGCTGGCGCCACCGGGCCTCAACCACGTGTTCTTCGCGAACTCCGGCTCGGAAGCCGTGGATACCGCGCTCAAGATTGCGATTGCCTGCCACCGGGCGCGCGGCGAAGCCACGCGTTTCCGCCTCATCGGCCGCGCGAAAGGCTACCACGGCGTCGGTTTTGGCGGGATTTCCGTCGGCGGCATGGTCGCCAACCGCAAGGCCTACGCCCCCGCGCTGCTGCCGGGCGTCGATCACCTGCCGCATACGCACGATCTGGCGCACATGGCGTTCAGCCGGGGCATGCCAACCTGGGGCGCGCACCTCGCGGACGAACTCGAGGGCATCGTGCAGTTGCATGATCCCTCCACGATCGCCGCCGTGATCGTCGAGCCCATGCAGGGATCGGCTGGCGTGATCGTGCCGCCCGTCGGCTACCTGCAGCGCCTGCGCGACATCTGCACGCGGCACGGCATCCTGCTGATCTTCGACGAGGTCATCACCGGCTTCGGCCGCCTGGGCCACTTCTTCTCCGCTGAGCGCTTCGGGGTCACCCCCGACATCATCACCTTCGCGAAGGGCGTGAACAGCGGGATGGTGCCGCTGGGTGGCGCGATCGTGCGCAAGGACATCCACGACGCCTTCATGCAGGGCCCCGAGCACCTGGTCGAACTCTTCCACGGGTACACCTACTCCGGGCATCCGCTGGCCTGCGCGGCGGGCCTGGCGGCGCTGGAGGTCTATCGCGACGAGGGCCTGATGGCGCGGGCCCGCGCCCTCGAACCCGTCCTCGAGGCCGCCGTGCATTCGCTGCGCGACGAACCGCACGTGATCGACATCCGCAACCTGGGCCTGGCCGCCGCGGTGGAACTCGCGCCTCGGCCGGGCGCACCGAGCAAGCGAGCGATGGAGGTGTTCCACTGGTGTTTCGACCATGGCGCGATGGTGCGCTATACGGGTGACATCATTGCGATCGGGCCAGCCCTGATCGCGGAGGAGAGCGACATCGAGGAGATCGTCGAACTGATACGCAGCGCCCTTCGCACGGTGCGCTGAGCGCCGCCGCAGGCTTGACCCCGGCGCGCAATCAATGAAATAAAGCGGCTCCGACTGCCGCGAGGACGACGATGTACTACTGCCCGCAATGCGCCACCCCCCTGGTCCAACGCGACCTCGGCGGGCGCCACCGTGCCGCCTGCCCCAACCCCCATTGCGGCTTCGTGCACTGGGACAACCCGGTACCCGTCGTCGGCGGCATCGTCGAATGGGACAACCAGATCATCCTCGTGCGCAACGTCGGGTGGCCGGCAAACTGGTACGGGCTCGTGACCGGCTTCCTGGAAGCGGGGGAAATGCCCGAGGAGGCGGTCGTGCGCGAGGTGAAGGAGGAAATTGGCGTCGACGCGACGATCGAATCCTACATCGGCATGTACGAGTTCTATCGCAAGAACCAGTTGCTCATCATCTACCACCTGCGCGCGCACTCCGGCAACGTGGTCGTGCCGGAGGACGAGATCGCCGACTACAAATGGGTGCCGATCGAGAAAGTCCGGCCGTGGACCGCGGGCACCGGCCGTGCGCTCAGGGACTGGCTGCGCACGCGCGGCATCGAGCGTGAGATGTTCGATTTCAGCGAGGTCAACAACTGACGCAACGGGTCACGGCACGGGATCGTGGCCCGCTCCGCCCCAGGGGTGGCAGCGACAGATTCTCTTGAGCGTGAGCCAGGCACCCCGGAGGGGGCCGTGGCGCCGTATGGCCTCGAGGCCGTACTCCGAGCAGGTGGGGAGGTACCGGCATCTCGGGCCGAGCAGCGGCGAGACGAGGTAACGATAGGCGATGATGAGGCTGGTCAGCAGCCGCGCGCCGACTTGCGAGGCGCGGCCCGCCAGCGTCATCAGGCAGCCGGGGTGTTCGCCGGCTCGACGCGGCCAGGCTTCACGAAACGTCGACTGCAGTAATAGCAATCGACCGCGGGCTTGCCTTCGAAGCGCAGATAGACCAGCGGGTGGCCGAGCGCCCCGCCGCCGCCGTCACAGGCCGCAGTCTCGTCGGCTGCGTTTACTTCGATGATTTCGCGCTGTTCCATTCGACGTCTCCTGGCCCGGCCGCGCACGCGGCGCGGATTCATGATCATTGTTCCGATGTGTCCTATAGTATCAAACTCCGTTGCCGGCCAAGCCGCTGCGCGGCGATGCAGCCACACCCACACCGACGACAAATACCAGGACTTCGAGGTAGGCCCATGAACCCAGCGAGATTCACCGAAGAGCACGCGTGGGTCCGAATGGATGAGGATGGCATCGCGACCATCGGTATTTCGGATTATGCGCAGGAGCAGCTTGGTGACGTCGTCTACGTGCAGCTGCCGGACGTGGGACGAGATCTCGTTCAGGGCGACGACTGCGCGATGATCGAATCGGTGAAGACCACGAGCGACGTGAAATGCCCAATCGGCGGGCGCGTCATCGAGGTCAACGAAGCGCTCGCGGACGTGCCCGAGCGGGTCAACGAAGCACCATTGGACGACGGCTGGCTGTTCAGGCTGGAACCCGCGGACGACGCCGAGTTCGAAGACCTGATGGATGCCGACGACTACGAAGGCTTCGTCGAGTCGCTGAGCTGAACCGAGGGCGCGACGAAACCTCAGCGCGACGACGCCCATCGCGCGAGGTGCGCCTCGATTTCGTCACCCACCGACATCTGCGGCTGCGACGCTTCCTTGCCCTCGCGGGCCTCGCGCGACTCGATTGCCGCGCGTGCGTGCTCGAAGGCGTCGATCAGTGAACTGCCGCCGCCCAGGGCATCGCGGAAATAGGCCTCGCCGAAATAGGTCCACGCATTCTCGTGGGCACATCCGAACGAACTGCGATCGCTGGCCGCCGCCGTGATCACGAGCGTGCGAGGCTCCTGCAGGGCTGACACGAACGCCCCCGAATAACACGCTGAAACGATCAGCACCCGCCAGCCAATCCCCGCGCGCTCCAGCATCTGGCGCAGTTCCTCGGGCCGCAGGTCGTTGAGTCCCAGCTCGCCGAAATCGACGACCAGTTCGCCCGCTTCCGTGCCGTGCGATGTCATGAACAGGAACAGGATGTCCTGCTCGCGTTCCATGCGCCGGGCGAGTTCGTGCAGCACGTATTCCAGGTTGGAACGATTGGCCAGCGGATACTGCCGCAGCGTGTCCGGGCTGTTCACGAGGGTCACCGCACGCGTGTTCGTGTCCAGACGACTGCCGACGATGCGGCGGACCTGCGCCACTTCGCGTCGGAAGACGGCTTCCTCGGCGTAGGCGCCAAAGCCCAGGAAATAGAAATCCGGCACGCCGGGCCGCCCCGGACCGACGTCGGCGAGCGCGGCGCCCAGGAGCGCCGACTGCGCATAGTAGGTTCCCTCGACATCGAGCGGCGGCATCGCGGCGCTTGGATCGGCGGGCACGAGCAGGGCCTGGTCGGGCAGGTACTCGACGCTGGCGTAAAGGCCCGCGCCGTAGACCGCGGCAAGCGCTGGAATCCGCCATCGGAAGCGCGCATGCGCCAAGCGCAGGGCGCGCGCGAGGATGAATACCTGCCACCCGAGCAGGCTCCACCAGATAATGTCCTGCCATGGCCAGGCAAGCCGTGACGACAGCGCAGGCAGCACGTTGAGCGCCGCGAACCAGAACGCCCACAAGAGCGGTTCGGCTGCCGCGCACGCCACCACCATCCGCAGGAAGCTGCCCGGCCCGCCGTTCAGCAGGGCCACGATGGCGAGCACCGCCAGCCACCAGTAGGCTCGGGCGGCTTCGGTCGCGATGCCCCAGGCGGAAAGGCGCAGCGGACCGTCCGCGGCGCGCCAGTCGGCGAGCAGCGCGCAGGCCCAACCGATCGCGAGCAGCGCCAGCAACTGCCCGACGGATGCCACGAAGGGCGGGCACGGCAGGCCAAGCGCGAGCCGGCAACCCTGCCGGAGATTGCGCGCGAGCAGGCAGGCGAAACGCCAGGCCGAACGGCCATGGGCCCCGACCGCGCGCATACCGGGATGCAGAGTCATTTGTTAATATCCAGCGGCAAAATGGCGCCCGTTCGCTCGAGGCTCATCGCGCCTGAGCTTTGCTCAATCATCAGGACATCGCAAGCCGTGTTGACCCCAGCTGGCAAGAAGGAATTGAGGGCGCGCGCGCATGCGCTCAAGCCCGTGGTAATCGTCGGCCAGCGCGGCGTGACGCCGGCGGTGATGGCGTCGATAGACGAAGCACTGAACGCGCACGAGTTGATCAAGATTCGCCTTCCGGCAGGCGAGCGTGAAGGTCGCGTGCTGCAGACCGGACAGATCGCGGCCGCCCTGGATGCCGACGTCGTGGGCGCGATCGGCCGCGTCGTCATTCTCTTTCGCCGTCGGCCGGAATGAACGCCCCCACTCCCGTCCACGCGCACTGACAGCAGGGAAGGAATACGCATGGAGTCGACCACACAATTACTGGTGCTCGGCGCCGGCCCCGGCGGCTATACGGCGGCATTCCGTGCCGCCGACCTGGGGCTGCGCGTGGTGCTGGTGGAGCGGGAACCGGCACTCGGCGGCGTCTGCCTCAACGTGGGCTGCATCCCGTCCAAGGCGCTGCTGCATGCAGCGAAGGTCATCGCGGACGCACGCGACATGGCGGCGCACGGCATCAGCTTCGGCGCGCCAAGCATAGACCTGCCGGTCCTGCGCGACTGGAAGGAAAAGGTCATCGGGCAGCTCACGCACGGCCTGCAGGGACTCGCGAAGCAACGCAAGGTCGAAGTCGTCACCGGTGAGGGGCGCTTCCTCGATGCGAACAGGCTGGCGGTGACGAATGCCGGCGGAACGACATCCACCATCCGTTTCGAACAGGCGATCATCGCTGCCGGCTCGCAGCCGGTCCGGCTGCCCGGCCTGCCTTACGAGGATCCGCGCATCATCGATTCGACCGGCGCGCTGGCACTGGCCGACATTCCCCGGCGACTGCTCGTGATCGGCGGCGGCATCATCGGTCTCGAAATGGCGACTGTCTACGCGGAGCTGGGCAGCGAAGTCACGGTCGTCGAGCTCGCTGACGGCCTCATCCCCGGCGCCGACCGGGATCTCGTGAAGCCACTCGAAAAACGCCTCAGAGCACGGCTGTCCGCGATACATCTCGCGACGCGCGTGAGTGGCGTGGTTGCCGAACCGGACGCACTTTCCGCAACGTTCGAGGGTGCCAAGGCACCGCAGGGCGGGCGCTTCGACCGCATCCTGGTCGCGGTTGGCAGGCGCCCCAACGGCAAGTTGATTGGAGCCGAGCAAGCCGGCGTCATGGTCGACGAACGGGGCTTCATCGCCGTCGACGACCAGATGCGAACCAATCGTCCGCATATCTTCGCAATCGGCGACGTGGCCGGGAATCCGATGCTCGCGCACAAGGCCACGCACGAAGGCCGGGTTGCGGCCGAAGCCGCGGCCGGGCACAAGGTTGCATTCGACGCCCGCGTGATCCCGTCCGTGGCCTACACCGACCCCGAAATCGCGTGGGTGGGCATGACCGAAACCGAAGCCACCGCGCGCGGCCTGGAAATCGAGAAGGCCGTGTTCCCGTGGGCTGCAAGCGGCCGGGCACTGAGCCTGGGACGTGCAGAGGGCATGACGAAGCTGATCTTCGACAAGGCCGACAAGCGGGTCATAGGGGCCGGTATCGTCGGCACGGCTGCCGGCGATCTGATCGCCGAGGCGGCGCTCGCCATCGAGATGAGCTGCGATGCGGAGGACATCGGCCTGACCATCCACCCCCATCCGACGCTGTCCGAGACGGTCGGCATGGCCGCTGAGGTTTTCAGCGGCACCATCACCGATCTCTATATGCCGAAACGGAAAGGCTGACGGACATGACGCACAGCGGCTCTGGGCAACACACGGAGCCGTCGGCCGGGCTTGCGGCTGCGGTGGAACGCGCCGCTGCTGAAGCGCAGGCGATGCTCGCGGACTACGCGAAACTCATGCCTGCCATGCCGCAGGTGGATGCCCTAGGGATCACCTCGAGCTTCCAGGCGCTGGCAATGCGCCTCATGGGCGACCCGACGCAGCTGTGGGCCCTGCAACTGCAGGTCTCCCGGCAGGCTCTCGCCGCGTGGCAACGGATGCTCGAACGCTCGCTGGGCATGGAACGGGCGGCGCCCGAAACGCAAACCGTCGACCGTCGCTTCCGCGATCCGGAATGGAGCGCGAACCCGGTGTTCGAATATATCAAGGCGACCTACCAGATCTACGCGAACGCGCTGCTGAAACTGGCGCTCGACACGGAAGGCCTGGAGGAAAAGACCATGCACAAGGTCGCCTTCTACACGCGCCAGTTCGTCGATGCGATGGCACCGACCAATTTCGCGCTGACCAACCCGGAAGTCATGCGCGCCACCCTGGAAAGCGGCGGCGCGAACCTCATCGAGGGACTGCGCAACTTCCTGGAGGACATCGATCCGGCAACCGGCCGGTTGCGCACCAGGATGGTGGACAAATCCCGCTTCCAACTCGGCGAAAACATCGCGGCCAGCCCGGGGGCGGTCATCTTCCAGAACGAGCTGATGCAGCTGATCCAGTACGCGCCGACGACCGCCCGTGTGCGCAGGCGTCCGCTGCTGATTGTTCCCCCGTGGATCAACAAGTTCTATGTGCTCGACCTGCAGCCGCGGAATTCGTTCATCCGCTGGGCCGTCGCCCAGGGCCATACGGTGTTCGTGATCTCGTGGGTGAATCCCGACGCATCCCTGCGTGACAAGGATTTCGCCGACTACATGGCTGCGGGGCCGCTCGCTGCGCTCGACGCAATCGAAAAGGCGACCGGCGAGCGGGAAGCGAACGTGATCGGCTACTGCATCGGCGGCACGCTGCTCGGCGCGACCCTCGCGTACATGCAGGCGCGTGGCGACCGCAGGGTCAGGTCGGCCACCTTCTTCACCGCCATGCTCGACTTTTCCGAACCCGGCGATCTGGGCGTGTTCATCGACGAGGCACAGATCGACAACATCGAACAATCGATGGCCAGGACCGGGTTCCTGGATGGCAAGGAGATGGCCACGACCTTCAACCTGCTGCGCGCCAACGACCTCATCTGGTCCTTCGTCGTCAACAACTACCTGCTTGGCAAGCACCCGGCGCCCTTCGACCTGCTGTACTGGAACGCGGACTCGACCCGCATGCCTGCCAGCATGCACAGCACCTATCTGCGGAACATGTACCAGGAGAACAGGCTGTGCCAACCGGGCGGGATGGAGATCGCCGGCGTGGCACTCGACCTGCGCGCAATCGACATTCCGGCCTGCTTCGTGTCGACGGTCGAGGACCATATCGCGCCGTGGAAATCGACCTATTCCGGCGCGCGGCTCCTGGGGGGCGACGTGAAATTCATCCTCGGCAAGGCGGGACACGTGGCGGGGATCATCAACCCGCCCGGTGAACGGGCGTACGGCCACATGGTGGGACCATCGCCTCGCGCCGGCAACGCTGAGGAATGGCTTGCGGCGGCGGCTCCGGTGGACGGCTCCTGGTGGGCCACATGGGACGATTGGGTGCGCGCCTACGCCGATGGAGAGGTCGCGGCACGCCAGCCCGGAGGTGGCAGCCTGCCGGTGCTCGAGCCAGCACCGGGGAGCTACGTAAAAGTTGGCATCTCCTGACCTCGCGGCGATTCAGGCCGGAACCGCCTTGCGGCGGCCGGCCTTGAGGTCGGGCAACAGCAGACTCATCGCCTCGATCACCGCCTGATCAGCGTCGTTCATCACCTGCTCGACGGTCTGCTCGTCGAGCAGGGTGACCGCCATCGCGACAGGTTCAAAGGCGGGCACCGGCTCGTCATCATCGGCCCTCCACATCGCCGCGCGACTGACGGCGGCGGCCACCTGCAGGATGCAGGCGTCGTCCAGCCAGGCCGGAGGTGCCGCTGGGAACGTGACCGCATGGTGCCGCACGGGCATGACGATTTCATCGGGCAGCTGCCAGCGATGGAGCAATTCGGCTGAAATCGCAGCGTAATCGAACCCGAGGTGCTCCGCTTGTACCGCGCACAGGGGAAGCGCCCGCCGGGTTGCGGCGGATTTCAATTCGCCGAACAGCGCGGGCTCCTTGTAGGCCAGCACCAGCTCGCCGATGCCATGCAGCAGTCCCGCCACGAACAGCCGTTCCGCGGTGCGCAGTTTCATTCGCCGGGCGAGGATGCGGGCTACCACCGCGGTGTAGATGCTACGGCGCCAGTAGTCATGGATGTCGAGCGCAGGGCAAGGGATGCCGGACAGCGTGGACACGGACGCGGAGGCGAGTGCGAGATCGTGTACCTGGTTCAGACCCAGCACCTGTACGGCACGCTCTATCGTGTCGACCTTGTTGGGCAAGGCAAAGTAGGCACTGTTGACGATGCGGAGGATCCGGCTCGTCAGTCCCGGGTCGTTGCTGATGACCTGTGTGATATCGCCCAGCGCAGAGTCGGGGTCGGCAATCAGTTCCCTGAGCCTCAGATAGGCTTTGGGCAAAGGGATCAGATCCATGACCCCGGAGAGAAGTTCGTCGACCGTCATTTCCGACACCTCGGCATTGCTGGGTTGCGGAGCGCTGCCAGCCGGCTGCGGGCATCTCCCGCGCCCCGTATGCCCGGCGTAGCGGCCGGCCGGATATTTGCCTTGAGGAATCGGCTGCCGGCGAAAACGGGATGGACCGCACAAAACGCGGGGACGGGCCCGCCGGCCGTCGTCGAGGTGCGCTCACGCCAGGCTTTCAGCGCGTTACCGATTCCGATAAGATGCCGCGCCTGTCATTCGGAAGGATGGCAGTTCGGGCACCCTCGAGTGCCTGCGCTCGAAGCTCGGAGAGGTGGCAGAGTGGTCGAATGCGGCTGACTCGAAATCAGCTGTACGTTTACGCGTACCGGGGGTTCGAATCCCTCCCTCTCCGCCAATTCCAAGCGCCCAGCCACTTGCAGCAGCCAGGTCCCCCATCAGGGTGATCGCCAGCGTGGCGCTCCGCATCACGCAGCGGCACTGAGTCGCTGCTCAATCAGATCGAGAACCGCGGCCAATGCTTCGTTCAGTTCCGCGACGAGTGTGCCGTGGCGGCTGCGGACGTCTTCCTCCCTCGAATACTCGATCCGGCGTGCGATAGCGGCCAGTTTCACGGCGCCTATCGTCCGGGCGGCGCCGCACAGGGCGTGCATGTCGTCGCGGACTTTGGAAAATGCCGCGTCTTGCGATCCGACGAGTCGCAAGGTGTTGATATAGCCTAGAGCGTCTTCCCTGAACTCGTCGAAAAACTGTTTCGCTTCGGCCGCATCCATGTAGGACATGAGTTCTCCGAGGATCACCGAATCCAGCAGCGGCTCGGGCTGTTCGTCGGGCACGTTCAACTTGACCTCCGCGTCGTCCGAATGGTTTGGAAAGGCAGCCGGGGGCGCATCACTGTCCTGCAGCAGGTCATGGACAACCCGGAGCAGCATCGACGGCTTGATGGGTTTCACGACGAAACGTGAGATCCCGGCAAAATCCGCATCCGCAACCACATCCGGGCGGTTGTCGGCGGTCACCATGATGATGGGCGTTCTGGCGCGTTCGTCGAACGATGCGAAGTTGTAGAGCCGGGCGACCTCGAGGCCATCCATCAGGGGCATGTGCATGTCAATCAGCGCAACGTCGTACTTGTGCGTGGAAAGCTCGTCGAGCGCCTTCTCGCCGTCGTCGACAATCGTGCACGCGTAGCCGGCGCGCTCCAGTGCAATCCGCGCGATCATCTGGTTGGTCGCGTTGTCTTCCGCTATCAGGACCGAGTAACCATTACCCTCCACCTTGGGTTCGACCACTTCAGTGGCGCGCGAAAGCATGAGATGCGCGAGATCGAGGGCACGGCGCAGGCCCGTGGGGGGAAGAGCATCTGGCACGAAGGTCAGCATCGCAAGTTCGATTGCGAGCTCACGACAGGCCGGGGAGCCGAAGCCGATCACTGGCATCCGCATCTGAAGCTCTGGCAGCGAGGATTCGCGACGCAGCAGCGTGACCGCCGCCTCGCTCTCGAGATCGACAAATATGCAGTAGCCTGCAAGCCAGGGCAGGTCGGCCATGGTTGCCGCGCGTATTTCTGCCACTCCCAGCGATTCCAGTGCGGCCATGAGCGGCTGCATGCGGTCGCGGTCTCCGAGGATGGCGGCTTTCAAGGCATGGGTGGCCGATTCGGTGCGTGCTTCGGCATGTGCGAGATTCAGCTCGATGGTGACGGTGGTGCCGACGCCCAGCTCGGAATCTATAGAGATCTGGCCATCCATCAGGTGCACGAGATCTCGCGCGATGGTCGTGCCAAGTCCGGTTCCTCCGTGCTGCCGCGTGACGCTGTCGTCTGCCTGGGAGAACGGGTCGAAAATCCGCTGCAGGTACTCTTTCGGAATGCCAGGTCCGCTGTCCGATACGAGCAGCCTTATGGCTTCGTGCCCATCAACGACTCCTGCCTTCAGGACGTTGATCTGCACCCGGCCCTTTTCGGTGAACTTCAGCGCATTGCCGGCGAGGTTGATCAGGACTTCCTGCAATTGCCTCGGGGAACCCACAAGATGGTTCTCGACCTCCGTGTCGACGAAGGCCGATATGGTAATGCCCTTGGCCTTGGCCTGCGGCGACAGGATGCTTACCGTATCATCGACAACGGCATGCAGGTCCATGTCTTCGCTCTGCAGCGCGAATTTCCCGGACTCGTACTTGCTTATGTCCAGGATGCGGTTGATCAAATCGAGCAGGGTGTTGGACGACACGGCAATCTGCCTGATCATTTCCTGCTTCTGCGCGGGAGACTCGGTGGCGCCCAGCAGGTCGGCGAGCGCAATGATGCCATGCAAGGGTGTGCGCAATTCGTGGCTCATCTTGGCGAGGAAGTCCCCCTTCGCCCTCGATGCGGACTCCGCACGCCGGACGGCCTCGTGCAACTGAGAAATCAGGTACGCGGCATAGAGGGGGACAACCAGCAGCCCCATCCCTAGTCCGAAGGACAAGGCCGCGTAATTGCGCCAAAAGGGGGAAAGCGAGGCAACGATCGCGAAACTCACCAGCGATGTCGCAAGATTCGCGTACAGGTAGCGAAGTCCGAAGCGGGTGCCGTAGCCAATGGTGATCCACAGATAGACGGCGAAAATCCCCGCCAGGCTCTCTCCACCAAAATAGAGAATCCAGCTGATTGACACATTGTCGAGCAGGATGCTGGAGACGCGCTGCGCTATACGGATCCTGGAGTTTGCAGGAAGTCTTGAAACCGCCTTGGCCCACCACAACAGCGAGCCCGCGGAAACCGCAGTGAAGACAAACGTGTACCAGATGGTCTGGAGGCTGATCGACGGCTGGTGTCGGTAGGCCAGAAGCGCCAGCGTGATCAGCACGAGATTCATCCAGCAGCGAATCTTCGCCTGGGCGAATTCACCGAGGGTGATCGTGGGTACAGATATCGGCTCGCCAGCGGGCACTCGCTTCACGGGCGGCACTCGCGTCGGCGGCAAGTGCCGGTCAGGCATGACCGTGCGGAGCCTGCGGCATCATGGCGGGGCCCCGCAGGAGGCGGCGCTGCAAAAGGTCGCAAGCGCCTCCCTGGGCTGGCCAGGGTCGGCAATGCGACGGGCCAGACCGCTAGAAGACCCCACGCCTGCTGCTGCGTCAGTCCGTCGCGCGCCGCAGCACCAGGCCCGCATTATGGCCTCCGAAACCGAAGCTGTGAGTGAACGCATAATCAAGCGTTGCCGGTCCGGTCGCTCGGCAAAAGTCGAGGTTGGCAATCGGCTCATCCAGATTCTTGGACAAATGCAGTTCCTGGTCGCGCAGGCTGAGCGCCGTGACGACGAATTCGAGTGCGCCGGCAGCGCCGATCGAATGCCCCAGAATTGACTTCGTGCTGTTCACTTTGGTCGTGGGCCGAAACTTGCGTTCTATGATTCGCGCTTCCACAGCGTCGTTGATTTCGGTACTGGTGCCATGCGCATTCACGTAATCAATGAGATGGGCCGGAACGCCAGCGTCCGCGAGCGCAATATCAATCATGGTGCCGATCTCGTTGGCACCGTCCTTTATAGCGGCAATCGAGTACGCATCTGTTGTTTCGGCAAATCCGAGAATTTCGGCAAGCGGTCTCACGCCCCGTCGTCGGGCGCTCTGCTCGGACTCCAGGATCGCGACGGCCGCGCCGCCCTCGCTGAACAGGAAACCACTGCGTTCACGGTCGAAGGGTCTGTTCTCCGTACCGATTCCGCGCAGGGGTTTCGCAAGGGTTTGCAGGCGGTCGAAGCCCATGAACACACCGCCAGCGCGATCGCCGAGGTGCTCTGCGCCCCCGGCAAGCGCGAAGTCCACGGCACCGTGCCTGATTGCCTGAAAGGCTTTTCCGATGGCGATGGTGCCGGACGCGCAGGCAGCGCACACAGTGTCGGAAGGGCCCTGGATGCCGAAGCGGATGGCCAGACTCGCCGCGATTGCGTTCGGCATCGTCTGGCAGATTACCAGAGGATTGACCCGCGGATGCTCGCGCAGACCGGCTCGCAGTTCCGCGAGCAGGCTCAGCGATGGCTCGCTCGCAACTGCGGTCTCGAGGTGGGATTTCAGACCGGAAAGGAGATGAGCGTAATAGTTGTTGAAGGGCGCTTGGGCAGCGCCCAGGCCGGTACCCACGAAAATCCCGGCGCGCGGCGGCACGACGCCTTTGAGTTGGGCAACCGGATACCGCCCCTGCTGCCGGTCGACTTCGACCTCGGCATGCTCAAGGGCTTGTTGGGCCGCGACGATCGCCAATGCGGCCGGCTTTCCCAACGTGAGCAGATCGGTTTTTCCGAGTCCAGCCTGACTATAGTCGGGTTCTGGCAGCGGAGCCCAGACTCGACTCGTGGCGCGGTAGTATTCATTCCAATGCGGGGGAATTTCCGCGGCAACCGCCGCGCCGGCCTTGCATCCAGCCCAGAAATCTTCGACACCACTACCGACCGATGAGACGACCCCTAGACCCGTGACAAAAACCCGATTGGTGCTGCCCATCAGGCGCTGGTACTCGACGAAATGAGGGTGTCGTGGACGAACTTGCAGACCCAATCGAGCGTGACGTCGCCGCTGGGGATGTTCTCCACTGCGAATTCCGCATCAAATTCCGCATCCAACGCGATCATCAAACTGATCAGTTGCATGGAATCCGCACCAAGATCCTGCTTTATGAGGGTTTCTGGAGATAAAGGGACGTCATGATCGGGGAATGTCTCGGCGACGACCCTGAACACGCCGGATTTAATATCCTCTGCTAGATACTTCATAAACTCTCTTTACTGCTCCCGCACGATTTCGCAGTGCCTGTCGGGCCCGTATTGCCGGAGGCTTGTTCCTGGCGGACTCCACGGCTGTGCCCAGACATTATAGTTTGGGGCGGGTTTGAATTAGCCCAAATGAGTGATGCCCCCTGGTCACCCGCATCCCTTAGCTTCAAATACGAAAATTTCCGGGTTTATCCGCCACAAAAAGCGGCAGACCCGCCGGCTTACGGCGGGTGCCGGCAAAGACAAGAGTCCCCATGCAGGGACCAGCTACTCGCTTAACGTACAGGAGGGTTTCAATGAATGCTCAAGCTGCTGTCGCGCTTGATCGGGCGGCTTCGGGCGCAGTGTCCCGCGGGTTCAGCGGTGAACGTGCCGGCAGGTCGGTTGACGTCACCGTTGATCGACAAAGCGGGGTCATCTGGTGCTCGCGCGCCGAAGATGCGTCTGCATCGGTCACACTGGCGCAGTTGAAGGAAACCAGGTCCATTGACGAAAAGATCGCCGCAGGCGGCTATGGAAACCTGCGCTTCAAGGTGCTCTCTTCGCGGCAGGCAGGTGTTTTCTCCCTGGGAGGGGATCTCGCACTCTTTGCCCATTGCGTTGAGACCAACGACAGAGCGGCATTGGCCGAATACTCAGCCCTGGCTGCACGCGCGGTGTGGGCGAACATGTCCGGGTTCGGTCGCCGGCGCGTCCAGACCATCGCGGTCGTGCAAGGAGAAGCGCAGGGTGGAGGTTTCGAAGCCGCATTGTCCTGCAATACCTTGATTGCGGAGAGAGGGGCCAGCTTCGGCTTCCCAGAACCCCTGTTCGGCATGTTTCCAGGGATGGGTGGAGAGCTGCTGCTACGTTCGCGGATAGATGCGGATTTGAGCCGACGGATGGTGCAGAGCACGAATCGTTACACCGCGGAGTTTCTTCATGAAATCGGAGTGGTGGACTATCTGGTCGACGCGGGGATGGGCATCGCCTGTGCCCAGGATTTGATTGGGCAAATTCTCACATCACCGGATGGGCCTGCGGGCAAAAAGAGCTTGACGCGGCAGGCCGCCCTCGACGGTATCGCGTTTACCGAGTTGTTCGAATCGGTTGAAGCCTGGACCGAACGTGCATTTGAATTGACCCCAAGGAATCTGCGATCGATGCGCTACATCCTCGAAGCACAAAGCAGAAAGCTCAGTTAAGCCACATTCCGACGCCTGCAAACGCTCCTGCGAGCAGGTAGGCGCAAAAAGAAAAACCCCGACCGCGTGCACCGCGATCGGGGTTTTTTGTTTGAAGCCTGGCGATGACCTACTTTCGCATGGTTGAACCCACACTATCATTGGCGCTGAGCAGTTTCACTTCTGAGTTCGGGATGGGATCAGGTGGTTCCCGCTCGCTATTGTCGCCAGGCAATTCCTTTGCCTGTCACGCGGGTACGCGTGGCAGCAGTCAATCGGGTAAGTCGAACAGTGTATGTTCTGTACAAGTCATTCGAGAACGCTTGAGCGTTATATGGTCAAGCCTCACGGGTAATTAGTACCGGTAAGCTACATCCATTACTGGACTTCCACATCCGGCCTATCAACCTTGTAGTCTACAAGGGCCCTTCAGGGACCTTAAAGGTCCAGGGAGACCTAATCTTAGGGGAGGCTTCCCGCTTAGATGCTTTCAGCGGTTATCCCGTCCGTACATAGCTACCCGGCAATGCCACTGGCGTGACAACCGGAACACCAGAGGTACGTCCACTCCGGTCCTCTCGTACTAGGAGCAGCTCCCTTCAAGTCTCCGACGCCCACGGCAGATAGGGACCGAACTGTCTCACGACGTTCTAAACCCAGCTCGCGTACCACTTTAAATGGCGAACAGCCATACCCTTGGGACCGGCTTCAGCCCCAGGATGTGATGAGCCGACATCGAGGTGCCAAACTCCCCCGTCGATATGAACTCTTGGGAGGAATCAGCCTGTTATCCCCGGAGTACCTTTTATCCGTTGAGCGATGGCCCTTCCATACAGAACCACCGGATCACTAAGACCTACTTTCGTACCTGCTCGACTTGTCTGTCTCGCAGTTAAGCGCTCTTCTGCCTTTACACTCAATGCGCGATTTCCGACCGCGCTGAGAGCACCTTTGTGCTCCTCCGTTACTCTTTGGGAGGAGACCGCCCCAGTCAAACTACCCACCATACACTGTCTCCGACCCGGATAACGGGCCTAGGTTAGAACCCCGAACACGCCAGGGTGGTATTTCAAGGTTGGCTCCACGACGACTGGCGTCATCGCTTCAAAGCCTCCCACCTATCCTACACAAGCATGTTCAAAGTCCAGTGTAAAGCTATAGTAAAGGTTCACGGGGTCTTTCCGTCTAGCCGCGGGTACACTGCATCTTAACAGCGAGTTCAATTTCGCTGAGTCTCTGGTGGAGACAGCGTGGCCATCGTTACGCCATTCGTGCAGGTCGGAACTTACCCGACAAGGAATTTCGCTACCTTAGGACCGTTATAGTTACGGCCGCCGTTTACCGGGGCTTCGATCAAGAGCTTTGCCTTTCGGCTGACCCCATCAATTAACCTTCCGGCACCGGGCAGGCGTCACACCCTATACGTCCACTTTCGTGTTTGCAGAGTGCTGTGTTTTTAATAAACAGTCGCAGCGGCCTGGTATCTTCGACCGGCATGGGCTTACGTAGTAAATACTTCACCCTCACCGGCGCACCTTCTCCCGAAGTTACGGTGCCATTTTGCCTAGTTCCTTCACCCGAGTTCTCTCAAGCGCCTTGGTATTCTCTACCTAACCACCTGTGTCGGTTTGGGGTACGGTTCCTAATTACCTGAAGCTTAGAAGCTTTTCCTGGAAGCATGGCATCAACCACTTCGTCATCTAAAAGATAACTCGTCATCAGTTCTCGGCCTTGATTTCCCGGATTTACCTAAGAAATCAGCCTACCACCTTAAACACGGACAACCAACGCCGTGCTGGCCTAGCCTTCTCCGTCCCTCCATCGCAGTAATTAGAAGTACGGGAATATTAACCCGTTTCCCATCGACTACGCATTTCTGCCTCGCCTTAGGGGCCGACTCACCCTGCGTCGATTAACGTTGCGCAGGAAACCTTGGTCTTTCGGCGTGGGAGTTTTTCACTCCCATTGTCGTTACTCATGTCAGCATTCGCACTTCTGATACCTCCAGCAAGCTTCTCAACTCACCTTCACAGGCTTACAGAACGCTCCTCTACCGCTCAACTTACGTTGAACCCGTAGCTTCGGTGTATGGTTTGAGCCCCGTTACATCTTCCGCGCAGGCCGACTCGACTAGTGAGCTATTACGCTTTCTTTAAAGGGTGGCTGCTTCTAAGCCAACCTCCTAGCTGTCTAAGCCTTCCCACATCGTTTCCCACTTAACCATAACTTTGGGACCTTAGCTGACGGTCTGGGTTGTTTCCCTTTTCACGACGGACGTTAGCACCCGCCGTGTGTCTCCCGTGCTGACACTTGCTGGTATTCGGAGTTTGCATCGGTTTGGTAAGTCGGGATGACCCCCTAGCCGAAACAGTGCTCTACCCCCAGCAGTGATACACGAGGCGCTACCTAAATAGCTTTCGAGGAGAACCAGCTATCTCCGAGCTTGATTAGCCTTTCACTCCGATCCACAGGTCATCCGCTAACTTTTCAACGGTAGTCGGTTCGGTCCTCCAGTCAGTGTTACCTAACCTTCAACCTGCCCATGGATAGATCGCCCGGTTTCGGGTCTATACCCAGCGACTAAA
>CALRPY020000063.1:0-24601 GCA_943370145.1 Hydrogenophaga intermedia | reverse complement strand
CGAACGGCGCGAGCGCGGCCGTGAGCCGCGCCGCGCTGCCGCCGCGCACCAGCGCGGTCACCCGGTGGCCGGCGCGCAGCATCGCCGCCAGCAGGTGCTTGCCGAGGTAACCGGTCGCACCGGTCAGCAGGATATTCATCGGCTGTACCTCGCGCCGGGCCGCGACGGACCGCGCCTCAAGCCGCGGCTTGCGGCGGCAGCGGGACAGGGTCGACGACGTCGAGCCGCGGCAGGCGTGCGATGAAGCCGCGCCGCTGCGCCTTGGTGTACAGCGCCGACAGGCCCAGCCGCACGTCGGGCGGCATCAGGAGCGTGTCGCTGTTCGCGAACCTCGCGACGAAGTCCTCGCGCACCCGGCTCGCCGGGCCGCGCCCGAAGCGGCTCGCGAAGTCCATCGCCTCGTCGGGATGCGCGAGCGCCCAGGCCATGCTGGCGTGGACGAGGTTCTCCAGCAGCTGGATCGTCGGCAGGCCCAGGCTGCGGCGCGCGACGTTGAGCCCGACCGGCAGCGGCAGGCCCGAGTGCTCGAACCAGCGGTTGCCGAGGCAGCAGATCTGCCGGATGCGGCGCTCGCCGAAATTCAGCAGCTCCTCGTGGATCAGCACGCCGGCATCGACGCGGCCATCGAGGATCGCGTCCTCGACCTCGTCGAAGGGCATCGGCACCTCGGTGAAGCCCGAGTAGAAATAGCGCAGCAGGAAGGTGCCGGTGGTGTTGGCGCCGGGGACGGCGACGCGCTTCCCGGCGAGCGACGTGTAGTCCTCACCCTCGCGGCCACCGAGCACCGGACCGTAGCCTCGGCCGACACTCGCGCCGGAGCCGAGGATCACGTAGGTCTCGTCTATCGCCGGATAGAACACCGAGGAGATCGCGCAGACGTCATAGTCCCCGCGCAGGCAACTCTCGTTGAGATCCCTGATGTGGCGGTGTTCGAAGGCCAACGCATGGCCCGCGGGCGGCCGGATGCGGCCCGTCTCGAGCGCGCAATAGTGGAAGGCGTCATCGGGATCGGGCGTGTAGGCAATGGTCAGGCGCTCGGTCATGGCGGGTCTCGCTGGCTGGCGGTGAATCGAACGGCGGGCCCTCGAACCCGCACCACCTCAAGCGGAGCAAGCGCTGTGCCACCGGAGCGCCTCGACGGATCAGGCACTTGCCCGGCCACCGCCTGACCGCCCGCAAGAATTGCCGACAGTCTTTGCGGGGCCACCCGGCCCGGCGGTCGCCTTCGGCGAGCCCTTCGGTTACCGTCCGCGACCAGACCTTCGCGACACGAAAGGCCCGGCCGCATGTATTCGCTCCGCCATCGTCTTGCCCGCTGGGTGCTCACTCACCGCGCGTTTGCCTGGACCGCCTTCGCCCTGGTCACGGCCTTCTTCGCCGCCGGCCTGCCGAAGGTGCAATTGCAGACGGTGTTCTCGGACCTGCTGCCCGCGGACGACCCGTACGTGCAGGTCTACAAGGATCACCCGGGCTTCGGCAATCCGCTGACGGTCGCGGTGATGCTCAAGCGCCGGGACGGCGACATCTACAACGCCGACACGCTCGCCAAGGTCTGGCGCTTCACGCGCGACATCGACCTCGCGCCCGGCGTCGACCACGACCTTATCCTCTCCATCGCGAGCACCAAGGCGCGCTACAGCGAATCGACCGCGAACGGCATCGACATGCGCCCGCTGATGGAGGACAAGCCCCCGGAGACGGCGGCGGAGCTCGCGCGCTTCAGGGCCCTCGTCGACAAGTCGCCGAACACCCGCGTCTTCCTCATTTCGCGCGACGACAGCGCGACGCTCGTCACCGCGACCTTCATCGAGCAGCGCCTCGACTACGGCGAGGCGTTCGCCTACGTGCAGGGCCTCGTCGAGGCCGCGCGCGACGAGCACCACGACGTGCACGTCGCCGGCCAGCCGATGCTGATCGGCTGGACCTACCAGTACGAGATGCAGATGATCGGCATCTTCGCGGTGACGGTCGGCGCGCTGCTGCTCGCGCTCGCGCTGTACATGCGCAACACCGTCGGCATCGTCACGCCGATCATCACCAGCGCGACCGCCGGCATCTGGGCCTTCGGGCTCGTCGGCTGGCTCGGCATCCCTATCGAACCCCTGCTGATGGTCGTGCCGCTGCTGCTGACCGCGCGCTCGTTCTCGCACTCCGTGCAGTTCACCGAGCGCTTCTACGAGGTCTACGCCGAGGTCGGCGACCGGGGCAAGGCCGCGGAGATCACCATGAGCGTGATGATGGCGCCGAGCGTCATCGGCATCATCACCGACATCCTCGGCATCGCGATCGTCGGCTTCGCGCCAATTCCGGCCATGGTGCGGCACGCGATCTTCTGCGGCATGTGGGCGGTGTGGCTGATTCCGACCGGCGTGGTGCTGATCTCGCTGCTGCTGTCGTCGCTGCCGCCGCCGCGCAATATCGACGCAGTCGTCGGCCGCGGCCGCGAGACCGGGGCGCATCGCCGCCTGCAGGGCCTGCTCGCCGCCATCGCGAGCCTCTCCACCGGGCGCCGCGCGCCGGCCAGCGCGTGCGTGGTCGTGGCCGGCGGCATCCTTGCCGTGTACATCGCGGCGCAGATCAAGGTCGGCAATCCGGTCGAAGGCAGCAGCCTGTTCTGGCACGACTCCGAGTTCAACACGGCCGTGCGCGCGATCAACGCGCACTTCCCCGGCGTCAACACGCTGGAAATCGTGCTCGAGGGCAAGGATCCGGACAGCCTCGATTTCGAGGTGCAGAAGGTCGACATGGTGCAGACCGCGCAGAAGCTGCAGCGGATCATGGAGGAAGGCGTCGACCCGCCGCGCGCGACCCTGACCTTCGCCGACTACATGATGGAGGGCAATCGGCTCTTCAACGGTGGGCACACGAAATGGCTGCCGCTGGATCCGGACAGCCGGGCGATGAGCGCCGCCGCCTTCGGCGTGACCATGGGCAGCAGCGCGAAGAATTTCGGACACGTCGTCGACGAGAAGTGGCATCACGCGACGGTCTCGCTGTGGTATCGCGACAACCGGCAGGAGACGGTGGACGCCGCGCTCGCCGCGGCGCGCGCGGCGGTCGACGCGGTCGGCACCGATCACGAATTCTTCCGCGTCCGCCTCGGCACGGGCACCATCCCGCTGCAGCAGGCGGTCAATCTCGTGATCGACCGCTATCACTGGGTGGTCGTCGGCCTGATGAACGTGTTCATCCTGCTCACCTGCAGCCTGGCCTACCGTTCACTGGTGGCGGGCTTCCTGCTGCTCGTGCCGGTCAATCTCGCGAACCAGGTGCTGTATGCCGCAATGCACCTGATGGGCGTCGGGCTCGACGTGAACTCGCTGATCGTCGCCGCGATCGGCCTCGGCGTCGGCATCGACTACGGCATCTACCTGCTGTCCCGGATCTGCGAGGAGTTCCACCACCGCGAAGGTGACTGGGCGCTGGCCATCACCGCGGCGCTCGCGACGACCGGCAAGGCCATCCTGTTCACCGCGACGATCATGGCGCTGGGCATCGCGCCGTGGTACTTCCTGTCGGATCTGAAATTCGTGGCCGACATGGGCCTGCTGATCATCGTGATCATGGCGATCAACATGGTCCTCGCGCTGCTGGTGCTGCCGCTGCTCGTGTGGTTCGTGAAGCCGCGTTTCGCATTCCGCCACGACCTGCTCGTCGGCGAAGCCTATGACCCCGCCGAGTTCGAGGCCGCGCGCGGCTGACGGACGGGCCCCACCAGGAGGATGGATGAAGATTGAACTGACCCCGCTAGAGGCCCGCGTCATCGGCTGCCTGATCGAAAAGGAAATCACGACGCCGGACCAGTATCCGCTGTCGCTGAACGCGCTGACCGGCGCGTGCAACCAGAAAACGAACCGCGACCCGGTGCTGGAGCTCGACGAGCGTGAGGTGCAGGCGATCGCCGACAGCCTCGTGAAGCGCTTCCTCGTCAGTGACAAGGGTGGCTTCGGGGGGCGCACCACGAAATACCGCCATCGCTTCTGCAACACGGAGTTCGGTCCGCTGCAGTTCACGCCAGGTGAGCTCGGCATCGTCTGCGTGCTGCTGCTGCGCGGGCCGCAGACACCGGGCGAGCTGCGCACGCGTACGCAGCGGCTGTGCGATTTCGCGGACGTCGCCGCGGTGGAGACGACGCTGGAGCACCTCATCGCGCGCGAGGACGGCCCCTTCGTCGCCCGCCTGGCCCGCGCGCCGGGCGAGCGCGAGTCGCGCTACGCCCACCTGTTCAGCGGCCATATCGAATCGGTCGCCGCGCCGGCGGCTGCACCCCATGCCGTGGACGAAGCGGGTCTCGCGGCGCGCGTCGAGAAGCTCGAGGTGATGGTCGCGATGCTGCAGGCGGAACTCGAGGCCTTGCGCGGAGGGTGATCCGGCTGCGCCCGCGTTCGCGGGCGCGCGGCCTCTCCCGGGGCGGGCTGTCTCTTGGTCACAATTTGGACGCGTGTATCGGGATACAGACTTTGATGGGCCACCGGGAACACCGAGAACACCGAGAGGATCGGGTGGGCAGGTGCCGCCCGGCCGGCATTGCCACGGCAGAGGCGCATTCCGCCATTCACCGTTCTTCTCCGTGTCCTCCGTGCGCTCCGTGGTCAACATTCGGCGCCTGTTGCCGCGGCAACGCCGGGTTTCACCACGGAGCGCACGGAGGACACGGAGCAGTCGCGTAATCGAGGGGAGAAAGGGTGTCAGATTTGAAATCTGACACCTTTTCTCCGCTGAGGATTCTCGATGCCATGGTCGGAACCGGCGGGCCTTGGACCCTGCAGACCGGCTGAGCGCAGCGCGGGACGCAGTTGCTCGTTGGCCCATCAGCAAGCGGACACCCGCACCCGCGTCCAAATGTGAACAAGAGGCAGCCCGGGGCGGGAGAGGCGAAGAGGAAGCTGGTAGGCTACGAGAAAATTCCGGGGAGCTCCGCATGGCCATCGAAATGACCGACATCAAGCTGAATTACGTGACGATTGCCGAGGCCCGCCAGATGTCGGGGCTGCGCATCGTGCTGGGCGCCTATCCGATCCCGGGCCCATGGCGGGAATCGTGCAAGGGCATCTTCCACGTGAAGGGCCTGTCCTACGTGCCGGTGAAGAGCGCGAATGCGGGCGCGTCGGACCTCGCGATCGGCATGAACGACACGCAGAGCGAACTCATCGAGTGGAGCGGGCAGGGCAGCGCGCCGGTCGTCGCCTGGAATGACGAGCGGCCGCGCTCGTCGTGGATCGACCAGCTGAATCTAGCCGAAAGGCTGCAGCCGAACCCGCCGCTGGTCCCGGCGGACATGGAGGAGCGCGTGCGCATGTTCGGCATGGCGAACGAGTTGCTCGGCGAGAACGGCCTGGTGTGGGAAAAGCGGCTGTTGATGGTGGACGGTCCTCTGAAGTCGATGCCGGCGAACGACCCGCAGCGCGGCTTCTTCGAATTCCTGGGCAGGAAGTACGGCTACACGCCGGAGGGCGCGGAGAAAGCCACGCTGAAGATCGTGGCGATCGTCGAAGGCTTCGCGCGCCAGCTCGAGCGCCAGCATGCGGCCGGGCGGAAGTACCTCATTGGCGACCGGCTGTCGGCGCTCGACATCTACTGGGCGGCAAGCTGCGCCATCCTCGACCCGATGCCGCCCGAGCGCTGCCCGATGGCCGACGCCTTCCGTGGCGGCCCCTACGGCAACAGCGATCCGCGCATCGACGCGGCGCTGACCCCGGCGCTGCGCAGGCATCGTGACTTCATCTACGACACGCACCTCGAACTGCCCGTGGTGTTCTGAGCGGGGTTTGCGGCGACCACGGCCGATGCGGCTGCTCCCGGGGCGGGAGAGGCGGAGATCGCTGCTCACCTCTCCCGGGGCGGGAGAGGCGAAGTGTCCTCCTCGTCCACGCGCCGGCGCCGGCGCCGGGCATCAGGGCAGCGCGAACACCCACAGCACGCCACCCTGCGGCACCTGCGTCTTCGTGCCGAAGGCCTTGTCGAGGAAGTCCTGCTTGCGCTGGGCATCGACGCCCCAGCCGGACTGCACGGCGATGTACTGCCTGCCGTCGATCGCGTAACTCGCCGGCATGCCGACGACGCCGGAATTCGTGCGCTGCTGCCAGAGTTGCTTGCCCGAACGCGCGTCGAAGGCCCTGAAGTAGCGATCGTTCGTGCCGCCGGCGAAGACGAGGCCGCCGCCGGTCGCGAGCACCGGCCCCCAGTTGTGCGACTTGAAGTCGACCTTCCACGCGCGCTTGCCCGTTGCGAGATCCCAGGCCTGCAGTTCGCCGATGTGTTCCTTCGCGGCCGCCGTCGGCAGCACTTCGAGCTTGGTCAGCGGCACGCCCATGTAGAGCTCGCCCGGGCGGTACTTCGCGGTCTCGCCCGTGATCGCGCCGCAGAGATTTTCATTGGCCGGGATGTACAAGAGCCCCGTCTGCGGACTGTAGGCCGCGGGCGGCCAGTCCTTGCCGCCCCAGATGCTCGGGCAGAACTCGGTGCGTTGCCCGACGCGGGGTACGCGCGCCTCGTCGTAGCCCGGCCGGCCGGTCTTCGGATCGATGCCGGTGTAGACGTTCTGCGTGACATAGGGTTTCGCGTCGAGGAAACCGATGCCGTCGTCGCGGCGCTCGAGCGTCCACAGGTAGCCGTCGCGGCCGGCGTGGACCAGCGCTTTGCGCTTCACGCCGTCGCGCTCGATGTCGATGAGCAGGGGCGCGGCGACCTCGTCCCAGTCCCAGACATCGTGCCAGTGGTACTGGTGATGCGCGCGGATCGCGCCGCTCTCGACGTCGAGCGCAAGCACCGAGGTCGCATAGAGGTTGTCGCCCTTGCGGTCGTCGCCAATCCACGGCCCGGCGTTGCCGGTGCCCCAGTACGCGAGCCTGGTGGACGTGTCGTAACTGCCGGTGACCCACACCGGCACGCCGCCACGCTGCCAGCTGTTGCCCGGCCAGGAGTCGTGGCCGGGCTCGCCGGGCCCGGGCACCGTGTAGGTCTTCCACGCGGGTTCACCGGTCTTCGCGTCGAAGGCCTGCACGAAACCGCGAATCCCGAATTCACCGCCCGACACGCCGACCATGACCTTGCCGCCGGCCACCAGCGGCGCCAGCGTCATGTAGTAGCCCGAGAGGTAGTCCTCCACCTGCTGCTCCCACACGACTTCACCGCTGCGCGCGTCGAGCGCGACGAGGTATGCATCCAGCGTCGCGAGATAGACGAGATCTCCGTACAGCGCGACGCCGCGGTTGGTCGGATGCAGCTGGAAGAGATCCGCGGGCAGCTCGCGCGCATAGCGCCACAGGAGTTCACCGCTGCGCGCATCCAGCGCGAGCACCTGGTTGCGCGGCGTGGTGATGAACATCACGCCGTCGTTGACGACGGGTGGCGACTGGTGGGCCTCGGTGACCCCGGTCGAGAAAGTCCACACGGGCTTCAGGCGCGCGACGTTCGCCGCTGTGATCTCCTCGAGCGGGCTGTAGCCGAGGCTGCCGTAGTCGCCGCGCGTCATCAGCCAGTTGTGCGGCTCGGGCGCGGCGAGACGCGCGTCGGTGACGCCATTGTAAGCCGGGGCGCGGGGCGCATCCGCACGGGCGCCCGGCAACAGGCTGCACAGTGCGGCGAATGCGAGAAGGAAGCGTGGCATGGCGGGGGATCTCGACTCGATGACGGGCGACGCGATCAAGCCGGCGCGCCGACGGGACCGGTGAAAGGACCCGTGATGACGTAACGATCGTCGCGCAGCGCGATCGGCAGCGCGGGCAACGCGCGCGGCGCAGGCCCGCCGACGACCTTCGCGCGTTGCGCCGGATCGTATTCCGACGCGTGGCAAGGGCAGACGAGCACCAGGCGCTCGCCGTTCCACTCCGACACCGCACAGGCGGCGTGGGTGCAGACGGCGGAAAACGCGAGCGGTGCCGCGCCGGCCGCCGGCTGCAGCAGCAGGACCTGGTTGAGCCGCGAGCGTTCGCGCGTGACGCCGCTCGCCGCGTCACGCGGATAGACGAGGAGCGGCGCGGCGCCCGGCGCGAGATCGTCGGGCCGCACGAGTCGCCCGTCCTGCTCCCAGCTCGGAAACGCGAGTTCGTCGCCCGCCGTCGGCGGCAGCTTGTCCGCGGGCGTGTCGGCGGCCGGCGCGCGCGCGGCGCTTGCGGCGCAGACCGCGGCGCACAGCGTGCCGTGCATGAAACGGCGGCGCGCGATGGCGGCGGGTTCTTCGTCGTGTCGTTCGCGCATGCGCGGCTCCCGTACCCGGTGAAAACCGGAGCCTAATCGACGCATCGGGCCGAGGTAAACGCTGCGAGTGCGTCATCGCACCGCGGCAATTTCCACGGGCTGGACGAGCTTCCGGTGGCCGTGGATACTCGAATCAAGAGCACTCGCAGTCGCGCGCACGCCCCAGTCAACCATGCACGAGGAGCGCCCATGAGTTTCGACCTGCAGCAGATCGACATCCATACGCCGCGACGCTATGCCGAACAGGGCTTTCCCTGGCGCGAGTGGGATCAGCTGCGGCGCGATAAGCCCGTCTTCCGCTACGAGCGCGACGACATCGAACCGTTCTGGGCCGTCACCCGCCACGCGGACGTGATGACCGTGTCGGAGAACTCGCGCGTGTTCATCAACGGCGGGCCGCGGCTGCGCCTCGCGCTGAAGGGCGAGCCGGAACTGCTACGCGGGGGCCTCGACGCCTTCGGCAAGTCGCGCGGCTGGAATCCTGCCGAGCCTCCCGACCTGGTGTTCATGGACGATCCGCGCCACCGGCAGACGCGCAAGCTCTCGAGCTGGGCCTTCACGCAGGGCTGCATGCGCAGCGCCGGCGCGCACTTCGATGGGCTCGCCGCAGGCTTCGCCAGTGAATTGATCGCGACGCTCGAACGGGACGGCCAGTGCGATTTCGTGTCGGCGTTCGCCGCCAAGCTGCCGCTCGCCGCGACCGGTGAAATCATCGGGCTGGCGCCCGATGACTGGAAACAGCTGATCGTGTGGACCAACGCGATTATCGGTGAGGTCGAGCCGGAGGACATGCTGCCGGGGGAGACCGTGGCCGAGGCGGCAGAGCGCAACATGAACGACATGCGCGCCTATCTCGAGGCACTGATTCACGAGCACCGTCAGCCCGGCGGCGGCCCGTCAGCGTTCATCAACCGGCTCGTCAACGGCACCGTCGACGGCAAGGTCCTCAACGACCAGCAGTTGAACGGCTACCTGCTCCTGCTGATCGGGGCGGGGAACGAGACCACGCGCAATGCGACAGTCGGTGGCCTCGTCGCGTTGCTGGAGCATCCGGAGATGCGGGATCTGCTGTGCCGCGATCCGTCGCTGGTCGGGAGCGCGGCGGACGAGATCCTGCGCTGGACCTCACCGGTCATCAGCTTCCTGCGCACGGTGACCGAGGACTTCGAACTCGCCGGCACGGCGCTGCGGCCGGGCGACACGGTCTGCGTGTTCTACCCTTCCGCGAACCGCGACGAGCGCGTGTTCGACGATCCCTACCGCTTCGACATCACGCGCAATCCGAACCCGCACATCAGCTTCGGCTTCGGTGCCCACTTCTGCCTCGGCACGAACCTCGCGAAGGCGGAACTGCGCTCGATGCTGAAGGCCCTGCTGCCCGTGCTGCCGCGCCTCGCGCTGACCGGCGAATCACACCGCATCGCGAACACGCACGTCTCGGGATATTCAAAGCTGGGCGTAGCGCTGCGCTAGCCCACGCGCGATCCCGGCCTGCGCCAGCGCAGGCCGGGATCCGGTTGCGATGACTGGAACCCGCCTCAGGCCTGCAGGCGCAGGCGCTCCTTGACCTGCCCTACGCGTTCGCAGTGGCGGATCTCCTCGCGGCCGTTCAGGCGGTAGAGCTGCGCGATCTCGGCGACGGGTTCGGCGTCGGCCCAGTGCTGGTAGGCGAGATCGCCATCGACCTCGCCCTGCTCGAGCAGGCCGATGAGTTCCGCGTTCATCGGGATCTCGGCGGGCGCGAGCGCCATGAACGGATTGTCCGCCTTCGCCGGCAGGTCGAACTGGCCCCCGAGCAGCGAGATGGCCTTCAGGCAGCGGTGCGCGTGCCCGCGCTCCTCGGCGGCATTGCGCAGCAACATCGCGCGCGCCTCCTCGTCCTCCACGCCCTGTGCGAGGATTTCGTAGAAGGTCTCGCCGTAGCACTCGATCATCGCAAGCACCTTCAGGTCCTCGACCGACAGGCGCGGGCGGGTCTTCAGGAAATCGAAGGCGGCAAAGGCTTCGGTCGGATAGCCCTCGGGCAGACTGGCCATGCATCACTCCCGTTCTGGTGTTGTTTTCGTTGGAGCCACGGACACTAAACGAAGGGCCGTGGCGGCACAATCGGCTGGGTCGTGGCGACGCCCGTGCCCCGGCACGCGTCCCTGATGGTCAGCGTGCGCGCCCGGCCAGCATGGCGACGAAGCGCGCGCGATCCGCCCGCGTCATGGTGCGGAAGCTCAGCAACTCGACGTGCGCGGCGGGCGTGGTCGGGTCGACGCGGATGCCCCACAGGGGCCGCACCTGGTCGGGCAGCAGCGCATAGCGGATGTCGCCGATCACGTCGGGGTGATCGGGATGGCGGACGAGGTGGCCTTCGGACACCGCGGCGAAGCGGCGCAGGTCGTCGAACTGCACGCTGTCCGCGCCGAGTTCCGCAGCCAGGTCGCCGGCGGTGACGCGCGGGATCGCGGCACCGGGATACACCGTCGGCGTGCCGAAGGGGGGCACGCGAATCGCGTCGACGACATAGCGCGCATCGCTGAGATACACGGACCGCCACAACAGGAGATTGCCGAGCGTGGGCTTCACGGTCAGTTGCGCGATGTCGTCACCGCGCGTCGCGGCCAGCGTCGCGACCGCCTCGGCCGCGCGCTCGCGCTGCATCCAGCCGGCGGCGAGCCAGCCGAGCGCGAGCACCAGCGCGACCCGGGCGCCGCGCACGCGGTCCCCGCGCCAGGCCAGGAACACACCGCCGAGCAGGCATGCCGTCATGACCGGCTCGACGACCGGTATCACGCTCCACGCATGGCGCTGCGCGCTGAAGGGCCACAGCAGTTGCGTGCCGTAGCTGGTGCAGGCATCGAGCAGCAGCGCCGACACGCAGCCGATCAGCGCGGCGAGGTAGAGCACGCCGAACGCGATGCGCCTGCCGAGCAGCAGGTACAGCGCACCGCCGGCGAGCAGCGCGCCGACGGGGGCCATCGCGAAGGAGTGGCTGAACTGGCGGTGGAACTCGAGCGTCAGCAGCGGATCGCCGTCCGCGCGGATGAGCACGTCCGCATCGGGCAGCAGGGCGCCCACGGCGCCCGCGAGCAGCGGCGCGCGACCGCGACGCGACCTGAGGCTGCGTGCGCCGAGCGCGCCGAGCAGGGCATGGGACAGCGGGTCCACGGCCGGCGCGCGCTCAGCGTGGACCCGGCGCGGGCCGCCTCACCAGGCCGCGATCGGATTGCCGGGAGAGCCGGTCGCCCCGACCAGCTTCAGCGGCGCCCAGCTGAACAGGAATTCGCCCGGCGCGCGCTCGCCGAGTTCCTTCAGGTCGAGGTTCTCGAACAGGTAGATGCCCCGGCGCAGCGACAGGTTCATGTGGCAGTAGGCCCATTCCTCCATCTTCGCGGGCGGCGTCGGCCACTGGCCCTTGCCGGTGAAGTCGTAGGGTTCGATGCCCCAGTTGTCCGCGCCGACCATCGCGACCTTGCGCGTGGCGAGGTAGTCGCAGACCTCGGGCGCGATGCCCGGCCCGCCCGAATTGAAGGTGGCGTTGTCGGCATTGGCCTGGTCCTGGGTCTTCGCGAGATTGTCCCGCCACAGGTCGTTCCAGCCGGTGCGGAACAGCACGACGTCCCCTTCGCGCGCGTCCTCGATGCCCGCCTGCGCGAGCGCGGCCTTGTAGTCCGCAAGCGTGATCGGATAGCCCCGCGGCAGGTTGCCGCCCTTGAGCTTCACCAGGTCGATCAGGATGCCGCGGGTGAAGAAGGAGCCGACCTGTTCGGTGCCGTTCTTCTTCAGGCCGTAGGGACCGCCGATGTCCTCCAGCCTGCGCCCGTTGTAGAGATAATTGCCGTCCCGCCAGCCGTCCTTGCCCTCGATTTTGATCATCGGGTGGCCGAGGGAATCGAACTGCGTGCCGACCTGGCCGATCTGCGCGGTGACGAGTTCGTCCATGAAGGTCTGGCGATAGTGATCGCCCGACCACGGCAGGTCGTGGGTCGGGGTGCCGCCACCGGGTAGCGACAGCGAGAACACGCGCCCGGGAAACAGCGGCATGCGCGAGTGATAGGGCATGCCGAGCGTCGCGACCTCGCCCTTGCGCACCAGGGCCGCCGCGGCCACGCGCGTGGCCGGCGTGATGTAGTTGGTTGCGCCGGCCTGGTCCTCGGCGCCGAATTCGCTCGGCCACCACTGTTCGTCGACCGGGTTGTTGTCTGCGACGCTGACGCCGCCGCAGAGTGCAAGCGCCAGTGCCAGCCATCGACCTTGAAGCGGGATATTCCTCACGCGGCCTCCTTCCGGCACGGCGGTGCCTGTCATGGTTGTTGGACATGCGCGCACGGCCTCTCCCGCACGGGCTGTCTCTTGGTCACATTTGAACGCGGGTGCCGGGGTACAGACTTTGATGGGCCACCGAGAACACCGAGAACACCGAGAACACCAAGATTTTTCGAGTGGCGCTGAGCCAGCGGTCGACGGCATGGCCATTGCCCGGACCACGCTCGAAAATGCAACATCTCCGTGTCCTCCGTGCGCTCCGTGGTCAACATTCGGCGCCCGTTGCCGCGGCAACGCCGGGTTTCACCACGGAGCGCACGGAGAGGAACGGTGAATGGCGGAATGGGCCTCTGTCGTGGCAATGCCGGGCGGGCGGCACCTGCCCACCCGATACTCTCGGTGTTCTCGGTGTTCTCGGTGGCCCAACAGCACATGAACACCGGCACCCGCGTTCAAATGTGACCAAGAGACAGCGCGTGCGGGAGAGGCGAAGCGTGTCAGTTCAGCGCCCGCGCCAGCGCCGTGCGGAACTCACGCAGGCGTGGGTCGTCCGGGCTCATCAACGCGAAGACGTCGAGCGCGGTCCGTCGCGCGGCGTCCTCGCCGTACTTGCGATCGCTGCGCACGATGTCGATCAGGGTCTCGACGCCCGCATCGAGATCACCCTCGACGATGCGGCGCACCGCCGCAAGGTAGCGAGCCCCGGTTTCCGGCCTGCCACCGCCCTGCTCGGCCGGCCCGTCGACCGCCAGCCTCGCAAAACGCAGTCGTGCTTCCTGGCGCCTGGACGCATCGTCCGCCGCCCGGCTGGGCAGCAGGTCGAGCACCTCGGCGGCGCGCTCGAGCCGCCCCTCGTCGATGCACAGCGCCACGAGTTCGGCGTGGATGCGGAAGTTCTCCGGGTCTTCCGCGAGCGCCTGCTCGAGCAGGGTGATCGCGGCCGCGGGTTCGGTCGCGGCGAGTTCCTGCGCGTGGCGGCGCAGGCGATCGGTCGGCCGGTCGAGGTGCGGTGCAATGAACGCACCGAGCGCGGACAGCGGCTGCGCGCCCATGGTCTGCGCGACCGGCGCGCCGTGCTTGAAGAGGATGAGCGTCGGCAGGCTGCGCACGCCGAAACGGCCGGCGAGTTCTGGTTCGGCGTCGCTGTCGATCTTCGCCACCGCGAGCTTGCCGTCGAGCTGCGCCGCGAGCTGTTCGAGCACCGGCGCGAGCGAGCGGCAGGGCCCGCACCACGCGGCCCAGAAATCGACCAGCACCGGCCGCGTTTGCGATTCGAGCAGGACCCTCGTCTCGAAGTCCGCCGACGTCACCGCATAGACATGTTCTCCCGCCATCGTTCAGCGTCCCGCTCGCGCGGCCTCCTCGCGCGCCTTGCGCACCTTGTCGTTGGTCTGGTTGAAGAGCAGCGCGCGGCGCGCCTGCTCCTGTTCCTCGGTCAACTGCCGCTCGCTCCACTCGCGGTGGACGTTGCGCCCGCGCTGCACCGCCGGCCGCGCGCCGACCGCGTCGACCCAGCGCTTGAGCTGCGGGTACTTGGTCCACGCGTCCTCGTCGATAATCTTCGCGACGAGCATCGCCCACGGCCAGCACGCGATATCGGCGATTGAATACTCGTCGCCGGCCACAAAGGCGTGGGCGCCGAGCTGGGCGTCCATCACGCCGCAGAGCCGGTCGACCTCGCCGGTGAAGCGCCGCGTGCCGTAGGCGAGCTGCGCGGGGTCGTCGGTGAGGTTCTTCGCGTAGTTCCTGAAATGGTTCGCGTTGCCCATCATCGGCCCGAGATTCGCCATCTGCCAGTACACCCACTGCAGCACGCGGTAGCGGCCGGCGGGCTCGCGCGGCAGGAAGCGGCCGGTCTTGTCGGCGAGGTATTCGAGGATCGCGCCGGACTCGAAGACCGGCAGCGGCGCGCCGCCGCCGGGTGGATCGTGGTCGACGATGGCCGGCATGCGGTTGTTCGGACTGATGCGCAGGAATTCGGCCTTGAACTGGTCGCCGGCGCCGATATCCACCGGCAGCACGCGGTACTCGAGGCCGCACTCCTCGAGCATGATCGTGACTTTCCAGCCGTTCGGCGTCGGCCAGTAGTGGACGTCGATCATCGAATCGCCTCCTCGCGGCGGCACGCCGCGCGGAGGGATGTTAGCACTCCGCGGGTCGCGTCAGGCGCGCGCCAGCCAGTTGTCCTCGACGTGGGCGAGCACCGTGCAGTCGCAGCGCCCGCCGTGGCGCCGCAGCCATGCGAGCGCGGGCGGCGCGGCGATGTCGCGCGCGGCGAGGAAGTCCAGCGTGTGTTGCCAGGAATGGTCGCAGTCGACGCCGCGCAACGCGGCGTCGAGGTGATTGAACAGTTCGACGAGATTGCGCCTGAGCATCGGCAGCCGCGCAGGATCGGGCCTGGTGGCGGGCGATGGACTTCGGTCGAGTACGAGCATGGCGGACTCCCGCTCGGGCGCGGCAGGGGCGGGACGATTCCCGGGCGCCACGACACCGGTCCTGCGGGACCGGCCGCGTGCGCTCCCTGTGGCGCGAGCTTCCTTGCGTGGGGCGATAGCCTGCCGTCGTCGCATGACGAATCCTGGTCAGCCTGGTGAAAGTCCGGTGAAGGCGCCCGCCGGGACAGTCCCGGCCGCGGCGCCGGTTGCGCTCAGGTCAGGGCTTGTCGACGGCGCGCAGCTTGCGCGCAGGCTTCTTGTCGAGGTGTGACGGCCAGCTCCGGTAGCAGTCGGCGCGCCGGCGCCGGTCGCGGAAGGTCGGCGCGACGCCGGTCTCGCGGTTCTGGTGCAGGAGATCGAGGTCGACGGTGCCGCGCAGCACCATCTCCACGTTCGCCTCGGCCTCGGCGACGACACCGTTCGGCGCGGCCCACGGGGTGTCGCAGGGACTCAGGATGGAGCTGCGCGTCCAGCCGTTCGGCAACGGCCCCTTCGGCAGCTTGCCGCCGGTCGCGCAGTGCACGAAGTAGACCTGGTTCTCGATGCACCGCGCCTGTGCGCAGTGACGCACGCGCCAGAACCCGTATTCGGTGAACGTGAACGACGGGCAAAGGATGATCTCGGCGCCCTGCTCGGTCAGTGTTGCAGCGCACTCCGGGATTTCGGACTCGTAGCAGACGTTCAGTCCGACGCGCGCGAACGGCAGGTCGAAGGCCTCCATGCGGTCACCTTCGCCGGTCTTCCACTGCGCCTCGGCCGGGAAGATGTGCGTCTTGTCGTGCATGTGCACCAGGCCGTTCGGGCCGTAGACGTAGGCGACGTTGAGATAGCCGCCGTTCTTCTTCTCGAGGTGCGAGCCGGCGACGATGTGCTGGCCGCGGCGCTTCGCCTCGTCCTCGAAGAAGGCGCGGTAGGCCTTGGTGTAGCGGTCTACTTTGACCAGCTCGCGCAGCGGCCGGTTGCGCCAGTCCTCGAAGGTCGTGAACAGCGCCAGCGTGAACAGCTCGGGGAAGAGCACGAGATCCGCGCCCTTCGCCTGGTCCAGCAGCTTGCAGACCTGCTTCGCGAAGCCATCGAAATCCTTGACCGGCCTGATGACGAACTGACAGACGGCGATGGAGACGGGTCGGGACATGCTGCAATCCTCTCTGCTGGCGCGACGATGGGCTATTGTTGACGCCGTCGCACTGCGTGCGCAATCGTTGGCGCAGGCGTGTCCCGGGCACGCCCCCAGCAAGGCAAACAAATTTCCGAGGAGCGAGCGTATGGCCCAGAAAGACATCCAGGTCTGTTTCAACGTGCATTTCGATTCCGTGTCCCTGTGGCTCGGCTCCTTCGGCGGCGAGGACTCGCCATGCGACATCTCACGCGGGGTGCACGCGGCGAAGGTCGGCACGCCGCGCCTGCTCGACCTGTTCGACAAGTACGGCATCACGACGACCTGGAACATCACCGGCCATTCGATCGAGAGCTTTCCGAAGGAATCGAAGATGGTCGCCGACGCCGGCCACGAACTCGGGCTGCACGGTTACGCGCACGAGAATCCGCTCGCGATGTCGAAAGAGCAGGAAGCCGCCGTCCTCGACAAGACCTTCGACCTCGTCGTCGAACTGTGCGGCAAGGCACCGAAGGGCTACTCGGCGCCGTGGTGGGAGCTGTCGCGCAACACGATCGACCTGCTGCTCGCGAAGGGCATCGAATACGACCACAGCCTGATGGAGAACGACCACTCGCCGTACTACCTCAGGCGCGACGACAAGTGGTCGAAGATCGACTACACGCAGCCGGCGTCGAGCTGGATGAAGCCGTGGCAGGCGGGACCGCTGACGAGCCTGGTCGAAATCCCCTGCAGCTGGTATCTCGACGACGCGCCGCCGGTGATGTTCGTGAAGAAGTTCCCGAACAGCCACGGCTGGGTGCCGCCGCGCGATCTCGGCCAGATGTGGCAGGACCAGTTCGACTGGATGTATCGCAACATGGACTACGGCATCTACAACGCCTGCCTGCACCCGGACGCGTCAGGCCACCCGCAGATGCTGATGATGATGGAGCGCCTGATCGATCACATGCGGCATCACGACGGCGTGCGTTTCGTGACGCTGAATACGATCTGCCAGGAATTCAAGGCGAAGAATCCGCCGCCGGCCTGAGCGCCGCACCGAGGCGGTTGAACACCGCCAGCGACGCGGCGAGGGCCTCGGGTGCGAGGCCCTCGGTGATGAACACGAGCCGCGAGCGACGATCGGCATCGGGCCAGCGCGCGAGATGGAACGGCGGATGCACGAGGTGCTGCACGCCGTTGACGACGACCGGCGTGTCGCTGCCCGCGACGTTCAGCAGGCCCTTCACGCGCAGGATGCGCCGGCCGTGCACGTGGAGCAGCATCGTCAGCCAGAGCCCGAAGGCCGTCCAGTCGATGGCCTCGTCCACGGTCACGCCGATCGAGTCATAGGGCGTGCCGTGCCCGTGCGCGGCGTGATGTGGCGCCCCCGCCAGCCAGCGCGCGACGTCGGCCGGCAGGGCCGCCGTGTCATAGACATCCGCCGCGCGCAGCAGGGCCGCGTCGGCCTCCCCGACGTCCACGATCCCGGCCCGAGGATTCACGCCCAGCAGCTGTTCACGCAAACCGGCAAGCACCGCCGGCGTCACGAGGTCGGTCTTCGTGATCACGAGATGATCCGCGAGCGCGACCTGCCGGCGCGCTTCTTCGCGCGTGGCGACGTCCGTCGGCCCGTTCACCGCGTCGACGGTGGTGATCACCGCGCCGAGCCGGTAGTGGTGGCGGAGTTCGGGATCGTTCAGCAGGGTCGCGACGATCGGCGCGGGATCGGCGAGGCCGGTCGTCTCGATGAGGATCCTGCGATAGGGCGGGACTTCGCCGGTTCTGCGGCGCTCGTCCAGCTTCAGGATTGCGGACTTCAGGTCGTCGCGGATGCTGCAGCAGACGCAGCCGTTCGCGAGCAGCACCGGCGCGCCGTCCACGGCTTCCACGAGCTGGTGGTCGAGGCCGATTTCGCCGAACTCGTTGATCAGCACCGCGGCGTCCGCCAGCAGCGGGCTCTTCAGCCAGCGGTTCAGCAGGCTCGTCTTGCCGCTGCCGAGGAAGCCGGTCAGCACGGTCAGCGGCAGCTGTTCGCGATAAGCGCTCACGGCGCCGCGAGTCCGCGCAGGCGCTCGAGCAGGGCCGGGTCCAAGGGGTCCACCGGCCGGCCCGCAATGCTCTCGACCGTCTGCCACACCTGCGGCAGCGCCGGCACGATTTCCGTGCGTCCGCGCTGGCTGCGCACGATGTACTCGCCCATCGCCCAGTCCTCGATCGCGCAGCCGTAGTGCGCGATCACCGCATTGACGAGCTTCACACGGTACAGGCGCTCGAGACGCCGATCGCGCGCGTCGGGCAGGGTGCCGGAGGCCGCATCGGAACCGGCCTCGGTCCAATGGGGAATGCCGCTGACGATCGCGCAGAAACCGCACATGCGCAGAGCATGCCATGGACAGCGCGGATTGCCATGCCCGAACGCAGAAACGGGCAGCGACTCAGGCGCTGCTTCAGTCACCGAGCAACTGTGTCCCGCGCTGCGCCTGGAGCGGCTGTGGGGTCCACGCCCCCCCGTTTCCGACCATGCCGGAGAAAAGGTGTCAGATTTTAAATCTGACACCTTTTCTCCCCTTTTCTCGACACCTTTTCTCCCCTCGATTTGGCAGCGGGTAAGCACTTTCACAGCAACGGTCATGACGCGCTTGCATCACCCGCGCCAGTCGGGGAGCTTGGCCCCGTCCCCCTCAGGCCTGGGGGGGAAAGGTGTCAGATTTCAAATCTGACACCTTTCCCCCATGCCCTGAACGCCGCATGGTGCTGGCGCTTTTTGCCACCGAACACCGAGAACACCGAGGGATGAGTAGTGGGCCATCTCGGCCTGATCGCGCCACAGCTGCGGTTTGCGCCAATCCTTTCACGCTCGGTGTTCTCGGAGTTCTCGGTGGCGAACCAGGCCGAGGTCCGATGCGAAAGCAGAGGCTAATGCCCGATCGGCGCCAGCGCGTCGAGGAAGGTGTCGGCGGTGACGCGCCACGAGTAGCGGGCGGCGTGGGCAACGCAGTCGGCGGGATTCAACTCGAGCGCGGCACTGACCGCGCGGCCAAGGTCCTCGTCGAGGACGCCCGAGCGACCGTCGGCGACGACGTCCAGCGGGCCCGGGACTGGAAACGCGGCGACCGGCACGCCGCAGGCCATCGCTTCGAGCATGACGAGCCCGAAGGTGTCGGTGCGGCTGGGGAACACGAAGACGTCGGCGGCCGAGACGTGGGTCGCGAGCACTTCGCCGCGCAGTTGGCCGCGGAACACCGCGTCCGGATAGCGGCTGCGCAGGCGCGCGAGATCCGGACCGTCGCCGATCACCACCTTCGTGCCCGGCAGCGCGAGGCCGAGGAAGGCTTCGATGTTCTTCTCGACCGCGACACGGCCGACGTAGAGACTCACCGGCCTCGGCAGCTCGAACGCGTCCTTGCCGCGCGGCCTGAACAGCGTCGTGTCGACGCCGCGCGACCAGCGCGTGAGATGGGTGAAGCCGCGCGCCTCGAGCCGGTCGGCGACGGTCCTGGTCGCGACCAGGGTGCGTTCCGCCGCAGCGTGGAAACGCCGCAGCCAGGCGTAGGTCCAGGTCAGGGGAATCGGGGCACGGGCCCGCAGGTATTCCGGGAATTGCGTGTGGAAGGACGTGGTGAAGGGCCAGCCCTGCGCGAGGCAGAAGCTGCGCGCGGCGCAGCCCAGCGGCCCTTCGGTCGCGATGTGCACCGCATCCGGGCGCAGTTCCCGCAGGCGGCGGGCGATGTCGCCGCCCGGCAGCACCGCGAGGCGGATCGACGGATAGGTCGGGCAGGGCACGGTACGGAAGTCACGCGGACTCAGCACCGTCACCGCCAGGCCCCTGGCCCGCAACTCGGCGGTCACGTGCTCCAGCGTGGTGACGACCCCATTGACCTGCGGCGCCCAGGCATCGGTGACCAGCACGATGTGACGGCGTTCGTCGCGCCCGGCATCGGCCATGACGGCGTTCATGCCGCGAGCGGCAGCGGCAGTGCGTGCTGTTGTCGCTCGTCGAGCCAGGCGACGAGCTCGATCTCGCCGGCGCCGGTCTCCACCAGCGCCGTGCAGCTTTCGACCCAGTCGCCGCAATTCAGGTAGAGCAGGCCATCGACGCGCGAGATCTCCGCGCGGTGGATATGGCCGCAGACGACGCCCTCGACCTCGCGCTGCTTCGCCGCGCGCGCGACGGCGGCCTCGTAGTTGCCGATGTACTGCACCGCATTCTTCACCTTGTACTTGAGAAAGGACGCGAGCGACCAGTACGGGAAGCCGAGACGGCGGCGACCCCAGTTGACGACGTGGTTGAGCTGGATCAGCCACTCGTAGAGTTTCGATCCGATCTTCGCGAGCCACGGCGAGCACTGCACGACCTGGTCGAATTCGTCGCCGTGGAGCACGAGGATGCGCTCGCCGTTGGCACGCGCGTGGATGACCTCGCGCTGCACCGTGATGTTGCCGAACACGAGACCGTCGTAGTCGCGCATCGGGTCGTCGTGATTGCCCGGCACGTAGACCACGCGGGTGCCGCTGCGCGCCTTGCCGAGAATGTGCCGCAACACATCATTGTGGGCCTGCGGCCAGTACGGGCGTTTCTTCAGCGCCCATAGATCGATGATGTCGCCGACGAGATAGAGCGTGTCGCAGTCGAAGGAATGCAGGAACTCGAGCAGATAGTCCGCGCTGCATCCACGAAAGCCGAGATGCACGTCGGAGATCCACACGGCGCGATAGTGTTGCCGAGGACGCTGCGGGATGCGGTTCATGCGCCTCTCCCTTGATTGATCGCCGGCAGGCTATGCATGTCGCGTTGCGGCGACATGACAAGGGGAAAACGGTTTCATGAAGCAGGACGGGCGCCAGCGTGCAGTCACGCGGCCGACATCCGACGGTCACGCATCCGTCACTGTCGACACTTACGGTGCGCGCCATGAGCACTGCCATCGCGCGCCGCGACTCAGGCGAACCCATCACCCGGCGTCCTTCACTGTCCGACCGTTTCGACGAGACCATCTTCAACGCCGTCTACTCGCGAGCCCTGGTCTACAACACCTGCTGGGAGGATCCGGCGGTCGATCGCAAGGCGCTGGCCCTCGGCCCCGACGACACGATGCTCGTGATAACGAGTGCCGGCTGCAACGCGCTCGACTACGCGCTGCTCGGACCACGCCGCATCCATGCGGTGGACGCGAATCCGCGACAGACCGCGCTGCTGGAACTGAAGCTCGCGGGGCTGCGTCGCCTGCACTACGGCGACTTCTTCCAGATCTTCGGCCGGGGCCGGCACCGCGAGTTCGCGACCCTCTACGCGGACCTCCTGCGCGAGGAACTGTCGCCCTTCGCGCGTCGCTTCTGGGACGCGCACCAGGCATGGTTCGCGCACGACGGCCGCGGCTTCTACTTTCACGGCCTGTCCGGCT
Organism: Hydrogenophaga intermedia; assembly: GCA_943370145.1. Lineage (GTDB taxonomy): Bacteria > Pseudomonadota > Gammaproteobacteria. The sequence goes on along the minus strand of CALRPY020000063.1, from coordinate 3,209 downwards.
GGGTCGCGCGCGCATTCAGGGAATACCTGCGACTCAAGCCCGGGCTGCGCGACGCGCTGCGCCTGCTGTTCCGCGCGACATCGCTCGATGAACAGCGCGAACTCTACGCGTCCCGCATCGCGCCGCTGCTGTGGAGCCCGCTGGTGAACTGGACACTGTCGCGCCAGGTCACGCTGAGCCTTTTGGGCGTGCCGCATCCGCAGCGGCGCGAGGTGATCGCGCAGCACGGCGGCGGCGTCGCGGGCTTCGTGCGTGACGCCATCGGCTACATCGCCTGCGAGTTGCCGGCGCGGACCAATTATTTCTACGCCCTGTACGTGCACGGGGAATACGACATCGACTGCTGCCCGGAATACCTGACGCGCGGCGGCTTCCAGGCCCTGCGCGACGGCCTCGTCGATCGCGTGGTGCCGTCCACGACGACCGTCACCGACTTCCTGCGCCGGCACGAGGAACCGATCTCGCGCTACGTGCTGCTCGATCACATGGACTGGATGAGCGGCCACGACCCGCTGGCGCTGCAGGAGGAATGGGACATGATGCTCGCGCGCGCCCAGGCCGGCACGCGGATCCTGTTCCGCAGCGCGCATTCGGAACCCGCGTATCTCTCGCGGGTGACCGTCGGCGGCACGCGCAGACCGCTGCGGCGGAGCCTCCATTTCCACGATGATTTGGCGCGGGCGCTGACGCGCGAGGATCGCGTCCACACCTATGCCGGCTTTCACATCGCTGACGTGCCGGCGTGATGTTCGGCAGCTTGCGCGACGACTTTCGGGTCCTGCGCCAGTTCGCCGTCGGCCTGCGCGGCGACGGCGATCATGCGTCAAGACTGGAGGCTTTCTACGGGCCGCAGGCCGCGCGCTACGACGCATTCCGCGAACGGCTGCTGCACGGACGCGCGGAGCTCCTGGCCCGGCTCGCGCCGCGACCCGGCAGCCACCTCGTGGAGCTCGGCGCGGGCACCGGGCGCAACGTCGGGTTCCTCGGTGAACGCGCGCACGGGCTCGCGCTGACGCTCGTCGATCTCTGCCCGTCGCTGCTGGCGATCGCGCGACGCCGCTTCGGCACGGCGCCGAACGTCAGCCTGGTCGAGGCCGATGCGACACGCTGGCAGCCGGCGCGCGCGGCGGATTACGTCCTGCTGTCCTACGCGCTGACGATGATGCCGGACTGGCGCGGCACCATCGACAACGCGCACCGGATGCTCGCGCCCGGCGGCTCGATTGCGGTGGTCGACTTCCACGTCTCCGCGGCGCGGCCGCCAGCCGGGCGCCAGCGCCACTCCCGGTTCGCCCGGGCATTCTGGCCACGCTGGTTCGGCCATGACGGCGTGCATCCCGATCCCGCGCACCTCGATGTGCTCAGCTCGCGGTTCGACACCGGCCACCTCAGTGAACATTCGGCGCGATTGCCCTGGCTGCCCTGCCTGCGCGCGCCCTACTACCTGTACATCGGACGGCGGCGCCCGGACGACTGAGCGGCATTCACAAGGACGGCGGCGCGGCTTATCGTGTGGCCAGTTCCACCCGGAGGCCAACGATGCCTCGCCCGCAGCAGCTCTCGCTCAGCTTCCTCGGCGCCGCCCGCCAGGTCACCGGTTCCAGCTTCCTGTTCGAGACTCCATCGGCGCGCTTCCTCGTCGACTGCGGCATGTTCCAGGGCGGGCGCGAGGCGCGAGCGCAGAACCGGCACGACTGGGCCTTCGATCCGAAGTCGCTCGACTTCGTGCTGCTGACACACGCGCACATCGATCACAGCGGCCTGGTGCCGCGCCTGTGGGCGTTCGGCTTCCGCGGGCCCATTTACGCGACCGCGGCCACGGCCGACCTCGCGGCGGTGATGCTCGCCGACAGCGCGTACATCCAGGAAAGCGAGTGGATGCGCATGGAGCAGCGGCGCGGCCGCAAGCGCCGGCTCGCGGGGGATGATTATCCGCTCTACACGGTGACCCACGCCCAGGCCTGCATGTCCCTGTTCGAACGCGTGGCCTACGACGAGGAGTTTGCGCCGGCCCCGGGCGTGCGCTGTCGCTACCGCGACGCCGGGCACATCCTGGGCTCGGCCATCGTCGAACTCTGGCTCGACGGCCCGGAGGGCACGCGCAAGGTCGTCTGTTCCGGCGACCTCGGGCAGCCAGGGCGCCCGATCGTGCGCGATCCCACCCCGATCGACGAGGCGGACGTGCTGCTCGTGGAATCGACCTACGGCAACCGGGACCACAAGACGCTCGACAGTTCCATCGAGGAGCTGCACGAAGTCCTGGAGGAAACGCTCGTGCGCCGACGCGGCAACGTGGTGGTGCCCGCGTTCGCGCTGGGTCGCACGCAGGAACTGCTGTACGTGCTGATCCAGCTCCAGCGCGCGGGTCGCCTGCCGGCGGTGCGCATCTTCGTCGATTCACCGCTTGCGACGCGCGCGACGCAGATCACCGTGCAGCATCCGGAATTCCTGGACGACGAGACGCTCGAGGCGCTCGCGCACGGCAGGGCGAACAGCCGGGCGCTGTCGCTGAAGTTCACGGAGAGCGTCGAGGACTCGATGGCGATCAACGACATCACCGGCGGCGCGCTGATCATCGCCGCCAGCGGCATGTGCGATGCGGGCCGCATCCGGCATCACCTGCGTTACAACCTGCCGCGCGCCGAGGCCTCGGTCGTGATCATCGGCTACCAGGCCGAGGGCTCGCTGGGCAGGCGGCTCGTTGACGGCGCGAGCCGGGTGCGGCTGTTCGGCGAGGACGTGCCGGTGCGCGCGCGCATCCATACCATCGGGGGCCTCTCGGCGCATGCCGATCGCACGGCGCTGCTCGGCTGGCTGGGCGCGTTCAAGCGGCCGCCAGCGCGAACCTTCGTCGTGCACGGCGAGGATCTGATCGCGCAGGATTTCGCGAAGCTCATCGCCCAGCGTCTGCACTGGCCCCGGGTCGACGCGCCCTTCCAGGGTTCACACTACCAGCTGTGAGCCTGCGCCGTCCGGCGCCTGGGAGCGGCGAACGCGCGGCGCGAAGGAAAAAAAGGGGAGCCGAGGCTCCCCTTTTCTGGTTGCAGGCGGGCCTGCGTCTCAGGCCTGGGCGCGCAGCTTCGTCACGCCACCACCGCTGCCGATGGCGTCGGTGAAGTTCGGCCACACCTTCTCGGTCAGCAGTTCCAGGCTCTTCATCAGCTGGGCCTGCGGCATGTGGTTGTAGATGAACATCCAGAAGTAGTCGA
>CALRPY020000062.1:0-24652 GCA_943370145.1 Hydrogenophaga intermedia | reverse complement strand
GCGCTGCAGTGCCTGCATCGATTGCCGTAGAACAAATCGTTTGGCAGAGGCCGATCACGAGGCAGCTGCCATGGCAGTTCGATGGAGGTCCCAGCCCGTCGCCCGTCGCGTCGTGGCCCGTCGATGTTTAATGGGTGTCCCGAACCGCTGTCGAACCGCTGCCTCTGTCGGCTCCCTTAATGGGTGTCCCGAACCGCTTCCGTTGTCCCGAACCGCTTCCGAACCGCTACCAGCGCTCGCGAGACCCGTCACCTCCCCGGCGCCGGCATGGAGAGGTGACCCCGGGGCCCCAGGTCCTCCCCGACCAACGCCCGCTCATTGCGGCGCCAGCCCCTCCTTGCGCGCCTCGCGCCGGATGAAATGCTGTACGGCGGTCAGGTCGTCCGCGCTGAGTTGCGAAAAGCGCGGCATGCCGAGCGCTTTGCGCGAACCGTTGAATACGATGTCGTGCAGCGCATCCTTGTTGGCCATCGCGGGAGACGCGCGCAAATCCGGCGCATAACCGCCCGCAGTGCCGGCCGGGCCGTGGCAGATGCCGCAGTATTCCTTCCACACGAAGCTGCCGCGCTCGGCGAGCTCGTCGAAAACCACGAACTCCGGCTCCTTAAGCGGCTTGGCGTAGGCCGGCGGCGGCATCACGGGCACGCTGCCCTTGCCGTCCAGCGCGAACACCACGAGCCGCCGCGGCTGCGCGCGATAGGACCAGCCGTGCTGTGCCGCCATCGAGCCGCCAGAGGCCGTCATCGAGCCACCCCAGCCGACGAGCTGGGCGACATACTGCCTGCCGTCGACCGCGTAGGTCACGGGCGGCGCCGAAAGGCCGAGCCCGAGCGCCTGCTCCCACAGCACCTTGCCGTTGTCGGCCCGATAGGCGACGAGCTTGCCGTCGGCGCGCCCCTGGAACACCAGGTTGCCGCGGGTCGTCATCGTGCCGGCATTCCACACACCGGGGGTCGGCACTTCCCACGCCAGTTTCTGCTGCACGGGGTCCCAGGCCCGCAGCGCCGAGGTGCCCCAATCGGCGGGGCCATCCGCACGGAGGAAATCCACGCCAGGGTCGAACTTCGACTTCGGTGACTGCCAAGCCTTGGGCTTGGTGTACTTGTCGCTGAAAAGGCCGGCCATCTCGATCACCGGGATGTAGGCGAGCCCGGTGTCGCGATTGAAGGACATCGCCGGCCAGTTGTGCGTGCCGAAGGGACCTGGCCACACGAGTTCTTCGCCGTCCTCGTAGCGCGCACCTTCGCGCTCCACGGGCCGGCCGGTCGCGAGATCGACGTGCGTCGCCCAGTCGACCTTGCCGAGCTTCCCGGCGGAAATCAGCTTCCCCGTGCTGCGGTCGATCACGTAGAAGAACCCGTTCTTCGGCGCGTGCATCAGCGCCTTGACCGGCTTTCCATCCAGCGTCAGGTCGGCGAGCACGATGTCCATGTTCGAGTTGTAGTCCCAGGTCTCTCCCGGCGTGGTCTGGTAGTGCCAGACGTACTCGCCGGTGTCGGCGTCGAGCGCGACGATCGAGCACAGGAACAGGTTGTCGCCGCCGCCCGGGCTGCGCATCTTCTGGTTCCACGGCGAGCCGTTGCCGGTGCCGATGTAGACCCGATTGAACTCGGGGTCGTAGGTCATGCCGTGCCAGGCATTGCCGCCACCGCCGAACTTCCACCACTCGCCGGTCCAGGTCTTCGCCGCCATCTCCATCGCCGCGTTCTCGAAGCCATCGGCCGGGTTGCCGGGCACGATGTGGAACTTCCAGGCCTCCTTGCCGGTCGCGGCGTCGAAGGCGGTGACGAAACCCCGCGTCGCGCCCCACTCGGTGCCACCGTTGCCGATGAGCACCTTGTCGCGGAACACACGGGGGGCGCCGGAGAGAAGCAGCGCCTGGTCGGGATCGAAGGTCTGCGTGCTCCAGACTTCCTTGCCGGTCTTCGCGTCGACCGAGATCAGGCGCCCGTCGACCGTCGGGATGATCACGTGACCCTTCCAGTACGCGACGCCGCGATTCCAGTCCCACAGCACGCGGAAGCGGTCGCCGTTGCGTTCGATGACCTGCGGGTCATATTCCCAGAGCACCTTGCCGGTCTTGGCGTCCACCGCGCGCGTCACGCTGTAGCTGCCGTTGAAGTACATCACGCCGTCGACGACCAGCGGCGTCGCGATCAGCGAGCGGTCCTTCGGCAATTCCAGCACCCAGTCCACGCCGAGCCGCGCGACGTTGTCGGCGTTGATCTGATCGAGCGGGCTGTAGCGCTGCTCGGCATGGGTGCGGCCGTAGCCCAGCCAGTTGTCGCCCTGGGTTTCATCGGCAAGGGCGGCGTCGTCGACGACAGTGGCCGCGTGGAGCGGGCAGGCAACGACAAACGCGGCCGCCGCGGCAAGCGCGAGTGCGGGAAAGTTCTTCATGAATGCTCCGTTCTCAGTTCTACTTCGCACGCGGCTTGCGCGCCTTGCCGGCCTTGCCCTGCTCGTAATTCCGCACCCACTGCTGCACGACGTGGTACTGGTGGCGCAACGCGAGTTCATGGTCGTGATAGATGAATTCCTTCAGCAGGCCCTGGTCGAGCGAGGCCTGGATGCGTTCCAGCGTGTTGCAGTCCTCGAGCACCGCGTCGCGCAGTTCGACCATCGAGTTCTCCTGCCCGAAGCGCTGCGCGGCGTTCGTCGCCGGGCGCAGGTAGCCGCGCATCTGCCACACCACCTTGTTGGCGGCCAGCGGCCACATCTGGTGCGTGAAATACATGCCGCTGCCCATGACGATGATCCAGTTCGGAAAGAATACGGTGACGTCGATCGACCAGTTCGGCGCGCGCGTCTCGTTCAGGCCCTTCGGCAGCACGGTCCCCTCGTCGACCGCGCCGCTCGTGACCGACGGCCCCGGCGCGTGGCGGAAGGCGAGCCCCTGCACGGGATTCGGCCGATAGGCCATGTTGCCCCACACCGACTGCGTGCGATGCGGGCCCTTGAGGCGGATGTCGATCAGCCGGCCGTGCGGGTTGTCCGGGCCGGCCAGGGTGTCCTTGACCGAGTGCCGATGCAGCACCGGCACGTGGTAGGTCTCGCAGAAGGAATCGACCATGCACTTCCAGTTGCAGTTGATCGTGCCCTCGTACTCGAAGACGGCGGTACCACGCTCGAAAGGGTAACCAACGAGATCCCTGCCCTGCTCACCCAGGAATTCCTCGAGCGTCTGGTGCGGCTCGGGCTCGAGGTTGACGAACACGAAGCCTTCCCAGACATCGAGCGCAAGCTGCTTCAGGCCCAGTTTCGACTTGTCGAGATCGAAGAATGCGCGCTGATCGGGCACGCCGACGAGCTTGCCGTCGAGACCGTAGGTCCAGCCGTGGAAGGGGCAGGTGAAGCCCACGCAATGGCCGGACTTGCGCAGCTCGACATTGTTGCCGCGATGCTGGCACACGTTGTAGAACGCGCGCAGCTTGCGGTCCTTGCCACGCGCGACGAGCACCGACATGTTGAAGGTCAGCAGTTCCTTCTGGAAGAAATCACCCGGCTTTGCCGCCTGTTCGACGCGGCCGACGCACAGCCAGCTGCGCCGGAAAATCGCGTCGAGTTCGCGCTGGTAGAACTCGGGCTGCCAGTAGCTTTCGGTGGGGATCGGCCCCGTGCCGAGTTCCGGATGGCGCAGCGTCAGGTTGGCGGGTGTCAGCGAGACTTTCTCGTTCATGCGTGGGCTCCCTGGGGCGCGGTGTCGGGCAATTGGACGATTAAGGGAAAGCGCTTGGGGTCGAAGGCATCGGGATAGTTGCCGGTGCCGTACCACTCGATGGCGGGCCCCACTTCGGCCAGGGACAGCATCAGTTTGAGCAGCCTTTCCTCCGCCTCGTCGAGTTCGCCCAGCCGGCGTTGCGAGAGATAGGCCAACGCGGCTTCGGCATACGGCAGCATGCCGTCGTAGAAGGCGCGGAGCTCTTCGAGGCTGCTCTTGATGCGTTTGTCGAGGCGGGCTGACGAATCCGGGAGCACCCAGTCATCGAGCCAGCATTCGAGCGCCGCAAATCCCTTGGGCAGTTGCGGCGCCGGTTTTTTCCTGCGTGTGGACATGGCTTTCTTCCCCAGCTTGCGCCCGCGCCGGCAGCGGGGCTGCGGACGGGCAATGCGAGTCGTACCTATGTCTGAATGCTACCACCGCCCCGCATGCCTGAAATACCGTAAAACGGAGGTGTGCCCTGCAGCAAAACGCGTTCAGTGCGCCAGCAGCGGACCATACAGATCCGGGCGCCGATCGCGGTAAAGCCCCCACGCGACGCGTCGGTCGCGACACGCGTCGAGATCGAAGGACGCGAGCACGACCGCCTCGTCGTGCGCGCCGGCCGAGGCCACGATGTCGCCGGTCACGTCGGCGATGAACGAGTTGCCGTAGAAATGCAGTTCGCCCCCTGCGCCGCGCTCGGTGCCGATCCGGTTCGACGCGACCAGCGGCAGCATGTTCGCCGCCGCGTGTCCCTGCATCACGCGCCGCCAGTGCGCGCGGGAATCGAGACCGGGGTCCTGCGGCTCGGAACCTATCGCACTCGGGTAGCAGAGGATCTCAGCGCCAGCCAGCGCCATCGCGCGCGCCGCTTCCGGAAACCACTGGTCCCAGCAGATGCCGGCGCCGACGGCGCCGATTCGGGTCCGCCACACGCGAAACCCGGTGTCACCGGGCGTGAAATAGAATTTCTCCTGGTAGCCCGGGCCTTGGGGGATGTGCGACTTGCGATAGATCCCGAGCAGGCTCCCGTCGGCGTCGATCATCGCCAGCGAGTTGAAGTGGCCGTTGCGGCTACGCTCGAAGAAACTGACCGGCAGCACGACACCGAGCTCGGCGGCCAGCGCGCCCATCTTCGCGAGCAGCGGCGAGTCCTGCGCATCGTGCGCGAGCGCGAAATGGCGCGCGTCCTGCTCCTGGCAGAAATACGGGGTTTCGAACAGCTCCTGCAGCAGCACGAGGTCGGCGCCGGCCGCCCGCGCCCGTCGCACCAGCGACATGGCCTTCGCGACGTTGTCGTCGCGGTTCCCGCTGCAGGCCATCTGTGTCGTCGCCACCGTGATTTCGCGCATATCGTCTCCTCATCCGCCCCGTCTTTGACCGACAATGGGCACCTCACCCACTGGACGCCACGCCGGACCCGCGCCTCCCGATGACCGGAATCTTCACCATCGGCCACAGCAACGCAAGCAGCGCCGGGTTCGTTGCGCTGCTGCAGCGCCATGCCATCGGGCTGCTCGTCGACGTTCGCGCGGCGCCCTACTCCCGGCGGCATCCGCAGTTCCGGCGCGAAACCCTCGCCGCGGCGCTGGACTCGGCCGGCGTCCGTTACCGCTGGCTGGGCGCGGCGCTGGGCGGCCTGCGCGAGCCGCGCGGCGCGAGCGTGCACACTGCGCTCACAGAACCGGCCTTCCAGGCCTACGCGGCCCACATGGCGGACGCCGACTTCATCAACGCCGTCGACAAGCTCGTCGACGTCGGCGGGCGCCATCGCGTCGCGCTGATGTGTGCCGAGAGCGATCACAGGCAATGCCATCGCCAGTTCATCGCCGATGCGCTCACGGCACGTGGCGTTCCCGTCACGCACATCGGCCACGACGACAGCCTGCAGCCGCATGTGGCGCATCCCTGCCTGCGGGTGGAACGCGGGGCGCTGATCTATGATCGGCACGGCCAGGCGGACCTCTTCTGATGCCGTGCCGACAACATGACCTGCCGCAAGCCGGCGCCGCTGAGCATCCCGCAGGATAGTCCGACATGAGCAGCGTCGCTTTTCCAGCCGACAAGGCCCGCACGCGGCAAGCCCGCGCGGGCGCCCGCCTCGCAACCGTCATCCTGGCGCTGGCGCTGGCCGCAGCACCGGCCGCTGCCCAGCTGCCGGAGCCGCTCGCCCGCATCCTGCGCAGCCACAAGCTGCCGGACAGCGCGGTCAGCGTGCTGGTGCAGGCCGTGGACGAGCGCCAGCCCCTGCTCATCCACAACATCGATACACCGCGCAATCCGGCCTCCACCATCAAGCTGGTGACGACCTTCGTCGCCCTCGACACGCTTGGACCGACCCATCGCTGGCGCACCGAGGCCTATGCGCTCGGGCCTGTCGAGAACGGGGTCCTGAACGGCGACCTGCTGTTGAAGGGTTACGGCGACCCCTGGCTGATCGAGGAAGAGATGTGGAAATTCGCCGGCGACCTGCGGCGACGCGGCCTCAGGCACGTACGCGGGCGCCTGCTGATCGACGACAGCTACTGGGCGCCCTCCCCCCGCGACCCCGGCAGCTTCGACGGCCAGCCGTACCGGCTGTACAACGTCCAGCCGAACGCGATGATGGTGAACTTCAAGGCCTTCACCTTCGACTTCATCCCGGGCGCGGGCAGCGTGCGCATCAGCTCGACACCGCCCCTGCCCAACCTCGAGATCGTCAACCGGCTGCAGCTCACCGCCGGCAAATGCCCCGGCGTGGTCGCCGCGGTGAAACTCTCGGTGCCCGACCCCGCCAACCCCAATCGGGTCGTCTTCAGCGGCAAGTACCCGGCTTCCTGCGGCGCCCAGAGCCTGCCGCGCAGCGTCATGGACCCGGCAAGCTACGCCTACGGGATGTTCACCAGGATGTGGGGGCAGTGGAATGGCGTGATCGACGGCGGCGTCGCCCGCGGCCTGAAGCCACCCGGCAAGAAGCCTTTCGCGACGCGCTGGTCGCCACCACTCGCCGAAGTGATCCGCCCACTGAACAAGTGGAGCAACAATGTCATGGCGGATGCGATGCTCTACGCGCTCGCCGCCAGGACGTCGAGCCCACCGCTGACCCCGGCGATGGGCGCTGCCGTCGTGCGCGAGTGGCTCGCGCGGCACGGGCTGCCGGTCGAGGGTTTCGTGATGGAGAACGGATCGGGCCTGTCGCGCGTGACGCGCATCAGCGCGCGCACCATGGCCGGCACGCTGATACAGGCCTACCGCAGTCCGACGATGCCCGAGTTCATGGCCTCGCTCGCCCTGTCAGGTCTCGACGGGACCATGCACCGCCGCTTTCGCGAGGGCCCGGAGCGCGGCCGCATGCACCTGAAGACCGGCCACCTGAACGACGTCGCCGCGGTTGCCGGTTACGTCCTCGCCGCCAACGGGCGGCGCTATGTCGTCACGCTGCTGGTGAACCACGCGATGGCGAACCACGGTGGCGGCAGCGCGCTGATCAACTCGCTGCTCAAGTGGACTTACCAGCTGCGGTGAAGGGCAGCGCATGCCCGGACCTCAGTCAGCCACCGAGAACCGCGATGGGAATCGAGTGGCCAGTTGCCGACTGCCAGACGGCGCGCGGGCGACGTGGCAAAGTACTGCGTACTGCAAACGGCACCATGCGACTCAATCCAACCCGACGTTCTCGGTGTTCCGTGGCCCGTAGGAACACGAACGCCGGCACCCAGGCCTGCCGGGAAGCTTCTTTCATGTTGGCGGGTGATGCGCGCGCGTCATGATCGTTGCTGTGAAAGTGTTTTCCCGGTGCAAACTGGCTGGCGCCCGTCGTTGCAGGCGGGCCTCGAGCGGAAAAAAGGTGTCAGATTTCAAATCTGACACCTTTCCTCAGGACACCTTTTTTCCGCTGACGATCCTCTTGGACCCTGCAAACCGTTGGAGCGCAGCGCAGGACACAGTTGCTCGGTGACAACTCCACGACGCGGGGCGGCACGGAACACGACGCTCCGCCGTGGCCAGAACACGCGGCGCGGTTGATGGCGCCGCGTGCAGCACGGCCTCGGCTCAGCCCGCGACGATGTGCGTGTCGACCAGCACCGGATCGCGTGACACCGCGATCTCGTTGTCGATCTGCGCACCGCAACCCGGGCAGTGAAAGCGACGGAAGGCCACGGCATCGTCGATGAAGCGGGCCGGATCGCCGATCAGCGGGTTCGACGCCGCCACCGGCAGGTCCTCGCGGATGCAGCTGTCCTTGTAGTTCGCGGTCGTCGCACCGAGGTCGGTCGAACACTTCGCGCAGGCCCAGTAGCTGCCCTTGTCGTCCCGCTTCACATGCAGGTTCACGCTCGCCTCGCACAGCAGCGCGCCGCCGCGCACGACGGACTTGCGGCCATGTTTCGCGACGAGCGCGGCGCGGCGCTCGGCGCGGCAGGCGGCAGTGGCTTCGGCATCGACACGGCCGTTGGCGTCCAGCACCGCGCCATAGATGTCGCGCGCCGCCTCAGGCGTGATCGCGTAGGCCTCGAGGTCCTCGTCGATGTCTTCCGGCGCACGATCCAGCGGGTCGCCGAAACCACCGCCCCCGGTCCAGCGCACGGCGTAGACGTCGGACGTGTTCTGGATGAAGTTTTCCTGGCGGAGCTGCAGCAACTCGTCCTGCCCCCGCACCTCGCTGATGTCCTCGATCATCTCGGACTTCGCGTTGAGCTGCAGGATGTCGCTGTTGCGCACGAAGGTGTACGCGTTCGTCGTCGACGGATAACCGCCCATCATGCCGGTCGAGGTGGGCGTCGAATTGCCCGACGACAGCGTGTCCTGCACGATGTGGTCGGTGTTGTGTGGAATGAAGCAGCTTTCCGCGGACAGGCCGCCGCGGTACTTGCCGGCGCCGCCGGAGTCCGGCAGCTCCTTGCGATAGAGGAACAGGATCGGGAAGCTCTGCTCGGTGTGCTCGATGTTCGGCAGCTGGCAGATCGGCGTGCGCGACTGGCCGCCGGTGTTGATGCCGTCCGCATGCGAGAACGCGCCGATCGCACCGCCGATCGGGTCGATCAGCAGGTAGCCGTAGCGCTCGCCCCATTGGTCGGTGCCGCGGAACAGCGTCGCCGGCCACTGGCTGGTGCCGCCGATGCACATGATGTCCTTGCGCATCTCGGCGTCGGGATAAATCATCTTCGACAGCACGTTGTAGGCGGGGTAGAGCGAGATCTCCATCGACTGGATCGGCGCCGTCGACACCGAGGCCGGGAAGTTCGCGCAGTTCAGCGTGCCCGGCACCGGATCGAAGTCGATGTGCCGCAACGCGCCGCCGACGGCGAAGTACTGGTCCCAGCACAGGAGCTCGGTCACCGCCACCATGATCGCGCCCCGCCAGCCAGAGTAGGTCGCGTTCATCGCGCCTTCCTGGTCGGCCGTGCCGTCGTTGGTGAAGACGAGCTTGTTGCCTTCCTTGCGCAGCTGCAGCTGCACGCGGTGCGTGCGGCGGTCGCCGGGGCGGCAGGCCTCGATATAGGTGCGGTCCTGCCAGAAGCCGTCCGGGATGCGCGCCATCTTCTCGAGGAAGGACTTCTCCGAGTTGTCGATGATCTTTTTCATCACACCCTTGACCGTGCCCGGCCCATAGCGGCGGATGAGTTCCAGCACGCGGTTGCGCGCAGTCGTGTTGCCGGCCATCTGCGCGCGGAAATCCAGCGCAACGAGCTGCGGCTTGCGCGACGCACGCAGGTAGACCGCCTCGATGTCACGCCGGATCTCGCCGCCCTCGATGATCTTGATCGGTGGCAGCATGATGCCTTCGTCGTAGGCACTCTCGGCCGACGGGCAGAAACTGCCGGGCGTGATGCCGCCGATGTCGTACTGGTGCAGGCAGTTCGTGACCCAGCAGAAGAGCTCGCCTTCCCAGAACACCGGGCACAGCAACATCACGTCCTGCTGGTGTGCGGCGCCGACCCAGGGGTCGTTGGCCAGGAACATGTCGCCGTCGCGGATGCCCGGGTTGTCGCTGCGGTTCTCCAGCGTCCACTTGACCTGCGTGTCCGTCACGCCGGACATGTACTGCATGTAGGGGCCGAAGTAGACGAACTCCGCGTCCTCGGTGAGCAGCGACGGATTGAGATCGAGCGCATACATCGCAACCGGTGAGCCGGACAGGCGCTGGATGGTCGCGCCGTGTTCCTCGTTGATCTGCCACAGGTTGTGGCGGACCACCTCGTAGGTGATCGGGTCGACGTCACGGTCCCATTCGCTGTGCAGCTTCAGCTTCGGCGAGATGCGGAGTTGCTTCGGGGGGACGTACGGATTGTTGACGCCGTCGAAGTCGACGCCTGTGATTTCACTGATGCGTGGCATGACAATACCTCTCAGACGGCCTGGGCGTCGGTGTCGATGACGAAGTTGCGCAGCGCGTCGACTTCGACGCGCTGGCCCGGATGGACCACGATGGAGGTGGTGGTCGTCTCGATGACGCAGGGTCCTTCGATGACGTTGCCAGGCAGGAGCCTGTACCCGTCGTAGATCGGGCTCGACGCCTGCTTCTTCCATTCGGCCCAGTAGATCATGCGCTCCCCGGTCTTCGCGTCCGCCGGCACGTCACGCGTGAGGGTCTGCGCGGCGACGAGGCTCGGCTTGCGCGACTGCGCGCTCGCCCGCACGCGAAAAGTGACGCACTCGAGCCGCGCGCCGGGCAGTGATGCGCCGTGGCCATAGAGCTGCTCGTAGCGGCGCACGAAGCGCGCACGGAGGTCGTCGAGGTCGCCCTCGGCGAGCGCCGGCTTGTCGAGATCGACCTCGACCTCGTTGATCTGGCCACGATGGCGCATGTCGATTGAATAGCGGAAGGCCTGGGCATCCGCCGGGATGCCGTCCTCCTCGAGCTGCGCCCTGCCCTTCGCGGCGAGTTCGGCGAGCACCGCGTTGATCTTCGCCACCTCGAAGGGCGAGGACATGATTCGCACCTGCTCGTTCACGTGCAGCGTGTCGGCCGAGGCCGCGCCGAACGCGCACCAGGTCGAAGCCGTGTCACCCTGCGGCACGACGACGCGCTTGATGCCCGCCTCGCGCGCGGTCACCGCCATGTGCACCGGGCCGGCGCCCCCGAACGCGAACAGCACGAACTCGCGCGGATCCAGGCCCTTCTGGATGGTCGCCTTGCGCACGAGGTCGGCCATCTGGAACTCGGCGATCTGCGCGACACCGCTCGCAAGCTCGTAGAGGCCCATGCCGAGTTCGTCGGCCAGCGCCTGCAGGCCGCGCGTCGCGCCTTCCTTGTCGAGGCTCATCGTGCCGCCGGCGAAGTTGTCGGCGTCCAGGTAGCCGAGCACGACGTCGGCATCGGTCGTCGTCGGCACTTCGCCGCCGCGGCGGTAGCAGATCGGGCCGGGCACGGCACCCGCACTCTGCGGGCCGACGCGCAGCGTGCGCGTGGTCTTGTCGATCCACACCTTGCTGCCGCCGCCGGTGCCCATGGTCTGCACGTCGACCTTCGGCAGGAAGTATTCGTACTGGTGGACGAGGCTCTTGTACGACACCACCGCCTGGCCGTCATGGATGACGCCGACGTCGAAGGAGGTGCCGCCCATGTCGGTCGTGATGATGTTCTTCTCGTTCATCACCTGGCCGAGGTACTGCGAGCCGGTCACGCCGGACACGGGGCCGGAGTCCAGCGTCAGCAGCGGCGCTTCGCGCGCCTTGCGTACCGAAATCGTCCCGCCCGCGCACTGCGTGATCTGCAGCGGCGGCTTGTAGCCCATGTCTTTCAGGCGCTGGTCCAGGTTCGTCACGTAGTTGACGGTCAGCGGACCGATGTAGGCGTTCAGCGCGACGGCGGTGGTGCGCTCATATTCGCCCCACTTCGGCGCGAGCTCGCAGGAGCAGGTCACGTAGAGCTGCGGCGCGATCTCCGCCGCGATTTCCTTGACCCGCTTCTCGTGTTTCGGCTCGAGGAAGGACCACAGGAAGCAGACGGCAAGCGCCTCGCAGCCCTCGTCGACCAGCTCGCGGATGGCCTGCCGCGCCTCGTCCTCGTTGAGCTCCACGACCACCTTGCCGAAGCAGTCGACGCGCTCGGACACCCCGCGGATGAGTCGCTTCGGGATGATCGGCTCCGGCTTGCTGCTTTCCGGGATGTGCACGATCAGCTTGATGTCCTGGCCCGACAGGCCGCGCGAACCGCGCATGATGTGGATGACATCATTGTGGCCGCGCGTCGTCAGCAGCCCGACCTTCGCGCCGCGGCGCTGGATGATCGCATTGGTGCCGGCGGTCGTGCCGTGCGCGAGCATCGTGATCGACTTGAGCAATGCCGGCAGTTCGAGCCCGACGCGCTCCCCGGCGCGCTTCAGCGCCTCGAGCACACCGTCGGCGAAATTGCCGGGGGTCGACGGGGCCTTCGAAATCGTCAGTCGCCCGCCGTCGTCGATGAGTACACAGTCCGTGAACGTGCCGCCAATGTCGAGGCCGCAGAGATAGGAAGACATAGGGTTCGCTTTGCCGTTGCTTCGTTGAAGGAGTGCCCGGTGCGTCGGGGCACCGGTTTTCGAATTTATACGATCGTTCAATTCGGCCGCAAGCCGGACAGGTTTTGCGGCGACGCACCATCCGGTGTGGGCAGGGTGACTGCACATAAGGGAGGTGGTACCCGGATGAGAGCGGGGGACTGGATGGCGCCGTGGCACCGACGCGCCGGTCTTTGCTTTAGAATTTCAACGAATGTTCAACACCGGCGCCGCGATGAAGGCCAAGCCACCGCCCGTTCCGACCAAGGACCGCATCCTCGATGCCGCCGAAAAGCTGTTTGCGGACGCCGGCTATGACGGCGTTTCGCTGCGCCGGATCACCAGCGCGGCCGGCGTGGAACTGGCGCTTGCGAACTATCATTTCGGCCCCAAGAGCGACCTTTTCCTCGCGGTGGTGCAGCGACGCGCCGACGAATTGAACCGTGAACGCATGGCGCTGTTTGCTGCGCTGCCAGACCCACCCACGCTGGAAGGGCTCATCGACGCCTTCGCACGACCGTTCATGGAAAAAAGCCTGCGCGGCGGGCCCGGCTGGAAGAGCTATGCGCGCCTGATCGCGCAGATTGCGAACTCCGAACGCTGGACGCAGGCCGTGATGCACACCCAGTTCGACCCGGTCGCCGAGGCCTTCATCAAGGGCGTGAAGCGCGCGTTGCCGGGCGCGGACGTCCGCAACATCTACTGGGGCTTCCATTTCATGGTCGGCGCGATGACGATGACCTTCGCGGAGACCGGCCGCATCGACACCCTCTCCCGCGGGCGTTGCAAATCCGGTGCGCTGGACAAGATCTACGCGCGCATGATCCCCTTCCTCGCCGCCGGCTTCGAACGCCTGGCGCGCGGGTGACGAGGACTGCGTCACCCGTTTCGACGAACGCCGAGGAGGCACCGTGAACGCAGTCTTCGAACCATCGGGCGTCATTACGATCACCACCGACTTCGGCCATCGGGGCCCGTTTGTCGGCACCATGAAGGGCGTCATCGTCAGCCGCCTGCCCCGCGCGCAGATCATCGACCTGACGCATGAGGCGTACGTGCACTGGCCGGCCGAGGCGGGTTTCTGGCTGGAGCGCTCGTATCACTACTTCCCGCCCGGCACGGTGCACCTCGCGGTCGTCGACCCCGGTGTCGGCACGGATCGCGACGTGCTGCTGGTGGTCGGCGACGGCCATGCGTTCCTCGCACCGGACAACGGGCTGCTCGCCGGTGTCGTCGACCGTGTCCAGGGCACGGTCTACAAGATCGAGCACGCGCGGCTGCGCAGTCTCGGCATCGACCGCCTGAGCGCGACCTTCCACGGCCGGGATCTCTTCTCACCGCTCGCGGCGGAACTCGCGGCAGGGCGCGCCGTGCCCGCTTCGCTGGGCAACCCGACGCAGGACTACGTGCCGTCGCTCATCGAGCCCCCGGAACTCCGCGGGCGCGAACTGCACGGCGTGGTCATCACCAGCGATCACTTCGGCAACCTCATCACCAACATCGAAGCGGCCGATCTCGCGAAATTCGCGCGACCCGAAGTGCGCGCGGCCGGCCACCGCATCGCGCTGCACCGGACCTACCGCGACGTGGCGCCGGGGGCGCTGCTGGCGCTGGTCAACTCATTCGACGTGCTCGAGATCGCGGCCGCCGAACGCAATGCCGCGGAAATGCTGGGGCTGGGCAGGGGTGGCCCGGTGCTCGTCGCGGACCTGGCTTGAGCGCTGGGAGTGCTTCGACGATGACGCGCGGAACGGACTGGTCGGCCATCTCGACGCAGACCATCGGACACTATGCACTCAATGCGGTTCGCTATCGCGACGGCACCCTGGATCATGACGTCGAGCAGAACATCGACGCGCTGCTCGCGGCACTCGAGGGCGAGCCACCGTTCGAGATCCTCGATTTCGGCTGCGGACCGGGACGTGATCTGAGGCGCTTCGTCGAGCGCGGCCATCACGCGGTGGGACTCGACGGCGCTGCGCCCTTCGTCGAGATGGCGCGCAGCCACAGTGGCTGCGAGGTCTGGCAGCAGGATTTCCTCGATCTCGATCTGCCGGGCGGTCGCTTCGACGGCATCTTTGCCAACGCCACGCTCTTCCACGTGCCGAGCGCGGCGCTTCCGGACGTGCTGGCGCGCCTGCATGCCTGCCTCCGGCCGCGTGGCGTGCTGTTCGCGTCGAACCCGCGTGGCGACAACCGGGAAGGCTGGAACGGCCTGCGCTACGGCGCCTATTACGATCTCGAACGCTGGCAGGCCATCGTCACGACGGCCGGCTTCGACGAAATCCGGCACTACTTCCGCCCGCCCGGCCTGCCGCGCGAGCAGCAGCCGTGGCTCGCCAGCGTGTGGCGCGCGCGCCCGCCGGGCTGAGCGGGTCCGTCGCGCCCGCTCAGAGCGGACCGAGGAAATCCAGCTTGCCGATCGGCACGCCGTTGTGCCGCAGCAGGTTGTAGGCGGTCGCCACGTGGAAGTAGAAGTTCGGCAACGCCCACTGCTGCACGAAGGATGCGCCGTTGAACTGGAAATTGCCGGCAGGCGTCTTCAGTTCGATGGCACGCGCCGCCGCATCGTCAAACGCCGCCCGGGGCATGCCTGCCAGGTAGTCGAGCGCCTTGCGGATGCGTGCCTGCAATTCCGGCACCGTCGTTTCGACGTCCTCCCAGCGCGGCACTTCCTGCCCGGCGAGGCGCGCGCAGGCGCCCTTCGCGAAATCGGTCGCAAGCTGCACCTGGCGGGTCAGCGCGAACATGTCCGGAAAGAGGCGTGCGCCGAGCAGTGCGGACGGGTCGAATTTCGCGGCCTCGGCATGCGCCTGGGCCTTGTCGAGCAAGGTCGAGAGATTGACGAGCATGCGGGTGAACGCGGGAACGGTCTGATCGTAGAGATTCATGTCGATGCCTCCGGCTTGATGATTAAGTGCGGCTTGTGGCCGACGCGGATGCGCATCGGCCAGCGCACGTCGATTGTCGATTCTCCGGCCGGCCAGCACGCTGCCAGTTCGTGCGCGAAGGTCTCGACGGGGTCCTGGCCACGGGCCGCGTGGCATGCCGCGCTGGCCGACCAGCTGCGCAGGTAGCCGAGCAGTTCGGCCGGCGACCAGCGCACCGCCATCGAGAACGCGGGCGCCGGCAGCTGCACGTACGGAAACGGCAGGTCGCGGTAACCGTCCACCACGTGGCGACGCTCGGGCGGCCACCACGGCCCGACGACCACATCATGGTAGTGCTGGACGAGCGCGTCGAGCGCCGGCGCGTCGACGCTCATCCTGCCGTAGGAAACGGTCGCGAACACGCCGCCCGGCTTCAGCACCCGCGCCACCTCGGCATGGAAGGCCGCGAGCGGCAGCCAGTGCAGGGCCTGGGCGACGGTGACGAGGTCCACCGTCGCGTCGGCCAGACCGCTGCGTTCAGCCGGCGCGCAACGCCACTCGACGTTCGGGAGATACGGTGCGTGTGCGAGCTGCGACCGGCTCGCATCCGTGCCGACGACGCGCGTGAAGTACCTCGCCAGCGGCGCGGTGGCCTGCCCGCTGCCGCAGGCGCAGTCCCACGCGAGGCCGGTGTGCATGCACCGGCCCGCCAGCCACTCGAACAGTTCGGCGGGATAGCGCGGCCGGAAGCGCGCGTAGTCGCCTGCGACGTGGCCGAAATGATCGCTGAAACGACCCGTCATCCGCGCTTCGCGCGCAGCGCGACGGCGCGCGCGGCAGGCCGGGCGCACGCTCTCGGACCGGCCAGGTCAGTCGCAGGGATAGGTCTCGATGAACGCATTCCCGACGAGGATCGCCGCATTGAGGTCTTCCTCCTCCGGGTGGTCGTGAACGTAATCGATCAGCGTCGTGCGCAGTTCGCTCGCCGTCACGCCGCGGGGGATGCAGAACATGTTCTTGGCGAGCCGCCACGAGGGCGACGCGTCGTCGCTGTCGGCGATCCCGGTCAGATAGCCGAGGCAGGTGTTGATGAAATCGATGCGCCGCGATTCACAACGCGCGCGCAATTCGTAACCGTCGAGAAAATTCGCCTGCGCGCCGCCCGTCACGAACAACAGCAGCACGCCGACCAGTGCTTTACGCATGGATCAGCCAGGGGACCTCGGGGGAGTGGCCGGCCTGAGCGCCGGCACCGCTAGTCTCGGGCGTGGCGCCCGCGCGGTCAATCGGCGGCAACGCTGCCATGGCCGATTCGGGGCCGGCCGACCCTCCGCTGCCGGGGCTCACGCGACCCGGAAAGCGCCCAGGCTGCCGCGCAGGCGATGCGCGAGATCGCGCAGGCGCGCCGCCGAGCGCACGGATTCGTCGGCGGCGGCGGCGGTTTCCCGCAGGTGGCCGTGCATCGTCATCACCGTCTGCTGCACGTTCGAGGCGACGTTGCGCTGCTCGTCGGTGGCGCCGACGATTTCGAGGTTCAGGCGCTGGCTCTGCTGTACCGCCTGGCCGATTGCCGACA
Organism: Hydrogenophaga intermedia; assembly: GCA_943370145.1. GTDB lineage: Bacteria > Pseudomonadota > Gammaproteobacteria. The sequence continues at coordinate 8,041 of CALRPY020000062.1, read as the reverse complement.
GGGCGTCCTCCGCCTCGTGGGCCTTGCTCGCCATGGATACCGCCTGTTCGCGACTCTGCTCCATCGAACTGGAGACCCGACGGATCGCGGTCTGCAGGCCGTCGATCATCTGGTGGATCTCGGCGGTGGACTCGCCGGTCCGCTGCGCGAGGGTCCTGACTTCGTCGGCAACGACCGCGAAGCCACGTCCCTGCTCACCGGCGCGCGCCGCTTCGATCGCGGCATTCAGCGCCAGCAGGTTGGTCTGGTCGGCAATCGCGCGGATCACGTCGAGCACGCGGCCGATGTCGGCGCTGTTGCGTTCGAGGTCGAGGATGGCGCTGGTCGCGAGCTGCACGTCATCGGCCAGGGTCGAGATCGAGCGCATCACCGAGCCCATCACGTCCTGCCCGCGGGCGGCACAGCCCTGGGAACGGGTGGAGGCCTCGTTCGCGCTGTGCGTGTTGCTGGCGACGGACTGCGCGCTCGTCGCCAGCTGGCTCAGCGCGGTCGCGATGTGGTCGGCCTGCTGCTGCTGGGTGCCGACGTGCGCATTGACGGTGTCGGTGGCGCCTGACAGCTGGATGCTCGCGGCGGCGACCTCGGCGCTCAGGTCGGCCACCTCGACGACGAGCGCGCGCATGCGCCCGACGAAACTGTTGAAGGCCTGTGCGAGCTCGCCAATCTCGTCGCCGGTGAGTTCCGGCAGGCACGCATCGAGCGTCGCCTCGGCCGAGGCGATCCGCTGCAGGTGGGCGGTGATAGCCGCGATCGGCCGTGCCAACGTGTTGATCGACAGCACCGTCATCAGCACGCCGATCACCAGCCCGACCGCCGTTGCCGCGAACAGCGTGCTGACGACGCTCTTCTGCAGCATCCTGAGCGGCGCGGCGTTGTCTTCGATCCGGCGGTCGCCGGCGGCTTCCACTTCTGTGAGGGAGGCGATGAGACGATTCGCCGCCGCATCGAACACGCCCCGCGGGGCGCTGAACTGCGACGGCGTGGTCGTCAGGTCGGCGTAGGCCGCCAGCAGACTGTCCCGTGCCTCGCGGTAATCCGCCAGCGTGCGCGCGAGACCGGCAAGCTTGTCGGCCGGGATGATGCGCGACGCCTGCACCCGCACCACGGCCCGGTCCGCGGCCTCTCGCGCCGCCTCGAGTTCCGCGCGCGCGGCGGCCTCATCGCTGCCGGGATTGAGCAGCGAGTACACGGCGAGCACTTCGCGCTGCAGGTTGATCTGGGATTCCATCGCGCCGTCGGCGGTCTCCCACGCGGGCCCCGTCACGAAATCGAGCGCGGTGCCGAGGCGCTGCGTGCCGTACCAGCCGGTCACCCCGCTCAGCACGATCAGGGAACAGAGCACCGCGAAACTGAAGCCGAGCTTGGTGCCCACCCGCAAGCTGCCGAACACGTTCATCTGGTTCTCCGGGAGAATGCTGGCCATAGCGGCAGTAGCGGCCCAGGTATAACCGACTTGAGCGGTTGTTTCGTTTCGCTCAGGCGACTGCGCGGCCCCACGGCAGCCACGCGCTGGCCATGGCCAGAAGCCCGACCGCGGCGGCAATCACGGCGATCGGGGCAAGGCTCGCCTCGTGCAGGAGGCCGAACGCGGCGCCGACCGCAAGCGCGGTCAGCATGGTCAGGAAACCGAAGAGGCCGGCCGCGGCACCCGCGCGATCGGCAAAGGGGGCGACCACACCGGCCTGCGCACAGGGCTGGTTCAGGCCGTGCGCCCCCATCACCGTGAACTGGGCGCCCAGCAGCAACGCCCAGTGCGCATGGCCCGCGTGCACGGCCAGCCACAGGCCTGCGCCACCGAGCGCAGTCAATGCGGTACCGACCTTCAGCACGCCACGCAGCCCGAGCCGTGCGATCAGACGCCGGCAAGCCAGCGTGCCGCAGAGATACCCCACGACGCCGGCCGCGAAGCACAGGCCATAGCGCTCGGTCGGCACGCCCAGCACATCGATGAACGCGAAGGAGGAGCCGGCGATGAACACGAAGATCGCCGCGTAGGTCAGCGCGCCCGGCAGCGCGTAGGCCCAGAACGCGGGACTGCGTCCGACGCCCGCGTAGGTCGCGAGCATCCGCAGCGGGTGCAGGGCGTGGCGGTCGGGCAGGTGATGCGTTTCGCGCAGGGTGGGCAGGCTCACCGCCAGCAGCACGAGCGCGAACAGCGCATGGATGACGAAGGCGGCGCGCCAGCCGAACCAGACCTGCAGATAGCCGCCAAGCACCGGACCGAACAGGGGCACCAGCGCGAGGATGCTGCTGGCCCGTGCAATGACGGCGGCGCCGGCCGCCGGCGCAAAGCTGTCACGCACGATCGTGCGCGCGGCGACCAGCACGCAGCAGCAGCCGAGCGCCTGCAGCAGGCGGCCACTGACCAGGACGGCAATCGTCGGCGCGACGGCGCACAGCAGGCTGGCGAGCAGGTAGACGGCGCAGCCGCCCAGCGCCACCGGGCGGCGACCGTTGCGGTCGGACAAGGGACCCGCGAGCAGCTGCGCGCAGCCGATCCCCGTCACGAAGATGGTCAGCGTCAGCTGCGCGGCGGGCGCGTCGACACCGAAATGCCGGGCGAGATGCGGCAGGGAGCCGAGGTAGAGGTCGGTCGACAGCGGCTGGAGGCTGAGAAAGGCCGCGACCAGCCAGAGCAGCGTACGCGGCCCCATCGCCGGCGGCGCGGACGCCTCAGTCGTCAAAACGAGCGGGTCGCTGGTCACGCGCGGCCGTGACCGCTTCCGTGACGTCCGGCGCCAGCAGCAGGCTCGCGTTGAGCGAGGCCACCTGCGCGAGCCCCTCTGCGACGGCATGGTCCCTGCCGTAGTTCAGCGTGGTCTTGACGCCGCGCACCGCCAGCGGCGAGCGGGCGGCGATGTCGCGCGCGACAGCGTCGACCCGCGCGGCCAGCGCCGCGGCATCCTCGGCGACGTCGCTGACGAAGCCGAGGCGCAGCGCTTCGGCTGCATCGAACTCGCGCGCGGTGTAGACGAGTTCGCGCGCGACGCCATCACCGACGATGCGCGGCAGGCGCTGCAGGGTGCCCAGGTCCGCGACGATCGCGAGTTCGATCTCCTTGACCGAGAAGCGCGCGTCGGCGCTCGCATAGCGCAGGTCACATGCACAGGCGATGTCCACGCCGCCCCCCAGGCAGGCGCCGTGGATCGCGGCGATCACGGGCTTGCGGCAGGCCTCGATCGCGGACACCGTGGCCTGCAGCCCGACGATGATCCGGCGCAGCGCTTCTTCCCGGCGACCGGGCCCCGGCGCACCCAGCGCGTCCTGCAGTTCGGCCAGGAATCCGAGATCGATCCCGGCGGTGAAGTGGCGCCCGCGCCCACCGAGTATTGCGACCCGCACCGCCGGCGTTTCATCGACCCAGCGCATCGCGGCCCCGAGTTCGTGCCACATCTTCATATCCAGGGCATTCGCGCGTGTCGGGCGGTTGAACTCGACGCGCGCAACGCCGCCATCGAGCGCGAGTGTGAAGTGTTCGAGGCCCGGCAACGTGGAATTCACCGGGCCGCCCCGCGTGCCGAACGCGGCTTCGAGCCACGGCAGTCGGCGCACAGCCCCTCGATCTCGATGGTCTCGCGCCGCACCTCGAAGCCGAGCCGCGCGGCACTGGCGGCGATGGTCTGCGACAGCAGGGGCTCGTCGAGTTCGGCAACGGTGCCGCAATGCGAGCAGATCAGGAACTGGCCGGCGTGTCCGACCCCCGGCTCGCCACAGCCGACGAACGCGTTCATCGACGCGATGCGATGCACGAGCCCCGCTTCGAGCAGGAAATCGAGCGCGCGGTAGACCGTCGGCGGCGCGGCCTGGTGACGCTCCTTGCCGAGAATCGCGAGCAGATCGTAGGCCTTGACCGGCGTGTGGCTGCCCCACACGAGTTCCAGCACGCGCCGGCGCAGTGGCGTGAGTCTGCGACCGGCGGCGGTGCACGCCGCGTCCGCCTTGCCGAGCGCGGTGGCGATGCAGCGCCGGTGATCGTGGCGGCTGGCGGTAAAACCGCGCAGTACGTTCGCTGTTTCCCTGGAGGCTGGCATGGCGGCTTGACTCCTCGCGATAGGCGGGCCGGGCACCGGATTGGCGGCTGGTGTTTGATGTTATCATCTAACATAATCGCTGCAACGGCCCACCTCGAACGGACCCGGCGCAGCACGCTCACCCCGACGCCATCGAATGCCCGCACCCGACCCGACACTGCTGTACTGGATCCTCGGCTTCACGCTGCTCGGGTCCCTGCTGAGCCTCGCGGCGGGCGCCGGCTACCTGCTGCTGCCCGCGCGCCTGCGCGAGTACACCGTCGCCCATCTCATCAGTTTCGCGACCGGCACGCTGCTCGGCGCGGCATTCATGAACCTGCTGCCGGAAGCCCTGGAACACCAGGGACAGGGCGGTACCGAGGCGGTGCTGACGACCGTGCTCGTCGGCATCTTCGCGTTCTTCGTGCTCGAGAAGGCGCTGATCTGGCGCCACGCCCACCATGTCGACGGCCACGGCCACGCCACGCACGGCGAGCACACGGCCGGCCCGCTGGTGCTGTTGGGCGACACCTTCCACAACTTCCTGGACGGGGTGCTGCTCACCGTCGTGTTCGTGTCCGATTTCGAACTGGGCGTCATCACCGGACTCGCGATGGTCACCCACGAGATCCCGCAGGAACTCGGCGACTTCGCCATCATGCTGAAGAGCGGCTTCTCGCGCCTGCGCACCTTCGTCTGGAACGGCATTGCGAGCCTCGCGATGGTCGGCGGGGCGCTGCTCGCGTGGTGGAAGCTCGATGTTCTCGAGCCCTGGCTGCCGCATGTCATCGCGTTCACCGCCGCGAGCTTCATCTACATCGCGGTCGCGGATCTCATCCCGAGCCTGCACCGCGGCGTCAAGCCGCGCGAGACCCTGGCGCAGGTGCTGCTCATCGTCGCCGGCATGCTGACGATCGGGGCCTTCCATGCGCACTGAACCGGGCACGACGGGCAGCATCCAGCGCCGTCACTGGGCCGCGACCCTGCGCGGCTTCGTGGCCGTCGCGCTGCTGGTCGTCACGACCGCCGCCCTGTGGCACGAGCATTCGGCCGCGCATGCGCTGGATCAGGACGAGACGAACTGCGTCATCCACCACGCGGCCCAGGGCTTCGGCAACGCGATTGCGTCGACCCAGCAGACCTTCACGCCACCGCGCGCAGCGACGCCCGTACCGAGCGCAGCGGCGCGCACACCGCACCACCACCGGTACGCCCACTACAGCGCACGCGGCCCGCCCGTCCTCACCTGATTGCTCGCCTGCCGGCATATCCGCCGGCTCCCGACTTCAGTGTGCAGAACGAGGAAATGAAACGTGCGTAAAGAATATGCAGGCGCCGCGCTGCTGGCGGCGCTCGGTGGCCATGCCGCGGCCGAGACCGTCGCGACGGTCGCCAACAACAATCCTGTCGAAAAAGTGATCGTGACCGCCGACGTCCTGGGCCGGGCCGACTCGCATCTCGCGCAGCCGGTATCGGTCCTGCGCGGCGAAACCCTGCAGCGCCAGCCGCTGCGCAATATCGGCGAGGCGGTCTCCAACCAGCTGGGCGTCAACAGCGCGGACTTCGGGCCGAATGTCGGCCGCCCCACCATTCGCGGCCTGACCGGCGCACGCGTGCGCGTGCTCCAGGACGGCATCGGCACGATGGACGTCTCGTCTCTGAGTCCCGACCATGCGGTGGCAGTCGACCCGATGCTGTCGCGGCAGATCGAGATCTTCCGCGGCCCGGCCACCCTGCTCTACGGCAGCGGCGCGAGCGGCGGCCTCGTCAACGTCGTCGACGACCGCATCCTGTCGGTGCTGCCCGAACGCTGGAACGGTGAAGCCGTCGGCCAGTTCGACACCGTGAATGACGGCCGCACCGCCGCCTTCCGGCTCGAAGGCGCGGTGGGTTCACACCTCGCGCTGCACTTCGACGGCCTGCGCATGGACACCCACGATTACGAAATCCCGGGCCACGCCGAGCGCGTTCCCGATCCGGGCGAAGTCGCCGGCACGCTGTTCAACAGCGATGCTGAAAACGGCAACTACAGCGGCGGCGCCTCGTTCATCACCGAGCGCGGCTTCCTCGGCTTCGCGGTGAACCGCCTGGACCGCGACTACGGCGTCTCCGGTGCGCACCATCACCATGAGCACGAGGGTGAAGAAGCGGAAGAAGAGCCGCTGCCCGCCGAGGGCGTCCGCATCGACCAGGCGCAGACCCGTTTCGACGTCAAGGGCGGGCTCGACGCCCCGCTGCCCGGCGTGCGCGAAGTCCGCACCCGCTGGGGCTTCAATGATCACACGCACCAGGAGATCGAGCCCAACGGCGAAGTCGGCACCCGCCTGATCAACAACGAATGGGAGGGGCGGGTCGAAGTGCTGCACGAGCAATGGCTCGGCATCGACGGCGCGATCGGCGTCCAGTTGCAGGATCGCGACTTCGACGCGCGTGGCGAGGAAGCCTTCGTGCCGCGCTCGACCCAGGACTCCTGGGCGCTGTTCGTCGTCGAGAAGCGCGATTTCGGCGCACTGCACGCCGACGTCGGCCTGCGTTACGAAAGCAACGACGCCAGGGACGAGATCACGGGCCGTGAAGTCTCGCACGACGTCTATTCGGTGTCGGGCGGACTCAGCTATGCGTTTGGCGCGGACTACGAGTTCGGCGGCACTGTGACCAACGCCGAGCGCGCACCCGCCATCGAGGAGCTGTTCGCGAATGGCCCGCACCTTGCCACGAACACGTTCGAAATCGGCGACGCCGGCCTCGACAGCGAGGTCTCGACGAACTTCGAGCTCTTCGTGAAGCGCGTCGAGGGCCGCTGGCGCTGGTCGGCCGGCGTGTTCTACAACGACATCTCGGACTACATCTTCGCGCAGGAGCAGGATGGCAACGGCGACGGCGTGGCGGATCGGGTGGAGCCGGATTTCGCCGACACGGGGCTCATCGTCGACGAGGACGACGCGCTGCTGCTCGTGCGGCAGACGCAACGGGACGCACGCTTCTGGGGCTTCGAGCTGGAATCCGTGCTCGAGGTGATGAATGGCGCCTACGGGCAGCTCGACTGGCGCACCTGGCTCGACAGCGTCGACGCCGAACTCGACGGCGGCGCGAACGTGCCGCGCATTCCGCCGCTGCGTGTCGGCACGGGGCTGGACTGGCGCCAAGCGCGCTGGTCGGCCGGCTTCGCCGCCGTGCGCTACAGCCCGCAGGACGAGATTTCGGCGCTGGAAACGGCAACCGACGGCTACACCGACATCAGCGTCTATGCCGAATACGCGCTGCCGCTGCCGCAGGCGCGCGAACTGCAGTTCTTCGCCCGCGGGCACAACCTCGCGGACGAGGAACAGCGCCGGCACACCTCATTCCTGAAAGACAGCGTGCCCGCGCCGGGCATCGGCGGACAGCTGGGGCTGCGGCTGAGCTTCTGAGGGCGGTGCCCCTCTCCCGTGCTCCGGCTTCACCTCTCCCGCGTGGGGGAGAGGTCGAATGCCGGCGGGTGAGGGGCACATCCAGCTTCACCTCTCCCGTCCGCTGCGCGGCCGGCCTCTCCCGGGGCGGGCTGTCTCTTGGTCACATTTGAACGCGGGTGCCGGTGTCCACGTGCTGCTGGGCCACAGAGAACACCGAGTACACCGAGATTTTCCGAGTGGCGCTGGGCCAGCGGTCGACGGCATGGCCATTGCCCGGACCACGCTCGAAAATACGACTGCTCCGTGTCCTCCGTGGTGAAACCCGGCGTTGCCGCGGCAACAGGCGCCGAAGTTTGACCACGGAGCGCACGGAGGACACGGAGAAGAACGGTGAATGGCGGAATGCGCCTCTGCCTTGGCAATGCCGGCCGGGCGGCACCTGCCCACCCGATCCTCTCGGTGTTCTCGGTGTTCTCGGTGTTCTTGGTGTTCTCGGTGTTCTCGGTGTTCTTGGTGGCCCATCATCACGGCCCGCGGTACCTGCGCTCAGATGTGGCCACGAGACAGCCCGCGACGGGAGCGGCGAAGACCCGCGCCCGCGTGCCTCAGAAAGAAAAGGTGTCAGATTTGAAATCTGAC
>CALRPY020000061.1:0-24762 GCA_943370145.1 Hydrogenophaga intermedia | reverse complement strand
ATCAGCGCCGTGCGCGCCGGCTCATTTCCCTTGCCACTGTGGCGGCCGTTTCCCGGCAAAGGCCGCCGCCCCTTCAATCCGGTCTGCAGAGTCCTGCCAGGCCGCGAAGGCGGGATAGCCCGCCTGTCGCGCCATCGCCTGCTCGACGCCCGCTTCGTCCAGTCCCAGCATCACGCTCTGCTTGGACGCGCGGATGGCGAGCGGCGCGCAGCGCAGGATGCGGGCGCACCAGTCGTCGATGGCCGTCGACAGCGCCGCGGGTTCCACCAGCGCGGTCACGAAGCCCATCCGCCAGGCGTCGGCGGCGTCGACGAGGTTGCCGGTCAGGATCATGCCCATGGCCTGCTTGAGACCGATCTGGCGCGCGAGCCGGTGCATGCCGCCGCCGAGGGCGACAGCGCCCACCAGCGGCTCCGGCAGGCCGAAGCGCGAGCGCGTGGTGGCGAGGATGATGTCGCAGGCCAGCGCGAGCTCGAAGCCGCCGCCGACGGCGACTCCGTCCACCGCCGCGATCAGCGGCTTGTCGAGATCGAACCGTTCGATGAGGCCGGCGTAGCCGTGCTCCGGATACACGTTCGGCCTGCCGCTCTTGGCGATTGCCTTCAGGTCGCTGCCGGCCGAAAAGGCCCGCTCGCCGGCGCCCCGAATCACGCAGAGGTACTGCGCATCGTCGATGGCGAAGCGGTCGAAGGCGTGCTCCAGTTCGTCATGCATCCGCTGGTTGATCGCGTTCATCACTTCCGGGCGGTTCAGCGTGATGCGGGTGACGTGATCGGCGGTGGTGACGGTGATCGTCTCGTACTGCATGGCCGGGTCTCCAGGGACTGCTGCGTGTCGCGACAGCGTAGTGGATCACGCGGAGCCGCGGCGAGCGCGCGTCCGCTGCACCAGCGCAATTGACAAGCTGCGGCCAAACCCGGAATTTGGGACACGCCGGCACCGCCCGTCTCGCCTGGAACGCGCAATCGTGCGGCGAACCCGGCTGCCCATCGAGGTGTCGCTGAACCGCGTGACGCCGGCGTCCCACTATCGAGCATACGGAAAGACTCATGCGCAATTACCCGGATTTCTATATCGACGGCCGCTGGGTGCCGCCGCTCACTCCGCAAACCCTCGACGTGATCGATCCCGCCAGCGGCGTCGTCAATGGTCGTATCGGCATCGGCGCCGCGGCCGACGTCGATGTCGCCGTGCGCGCGGCGCGCGGGGCCTTCGCCGGCTGGGCCGCGACCTCGCGCGACGCGCGGGTTGCCGCGCTCGAGCGCATCGCCGACGAGTTCGAGCGCCGGCTCGACGACATGGGGGTGGCCATCCGCGAGGAAATGGGGGCACCGACCTGGCTCGCCCGCGACACCCAGGCCGCGCTGGGGCCGCGCCACTTCCGCTCCGCGGCGAACATCCTGCGGACCTACGCGTTCGAGGAGAGCAAGGGCACGCATCAGGTCCTGAAGGAACCCATCGGTGTCTGCGGCTTCATCACGCCGTGGAACTGGCCTGTGCACCAGATGTGCGCGAAGACCGCGCCCGCCCTCGCGGTCGGCTGCACCGTGATCCTGAAGCCGTCCGAAATCGCGCCGTTTTCCGGCCGGATTCTCGCCGAAATCATCGATGCCGCCGGCCTTCCGCCCGGCGTGTTCAACCTGGTCTTCGGTGAAGGCCCGGTGGTCGGCGCCGCGTTGTCCGCGCATCCCGGCATCGACATGATTTCGATCACGGGTTCGACCCGCGCCGGCATCGAGGTCGCGCGCAACGCGGCCGCCACGGTCAAGCGCGTGCACCAGGAACTCGGCGGCAAGAGCCCGAACATCATCCTGGACGACGCCGATCTCGAAGCGGCGGTCACCGGCGGCGTCAACGGCGTGATGATGAACAGTGGTCAATCCTGCCGCGCGCCGACGCGCATGCTGGTGCCGAACGCGCGCATGGACGAGGTCTGCGCCATTGCAAGGCGGGTCGCGGAAAGCTGGACACCGGGCGACCCGGCGACCGGCAGCCGCATGGGCCCGGTGATTTCCGAGCAGGCGTGGGAGAAGGTGCAGCGCCTGATCAGGTCCGGCATCGACGCCGGCGCAACGCTCGTGACAGGCGGCCCCGGCAGGCCCGATGGCCTGCCCAGCGGCTACTTCTGCCGGCCGACGGTGTTCCGGGACGTGAGAAACGACATGGAAATCGCGCGCGAGGAAATCTTCGGGCCGGTGCTCTGCATCCTCGGCTACGCGAACGAGGACGAGGCGGTCGCAATCGCGAACGACACCGAGTACGGCCTCGGCGGTTACGTGCACAGCAGGGACCTAGACCACGCGCGCCGCATCGCGTCCCGCATTCGCGCCGGCTACATCAGCATCAACAATGCAGGCCTCGACATCAGCGTGCCCTTCGGCGGCTACAAGCATTCGGGCAACGGCCGCGAGTTCGGCGAGCACGCGTTCGGCGAATTCCTGGAACTGAAGTCGGTGCTCGGCTATTCGGCGCCGGGCCAGGCGAATTCTTCGTGACCGCCGACAAGGCGCTTCACCTCTCCCGGAGCGGGCTGTCCCCCTGAGCCATCTGTGCGGAGAAAAGGTGTCGGATTTCAAATCCGACACCTTTTCCCGGACCACGTGGTAAAAATCCGGCTGCCGGTGTTAAGGAAACGCCGGGTTTCACCACGGAGAGCAAGGAGGACGCGGAGAAGAACGGTGAATCGAGGGATGCACCGCTGCCGTGGCAATGACGTCCGGAGAGGAGAAAAGGTGTCGGATTTCAAATCTGACACCTTTTCTCCGCTGCACAGTTTTTATCCCCGGTAAATTGCCCCCTGGTCCTAGCGACGGCGCGGCCTGCCGGGACTAAGCTGGGTCGGGCCGCGGCAACGCCGGAGGGCGATTCCCGTGGCCGGACGTCCTGCCTCCGGTTCGCTGGCGGCATGGCGGTGCGGCAGTCCACCGGAACCCGGAGACCATGACATGAACGTCGAGGCCGGATCGACGAACCAGCCGGGCCGATTACCCGGACGTCCCGGCGCGGGCGACACCGGTTGGCAACGTTTCCTGCCCGGCCTGCGGATGGCGCGGCAGTACCGGGCCCAGTGGCTCGGCAAGGATGTCACGGCCGGCCTGGTGCTGACGACCATGCTCGTCCCGGTCGGCATCGCGTACGCTGAAGCGTCCGGCGTCCCCGGGATTTACGGGCTCTACGCGACGATCGTGCCGCTGCTCGCTTACGCACTGTTCGGCCCGAGCCGCATCCTGGTCCTCGGGCCCGACTCCTCGCTCGCCGCCATCATCCTCGCGGTGGTCCTGCCGCTGTCGCAGGGCGACCCGGGGCGTGCCATTGCGCTGGCCAGCATGCTGGCCGTGGTGTCGGGTCTGGTGTGCATAGCCGCGGGCGTGTTCAGGCTCGGCTTCGTCACGGAACTGCTGTCCAAGCCGATTCGTTACGGCTACATGAACGGTATCGCGCTCACGGTGCTGATAAGCCAGTTGCCCAAGATGATGGGCTTCTCGATTGAAACCGACGGCCCGGTGCGCGATCTGTTCCGCGTCGGCGAAGCGGTGCTCGATGGCAGCACCAATCCCACGGCGCTTGCGATTGGTGCAGGTTCACTGGCGATCATCTTCCTGCTCAAGCCCTTCAAGCGCATTCCCGGCATCCTGGTCGCGGTGATTGCAGCGACAGTGGTCGTTGGCGTCTTCAACCTCGATGAGACTGCCGGTGTCAAAGTGCTCGGCTCGCTGCCGCAGGGATTACCGGCATTCGCCGCGCCGTGGATAGCCGCGTCGGACTTGCAGGCCGTGATCATCGGCGGCTTTGCGGTGGCCATGGTGTCCTTCGCCGACACCAGTGTCCTGTCGCGCAGCTATGCGGCGAAAACCCGCACCTACGTCGACCCCAACCAGGAGATGATCGGACTCGGGACCGCCAATCTCGCGGCCGGTTTCTTCCAGGGTTTTCCCATCAGTTCGTCCTCGTCGCGCACCCCGGTCGCGGAAGCCTCCGGGGCGCGGACCCAGTTGGCGGGCGTCGTCGGCGCGGTCGCAGTGGCGCTGCTGCTCGTGTTCGCGCCGGACCTGCTGCGCAAGCTCCCGACCAGCGCGCTGGCCGCGGTGGTGATTGCGTCCGCGATCGGCCTCTTCGAATTCAAGGATCTCCACCGCATCTATCGCATCCAGAACTGGGAGTTCTGGCTGTCGATGGCCTGCCTGGCCGGCGTGGCTGCCTTCGGCGCCATTCCGGGCATCGGGCTTGCGGTGGGGGCGGCGGTGATCGAATTCCTGTGGGATGGATGGCGCCCGCATTACGCGGTGCTCGGGCGCGTCGATGGCATACGCGGGTATCACGATACGAAGCGCTATCCGGACGCGCGCCGCGTGCCCGGCCTCGTCCTGTTCCGCTGGGATGCGCCGCTTTTCTTCGCCAATGCGGAATTGTTCCAGGAACGCATACTCGAGGCGGTCGGCGCGTCGCCGACGCCGGTCAGGCGCGTCATCGTGGCCGCCGAACCGGTGACCAGCATCGATGTCACCTCGGCCGACGTGGTGGCCGAAGTGCACGCCCAACTGCAGGCCGCCGGCATCGAACTGCACTTCGCCGAAATGAAGGACCCCGTGAAGGAGAAGCTGGTTCGTTTCGAACTGATGGGCGTGCTGGGGACGGACATCTTTCATCCGACCGTCGGCGCGGCGGTGGACGACTATCTCGAACGCCACCGGATCGACTGGACGCCCTGAACCCCCGCGTGCGGGTGTTCGTGGATCATCCCGTCGCGCGGCGCAAGTGAGGCCTGGGGCTTCGGGGCATCAGTCGATCACGCGCTTGGCGGTGCCGAACAGCAGCCAGACCACGGCACCGAAAATGTTGATGCCGGCGGCCAGCGCGAACGCCGAGGTGTAGGTGCCGCTGACGTCGACCATCCAGCCCGTGATCGCGATGCCAACGATGCCGGGCACGGTGCCGGCCGTATTCGTGATGCCCATCAGGATGTCGGCGTGGCGTGGTGCGATCTCGAGATGGTTCGGCAGGAAACCCGACCAGGATAGGGCGAGCAGGCCAAGCGCCCCGCACATCAGCCCGAGCGCCATGCCGGGCGTCGTCACGTCGCGCGCCGCGAGCATGCACGCGGCCGATCCCAGCAGCGCGCTGATCTGCATCGCCTTGCGCACGAGGGTGAGGTCCACTCCGCGCCTGACCAGGCGATCGGCAAACACACCGCCGAGATTGCCGCCAACCAGCATCGCGAGCCAGGGGCCGGCCGAATAGATGCCGGCGGTGGCGATGCTGATGTCGAGCTGCGTCTTGAAGTAGCTCGGCAACCAGGCGAGCAGCATGTAGAACAGCCAGTTGCTGCAGAAGTGGTTGATGATCAGTGCCCACACGGCGCTCGACGACAGGATCTCGCGCCAGGGAATATCCGGCTTGGCGGAGGTCCTGCCCGTTTCCACTTCCAGCACGCGGAGTTCGGCGGCCGAGATTGTCGGATGCTCTCCCGGCGAGTTGTAGGCCCGACGGAACCAGATGACAGTCCAGATCACGCCGAGGCCACCGAAGGCGTAGAAGACCGCAGGCCAGCCGAAACGCATCACGATCCAGCCCGTGGTCAGCACCGCGAACATCGTGCCGAGAGGAATGCCGCCTATCAGCAGCGCCACCGCCCGCGAGCGTTCCGCGACCGGCACCCAGCGACCGTACAGGTTGTACACGGCGGGGAACATCGCCGCTTCGCCGAGGCCCATCGCGATGCGGGCGGCGATCAGCGCGGCGAACGAGAGGCTGGCCGCGGGCGGCGTGAGCACGGTCCAGAGTGACCACCAGCATACCGCGAGGCCGAGGATGGTCTTGCCGCCGTAGCGGTTCGCCAGCCATCCGCTGGGTGCCATGAACAGCATGTAGCCGACGAAGAAGGACGACAGCACCAGGCCCTTGCGGGTCTCGGACCAGCCGAATTCCTCCTGCATCGCGATGACCGCGACGGAGATGTTGACGCGGTCGATGTAGCAGATGAATGCTGCGATCACACACAGCGCCACCAGCTTGTAGCGTTCGGGCCAGCGGCCGCCGGCCGCGGCATGACTGTCGGCAAGCTCTGGATGCATTGCACGTCCCCCCCAGGACAAGCGCAGGTGTCCGGAATTGTCCTTTGTCGTCGCGCGGGCGATCATGCCCGCACCGAAACAGCATACCGGCAAAATCCACCATGAAAGTAGAAACCGTCCTGCCGCTCGGCAAAGCGGACTCGGGCCTGAAGGTCGCGGACGGCGCGATCGACATCCGCGGGGTCGCCGGCGATGCGACGCTGATCGAGCGCATCGGCTTCGACGGCCTCGCGATCCGGGACAACAAGGACGACCCCTACATCGTGTCGACCCTCGCCCTGCAGGCGACCCGGCGCGTCAGCGTCGCGACCTCGGTCGCGATCGCGTTTCCGCGCAGCCCGACGGTGACCGCCATGACGGCCTGGAGCCTCGCGCGCCTGTCCGGCGGGCGCTTCGTGCTGGGCCTCGGCAGCCAGGTGAAGGGGCACATCGAGCGTCGCTTCGGCATGAAATGGAAGGCGCCGGGGCCGTGGATGCGCAATTACGTGCTCGCCGTGCGCGCCTTGTGGGAGGCCTGGCAGAACGAGCAGCCGGTCAGGCACAAGAGTGCGGACTACGAGATCAACCTGAACGTGCCGGTCTTCACGCCGGCGCCGCTAGCCTGCGGGCCCATCCCGATCCATCTCGCGGGCGTGAACCCGTACATGTGCCAGGTCGCGGGCGAGGTCGCCGATGCCTTGCGCACGCATCCGGTCTGCACCCCGCATTTCATCGAGACGGTGATGCTGCCCGCGGTGCGTCGCGGTGCGGCAAAGGCCGGGCGCGACCTGGCCGGCTTCGAGATCGGCGTGTCGCCGCTGGTGGCGACCGCGGCGGACGAGGCGGGCCTCGTCGAGAAGATCGCCGATATCCGCGGGCGCATTGCGTTCTACGGCTCGACCCCGGCCTACGCCGCGGTGTTCGAGGCCCACGGGCTCGGCGCGCTGGCGCAGGACCTCAATCGGCTGTCGCGCGAGCAGCGCTGGCCCGAGATGTCGGCGCTGGTCGACGACGCGGTGCTGGACCTCTTCGCGACCGTCGGCCTGCATCACGAAATCGTCGCGAAGCTCAAGGTGCGCTATGCGCCGGTCGCCTCGCTGATCGAATTCAGCATCCCGGTCCGCAACCCCGACGACGAGCAGACGCTCGCGGCGATGGTCCGCGAACTGAAATCGTGAAAGCCGAGACGCTGCTGCCGCTGGGCAAGGTGGACCCGGGCCTGCGCGCGCCGGAGCAGGCGCTCGACATCCATCGCGTCGCGCAGGACGCGGCGCTGGTCGAGGAGCTCGGTTACGACGGCCTGATGGTCGAGGAAACCAAGCAGGATCCCTACGTCGTGATGGCGCTCGCCGCGCAGGCCACGACGCGCATCAACGTCGGCACCGCGGTGGCCATCGCGTTTCCGCGCAGCCCCACGGTCAGCGCGATGACCGCGTGGACCCTGCAGAAGCTGTCGCGCGGCCGCTTCACGCTGGGACTGGGCACGCAGGTGAAGGGACACATCGAGCGCCGCTTCGGCATGAAGTGGCAGGCCCCCGGCCCCTGGATGCGCGACTACGTGCTCGCGCTGCGCGCGCTGTGGGACAGCTGGCAGCACGGCACCCGGCTCGACTTCCACAGCCCGCACTACGATCTGACGTTGCAGGTGCCGCTGTTCACGCCGGACCCGATCGAGCATCCCGCGATCCCGGTCCACCTCGCGGCGGTGAACGCCTATCTCTGCCAGGTCGCCGGCGAGGTCGCCGACGGCGTGCGGCCGCACCCCGTCTGCACCGCGCACTACATCCGCGAGGTGATGTGGCCGGCGCTGCGGCGGGGCGCGGCGCGCGCGCAGCGCTCGCTCGATGGCTTCAGCGTGTCGATCAAGCCGCTCATTGCTTCGGCGCCGGACGAGGCGGGCCTCGAGCGCAGGATTCGTGACGTGCGCGCGCGCGTGGCGTTCTATGCATCGACCCCGGCCTATGCCGCGTGCTTCGAGATCCACGGTCTCGGCGACCTCGCGCGCGAGCTGCAGGCGCTGTCGAAAGCGCAGCGCTGGGAGGAAATGCCGGCCCGCATCAGTGATGAGGTGCTGGACCTCTACGCGGTGGTCGGCACGCATGACGAAATCGTCGACAAGCTGCGCGCCCGTTACGGCGCGCTGGTGACGAACTGCGAATTCAGTATCCCCGTGCAGGGCCCGGCCGATGCCGAGCGCCTGCGCGCGATGGTGACGGCGCTGCGCGCACCCTGAGATCGCGCCGCGCCGACGACGCTGCACTCAACCGCTGCGAAAGGAGCACTCGATGGATGCCAAGGTCGTGAAGAAAGCGAGGCCTGCGAAGCTGCCGTACGGCTATTCGCTGCCGCAACTGTCCCCGCTGTACATGCAGCCGCCGTTCGATTACCGCGACGCGTGGTCGATGACGATTCCCTTCCGCAGCGACCCGCGCGCGATTGCGCCGTGGATCCCGAAGCCGCTCGTGCCGGACCCGCAGGGCATGATGTTCGTGACGGTGAGCCGCTTCTTCACGTCGGGCTTCGGCCACTACAACGAGATGCTGCTCGGCGCGATTGCGAAATACCGCGGCCGCACGGTCAACCACTGCCTCTACCTCGTGCTCGACAACGACATTGCGATCGCCGCCGGCCGCGAGATCTGGGGCTTCCCGAAGAAGCTCGGCCGCGTGAGCCTGGGCGAGCGCGACGGCGTCATCGCCGGCGAGGTCGAGCGCGGCGGGCTGACGGTGGTCCGCGCGGCGATGGAGGTGGGGCCGCTGGTGCCGGCCAGCGCGCTGGCTGGCAGCGCGGAATACACGAATCTCAAGCTCGTGCCGCCGGTCCAGGAAGGCGCCGCGCCCGCCGTGATGCAGTTGACCTCGACGACGCTGTCGAACCTGTCGCTGAAGGCCGTCTACAGGGGGCGGGCGACGCTGTCCTTCGCCGAATCGCCGGCGGATCGCTTCAGTTTGATCCCGGTCCGGGAAGTGCTCGACGCTTACTACTACAATGCGGACTTCACGCTGGGGCACGGGGACGTCCTGCACGACTACCTGCAGCCTTGAGAAAGGCTGCCGGCCGGCTGGCGCCGACGCGCTGCGGGCAAATCCGCCGGCCCGCCGGCGGCGTAGCCCGGCAAGGCGTCCGTTCCGGCTGATGCCGCGCGAGACCCGGGTCCTGGACCCGGTTCGCGCGCAGACGACACACGAAAAGCACGACATCGAATATCGATGCAAGGAGACGACGATGGACAACAGCAGACGCAATTTCTTCAAGCGCGGCCTGGGCGCCGTGGCCGTGGTTTCCGTGGCCCAGCTGGTCGCGCAGCGCACGGCCTTCGCCGCCGACATGCCGCACGTGGATCCGGCCAGCCCGCAGGCCCAGGGTCTCGGTTACGTGCATGACGCGGCCAGCGTCGACAAGGCCAAGTACGCGCGTTACCAGGATGGCCAGAACTGCGCCGGCTGCGCCCTCTACCAGGGTGCGGCGGGCGCCGAGTGGGGCGGCTGCGGCCTCTTCGCCGGCCAGGCGGTCGCCGCCAAGGGCTGGTGCAACGCCTTCGCGCCCAAGGCCTGAGGCAGGCCCTGCCGCCCGCCGGGACCCCCGGCAGGGTGGCAGTCGCGGGCCGGTGCGCCGTCGGCGCCCTGGCCCGGCTCCCCGCGCCGCGCCGAAACCCGGCCACCCGTCCGGCAGGATGGGGGCGCCGCGCGCCGATGTCGCCGAATTCCATGAATCCCGGAAGCCGCCTGATGCCGCAGTTTTCGCCGCTCGCAACGACCGTGGGCCTGCTCTGCCTCAGCAACGTCTTCATGACCTTCGCGTGGTATGGCCATCTCCGCAGCCTCGGCCATAAGCCGTGGGTGATTGCGGCACTGGTCAGCTGGGGTATCGCACTGTTCGAATACCTGCTGCAGGTGCCGGCCAACCGGATCGGACACGAGGTCATGAGCGTCGGCCAGCTGAAGATCCTCCAGGAGGTCATCACGCTGAGCGTATTCGTGCCGTTCTCGGTCCTGTACATGAAGGAACGCCTGAGCCTCGATTACCTCTGGGCCGGGCTGTGCCTTCTGGGCGCGGTCTACTTCATGTTCCGGGGCAAACCGCTTGCCATCTGAACCATTCCGCTGGAGATGCGTCCCATGCCTCGCCTGATTGAAAGTCCCACCGTCATCGCCGCGGCCGGCAACAAGCCGAAGCGCATCGAGGAATTCGTGGGGCGTGTGAACAGCGGCCACCACACGGTCAGCATCGCGCGCATGCAGTCGCCGGCGGGCTGGCAGGAACCGGGCCAGCGGCCCGAGTTCGAGGAATGCACGGTCGTGCTGCGCGGTTGCCTGCGGGTCGAACACGCGGAAGGCGTGCTCGAGGTGCAGGCGGGACAGGCCATCGTCACCGCGCCCGGCGAATGGGTGCGCTACAGCACCCCGTTCGGCGACACTGAATACATTGCCGTGTGCCTGCCCGCATTCGGGCCCGACACCGTTCACCGCGACAACGAAGGAGCATGACATGTGCGATACCAGCAAGAGCACCGCCGTGGCGACCGTCCAGGTCGACAACGAGACCGTCAAGGTCACCGAATGGCGCTTCGCGCCCGGGGCTGAAACCGGTTGGCATCGCCACGAGTACGACTATGTCGTGGTGCCGATCACCGATGGCCGCCTGCTGCTGGACACGCCGAACGGACAGGTCGAGGCGGAGCTTCGGGTCGGGCAGTCCTACGCGCGGCCGGTCGGCGTCGAGCACAACGTGACCAATGGGGGCACCGCCGAGCTTGCCTTTATCGAAGTGGAAATCAAGCGCTGAGACTCTGGCCCATGCATTCCCATCAACTCCCCGACTGGCAGCACACACACGCCTTCGGCCAGGACCAGCGCCGGCCGGGCGAGCGACGCACGCTGGCGGTCATAGTCATCAACCTGCTGACGATGTGCGCAGAGATCTGGGCGGGTCTCGCCTTCGGCTCGATGGCCCTGCTCGCCGACGGCCTGCACATGGGTTCGCACACGGCAGCCCTGTCGCTGACCTTTGCCGCCTACGTGCTCGCGCGACGGCTCGCCGGCAGCCCCCGCTTCAGTTTCGGCACCGGCAAGCTGAATGCCCTCGCGGGGCTCGTCGGCGCCATCCTGCTCGGCACCTTCGCGCTCGGCATGCTGGGCGGCAGCGTCGACCGCCTGCTGAACCCGGTGCCGATCGCGTTCGACGCGGCGCTGTGGGTGGCGGTGATCGGGTTGGTCGTCAATGCCGTCTGCACCGTGATCCTGGGTGGCGCGATGCATGGCGGCCATGATCACCATGACGAGCATGAGCATCATGACGATCACGCCCACCATGCCGCGCACGGTCATGACCATGGCCTTGTTCACGGCCACGCACATGACGATCACGCGCTGCGCTCCGCCTACCTGCACGTGCTGGCCGATGCGGTGACCTCCGTGCTCGCGATCATCGCCCTGCTTGCCGGCAAGTATGCGCAGGCCGCGTGGCTGGACCCTCTCATCGGCGTACTCGGCGCTGCGCTCGTGATGCGCTGGGCGCTGGGCCTCGGCCGCACGACGGCCGCCGTGCTGCTCGACCGGCAGGCGGAGCCTGCGGTCGTGCAGCGGGTGAAGCGCGCGATCGAGGGCATCGAGGACAGCCTCGTCGCAGACCTCCACGTGTGGTCCATCGGCCCCGGCATCCACGCGGCCATCGTCTCGCTGGTCACGCACCACCCGCAGCCGCTTGCTGTCTACAAGGCGGCAATTCCGGCGGAATTGAACGTGGTCCACGTCACCGTCGAGGTCGATGTGTGTCCGGGCGAAGAGCCCCCCAGCTGGCGCCGCGTCGCGGCGTGAGCGCACGCGCCCGACCGCGGATCTTCGCCCCTGCCGCGTCGCGGCGTGACGGCCTGCGCCCCGCCGCGGATGTTCGCCTCTCCCGCCCCGGGAGAGGCCGGCCGCGCAGCGGACGGGTGAGGGTCGCGTCAGCGTGGCGCAGCGCCCGCGTTCAATCGGCCGTCCGCGCATCAAGCACCCTGGAGCCCCGCCCATGCGTAAATCCATAGTCCTGTCCGCGGCCTTGGCCTGCGTCATCGCGAGCCTGCCGGCACGCGCCGTGGCGCCGGATGAAGCCTACCGCCCCATGTTCGCGACCTGTGCCGCCTATTTCTTCCTGGCCGCGCGCGGCAGCGCCGCCACGCGCTACGACCATCTCTACTCCGCAGGCGAATTCGCGCTGAACCAGGCCGTGCTCGAGCAGGGTCGGCCAGCGGCCGAGGCGCGGATGGGCAGCGATTCAACCGTCATGATGGGGGAGATCGACCAGGACTGGCGCCTGGTCGAGCGCCTGGAAAAGAAATACGGGGGCGCCTGCGACGCGCTGTTGCGCGACGCGCATTTCGAAGCCCCCTGAACTCAGAGGAAAAACCACACCGCGAGCAGCCCGGCGGTCGACATCGTCACCGTGTAGGGCAGCGCCATCCACACCATGCGGCCATACGACAGGCGGATCAGCGGCGCGATCGCGGAAGTCAGCAGGAACAGGAACGCGGCTTGGCCGTTCGGCGTTGCGACGCTCGGGATGTTCGTGCCGGTGTTGATCGCGACCGCCAGCAGATCGAACTGCTCGCGCGTGATGCGTCCCTGCTCGAGCGCCTGCGCCACCTCCGTGATGTAGACGGTCGCCACGAACACGTTGTCGCTGATCATCGAGAGCAGGCCGTTCGCGAGGTAGAACGCGGCGAGCTGGGTGCGGCCCTCCATCGCGAGCACCCAGTCGACCACCGGCGAGAACAGGTGCTGATCGTGGATCACGGCCACCACGCCGAAGAACACGACGAGCAGCGCGGTGAACGGCAGGGCCTCCTGGAAGGCGTGGCCGATGCGGTGCTCGTCGATCACGCCGTTGAACGCGGTCTGGAGCACGATGATGCCAAGGCCGATGAGGCCGACTTCCGCGAGGTGCAGTCCCAGGGCCGCGATCAGGAAGACAGCGGCAACGGCCTGAACCACGAGCCGGGCCTTGTCCCGGGTGTCGCGCTTGGCGGCCTCGGCCGCCTCGAACTCCGTCAGCACGGCCCGCACGCTGTCCGGCATCCGGTTGCCGAAGCCGAACCACCCCAGGCGTTCGACCAGCAGGCAGGTGGCCAGCCCCGTGACCAGCACCGGCATCGAGACCGGCGCCACGTGGACGAAGAACTCGAGGAAATTCCAGTCGGCGACTTTCCCGATCAGCAGGTTCTGCGGCTCGCCGACCAGCGTGCACACGCCGCCCAGCGCGGTGCCGACGGCGGCGTGCATCATGATGTCGCGCAGGAAGGCGCGGAAGTCGTCCAGGTCCTCGCGATGCAGTTCGACAATCCCGCCGTCCTCCGCCGCATCGTGATCCGCGTGATGGAAATGCTTGCCCGAGGCGATCTTGTGGAACACGAGGTAGAAGCCGTGCGCGACGGTGATGACCACCGCGATCACGGTCAGCGCGTCCAGGAATGCCGACAGCACCGCGCCGAGCATGCAGAACAGCAGTGAGATACCGGCCTTCGAGCGCACGCCCAGCAGCACCTTCGAGAACACGAAGAGCAGCAGCTCTTTCATGAAATAGATGCCTGCCACCATGAACATCAGCAGCAGGATGACCGGGAAATTGTTGAGCGTTTCCTGGTAGACGGTTTCGGCGTCGGTCATGCCGAGGACGATGGCCTCGATGGTCAGCAATCCGCCGGGCTGCAACGGATAGCACTTGAGGGCCATCGCGAGGCAGAAGATGAACTCCGCGATCAGGGCCCAGCCGGTCACGAAGGGGCCCACGCTGAAGAGCAGCAGCGGGTTGAGGAGGAGAAAGCCGATGATCGTGGTCTTGTACCAGTTCGGCGCGCTGCCCAGAAAATTGTGCGGCAATGCGCCGAGTACAGTCCGTGCTGCCATGGGGTCTCCCTCCTCTCGAGTGTCGTGTCGTTTTTTCATTCGCGTCGATGGTCGGTGGCGGCGCGTGCAGCCGGCTATCCCCGGGATCACGGTCTCGCGCGAAAGATCTGCTGCACCCGAATGTATCAGATTGGCGCTGATCGCCAACCGCGCAGCCGGCCGACTTCGCCGGGAGATCGCGGATCCGGCACGCGATGTGGTGGCTGCGGCCGCGCGAGCGCATCGAATGTCAGGAAATGACGCAATCGATCAATGGAAATAGCGATGAATCGCCTGCGGCATCGAGGTGTGCCGCGCCCGCGCGCACGGCCTTGGCTGAGCAAGTCTGGCGAGCGCCCGCACGGAGTGCGCGTCCTACTGGTACCGTCGCCCCCCGTATTCGATCCATCCGGGCCGGTGATTGTCGCGCGGTGCGCGGTGCGTCCAGTGAATCACGCCGCCGCGCTCGTTCCATTCGTACTCGCCGTTGAAGCGAACGAACTCGCCAGGCCGCAGTCCTTCGATGCGTGGCGCGAGATCGATATTGTGCGACACCAGCACGGTGATGCCCGAGGGACCACGCAGGATGAAGCGCTGATGGCGCGAGCCGTCGCGATCGTCGGCAAGGATGCGCTCGACGACACCTTCACTTTCGATCTGCACATTGCTGTGCCTGGCCGCGAAGGCGGTCAGCAGGGGATCGTCGGAGTAGCGTGCCGCGAGGCTCGCGGCGTCCTCCGGCGCGGGCGCTGCGTCGTGCTCGCGGTCGGAGCTCCACCAGGCGAGCGCGGCAGCCAGCAGGAGCAGCGTCAGCTGCTTGCGCAGCTTCTTGTTGCGGCCGCGTGTCATGTCAGGCAGGGGAAGGGTGACGTGGCCGGGTCGAGGCCACGTCGCGCCGCGCCCGCGCGTGCGGACGCGGCGCTCGGTGCCGGCCCTTACTGGGCGGCCATCTGGCGGAGCATGTACTGCAGCACGCCGCCGTGGGCGTAGTAGGACCACTCCATCGGCGTGTTGATGCGCACGCGCGCCTTGAAGCTGACGACCTTGCCGTCGGCCTTGCGCGCATTGACGGTGAGTTCCGTCGCGCCCTCGACGAGGCCTTCGAAGTCGAACACTTCGGTGCCGTCGAGACCGAGGCTCGCCGCGCTCTGGCCGTCGACGAAGTTCAGCGGCAGCACGCCCATGCCGACGAGGTTCGCGCGGTGGATGCGCTCGAAGCTCTCCGAGATGACGGCCTTCACGCCGAGCAGGAAGGTGCCCTTCGCCGCCCAGTCGCGCGAGGAGCCCGTGCCGTATTCCTTGCCGGCCAGCACGACCAGCGGCACGTTCTTCTCCGCGTACTTCATCGCGACGTCGTAGATGGCCTCGACCGGGCCCTCGGCGCCGTTGATGTAGCGGCTGACGCCGCCTTCGACGCCTGGCGTCATCGCGTTCTTGATGCGCGTGTTCGCGAAGGTGCCGCGCATCATCACTTCATGGTTGCCGCGGCGCGAGCCGAAGCTGTTGAAGTCCGCACGCTGTACGCCGTGCTCCATCAGGTACTTGCCGGCCGGGCCGTCCTTCTTGATGTCGCCGGCGGGGCTGATGTGGTCGGTGGTGATGGAATCGCCCAGCACCGCGAGGCAGCGCGCCCCGTTGATCGGCTGGATGCCCGGCGGCGTCATCGTCATGCCCTCGAAATACGGCGGGTTCTGCACGTAGGTCGAGGCGCTGTCCCAGAGGTAGGTCTCGGACTTCGTGACCTTGATGCCCTGCCAGCGCGCGTCGCCCTTCAGCACGTCGGCGTAGCTCTTCTTGAAGAGCTCGGCGGTGACGGCCTTGGCCACGGCTTCCTGGATTTCCGCGTTGGACGGCCAGATGTCCTTCAGGAAGACGGCCTTGCCGTTTCTGTCCTGGCCGATCGGCTCGCTGCTGAGGTCGATGTCGGTGGAACCGGCAATCGCGTAGGCGACGACCAGCGGCGGGCTCGCGAGATAGTTCATGCGCACGTCCTGGTGGACGCGGCCCTCGAAGTTGCGGTTGCCCGACAGCACCGCGGACACGGAGAGCGTGTTGTCGACGATGGCCTTGCCGATCGGCTCGTTCAGCGGGCCGCTGTTGCCGATGCAGGTCGTGCAGCCATAGGCGACGACGTGGAAGCCGAGGTACTCGAGGTCTTCGGTGAGACCAGCCTTGGCGAGGTAGTCGGTGACGACCTTCGAGCCCGGGGCCAGTGAGGTCTTGACCCACGGCTGGGTCTTAAGGCCGAGCGCACGCGCCTTGCGCGCGAGGAGGCCGGCGCCGATCAACACGCTGGGGTTCGAGGTGTTCGTGCACGAGGTGATCGCGGCGATGACGACCGCGCCGTCCTTCAGTTCGAAGGTCTGCCCCTTGTCGGTGACTGTCGCCGGGCCCTTGCTCGGGCGCGCCTTCTGCTCGGCCTCGAAAGCCTTGCGGAAGTTCGCCTTGACGTCGGTCAGCAGCACGCGGTCCTGCGGGCGCTTGGGGCCGGCGAGCGAGGGCTGGATGCTGCCGAGGTCGAGGTGGAGGACGTCGGTGTATTCGGCTTCCGGCGCGTCCGGCGTCCACCACATGCCCTGCGCCTGCGCGTAGGCCTTGACCACCGCGACCTGGTCGTCGCTGCGGCCGGTCAGGCGCAGGTAGTTCAGGGTTTCTTCGTCGATCGGGAAGATGCCGCAGGTGGCGCCGTATTCCGGGCCCATGTTGGCGATGGTGTTGCGGTCGGACGCCGCGAGGTTGGCGAGGCCCGGGCCGAAGAACTCGACGAACTTCTCGACCACGCCGCGCTTGCGGAGCATCTCGGTGACGGTCAGCACGAGGTCGGTCGCGGTTGCGCCCTCGGCGAGCTTGCCGGTGACGCGCACGCCGATGACTTCGGGCATCAGCATCGACGACGGCTGGCCGAGCATCGCGGCTTCAGCCTCGATGCCGCCGACGCCCCAGCCCAGCACGCCGATGCCGTTGACCATCGTCGTGTGCGAATCCGTGCCGAAGCAGGAATCCGGGTAGAGCAGGCCGTCCTTGTCGAACACCACGCGCGCGAGGTACTCGATGTTGACCTGGTGGACGATGCCGGTGTCGGGCGGCACGGCCTTGAAATTCTGCAGCGCTTCCTGGCCCCAGCGCAGGAAGGTGTAGCGCTCGGCGTTGCGCTCGAACTCGACCTTCGCGTTCAGGTCCAGCGCTTCCTTCGAGCCGTAGTGGTCAATCATCACGGAGTGGTCGATGACGAGTTCGACCGGGCACAGCGGGTTCACCTTCGCGGCATCGCCGCCGAGCTTCTTGATCGCGTCGCGCATCGCGGCGAGGTCGACGACGCAGGGCACGCCGGTGAAGTCCTGGAGGATGACGCGCGCCGGCGTGAAGTTGATGTCCTTCGCCGGCAGCTGCTTCAGGTCCGCGCCCGCGAGGGCCTCGATATCGGACTTCGTCGTGTTCAGGCCGTCTTCGTGCCGCAGCAGGTTCTCGAGCAGGATCTTGTACGAGTACGGCAGGCGGGCGAGCTTGAACTGGCCGTCCAGCGCCTTGAGGCTGAAGTACTGGTATTCCTTGTTCCCCACTTTGAGCGTGGAGCGCGCATTGAAGCTGTTCGTCATGTTGTTCTCCGGACCGGTGACAGCCGCTCATCGGCTGAGACCTGGTCGTCTGGCGGGATGTGAAGCCGGCATTATCGGCAATAACGCCGCCATGTTGTAGCGCCGCAAGGGGCCGGCGCCCTTCCGGCTCGCGGGACCGGCGGCGCGGGAAAGCGGGCGCGAGTTGGCGCTGCGCCATCTGCAACGACCCTCACCCGGCTTGGCGGCCGGCCTCTCCCGGAACGGGCTGTCTCTTGGTCACATTTGGACGCGGGTATCGGGGTGCAGACCTTGATGGGCCACCGAACACCGAGAACACCGAGCGGATCGGGTGGACAGGTGCCGCCCGGCCGGCATTGCCACGGCAGAGGCGCATTCCGCCATTCACCGTTCTTCTCCGTGTCCTCCGTGCTCTTGGTCAAGATTCGGCGCCTGTTGCCGTGGCAACGCCAGGTTTCACCACGGAGAGCACGGAGGACAGGGAGCCGTCGCATTTTCGAGCGTGGTCCGGGCAATGGCCATGCCGTCGACCGATGGCTCAGCCCCACTTGTCTAACCTCGGTGTTCTCGGCGTTCTCTGTGGCCCAACAGCACGTGGACGCGGGCACCCGCGTCCGAATGTGACCAAGAGACAGCCCGGGTCGGGAGAGGCGAAGATGCATTGTTTTCACCTCTCCCGTTCCGGGAGAGGTCGACGCCGAAGGCGGCGGGTGAGGGTCGCTTGAACTCGGCGCAGCGCCGCCGTACGAGACCCCGACCTCAGCCCAGCTTCTTCAGCAGTTCCTCGGCGGCGGCGCGGCTGGGGAAAGCGTCGGGCTTCGCCAGCAGCGCATCCAGAATCCGGCGCGCCGCGGCGGTGTCCTTCGCCTCCACCAGCGCGGCGGCATAGTGGTACTGGATGTCGGCGTCGGCCGGGGCTTTCGCCGCGGCCTTCTTCAGCATCGCGAGGCCCAGTTCAAGTTTGCCGTACCGCACCTGCATCCAGCCGTAGGTGTCCATGATCTCGGCGCGCTCCGGCATGCGCTCGTGGGCCTTCGCAGCGTGCGCGAGCGCCTGCTTGTCGCCCTGCGCGTCGAGGAGCCATGCGAGGTTGTTCAGCACGAGGACGTTGTCCGGCTGCGCCTGCAGCGCGCGCTCATACTCGCGCCGGGCGTCTTCGGTGCGGCCTTGCGTGCGGTAGTGATGGGCAAGCGTCGAGCGCACCGCGACGTCGTCCGGGTGCTGGACCAGCCAGTCCGTCAGGGCCTTTTCAGCCTCCGCCGTGCGCCCCGCCTGCGCGAGGGCGTCGTACAGCGGCACGAGGCTGCGCGGGTCGGGCTTCAGTTCGAAGGCCTTGCGATAGGCGGCGATGGCGGCCTCGTACTCCTTGCGCGCCAGGCGCGCGCTGCCTTCCATCGTCAGGCCGGCGAGTTCCTGGCCGGGGACCTTCTTCATCTCCGATGCGGCGGCGAGCGCCGTGTCGGTGTCGCCCGCCTCGAAGGCGAGGTTCGCCTGCACGATGCGGCGGGTCGCCGGGTCCAGCCCGCTTTCGATCAGCGAATCCAGCGATGCGCGTAGCGCCTTTTCATCGCCTTTCTGCGCATAGGCCAGCGCCAGCAACTGCTGCGTGCGCTTCGATTCGGGCGCGAGTTCAGCGGCCTTTTTGAGGCTCGCGATGGCCTGCGCCGGCTGCTTCATCGCGAGCTGGCAGCGGGCTAGCGTCATCAGCGGCAGCGCCTGCGCCGGCGCGGCCTCCACCGCCGCCTCGGCGTGCCGCATCGCGACGTCGAAGGCGCGACGCCCGAGGTGGTAGTTGGCGAGGATCAGCTGCGCCTCGGTCGCGTTCGGATTGCTGTCGACGGCCTGCTGCAGGCGGGCGACAACCTCTTTCAGCGGCTTGCCGGCGGCGCCGTCGAGTTTCGCGAGTGAGACCAGCGCCTGGCTGTTGCCGGGCTGGCGCTGCAGGATCTCGTCGAAGCGCAGTCGCGCGCCGGCCGCATCGCCGTCCGCCAGCGCGCGGCGCGCGAGGTTGAGGCGGGCCGGGATGCTGTCCGGGGCCAGCGCCAGCGCTTTCTCGAAGCTGTCGACGGCGGCCGCGCGCTTGCCCGCCGCCTCCTGCACGATGCCGTTCAGGTTGAAGGCTTCAGGGCTCTCCGGCATGTCGTGCGTGAGCCGGCCGGTGAGTTCCAGCGCCTTGTCGATCTCGCCCTGCGCGAGCAGCGAGCGGGCAATCTCGAGGTGGGCTGCGGTCAACTGGCCGTCGGTGCCCAGTTGCCCGATGGCTTCCAGCGCGCGGTCGAGGTCGCCCTTTGCGGCATAGCCCACCGCAAGCCTGCGAGAGATCCCCGCGTCGTCCGGCTCGGCCTTGCTCGCCTTCTCCAGCAGCGCCACGGCGGCGTCCGCCGAGCCGGTGTCGAGGTAGGCAGTGCCTAGCAGCGCGGTCATTTCCGGGTCGGCGAGGGCCTCGCGGGCCACGCCGGTCAGCGCGGCGATGGCCTTGTCGGGCGCGCCCAGGCGCATCTGCAGCCGTGCCCAGGATTTGATTGCGCGCAGGTTGTTCGGATGACGCGCGAGGTATTGCCGCAGCATTTCGTCCGCCCGCTCGAGCTGGCCGCGCGCAGCGAGCAGCTCGCCGAACAGCAGTTTCGTTTCCGTGTGCTCGGGATCGTTCTTCAGTGCCTGCTCGAAGGCGTCGGCCGCCCCATCGGGCTGCTCCCGCTGCAGCGCGACGCTGCCGCGCAGGTAGTGACCCCAGGCGTCTTTCGGCGCGAGCTTGAGGATGGCCCTGGCCTGGGCTTCGCCCTCGTCGATCTTGCCCTGCGCGAGGAATGCGCGGCCGAGGCCCACCAGCGCGCCCTTGCGGTAGCGGTTCAGGGCCACCGCCTTCTTGAAGGCCGCTTCGGCGTCGGCGAAACGTTTGGTCGTAAGCGCGATGTCGCCCTTCAGCAGCCAGCCGTCGATTGTGTCCGGCGCGACGTCGATCGCGCGCTCGATGCGGGCCGCCGCGTCGTCGGTCTCGCCCCGCTCGAAGGCGAGGCGAGCGAGGCCGCGCAGCGCGCGCGCATTGGCGGCGTCGGCCTGCAGCGCGAGTTCGTAGACGTCGGTCGCGCGTTCCGGCTGGTTCAACCCGAGCAGCGCGTCACCGCGCAGGGCCTGCCACTCGGCCGGCGCCGCAGTGCGCAACGCGCTCGCGGCAAGGAAGTCGGTCGCGGCCCGGTATTGCCCCTGGTACAGCAGCGCGCTCGCGATCTCGATGTCGAGCAGCGGGTCCTTCAGGCCCAGTTCACGCGCGCGCTGCAGTTCCTTGCGGGCATCCGGGTAGGCACCCAGCCGCAGGTAGATACGCCCCGCCAGCCGCCTTGCGGCGGCGGAGCTCGGGTCTTGAACCATCGACGATTTGATGGAGATCAGCGCGGCGGACAGCTCGCCCGCGGCCAGGCTTTCCTCGGCGACGGCGTACTGCTGCTCCGCGTTCAGTGGCGGATTCAGCACGCGCCAGCCGACCCACAGCACCGGCGCCAGCAGCAGCGCGATGAGCAGGCTGCGCAGGATCAGCCGTTTGCGGTGATGGTGGCGGCAGATGTCGGCCCATTCGGCCGGGTCCATGCCTGAGGGGACGAGCGCCGGGTCGAAGATGATTTCTTCCGTCATGGAGAGCGTCGCTGGCGGTGGGTTTTCCCAAGATAGTGAAGGCCAGGCGTCGCGTCACTGGTTTCCCGGCATGGTCTCGAAGTTTGACGATTCGACTCGCTCGAATCGCTTCGTGAAACGGCTTCCGGACGCCAGCAAGTCACGGATTTGCGGAGGTTTCCATTTTCTTTACAGATGTGTCCCCGTCGCTCGATCCCGCGCATCGCGCTGATCCGGATAGCTAATTCGACAGCGATGGCGAACTGGCAGCGGTTGTGGCGCCGCTGGGCTGGTCCCGATCGGCCGCAAAGCTGTCAATGTTTTTTACGTTTCATGGGCGCCAGGACCAAAGCGTTTTTAATTAGGGAAAATATCCTTTTGATATTGATAAAGATCCTTTTAATTTAGGGAAGATGGAACGAGCCTTGCAGTCCCCACGCAGGAAACAACGACCTGCCTCACGAGGGTGCCGACATGCAAGGATTCACTGGAAAAGCCCGGATACTGGGTCTCGCCATTGCGGCGGGGATGTTTGGCGCGCCTGCTCAGGCGGGGGAGCTGCTGCCGCTGGAAGAAATCCCGACCATCACGCCGGCGCTGATGCCGTTCTGTGCTGCTTACGGTGATTTCTACGCCTGTTCGACCGCCGTGCTCAATTTCGTGACCAACGGCGGTGTCGACCTGCTGGGCCAGATCGTCGCGCCGAACACCAACCAGATAAACGGGGCGTTCAAGGTGATTGCCGACCAGGGGCTGCTCGGCAAGGATTCCGTCATCACTGTCTACGGTGGTTCGGGCGCCGTGATCGACAATCCGACAGTTGGCGCGGACGACCTCACGACGCCGCTCGTCCAGGAAAACCTTGTGATGGATGACGCCTACTCGAGCTCGTCCGGGCAGAAGTTCGTCACCGGTTTCAGCACCAACAAGACACCGTCTGCGGAAGAACTTGCAGCCGGCGTGCAGGTCGAGGATGACCCCAATTCCGAGGGGCCGCCGGAGAACCAGGAAGTCGGCGCCGCCGACAATGACTTCACGGGCGATACCAATGACTACTGGGACATCCAGATCGGTTCGCTGCTCGACGCCCTGACGCTCGACGGCAAACTGCGTGACCCGGTGTTCGCCTTCGACAACAACCAGGTTGGCGAGGATGCTGACGCCAGCATCAAGCTCTGGGGCGTGCTCGCACTGCGCGACCTCCAAGGCCAACTTCCCACGCTGGTCTTCGAGTTCCGCGGTTGCAACGAGGACACGCTCGGTGGCATCGGTGAGCCCGCCGGCAGCGGAGGCGGCAGCGATCCCTTGGGCTGCGCGCCGAACTCGCAGGTGCTGGAGCCGAACAACAACGAGACTGTTGTCGATCCCACGACTTTCACGTCCGACAAGGCCCTTGGCGACGACCCGCTGCTCGACGAGTACGCGCTGGTACAGGGTGAGTACTGCGTCGATACGAATTTCAAGGAAGTGCTTTGCAACGGCAGCGAGGCGGTGCGGTTCAACCAGAATCTCGGCACCAACCTCGCCGAGTTCTTCGGCTTCCTGCCCGAACTCACCGGCGCGAAGCTCCAGACTCGCATGAACGAGGGATACGACGTGCTGTCGATGGACCTGCGCTTCTTCGACCAGTCAAACGGCTTCGAGGACCTGTTCATTCTGGCCATGGGTGAAACCAACACGACGCCCGAACCCGGCTCGCTGGCTCTGCTCGGCCTCGGTGGCCTCGGCTTCGCCGCGGTCCAGCGTCGCCGCCGCCGGGCCTGAAGCCTCTGCGCTTCTCCCGCGTTTGCGGGAGAAGCTGACCGCGCATCGCGGGGTGGGCGCCGAGGGCAGGGAAGTTTCCCGTTAGCTCAGGTCGCCCATCGCAGTCTGATCAAGCTCATGGTTTCTGGCTGCCCCGACTGAATTCCCGCGATTAAGGAAAATCACCTGGTGATTTTCGCTGATTTGTCGAGCACCCGCGCCTGACGACGCCCCAGCGCTGTCAAGCTGATTGACGTTTCACGTCCTGATTGGCCGCCTTTCCCCAACGCCGCGCCGGCAGCGCCCGGTCCTGCGGGCTTTCACCGGCCTTGGCCGGCTTATTGCTCTCCCACATCCAAAAGTGACTGGGAGAGGCCATGAAACAGCTCATCCTGGCGGCCCGCGCCGCCGTGCTCCTGTGTGTCGGTCCCGTGGTCGCGGGCGCGGCGCATGCCGGCGAGCTCCGACCGTTGGAAGAAATCCCGAAAATCACCAACCACGCCTACGACGTCAGCCCGTTCTGCGCGAACTACGGCGACTTCGTCTCCTGCTCGACGGGGCTGCTGAACTTCGTGACGAACGGCGGCGTGGACGCCAGCGGCAAGATCGTGAGGCCGAACGCGAACCAGCTGTCCGGCATGTTCACCATTGGCGCGAGCCAGGGCTTCATCGGCAAGGACAGCGTGATCGCCGTCTACACCTACGACGGCGCCTACGACAACCCGACCTTGTCCGGCGCGCACAGCATGGACGACGCGTTCGTCAGCCAGGCGTCGCAGAACAAGGTGCCGGGCTTCAGCACCGACCGGACGCCCAGTGCGGCGGAAGCGGCCGCCGGCGTCACGCCCGAGCCCGACCCCGATTCCGACGGTAGCGGCAACCCAATCGATTTCAACGGCGACACGCTCGACACCTGGGACATCCGATTGTCGACGCTGCTGAGCGGCCTCGAATTGGCCGACGGCACGCTGCGCGACCCGGTGTTCGTCTTCGACAACAACCAGCAAGGCAGCGACGCGAACGAGAGCCTCAAGCTGTGGGGACTCATGGCGCTGCGCGACACGAGTGGCAGCCTGCCGGATCTGATCTTCGAATTTCGCGGCTGCGACGCCGACGGTGCGCCCGGCGGCGACCCGGCGCCCTGTGCCGGGAACACGTCGGTACTCGATCCGAACAATAACGAAACGGTGGTGGATCCCCTCGCCTTCGTCTCGGACAAGACGCTCGGCGGCGACCCGCTCCTCGATGAATACGCCCTCGTGCAGGGCGCCTACTGCGTCGACGAGGACTTCAACGAGGTCGCGTGCGATGGTGGCGAGCTCGTGCGCTTCGATCAGAATCTCGGCGACGGCCGCGCCGAGTTCTTCGCCTTCCTGCCCGAGCTGACTGGCAGCAAGCTGCAGGGATTTCTCGCCGCCGGCTACGACGTACTGTCAATGGACATGCGCTTCTTCGACCAGACCAACGGCTTCGAGGATCTCTTCATCCTCGCGATGGGTGCCACCAACACGACTGTGCCCGAACCCGGCTCGCTGGCCCTCATGGGTCTCGCCGGCCTCGGCTTCGCCGCAGTCCGGCGCCGCCGCCGGGCCTGAAGTCTTCGCCTCTCCCGCCCCGGGCTGTTTCTTGGTCACATTTGGACGCGGGTGCCCGCGTCCACGTGCTGTTGGGCCACAGAGAACGCCGAGAACACCGAGACTAGACGAGTGGGGCTGAGCCAGCGGTCGACGGCATGGCCATTGCCCGGACCACGCTCGAAAATGCGACTTCTCCATGTCCTCTGTGCTCTCCGTGGTGAAACCCGGCGTTGCCACGGCAACAGGCGCCGAATTTTGACCAAGAGCACGGAGGACACGGAGAAGAACGGTGAATGGCGGAATGCGCCTCTGCCGTGGCAATGCCGGCCGGGCGGCACCTGTCCAC
>CALRPY020000060.1:0-25391 GCA_943370145.1 Hydrogenophaga intermedia | reverse complement strand
ATCTGACACCTTTTCTCGGCTCTGGACCCTGCAGAGGCCGTCTGAACGCAGCGCGGGACACAGTTGCTCGGTGGCCCATCAAGGTCTGCACTCCGGTACCCGCGTCCAAATGGGACCAAGAGACAGCCCGGGGCGGGAGCGGCGAAGATCTTCGCCCGCGTGCCTCAGGGATTCACACTTCGCGTGCCTGCCACCATGATCGCCCGTCGCGCGGACAGCGTACATACGGGCATCCACACGCAATGCAGCGCCGATGCCCGAAGGACCCGAAATCCGCCGTGAAGCGGACGCCATAGAAAAGGCGGTTGCCAATCAGCCCCTGGTCGAACTGTATCTGGGCCTGCCGGCGCTGCGCCATTTCCACGACGAACTCTTCGAAAGCCGCATCCTGCGGGTCGATACGCACGGCAAGGCGATGCTGACGCGCTTCTCCTGCGGGCTGACGCTCTACTCGCACAACCAGCTCTATGGCCGCTGGATTGTCCGCAAGCGCGGCGCGCTCCCGCAGACCGGCCGCTCGCTGCGGGTGGGGCTGCACACCGCGGAATGGAGCGCCCTGCTCTACAGCGCCACCGATGTGAAGGTGCTGACTGACGACGAAATCGCGTGCCATCCCTTCCTGCGCCGCATCGGTCCCGATGTGCTCGACCGGACGCTCGACTGGAAGGCGGTCGCCCGCCGCCTGCGCGGCGACCGCTTCAGCGGGCGCGCGCTCGGCGGGCTTTACCTCGACCAGGGTTTCATTGCCGGCATCGGCAATTACCTGCGCTCCGAAATCCTGCACGCCGCGCGCTTGCATCCGGCGCTGCGGCCCAGGGATCTCGCCACGCGCCAGGTGAACGAGCTTGCGCGCCAGACGCTGGAGGTCTCACATCGCGCCTACCAGGCCCGTGGCGTCACCAATCCGGCGGCGCGCGTCGCGCGCCTCAAGGCGCGGGGCGCCGGCTATTCGGCATTCCGTTTCGCGGTCTTCGCGCGGGATGGGGAGCCCTGTTACGACTGCGGCGCTGCAATCGAGAAAATCAGCGTCAACACCCGCCGCCTCTACTTCTGTCCGCGCTGCCAGGCGCAGCCCTGAATCCGTTCGTCACTGGTCCCGCCCCGTTTGCCCGTCCATTCCGCGACCTTCACGGTCCATTAGCCCAAGGTCCAATTGGCCGAGGGATGAGGAACGCCCAGCATGTCCCGACCGGGTGGAGCTTGCGTCGGATCCGGCGGTATCCATGTGCCGTTCGCCATGTACATCCGAAGCCACCCGCCCATCCAATCGTCCATAACGGGAGTCAACGAGTGAAAAAGACAGGCATTTTCAACAAGGGCATCATGTTCGCCATGCTGGCGGTCGCATTGACCATCGGTATCGGTTCGTTCGCCGTCGCGCAGGAACAGTCGGCTGCTGCGGAGCCGATGGAACCGGATGGTTTCGTGTGGTTCAGCCGCAAGGGTCTCGGCCTCATCATCGGCGGCAGCGCCGGCGGTGGACGCCTGCAGTTCGCGGGTGACAACCATACCTTCCGCATGACGGGCATCAAGTTCGGGGCGCTCGGTGGCGTCGCCGAGATCCGCATGTCGGGCGAGGTGTACAACCTCAAGCAGCTGCAGGACTTCGCTGGCACCTACACCGAAAGCGTTGCCGGCCTGAGCGCGATCGTCGGTGGCGGCGGCGTCTGGATCCAGAACGAGAAGGGCGTGAAGATGCACCTGAAGGCCGAAGCCACGGGCGTCGGCGTCGACATCAGCGTCGGCACGGTCGAAGTGAAGCTCGGCATGGTCGACTGACCGTCCCGCCGGACACGACGGGCGCCCGCACAGGCGGGCGCCTGTCTTTCTCGCAGCCATTCCGTTCCGCCAGCAATCCGCACCCGCGAACGCACGCTTCCCCGTCCTTGCCGACACTGCGCCAGACTCCCTGCGCGCATCGTCCCTGCAGCGGCTGAGGCCGCTCCCGGTCTTCCTCGAATTCCGCTCGCTTCTTACCGCGCCGTCGGCTGAAACGGCGGGCGCAAGCGCTGCGTGCGCAAACGCCCCGGGCGGGCACCCCGCACCAGCCACCGACCTGTGGTCGCGAAACGTCGATGCCTGACCGCCTGCCTGCAAAGCGTCCGGACACGCCCGCCTCCGCCCCCGCGCGACAGGCAGCGGGATCCCCAATCCGATGGCGCGACCTTCGACACCATCGCAGGCGCCAGCCAGCGTGACCGCCCATCGTCGATGCCGCCGGCTGCGGTTGCGTACGCGGGGCCGGGAGCAGCCTTCACGGCAGCGGCGTCGCGGGTTGGGTAAGCGGCCATGAATCTGGCGCCTGGCAGGGCGGCGGGGCCAGTGCGGACATCAGCAAGGGCGGGTCCGCACGAGCGGACTCGCGGCGGTGGACAGGCAGAACGGGGCGATGGAAACCTGGCCCCGATCCGCGTGCCGCGAACCGGGGCCAGCAAGCGGATCAATAGTCGGGGCTGATCGGCGAAATCTTGGTGCCCTGCAGGCCGGCGCCGGCCATGAAGCCCTTCTGATCGAAGAAGAATGCGTAGATGTCGCTCTGGCTCGTCATCGTCGTCAGCGATTTCGCCATCCCGGCATCCACGACCACGATGCTCGGGCCAACGCCGAGTTCCCAGCCGCCGCTGCGGTTCAGGTAGTCGAGCGCGCTGTCGCTCATCAGGAACAGCGCATAGCCGAAGGTCTGCACACCGGCCTGGAAGCCGTAGGAAGCCGATACCGTGCTGTAGTAGCCGGCGGTGCGGTTTTGGATGCGCAGCGCACCCTGGCCGTACTGCATGCCGAACACGAAGCCGCCCTTGACGATATTCGGGAACACGAGCACGGCTTTCGCACGCTTCGCCATCTCGCGCGCGCCAGGCGTCGTCGCGTACAGGTCCTGCAGTGCGTCGTCGACGTTGCTGTCGATTGCGGCCGCGGTATCCGCCTGCGATGCGAGCGGAAGCGCCAGCGCAACGACGGTCAATAACAGGATGAGTGCACGCACGCGCACCCGTTGAAGCATTTGCATGATCGTCTCCTCGGAAGAAGTGATGGCGAGGGTGTGGCCCAGCGTCAGTGGCGCCGTCATTGCGCGCGCTCCGCCGCCAGCCGGTTCGCCAGCATCTGCGCCCAGATGTCGCAGGCGCTCCGGAAGTCATCCCAGCTGCCGCCGCCGATGCGCTGCAGGGATTTGGTGCCGGTGCGCCGATCGACCGCAGCCCCCAGCAACTCGCCGGTGACGCTGTCGGTAATCTCGACTTCGGCGCCGGCCGCGCCGACGAACGACTGGGTGCCGACCGCGATCTTCTTCAGGTTCGACGCTGCCCACATCATCGGCATCACCGTCGACACCGTGCTCATGACGGCCGGTGCCTTCTCGGCCTCGGTAATCGCCGCGCGGATACGCAGCACGCCCGGCCCGGCTGCGTCGACGACGGTCATCTTCTCACCCAGCCGTTTCACGAGGGCGGTGTGCAGGTAGTCGACGATCATCGAGCGATCCTCTTCGCCGACATCCTTCAGCGAATCCGCGCTTGCCGCCCATAGCGTAACCGGCTCGATCATTACCTTGTCGTAAGCACCGAACTTCGCATCCGGCTTGAGGTAACGGAACGCCGCCTCGCCTTCAGCGCCGGGACGAAGGATCGAATAGTCCTTCAGGAACCCCGCTTCGGTGACACCCCGGTTCTGTTCCGTGGTCGCCGACACGGCAACAGCGGACGCCAACAGCAGCACGCAGCCCGCCGAGACGCCGGTTGCCAGCTTCACCAGCCTTGCGATTGATTTCTCTTGCATGAGCCCTCCGATCTGAATCACGAAAATTGCGAGACGTGGGACAACAACGCCCAGAAAGCGGGAGCAACCCTCGCCATGGCTGCGATTGTCGACGTTGCGGGAATATTTGGCGTTTGGACCAAGGTCCAATGGCGGAGAGATCGTGGACCGGATAGTTTTTCAGGACGACGTGCCCCGGACGGGACCGCGCGCAGGAAGCGCCGGCTGCGGCGGGATGCTGCGGCGGGCACGCCGCCTTGGAGGGCGGCGTGCCCGGACGTCACTACCAAAGATGATTGGGTGCTCTCGCGTTCAGCCCGGTCGACGCGGGAAGACGGTGTCCGCACACACATACCGGGGCGGTGAACGCCTTACCGCGCCCCTTCCCGGGCGCCATCCCCGGCCATGGGGAAGCACGCCTTCGACGGCCGTCGGCCACCCGCGCGACGAAGAAGTCGCGCAGTCATCGCCCTCCGGTCAGGCGCGGCCAGGCCTGCGCCAACTCACCCTTTCGCGGACAGCCGGCCGAACATGTCCCGGGCAGCGGAACGCTCCGGGAAGCTATTGAACGATTCCAGCGTGCGGGCCAGCACGTCGCGCGCCCTGCTCCGCTGTCCCGCCGCGGCAAGCGCGTACGCGCAATGGTAGGCAATCGACGGGTTGTCGGGCTTCTTGCGATGCGCCTCCTTCAGCAGCTGCAGCCCGCGCTGCAGGGTCCCGTTGCGCACCAGTATCCAGCCGAGCGTATCGGCCATTTCCGGGCTGTGGGGACTCAGCAGATGCGCCCGCTCGGCGAGTTCCAGGGCGCGCGCGTCACCCGCTTCGTCGTAGAGCCAGGCCAGGTTGTTTGTCGCGGCCGCGTGTTCCGGCGCGAGTTCGAGCACGCGTTCGAAATGCGCCCGCGCCTCGCTGGGCCTGCCGGCCGCGAGTTCGAGATCGCCGAGCGTGGCGCGCGCCGCGAAGTCGCCGGGGTGTGTCGAAAGCCACCCGGAGAGCAGTTCCCGCGCCCCGGCGCTGTCTTCCCGCGCACGCAGCGCCTCAACCAGCAGGGCCAAAGAACCCGCCGTCGGCTCACGGGCGTGTGCGGCCCGGTAGGCCGCGATCGCCGAGTCGTACTCGTGGCGCGCCCAAGCCAACTCGCCTGCGGCGAACTCGGGCATCACCCCGTCCGGCTGCGCGGCGCGCAGCCGCCCGACGAGCGTTTCCGCAACCGTGAAGTCCCGTGTCGCGAGGGCGCTCTGCACAGCACCCCACAGCGCGGGCACGAGGTCGGGCCTCTGCTGCAGCACGGTCTGGTAATGACCCAGCGCCAGCGTGTGACGGCCGTTTGCCCGGGCGGCTTCCGCCAGCAGCAGTGTGGCAGGCATCAGATCGGGGCGTTCCGCGTGGAGATTCTGCAACGCGTCGAACGCATCCCCGGCACGCCCGGCCACGAGCTGTACATAACCATGCAGCAGTCGCGCCTGCGCGGTTGCCGCTCCGCTGGCCCAAGCCTCGTCCGCCAGGTGGAGCGCGGCATCGCGGTCACCTGCCGCCAGCTTTCGCAATGCCAGCATCCAGCGCGGCTGGGCGGCGCGCGGCGCCGCGCGGGCGGCGGCTTCCAGGATGTCCATCGCCTCGGCCGCGCGTCCCTCGCCTTCCGCCATCAGGGCCAGTGCGGTCGCGGCCGGCGTGTAGGCGGCATCCGCCCGCAGGGCCGCCTGGAAGTCGGCCCGCGCGGTCGCGGCGTCACCGGCCTCCTGCGCGAGCGCGGCGCGGTTGGCGAGCGCGGGCGCGAAAGACTTGTCGAGCGCCAGCGCCGCCGAGAAGGCCTCGCGCGCGGCATCCGCGCGCCCGGCGCGCGCCTGCGCGATACCGAGCAGGTTGTGGGTGCCGGGATCCTGCGGGCGCAACGCGACGAGAGCCGTCGCCGACGCCACTGCCGCCTCGGCGTCGCCGAGGCGCAGCACCGCCAGTGTCAAGAGCTCGCGGGGCGCCCTGTCGTCCGGCGCGGCGGCAACCAGTCCCGCCAGCCGGGCGACGCCGGCATCGGTATCGCCCGACGCCAGCTCGCCGAGGGCCTGCTGCTGCAGCAGTGCCGGTGAATCCGGTATCACAGCCTGCGCTCGCTGCAGGTAGACCGCCCCCCGCGCGTTGTCACCATCGGCATAGTGCGCATGGCTCAAAAGGGCCAGCAGCGCAGGGTCGCCCGTGTCGTCGTCAACAACCGCCTCGAGTGCCGCAACGGCTTCGCGGGCCCGGCCCTGGCCGAGCAGCACCGTGGCGAGCAGCTTGCGGGCCGCCGGCACCTCGGGATATGCCGTATCGAAGGTGCGCAGGCGCGTCTCGGCGCGGCCGAACTCGCCCTGGCGCAGCGCCACCTCTGCCAGCAGCATGAGGGCCTGCGGGTGGGTCGGCGCGGCCTGCAACGCTTTTGTCAGCAACTGGTCGGCCGCCTTCCACTGGCCGCGCAAGGCGGCGAGCCAGCCCTGAAGAAAGTAGGTCTGCGGCGCGCGCGGCGCAACGTCGGCGAGGCGTCGTATGGTCGTAGCTGCGGCGTCCGCCTGCGCCAGCACCAGCAGCGCTTCCGCATGGCCGGCGAGTGCGTCGGGGCGACTCGCCGCCCCGACGAGGGCGTGCCCGAAACTACGCTTGGCGTCCTGGGCGGCCCCCTCCATCAGTGCGAGCCTGCCACGCAGAAGCAGCGCGTCCACGGCGTCCGGCGCCACCGCCAAGGCCTCATTGAGTGCCGCATTCGCCCCGGCAAAATCGCGCTGCGTGAGCGCCATGCGGGCCTTCGCCAACAGGAGATCGGCCGACTCCGGCGCGCGCGCGCTGGCCTGCGCCAGATCCTGCGCGGCCTCGTCGACTTCGCCCAGGCCGAGCCGAGCCTCGGCGGCGAGCGCAAGCAGTACCGGCGACCGCGGCTCGGGCAGGGTGTCCAGTTCGGCGAGCGCGCGGTGGTACTGCCGCATCCGAATGCGGGTGCGGGCGAGATCGGCGCTGAACGCTGGCTCCCGGGCGGCCAGCGGCGCGGCGCGCTCGAGTTCCTTCAGGGCCGATGCGGTCTGGCCCAGCGCTAGATAGCTCTGCCCAAGACGCCAGCGCGCCTCCAGGTTTGCCGGATTGGCCTGCAGAACGTTCTTGTACTCGATGATCGCGTCGCGGTGGCGGCCCGCCAGCCGCGCCTCGTCGGCCGCCTCGACGCGCGCCTGCGGCGCGTCGACCGGGTGTTGCCGGCCGAGCACGAATGCGCCGACCACGAGTCCCAGCAGCGCGCTGACGGCGATGACCAGCACCGCTCGCCCGCGCTTCGGGGCCTCCTCGAATCCGAATTCATTGTTGGTCATGGATTTGACGACATCATCGACCGGTGTGAACCGGCTTCAATAGTGGGCCGCGGCCTTGCGATACCCCGGGACCAGTTGACCGGGCAGCGGAACGACTACGTCCGGCGCCGGGCCGGCTTCCGTGCGTGCACGGAAGCCGGCGGGTCCTGGGTTGGGCCGCAAGGCACGCGGCAGTTGAGGTGGATTTGAATCCTTTCGGGCATAGGCTGGCATGGACGCCTCCTTGGAGAGTCGGCCCGGCACGTGGCCGGACCACTCTGGGAACGGGACGTCTCCGTGGCCGGGCAGGTGGACGAGCCACCTGCCCGGCCCGTCGGGGCCGCGTTCATGTCACGCGTACCCCCGACTGCGCGCAAGGGTCACTTCTTACCCTTGTCCTTCTTGCCCTTGTCGTAGTCCTTCTTGCCCTTCTCGTAGTCATCGCACTCTTCGTCGTACCCGTACTTGCTGCCCTTCTTGCCCTTCTTGCCCTTCTTGCCCTTGCCGGAGCCTTCACATTCCCCGCCGCCGTCATCCGGCTCGACCGTAATATTCACCGAGCTGGTCGCCGCGCAAGTTGCCTGCGGCACACCCTTCACGCTGGCGCTCGCCGTCACGGCGTGCATGCGCGCCTGGTTGACGAAGAACGGTTCGGTGACCAGCGTCACCTCTCCGCCCACCGGAACCTCCGTGGGCACGGTGACGAGCATCTCGCCGAGGAGGCTGTCCTTGACGCTCGCCAGGCTGACAGGCGTGTCACCCGTGTTGTCCACCCGGTACGAGTAGGTCACCGCCGCCCCGTCGAACGGCACGGTGCACTGCTTGCCGGGCACGGGAGGACCCGGTTCCTTCATCACCACGCCATCGATCTGGCGGAAACCGGCCACCCACCAGTTGGCCGACGGATCGCCCTTCTGGACGTTGGGGTAGTTGGGCGTCTTCGCGTCGAGCGGCGCCGGCTTGCCCGCTTCGTAGATCGTGGAACAGCTGGTGTGGATGATTTCGACCTTGCCGTTGATGGTGATGGTCGTCGCCGAACCCAGCTTGGTGCCGGCGCCCGCATCCACCGTGTAGCCGTTCTGCGCGGGCATCGTCAGCTGCGTGACGTTCTGCTCGAGGTTGACGCCGGTATAGGTCGCCGAACCACCGTCCTTGCCCTGGAAGGTGACGGTCGCGTTGGCGATGCTCGGCCCGGTGTAGCGCAGCGTCGTCGCCGAGATCGCGGCCGTGCACATCCCGCCCGACGTCCCGGTGTCCTCGACGAGACAGGTCGCATCCACGTCGATCGCGCAGGATTGCTGCTTGTCGCACTGCACGTAGGCCGGATCAGACGCACTGGCCGACTGCTTCGAGAGGATGCCGCTGGCGGTGACCTGCGCCGTGTTGAGCTTGCTGCCCACGGCGTTGCAATAACCCTGCGCATTCAGCTTGCCGAAGCCGGTCGTGGTGCTGGTGATGAACTGGCTCTGACCCGGGTTGAGATTCATGGCCGCAAGTGAGGTCTCGGGAATCCCGAGCGCATCGTCCTTGAACTTGAACCCGTTGAGTCCCTCGTCACCGATGTTCGTCACCTTGAAGCGGAACTCGAAGTTCGCCGCTGTGCCCACCACGCCGCTCACGGCGGTGTCGGGCGTGTCAGCGTCCATGAACGTGCCGCCCGGCAGCAGGCGGACCTGCTTCTCGATCTGGACCATGGGGCCCTTGATGCAGCGGACGTACGCCGGATTGTCGTCGGCGACGGACATGCCGGTCTCGGCGCCGACCCCGGTGATCATGGCCACGTTCTCGTAGAGGCCGACCCCGCCGCGGCAGCCGTTGCTGACGAGGAGCTTGTAGAAGCCCGCGTCACCGGCGCCGATCACCCGGCTCTCGCCCGGCTGCAGCGCGGGGATCGACTGCGAGATGCCGAGCCTGGCGTCACTGACGACCACGTTGCCCAGGGTCTCGTTGCCCTTGTTCTCGACCACGAGGCGGTAGTGGACGCTGGTCTGGCCGACGAGACCGAGCGGCACATCCGGCGCCGACGGACTGTCGGCGTCCACGAAGTTCGTGCCGTCGAGGCTGACCTGCTTCACGAGGCTGACCGCCGGCTGGTTGCACTTCACGTAGGCGACGTCCGTCGACGTGACCATTGCGTTCGAAACCTTGCCGAAGGCCTTGACGGAGGCACTGTTGAACTTGACGCCGGTCGTGGCGCAGCGACCGGCCTGGTAAAGCTTGGAGAAGCCGCTGGTGCCCTGGGTCATTTCAGCAACCGCGCCCGGCGCGAGTTCGGAGACGACCAGCGGCACGCCCGACAGCCCCAACGCAGGATCATCGATGGTCAGGTTGCGCAGGACTTCAGTGCCGGTATTGCGCACGACCAACTGATACCACGCGCCACTGCCGAGCAAGCCGATCGCCGCGTCCTGTTCGCTGTTGGCTTCCTGGAACGGGACGTCGGTTCGAGTCCTGACCAGCTTGCGGATCTCGACGGCCGGCGTGCCCTCGCACAGCACCACCGCCGGGTCGTTGTCGGTCACCTGGGTGTTGCTGGACTGGCCCTTGCCAACGACCGTCGCCAGCACTTCGACCGCGCCTGCCGTCGCGCAGACGCCCGCCTTGTGCAGGTTCGCGAACGCGTTGCCCGGTGCGTTGTAGGGAATGTCGCACTTGGCGCCTGCGGCGAGCGTGCTGCAGGACCCGGGTACGGACACGTTCTGCAAGCCCAGCGCCGGTGCGTTGATCACGAGTTCCTTGAGGGTCTCCGTGCCGGTGTTGGTGACGCGCAGCCAGTAGGTGGCGTTGGAGCTTCCGACCGGGCCACCGGGGATGATCTGGCTGAAGACGTCGCAGGAGTCCCCCCTCAACTGGTCCGCATCGGACAGGCCGGTGGCCTTGTCAGCGTTCAGCGTGACCAGCGTGCACAGGCTGATCGCCGGCTGCGGCGCGGCGGGCAGCGCACCGAGATTGCCCTTGGAGCGCCCCTCGAAATCGGCGTCGAAACGGCCGACGAAGCTGGAGTTCTCGGAATTGATGATGACCCCGACCATCCCGGTGCCGTACTTGTCCTGCAGCAGGCCACCCGTCACCTTGAATTCGAAATCGAAATTGTCCGCCGCGGCGCCCGTGTCCCGGGAACCGAAGCGGTTGATCGTGCCCGTCAGCAGCTGGCCGTCCACGTCCGCGGTGCCGTCGTTGTCGAAATCGACCGCGCCGACCACCCGCAGATCGGGTCCGCTGCCGCCGCTGGTGGCCTTGCCGGTATCGTCGACCTTGAGGTTGATTTCGAATTGAAGCTCGCCCGCGAGGGTCTCTTCTATGAATCGCGCGGGCGGCAGGACGATGATCGTCGGTACGGAGCTGACGCTGAAGGCGTCGGTGTCGGCCTGATGGCTCAGCGTGCCGTCGCCCGAAATCGTGATCAGGGGCTTATCGAGGGGACCAATGCCGATCAGTTCGGCATGGGTCGCGGTGCCGCCGCACAGGAGCAGCGACGCGAGCGTGCCGCGCGCGACCGCCCGCAAACCCGCATGGATTGTTTTCGTCATTGGTGTACTGCCTTTGTTGTGTCTGGTGCGCGCGCGGCCGTGTCCGGCCGCGCGTCCGGTTTTTTGAGTCAGCAGGCGCGCGTCACTGCGCGACGCGGCGCCTTCTGCCCGCCATCAGGCCCAGCCCCGCCAGCACCAGCAGCGCGCTGGCCGGCTCGGGGACAGGGGCGGACGTCAGGAAGGTGTCCGCGGTCGCAAGTGTCCAGTCACCCGTGGCCGACTGCTTGAA
The DNA here is from genome assembly GCA_943370145.1 of Hydrogenophaga intermedia. GTDB lineage: Bacteria > Pseudomonadota > Gammaproteobacteria. The sequence continues at coordinate 14,571 of CALRPY020000060.1, read as the reverse complement.
GTCGAAGCCGCTGAGGCTCGAGTCGGCGAAGATGACGCCCGCGTAACCCATGTAGGCGCTCGCCAGGGCGCCCGTGAGGTTGTCGAAGGCGAATTCGAACACCCCGCCGACGCTGGACAACTTGCTCAGCGTGCCCTTCAGCAGCGACTGTGTACCGCCGCCCAGCGAGGCCAGGTTGCCGATGATTTCCAGATCCAGGTCGGCAGCGGTGGCCGAGGCCTTGCCTGAAATCAGGAAACTCGCGTTGGACACAGCCTCGTTGCTCCCGATGCTGGCGTAATAGCTTGCGAGATCGAACTGGCTCTCGATCCGGAAGTCGCCGGTGAGGGAGTTAAAGTCCAGCTCCAGGAAATTGAACTCGAGGTCCGGATAGCTCTTCGTCAGTCCGAGACTGCCCGAGCTCAGTGGCACTGCCCCGGCGCTCGCGCACGCCAGCAGCAGGCACAGGCCTGCCAGCAGGTTGCGAGCGGCAACGTATCTTTTCATTCTGTTTCTCCGATTTGGCGCGAACCGTCATGCGGTCCGTTGGTGTCTGCCGCAGCCGCGCGGGACGGCATTGCCCCGTGCGTCTGCGCCCCCGCCGCACGCGGTGAACACCCGTGTATTCCACCCGCACGACGTTGGCATGGAGATTAGGGGGACGCGCGCCCGGGTGGACCAGAGTTACTCCTACCAGTAATCAAGAGCCCTTCCTTCACCGGTTAAGTTTCGTAACACCGGGAGGGTTTCGATCCAATCGAGTTCACCAATCCACCATCAGCGCGTCCATCGGGTTGGCTCGATCATCCGTCCACAGCAGGCGTTCGCGCGGACTGTGGGAGACCGGCGCGGCGGCAGGCCGCACCTGGCGCAGGAATCTCTCGTTGCCGGATACCAGCATCCAGTCACTGCCGCTTTCGCCGAAATTCTTGCCGTCGCCCTCGATGGACAGTGCCTCCAGGCCAGCGTCGGCCGCGAGCCCGTGGACCACCGGGCTCAGGTCGAAATGCCGGTTGCTGATGTGAAACGCGATCACGCCGCCGGCAGCGAGGTGCCGGCGGTAGATGACCAGCGCTTCCCGCGTCAGCAGATGCACCGGAATGCCGTCACCGCTGAAAGCATCCAGCACCAGCAGGTCATAGCCCTGCGGACCGCGCTGCGCGAATTCCCGCTCGAGCGAAACCCGTGCGTCGCCGAAGACGACCTCGGTCTTCGCCGCGGATTCCGCCAGGTAGGTGAAATGCGTGCGGGCGAAGCTGTCCACCGCCGGATCTATCTCGTAGAACCGGACCAGATCGCCCGCGCGGCCGTGCGCGGCGAAGGCCGCCGCGCCCTCGCCGATGACCGCAATCCGCAGCGTATTGCGCTCCTCCCGCCCGCGCGCCAGCAGGCGCTGCACCTGCACCGCGATCCATATGCCACTGCTCGGACCGTAATAGGACAGCGGGCGGGTCCGGTAGGCGTCGTCGAGGTACTGCGCGCCGTGCAGGATGCGCCCGTGAAAGAACTGGCGCACGTGGCGAGGGCTGCCTTGCGCATATTCGTAAACGCGCAGCATCCCGTAGAAATTGCGCTCGGCGGCGATGCTGCGCGAGGTCTGTGCCTGCACGTGCAGGGCGAGCGCCAGCGCGAGCCCCGCGCAACCCGCGAGCCACGCGGCGCTGCACACCCGCCGCCGCACGGAACGGGGCTCGCGCCGCCAGTCGCGGTGCACCAGCCAGCCCAGCATCAGCACCGTGCCGAGCAGCCCGAGGTGGAATTCCCAGTAGCCGTCGAAGACCAGCGGCGCGACGACATTCACCAGCACGCCGCCGAAGGCGCCGCCCACCGACAGCGCGAGATAGAACGCCGTCAGCTGATCAGCGGGCGGGCGCAGCCGGTAGACCTCGCCGTGCATGACCATGCAGCAGGCGAACACCGCGGCCGAATAGACGGCGATCTGCAGCGGCAGCGGGACTTCGGCCTTGAAGTCCTGGTGCAGCAGCCAGGTCACGCCAATCACTGACGCGCCGAGCAGCGCTGCCCACAGCGGCCGGCGATACCACGCCGGCCTCCCGAAACACACGATGAACGAGACCAGATACAGGCCGAGCGGCAGGATCCAGAGCATCGGCACCACCGCCACGTCCTTGCACAGCTGGTTGGTGGCGGCGAGCAGCACCACCACCGCCAGCGCCGACAGCGAGAGCCAGGCGAGGACGCGACCGGGCGGCGGTTTGAGCAGGCTGTGCGTTGCCAGTGCCTGTCGTTCAACGACCGCCCCTGCCTGCCGGTAGAGGCGCAGGCCGGACCACCCGGTGGCAAGCGCGAAAACCCCGAAAGCCAGCGACCACAGGACCGCCTGCCGCGCCACGCCGAACAAGGGCTCTATCGCCAGCGGATAGAGGGCAAGCCCGAGGATGGAACCCAGGTTCGACAGCGCATAGAAGTTGTACGGCTCCCGCCCCGGCTGCACGCGATGCAGCCAGGACTGCATCAGCGGTGTCGTCGATGACAGCATCAGGAACGGCAGCCCGACCGAGGCGGCGAGCACCACGACGATGCGCCAGCGCGGGTCGTCGGGCCCGGCGGTCTTCCAGACGGCGTCCGGCGTGATCGGCAGCAGGCACAGGGCGCAGGCCATGAGGGCCAGGTGCACCGCCACCTGGCGACGCAGCGGGAGCCGCCCGACGAGCAGGTGCGTGTAGGCGTAGCCCGCGAGCAGGGTCAGCTGGAAGAACATCATCGCGGTGGTCCACACCGCGCTCGCGCCGCCGAACCACGGCAGAATGTGGCGCGTGATCAGCGGCTGGACCAGAAACGACAGAAAGGCGCCCAGGAATGTGGTGGCGGCGAACGCGCCGGCCGGGTAAAGCTGTGACAATTGCGCTCCTCCCCCAAGGGTCTGGTGCCGGTGTGCCGAGGCTCGGCACGTCCGGCGATCGACAAGGGTTAGCGCCTGCGCGGAAGAACGCTTGAATCGCTCGTCGGCGGCGGTTCGCCGCGACGACACCGAAGCGGGAGGGGATCCGCCGCCACGGACCCAGGGGGGGGCGGCCGTTGCGGCGGGTGGACGGGGCGAGCCCCGCCGCGTCAACGGGACGGGTGCAGCAGGGCCTTCTTGCGCTCCAGCCACGCGATGCGCTGTTCGAACGGCGTCGCGACGTATTCCTCCATGATGGCGACCGCCTCGTCGGTCAGCATCGTGTGGATGAACGCGTCACCCTCGATCTCGAGGCCCGCCTGCAGGTGCACTTCCGAACCCTCGTAGACCGCACGCTTGGTCTCGGCGATCGCGACCGGCGACAGCGTGCACATCTCGTTCGCGATTTCGAGCGCCCGCGCGAGCGCGTCGTCGGCGATTTCGTGCACGATGCCCATCGCGAGCGCCTCCTCGGGCCGGCAGATCCGTCCGCGCAGGATGAAGTCGATCGCACGACCGGCGCCGATCAGTCGCGACAGGCGCTGCGTGCCGCAGCCTCCCGGCAGGATGCCGAGCGTGACCTCCGGCAGGCCGTAGCGGAAATCACCGCGCTGCGCGATGCGGATGTCGCAGGACAGCGAGGTCTCGAAGCCACCGCCCATCGTGCTGCCGCTCATCGCGGCGATCACGGGCTTCGGCAGGTCGCGCAGGTTGGTCAGCGTCGCGTTGTGGTGATGCAGCCAGGAACGGCCGACGTTCATCATCAGCGACCGGTCCTTCGCGCTGGTGACCAGCTCCTCGACGCTGTAGTGCGTGATGAAGCGGTCGGGCACGCCGCCGGTCAGGATGACGACGCGCACGCTGGTGTCGCGCCAGGTCTCGATGAGCCCGTTCAGCTCGCGCATGCCGTCCGCCGTCATGTAGTTCATCGGCGGGTTGACCCACGACGCGATGACCACGCCGCTCCTGTTCTCTACCTTCCAGTTCGACATAGGACTCCTCTCCTCATTTGTGCTTCTTTTGCTCACGCGCCGCGTCGCCTGATTCGCGCGTGGGTTTTGCCACCGAGATCACCGAGAACACAGAGGAAGGAATGGATTCAAATGGCTCGCGGGAGAATCCCGGCCATGAAAGCTTTGCCTCAATCCCTTTCCAATCTCGGCGTTCTCTGTGTTCTCGGTGGCAGGATTTCCCCGATACAGTCGCTATTGCCCGCCCATCGCCGCCGTGGTCGACTTGCGCGCCTGGCGGCGGATGTAGTGGGTGATCGCGTTCAGGTCGGCGTCGGACAGTTCCTTGAACTGCGGCATGCCCTGCAGGCGGCGGCTGCCACCGACGACGATCTCCTTGAAGGCTTCCGGATAGACGGGGGCCTGCGAGGCGCGCAGATCGGGCGCGTAGCCGCCGGCCACCGCCCCGCCGCCGTGGCAGCTCGCGCAGTTGCGCACGAACAGGTAGCTACCCTGCTCCGCCAGCATTTCGTCGACCTTGAAATCCTCCTGGACCAGTGGCGTCGCGAACGTCGGCGGGGGCGCCTTCGGCAACTGCTTGTCGCCGTCCAGCGCGAACACGACCAGGCGCCGCGGATGCATGCCGTAGGACCAGCCGTGCTGCGCGGTGATCGCGCCGACCATCGATGCCGCCGCCCCGCCCCAGCCCGCGAGCAGCGCGACGTGCTGCTTGCCGTCGACCTCGTAGGTAATCGGCGGCGCCGAGATGCCGACGCCCATGTCGAACATCCACAGCGGGACGCCGTCGGTGGCGCGGTAGGCGACGAGCTTGCCGTCGGTGCGCCCCTGGAACACGAGGTTGCCGGCGGTGGTCAGTGTGCCGGGGTTCCATGCGCCGGGCAGCTTCTGCTCCCAGATCTTCTCCTGCTTGACCGGGTCCCACGCGAGCAGCGCGGAAGCGTCGATCTTCAGCGGCATGTCATCGCGCATGAGGTCCACGCCCGGATCGAAGGCGAAACTCGGCGACTGCCAGTCCGCGGGCTTGATCTTCTTGTCGGTGAACAGCGCCGGCAGGTCCTGCGTCGGGATGTAGGCGAGCCCGGTGCCGGGATTGAAGGACATCGCGTGCCAGTTGTGCACGCCGAGCGGCCCCGGGTAGATCAGTTCCTCGCCGTCCTCGAAGCGCGCGCCCTTCGCCTCCACCGGCCGGCCGGTCGCCATGTCGATGCGCTCGGCCCAGGTCGCGCGGCCGATTTTCTCGGCCGAGATCAGCTTGCCGGTCGCGCGGTCCAGCACGTAGAAGAAGCCGTTCTTCGGCGCGTGCATCATCGCCTTGACCGGCTTGCCGTCGATCGTCAGATCGGCGAGCACCATGTCCATGTTCGAGTTGTAGTCCCAGGTCTCGCCCGGCACCGTCTGGTAATGCCAGACGTATTTGCCGGTGTCGGCGTCGAGCGCGACGATCGAGCACAGGAACAGGTTGTCGCCGCCATCGGGGCTTCGGATCTTGCGGTTCCAGGGTGATCCGTTGCCGGTGCCGATGTAGATGCGGTTGAACTCGGGGTCGTAGGTGAGGCCGTTCCACACCGTGCCGCCGCCACCGTGCTCCCACCACTTGCCGGTCCAGGTCTTGGCCGCCATTGCCTGCGTCTCGTCCTCGAAGCCGTCGGCCGGGTTGCCGGGCACGGTGTAGAAGCGCCACGCCTGCTTGCCCGTCTCGGTGTCGTAGGCGGTGACATAGCCACGCAGCCCGCCCCACTCCGTGCCACCGTTGCCGATGATCACCTTGTCCTTGAACACGCGGGGCGCGCCGTTGATGAAGTAGGCGAGCTTCGGGTCGACGGTCATCACGCTCCACACTTCCTTGCCCGTCGCGGCATCGAGCGCAATCAGCCGGCCGTCGCCGGCGGCGACGAAGACCCGGCCCTTCCAGTAGGCGACGCCCCGATTGGAGTCCCAGATCACGCGCGCGCGCTCGCCAGCGGTCTCGATGACCTTGGGATCGTAGGTCCACAGTTCCTTGCCGGTGCGGGTGTCGACGGCGATGACCTTCGCGTAGCTGCCGGTGAAATACATCACGCCGTCGACGACCAGCGGGGTCGCGAGCAGTGATTTGTGTTCGCCGAGATCCATGTACCAGGACACGCCGAGGCCGCTGACGTTCTGCGCGTCGATCTGCGCCAGCGGGCTGAACCGTTGCTCACTGTAGGTACGACCATAGGACAGCCAGTTCGCGCCGGACTTCTCGTCGGCCAGGGCCGCGCCGTCCACGGTGGTGGCCGCCATCGATGCGTGGGACATCAGCGCCGCGAACGCGACGCACGCAAGTTTCTTCATGCACTCTCCCCTCGTTGGGGGCGCGATACGCCCCGGATTCTTGTCTGCCGGCCAGCGCCGGTCTCAGTTCGATACCGTCAGCAACGGGACGCCAATCACCTTTCCGTGGGCCCAGAACACGAACAGCGCGTACAGCGCGAGACCGCCGAACAGCGCGGTCGCGTCGTTGGCGAGACCGCCCTGCCGCGCCACGGCCTGCGGCGCGTCCGCGCGGTACTTCACGGACACGCGGTCGATCGAAGCCCACAGCAGGAAACCACCGAACAGCAGCACGTCATGCCAGCCACCGTTCGCGCAGAGGTGCGCCGTCGCCCAGAACTTCGTCGCGTTGAGCATCGGATGCCTGATGGTCGACTTTATCCTGCCCGGCAGGTAGGTCGACAGCAGGAACGGAAAGACCGGCAGCATCAGCAGCAGCGCCACGTGACGCAACCATGCGGGCGGCACGTAGAGGATCGACGGCTCCTGCCGCGCAAGCCCGTAGCCGTACACCACGCAGGCGAGCCCGATGGCGGCCACCAGCGAATAGAGCCCTTTCCACGACCATTCACCCAGCCTCGCGACCATGCGGTTGCGCCAGCGCCGATTGATGATCGACACCGAGTGCACACCGAGGAAAACCACGAGTCCGACGACGAGCCACTGCATGCGTCCGCTGCCCCCTGCACTGCTTGACGGGTTCACCGCATCCTAGCGGAAAACGACGGGACGCCACACACGGACAGCGCTGTCGCACTGCGCGCGCGCGCTGTCGCGCGGGAATTTTTCTTGCGTCGCAACACGCAGGCCGCCGCGCCGGCGTCCGTTCGCTAAGCTTGCGCACCCGTTCACTGCCGGAGAGCCCGCTTGCGAAAACTCATCCTCCTGTCCGCCTTGTGTGCAGGTTGCGCGAACCAGGCCACCCTCCCGTGGCGGATCGCCCAGACCGAGGATCCCGGGGCGGTCACAGGCTGCGAATTCCTCGGGTCCGTCCGCGGCCGTGGGCCAGCGGTGACCGGGCTCGAGCCCTCCGACGTCGTCGGCGCGCACAATGCCGCGATGAACGAAGCATCGGCGCTCGGCGCGACCCACCTGCTGTGGCAGAAGATGGATGAAGCGGAAGCGGAAGGCTCCGCTTTCCGTTGTCCATAGCCCACACGGGGCAGCAAGGCATGCAGAGCCACGCGGAAGACGGCGCACGCGGCGACTTCGAAGTGCTGCCGCTGCATCTCGCCCGCGACTGCGCGCCGACGCTCGCGACCTGGCACGCGGCCGAGTGGGCCCATCTCTACGCTGACTGGGACGAAGCGCGTGCCCTGCGCGAACTGCTGGCCGAACCGGCTGACGGCGGGCTGCCGATGACGCTGCTCGCGCGCGGTGCTGGCGGCCTGTTGGGATCGGTCAGCCTCGTCTTCGACGACCTTCCGGGCTGGCCGGCGTTGAACCCGTGGCTGGCGAGCCTTTACGTGTCGCCGCGCGCGCGGCGGCGCGGCATCGGCGCGGCGCTGGTGAAGGCCGCACTCGACGCCCTTGCCGCCACTTCGTACGAGCAGGTCTACCTGTTCACGGAATCGGCGCAAGCCTGGTTCGCGCGCGCGGGTTTCCGTTACCACGCCAGCGCGGTCGCGCAGGGCCATGCGCTCGCTGTGATGGTGCGGGAAGTCGGCGCGAGTGCTCAGGATTTCTCCGGGACATAGGGCGTGCAGCCCGCGTCGGCGTACTCGACGCGGCCGAACCAGGACTGCAGCAAAAGGTTGTGCCACCGGCGGACACGTCCCCCGAAGCGGCAGATCCCGAGCATCTCGAGCCGCCACTCGACCGCCTCGTCGAGGGGAAAGCGCACGCTGACCGGCTCGCCCTTGTGATTGGTGACGTGCAGCACGCACATGCGCGCGCCGCGCGCCGCATGTTCCTCGACGCTCGCACAGTGCCGGGCATCCCGGATCGCCGCGCGTCCCAGCCACACCTCGTGTTCACCGCGCCCCAGAGACCATTCGGCGAAGAGTTCCGCCCAGCTCGGGTTCCAGTAACGCGACAGGCGTTCCTGTTCGTCGTCCCGCAAGCGGCGCTGCCCGTCGCCCGGCGCCCGCCAGTGGGCGCCGGCTTCCAGCGGCACCGGCGGATAGGGAAATTCGACGATGATCACCGGGTTCTCGACATGGTGGTCGACCGCCATGTCGACGCCGTCGATGCGCAATCTCACCAGCGAGGGTCGATCGAAGCGCAGCGCGTCACCGGTCTGCGACAGCAACCACACGTTTTCCTGCGAGCGCGGCCGGCAGCGTTCGACCAGCGCGGCGTTGGCGGGATCCTGGGCGGGGTCCTGTTCGAGGCCGCGCATCACGTGATAGAGCGCGCAGGAATCCGCGTCGAACTCGGCGCCATGCAGCGGCGCCCAACCCCAATTTCCGTGGGCGAGTTGCCGCAGCCCGACGAGGCCCAGGCCAGCGAGCGCAGCCAGTATCCAGGCGAAGGTCTTCAAGTGGTTCCTCCTCCGTTCGGCGAGATGGTTCCGTTGGCGCAGGGCCCAGGGAGCGCGCGCCGCGGACGCTGCCGGGGGATCAAATCCTTCGTTACTGCCAGCAGGATACTTGCTCTGCAACGTGGCCGATGCAACGTCCTGCGCAGGAGTATCCATGGGCCGATGCCGCCGATGTACTGACGGAAGCGCCTGAATCGATCCGCGGCGACGTGTTCGTCGAGGAAGCGCGGGCGCTGCTCGAGCGGCGCAGCGGCCCGGCCGACAACCCGCGCATCCTCGGCGCTTTCAACGAGCGCACGCCGGACTGGCTGTCGTTATCAGCCAGCCGCACAAGGGCTTCAATTGCCGCATCGGGGAATGCAGGGGCCGCCGCATCAGCCCGGACGGACGCCTGCTCGACGCGGCGGCGTGGGGACGCGGCAAGGGGGACTGGCTGCCGCACGATGCCGACCTGGCGTTCATCGGCTCGCTGATGAAACCCTGCGTGGAACCCGGCCGTTGCGCGCGTTGGACAGCACCGCCGCGCGCCGGCATCAACCAGCGGGCGGGCGACTTCGAATACGTGAAGATCGCCTGCGCCCGGCAAGCCCGGCCCGCGATACGGACCCGGGCCGCAGGCATGTTCAGTAGGTTTCGAGGTGCAGCCGCCCCTCGCGCTTGAGATCGGCGGCAATCGCCTCCCAGGCGAGGCCGGCCTGCGTGGCGATGTCGCGCAGGGCGAGCACGACGCCCTCCTCCATCGCCTTCAGGCCGCAGACGTAGAAATGGCTGTTCCGATCGCCCAGCAGCGCCGCGAGATCGGCCGCGCGCTCGCGCATCAGGTCCTGCACGTAGCGGCGCGGCTGGCCCGGGGTGCGGCTGAAAGCGAGGTTGATGTCGATGAAGTCCCTGGGCAGGTTCTGCAGCGGACCGAAGTAAGGCAGTTCCTCCTTCGTGCGCGCGCCGAAGAACAGCAGCAGCTTGCCGCCCTCGAACTTGCCGTCGGCGCGCAGCCGGCGCCGCCACTCCGTCATCGCGCGCATCGGCGCGCTGCCCGTACCGGTGCAGATCATCACGAGATGACTGCGCGGATGGTTGGGCATCAGGAAACTGGCGCCGAAAGGCCCCGTGACCCGCACCTGGTCGCCGATCGCGCAGTCACAGAGATAGTTGCTCGCGATGCCACGCACCGGCCGGCCCTGGTGGTCCTCCAGCACGCGCTTGATGGTCAGCGAGACGTTGTTGTAGCCCGGCCGTTCCCCGTTGCGCGGGCTCGCGACGCTGTACTGGCGCGGGTGATGCGGCCGGCCGTCGGCATCGGCGCCCGGCGGCAGGATGCCAATGCTCTGTCCCTCGAGCACCGGGAAGGGCATGGTCCCGAAGTCCAGCACCACATGGTGGGTGTCGTACTCCGTGCCGACCTCGGTCACTCGGACATTGCCGACCACCGTGGCATTCACCCAGGGTTCCGGCGCGCGGGGCCCGTAAAGATTGGTGTAGGCATGCGCCGCGCTCCACGGCGGCACGGTCGCGTTGCAGCTCGCGCTGTTGAACGGGGTTGCGCCGTCGGGGACCACAGCCGCAACCGCCGCCGTCACGGGCACGGCGCTCCCACCGGCCTCCGCCAGCATGTCGGGCGAAAGTTCAGGCGGCAGTTCGTCCCAGCCGAGCTGCGCCTCCACGCTGTAGGCGGTGGCCGCCGGCACGGTGCGCCAGTTGTCGATGCTGCCCGTCGGACACGGCGGCACGCAGGCCATGCAGAGGTTGCACTTCGCGGCGTCCACCACGTAGTTGCGGCTGTCGTGCGTGATCGCACCCACCGGACAGGTGGCTTCGCAGGTATTGCAGCGTATGCAGATCTCAGGGTCGATCAGGTGCTGCCTGATGACATCCGCCGTCGTCTCCGTCATGAAGTCCCCCAGTTCGCCTGTCGTCTCGTCGGCTGCCGGCCAGCCCCCGCAGTCATGACACGTGTGCGCCAGCCTGCGTAGGGATCCTGGGACACGGCGAGACGCCGGCCCCGGGTTGCGCTGCACCCGGGCTACGGGATGCGGGTGCTGCAGCTTGCCCGATACCCGTGCGGTACGGGCCGGCGCCGCTGTGTGTTGGGCTTCCTGCGTCAGCCCAACCTACGGGCGGTGCCGGCCGCGAGCTGCGCTCAGTTGAAGCGCACGTACTCGAAATCGACCGGCTGGCGATTGATGCCGATCGCCGGCGGTGCGATCCAGTTCGCGAAGCGGCCCGGCTCGACGACCCGTCCCATCAGGCTCGCGACGAAGGCGCGATCGCTGGCGCTCGGCAGCCACTCGTTGACGCGGGCCGCCCACTCGGCGTCGCTGACGATCTGGCCTTCCGGCGAGACCTTGAGGCCCGCGAGGCTGCCGATATTGCGGTGGAAGGCCTTGTGCGGCGTCTTCAGGCGGAACGGGATGCCGGCCTTCTCGATGACCTTGTTCCAGCGCTCCACCCCTGCAATCGAATCCCTGATGAAGTCGTCGCGCAACACTTCGTTCAAGGCATTCAGCATCGGGACTTCCTTCTCGACGAGCCGGCCATCGCGGGCCTGCAGCACGGTGTAGGTCTGGCCCTTGAGCTGGTGGTCGTCGGCGCGCTTGCCTTCCTCGTACCGGCCCTTGAGGCCCGTGGAGTAGAAAGTCGCCGCATTGCTCGACTCGTCCGCGCCGAACAGATCGATGGTCACGCTGAAGTGGAAGTTGAGGTAGCGCTGCAGCGTCGGCAGATCGATGACGCCGGCGGCGCGCAGGCGGCCCGGGTCGTCGGTCTTCAGGTCGTTCATGACCTGGCAGGTGCGCTGGATCACGCGCGACACGCCGGATTCACCGACGAACATGTGGTGCGCTTCCTCGGTCAGCATGAAGCGCGTCGTGCGCGCGAGCGGATCGAAGGCCGACTCCGCGAGCGCGCAGAGCTGGAACTTGCCGTCACGGTCGGTGAAGTAGGTGAACATGAAGAACGACAGCCAATCCGGCGTCGGCTCGTTGAAGGCCTGCAGGATGCGCGGGTTGTCCTGCTGGCCGCTGCGGCGCTCGAGCAGGTCCTCGGCCTCCTCGCGGCCGTCGCGTCCGAAGTACTTGTGCAGCAGGTAGACCATCGCCCACAGGTGGCGCCCCTCCTCCACGTTGACCTGGAACAGGTTGCGCAGGTCGTACTGGCTGGGGCAGGTCAGGCCGAGGTGGCGCTGCTGCTCGACGGACGCCGGCTCGGTGTCGCCCTGGGTGACGATGATGCGGCGGAGATTGGCGCGGTACTCGCCGGGCACGTCCTGCCACGCCGCCTCGCCCTTGTGGTCGCCGAAATGAATCCTGCGATCCTGCTCGGCCGGATTGAGGAAGATGCCCCAGCGGTAGTCCGGCATCTTCACGTGGCCGAAGTTCGCCCAGCCCTGCGGGTCGACGCTGACCGCGGTGCGCAGGTAGACGTCGAAGTCCTGGCTGCCGTCCGGCCCCATGTCCTGCCACCAGTTCAGGTAGTTCGGCTGCCACTGCTCGAGCGCGCGCTGCAGTGCGCGATCCTCCGCCAGGTTGACGTTGTTGGGGATCTTCTCGCTGTAGTTGATTGCAGACATCTCGTACTCCGTGGCTGCGGGGTGATGCGGTTGTTCGTTGCGATTCGCTACGTCGCGCGGCGCCGGCCGGACTTCAGACGCGCTGCCAGTCGAAGGCGGCCTTCTCGCCCTTGCCGTATACCTTGAGCGCGCCCCTGTCGCCGACCGCGTTGGGCCGCTGGAAAATCCAGTTCTGCCACGCGCTCAGGCGGCTGAAGATGCGGGTCAGCATGTTCTCGCGCCCGTTGAAACGCAGGCTCGCTTCCATACCGGTCAATGCGTCCGGACTCATTGCGGCGCGTTCCTCGACCGCGAGACGCGTCTCGTCGGCCCAGTCGATGTCGTCCGGGATGCTGGTGACGAGCCCGAGCGCGAACGCCGCATCACCGTCGAGCGGCTCGCCGAGGCGAGCGCGCGCGGCGGCGAGCGGGGCTGTCTCGTTGTAGAAGCGACGCTCGAGACGGCTCTCGCCGGTCACCATCGGCAACAGTCCGAAATTCGACTCGCACAGCGCGATGCGCGGCGTGTGCGCCGGGTCGTCCGGCAGCATCAGCATGTAGCCGCGGTCGCAGGCCAGCGCGAGTTCCAGCAGCGAGCCGGCGAAACAGGAGCCCGGCTCGATCAGCGCGAACAGCGTGCGCGAGCTGACGTCCAGGCGCGCGAAGGTACGGCGCAGCAGGCCGACGGTTTCCCGCACCAGCCAGTGGTCCGCGTGGGTCGCGAGCGTCGCATCGACGGCGAGCATCGCGGCGACGTCGCCCTCGGTCTTCAGCAGCCAGGTGCCGAGCTCGAGTTCATTCGTGCGCATCCAGAGGATGGCGTCGTCGAGCTCGCGCCCCATGGCGAGCGGATACCACGCCGCGCCGGCGGCTTCGATGTCGGCGGGGCTCGCCGGCTGCGGGCCGGCCGGGCCGCGCACGGTGAAGCTCGCGGTGCGCTTCGCGCGGTCCATCTGCACGCTGACGTGCGTGTAGTGCAGCGCATCCGGCTCGACGCGGCGCACGAGCGGCGTAAGCGCCACGCCCTGCCCGTCCGCGGGCCGGTCGCTCCGCGCCGCGAGCTCGAGCGCGCGTTCGCGCACGCGCGCGGCGAATTGCGCGGGCTTTGCGATGTCGTCCACCAGCCGCCAGTCCTTCGCCTTCTGCCCGCGCACGCCCTCGGACGTCGTGCAGAAGACGTCGGCGAGATCGTGTCGCACGTGGCGCTTGTCGGTCAGGCGGGTCAGGCCGCCGGTGCCCGGCAGCACGCCGAGCAGCGGCACTTCGGGCAGGCTCACGGCGCTGGAGCGATCGTCGACGAGCAGGATCTCGTCGCAGGCGAGCGCGAGTTCGTAGCCGCCACCCGCGCAGGACCCGTTGACGGCGGCGAGGAATTTCAGGCCCGAATACCGCGAGGAGTCTTCGATGCCATTGCGTGTTTCATTCGTGAACTTGCAGAAATTCACCTTCCACGCGTGGCTGGACAGGCCGAGCATGAAGATGTTGGCGCCGGAGCAGAACACGCGCTCGCGCGCGCTCGTGACGACCACGCTGCGCACTTCCGGATGTTCGAAACGGATACGGTTCAGCGCATCGTACAGTTCGATGTCGACGCCGAGGTCGTAGCTGTTGAGCTTGAGCTTGTACCCCGGCTGCAGGCCCGCGTCCTCGTCGAAATCCGCGGCCAGCGTGGCCACGGGACCGTCGAAGGCCAGCTTCCAGTGGCGGTATTGCGCGGGAGAGGTCTGGTAGTCGACTCGGCTGTGTTGGGTCACGGGGATCTCCGGGCTGGACTGTCGCATTCGGGGCGCAGCGGGAACAGACAGGCACGATATTGCGTGCCATGAAATGGGTCAAGGCGAAAATGCAAACCGGTGCGCCTGCTCATGCGTCGCGTCCGAGCGCGCGGCGGGCCAGCGCGCGCAACGCCTCGAAAGTCTCCGCGAGCGACCCGGCACTGGTGTCGAGCTGGAAGTCGGCTTTGGCGTAGAACGGCTCGCGCCCGGCGAGGATGGCCTCGAGGTCCGCCATCGCCTCGCGGTTGCCGGCCATCGGGCGCAGGTCGCCCTGCGCGACCACGCGCTTCATGTGGTCGGCCGGCGCGGCCCGCAGCCAGATGGTCGCGCAGTGTTCCAGCAGCAGGTTGAAATTGGCCGGCTCGGACACGAGTCCCCCGGGAGTTGCGATGACCGCCTCCGGGTGCATCCGGATCGCTTCCTCCAGTGCCCGGCGCTCGTAGCGGCGGTAGGCGTTCGGCCCGTACAGCGCCTGGATCTCGCCGACGCTGCAGCCGGCGAACTGTTCGATTTCGCGGCTCAGCTCCACGAAGGAAAAGCCCAGATCCGCCGCCAGCATCGCGCCCAGCGTCGTTTTGCCCGCACCGCGCAGGCCGACCAGCGCAAGCCGCGGCGGCGCCGCCC
>CALRPY020000059.1:0-28228 GCA_943370145.1 Hydrogenophaga intermedia | reverse complement strand
CGCGACGACGCCGAACTCGCTCGTGACGCGCGCGCGGGCGCTGTCATCGGCGTCGGCCGCGCGCAGCTGCGCCGGCGCGTGACCGCCCCTGAGCAGTCCGCCGAGAATGGCCCGGCCCATGTTGCCGGCGCCGATGAAGGCAATGCGTGCTGTCATGCTGTGGTGTATTCCGGCTGGCCGCGGTGAGCGGCGAGTTTAGCACCATCGATCGGCCGTGGACCTCGCCGGCCCGGCCTCAGGCGCGGGCGCCGAAAATCGCCGTGCCGACCCGCACCATCGTGGCGCCCTCCGCGATCGCGGCCTCGAGATCCGACGAGGTCCCCATCGACAGCGTGTCGAGCGCGGGGTCGCCCAGGGCGGCGAGGAGACCCCTGAGCCGCGCGAACGCCGCGCGCTGCCGCGCGAAGTCGTCTTCGGGCGCGGGCAGGCACATCAGGCCGCGCAGCACGAGGCCTGGCAGTTCGCGCAGGGCCGCGGCGAAGGCCGGTACCGTCTCCGGCGCGAGACCGCCCTTGCTCGCTTCGCCGCTGACGTTGACCTCGATGAGCACCTGCAATGGCGCCAGATCCGCTGGCCGCTGCGCCGCGAGCCGCCGTGCGAGGTCGAGGCGGTCGAGCGTGTGCACCCAGTCGAAGTGGGCGGCGATGTCGCGCGTCTTGTTGCGCTGGATGCGGCCGATGAAGTGCCAGTTCAAGTCCAGGTCCCGCAGTGCCGCCATCTTCGGCAGGGCTTCCTGTACGTAATTCTCGCCGAACGCGTGCTGGCCGGCGGCGGCGGTCGCACGAATGGTCCCGGGGCTCTGCTGCTTGCTCGCGGCGAGCAGCCTGACCGAGCCGGGGGCGCGCCCGTGCGCGGCCTCGGCGGCCCGGATGCGGGCCAGCACGGCGTCGAGTCCGGCGCTATGCATCGCGCTCGCCGGCACTGATGCCGCAGCTATACTTCGGGTTGGACGGCTCAACAAGCATGACAAGTCAGAAACTTACTTGATAGATTTGGTAAAACGCATTAGGTCTGGGCGCGGCCTGGCCATTGTAACCAACATCGCGCGCGGCCAGATGCGGCGGCAGCTGGCCGGTGCGGGCGCCTCGACAGCAAAGGAGAACGTGGATGGACATCGGTGAGCTCTTGGCCTTCAGCGTGAAAAACGGAGCTTCCGACCTCCATCTCTCGGCGGGCCTGCCGCCGATGATTCGCGTCGATGGCGACGTGCGCCGCATCAACGTGCCGGCGATGCAGCACAAGGATGTCCACGATCTCGTCTACGACATCATGAACGACAAGCAGCGCAAGGATTACGAGGAATTCCTCGAATGCGACTTCTCGTTCGAGATCCCCGGCCTCGCCCGCTTCCGCGTCAACGCGTTCAACCAGAACCGTGGCGCGGGCGCCGTGTTCCGCACGATTCCGTCGACGATCCTGTCGCTCGAAGATCTGAAGGCGCCGGGCATCTTCAAGGACATCTCGGACTACCCGCGCGGCGTGGTCCTCGTCACCGGACCGACCGGCTCCGGCAAGTCGACGACGCTCGCGGCGATGGTCAACCACAAGAACGAGAGCGAATACGGTCACATCCTGACCATCGAGGACCCGATCGAATTCGTCCACCAGAGCAAGAAGTGCCTGATCAACCAGCGCGAGGTCCATCGCGACACCCTTGGCTTCAATGAAGCGCTGCGCTCGGCGCTGCGCGAGGACCCGGACACCATCCTGGTCGGTGAAATGCGCGACCTCGAAACCATCCGCCTCGCGCTGACCGCCGCCGAAACCGGCCACCTCGTATTCGGCACCCTGCATACGAGCTCGGCGGCGAAAACGATCGACCGCATCGTCGACGTCTTCCCGGCCGACGAGAAGGACATGGTGCGCGCGATGCTGTCCGAGTCCCTGCGCGCGGTGATCTCGCAGACCCTGCTGAAGAAGAACGGGGGTGGGCGCGTCGCCGCCCACGAGATCATGATCGGCACGCCCGCCATCCGGAACCTCATCCGCGAGAACAAGATCGCGCAGATGTACTCGGCCATCCAGACCGGCCAGCAGTTCGGCATGCAGACGCTGGACCAGTGCCTGCAGCAGCTGGTGCAGAAGGGCCTGGTGTCGCGCGTGGAAGCGCGCGCCAAGGCGTCCAACAAGGATCTGTTCTAGGGGCGGCGGCGCGCGGCCGCGCGCGACGATTCCCGCCCGGCGCAAGCTTGTGAATAATGTCGGGAAGAAGTCCCGGAGCCGCGCCGGGATCGGTGGAATACTCGCCTTGCCGCGCGTCGCGTGGCGTCAAACTGCAGGAGAGCCCTGATGGAACGGGATCAAGCAATCAAGTACATGCGGGACCTGCTCAAGCTCATGGTCGACAAGAAGGGGTCCGATCTCTTCATCACCGTGGACTTTCCTCCCGCCATCAAGATCGACGGCAAGGTCACGCCGGTCTCCAAGACCAAGCTGACGCCGGAGAACAGCAAGGCCCTGACCTACGCGATCATGAACGATCGCCAGCTGAAGGAATACGAAGCCACCAAGGAATGCAACTTCGCGATTTCACCGGCCGGCATCGGCCGCTTCCGCGTCAACGCCTACATCCAGCAGGGCCACACCGGCATGGTGTTGCGGACGATCGAGACCACGGTGCCGACGCTGGACGGCCTGGGGCTGCCGCCCGTGATGAAGGACGTCTCGATGACGAAGCGCGGACTCGTCATCATGGTCGGTGGCACCGGTTCGGGCAAATCGACATCGCTCGCGGCGATGATCAACCACCGCAACGAGAACAGCTACGGCCACATCATCACGATCGAGGACCCGATCGAGTACGTCCACCCGCACAAGAACTGCATCGTCATGCAGCGCGAGGTCGGCGTCGACACCGACGACTGGGGAATCGCGCTGAAGAACACGCTGCGCCAGGCCCCGGACGTCATCCTGCTCGGTGAAATCCGTGACCGCGAGACGATGGAGTTCGGCCTGACCTTCGCCGAGACCGGCCACCTCGCGATGGCCACCCTGCACGCGAACAGCGCCAACCAGGCGCTGGACCGCATCATCAACTTCTTCCCCGAGGAGCGGCACCAGCAGCTGTTCATGGACCTGTCGCTGAACCTGAAGGCGTTCATCGCCCAGCGCCTGCTGAAGAAGGCGGACGGCAAGGGCCGGGTGGCGGCCATCGAGGTGATGCTCAATTCCCCGCTGATCCAGGAACTGATCCTCAAGGGCGAGGTGCATGCAATCAAGGAAATCATGTCGAAGTCCAACGAGCTCGGCATGAAGACCTTCGACCAGGCGCTGTTCGACCTCTACGAAGCCGATCTCATCAGCTACGAGGATGCGCTGCGCAACGCGGACTCGATGAACGAACTGCGCCTGCGCATCAAGCTGCAGGGCAAGGCCGCGAAGGTATCCGACAAGCTGGCCGGTCTCGAGCACTTGTCGCTGGAAGAGGACGCGGAAGAACACGGAACGGCGCTGCGCTGAGCGCGCCGCGATCACGGAGAAGGATAGCAAGGACCCTGCATGGACATCACGCCGTACCTCAAACTGCTCCGCGACAAGGAAGGCTCCGACCTGTTCTTCACCGTCGGCGCACCGGTCAAGATCAAGATCGAAGGCCAGGTCAGTTCCGTCGGCAAGACCGTGCTGACCGGGGAACTGACCCGCGCGGCGGCCTACGGCGTCATGTCGCACGCCCAGATCGAACACTTCGAGCAGACGATGGAGAGCGATTTCGCGATCTCGCTGGAGGACAAGTCGGCGCGCTTCCGCGTCAACGTCTTCCGCCAGCGCGGCGAGGTCGGCATGGTGCTGCGGCGGATCCCGGCGACCATTCCCACGATCGACGAGCTTGCGTTGCCGGAGGTCCTGAAATCACTGGTGATGCACAAGCGCGGGCTCATCCTGATGGTCGGCGCGACCGGCTCGGGGAAGTCGACGACGCTGGCGGCGATGGTCAACGAGCGCAACCAGAAGATGTCCGGCCACATCCTCACCATCGAGGACCCGATTGAGTTCTCGCACCCCAATCTCAAGTCGATCATCAACCAGCGCGAAATCGGCGTCGACACGCTGAATTATCGGGCGGCGCTGCGCGCGTCGCTGCGCGAGGCGCCGGACGTCATCCTGATCGGCGAAATACGCGATCGCGAAACGATGGAGGCGGCGCTGGAACTCTGCAACACGGGCCACCTGTGCCTGTCGACGCTGCACGCGAACAATGCGAACCAGGCGATGGAGCGCGTGATCAACCTCTTCCCGCAGGACCTCCACAAGCAGCTGTTCCTCGACCTCTCGCTGAACATCCGCGCCGTGATCTCGCAGCGTCTCGTGCAGGGTATCGACGGTTACCGCGTCGCCGCGATCGAAATCATGATCAACACCCCGCACATCGCGGACCTGATCCTCAAGGGACAGGTCGGTGACGTGAAGGAGGCGATGGAGGCGAGCGGCGCCAAGGGCATGCAGACCTTCGACATGGCGCTCTACAACCTCTACAAGGAAGAGCGCATCGATCTCGAGGAGGCGCTCAACAACGCCGACTCGCGTACCAACCTCGAGGCCCGCATCAACTTCAGCTGACGGCCGGCGCAATCTCCAGCCAGAACGTCACCGGCCCGTCGTTGACGAGCGCGACCTGCATGTCGGCGCCGAACACCCCGCTGCCGACGTCGCCACGCTGCGCACGCGCGCGCGTCACCAGGTAATCGAAGAGCCGCGCGCCGAGGTCGGGCGGCGCCGCGCTGGTGAAGCTGGGCCGTCGTCCGCGGGAGGTGTCGGCGGCGAGCGTGAACTGGGGAACGAGCAGCAGCCCGCCGTCGATGTCGCGCAGGCTGAGGTTCATGCGGTCATTCGCGTCGGGGAAGACGCGATAGTCGAGCAGGCGGTCGAGCAGCCGGTCGGCCTCGGCTTCGGTATCGGCCGGCTGCACGCCGACCAGCACCAGCAGGCCGCGGCCGATGCCGGCGACCTGTTCCCCGGCCACCGCGACGGTGGCGCGGCTGACCCGTTGCAGCAGGCCGATCATTGGCCCCGGAGGTCGTTCAGCCAGCCTGGCTGCGCGAATCCCGCTTGCGGTCGTTCTCCTTCAGCATGCGCTTGCGGATCCGGATCGCCGCCGGCGTGACCTCGACGAGTTCGTCGTCGGCGATGAATTCGAGGGCCTGCTCGAGATCGAAACGGACCGGCGGGGTCAGCAGCAGGTTCTCGTCGCTGCCGGCGGCGCGGATGTTCGTCAGCTGCTTCGCCTTCAGCGGGTTGACGACCAGGTCGTTGTCGCGCGAATGCAGGCCGACGATCATGCCCTCGTAGACCTCGTCACCGTGACCGACGAAGAGCCGCCCGCGTTCCTGCAGGCTGAACAGTGCATAGGCCAGCGCCTTGCCGGCGCCGTTCGAGATCAGCACGCCGTTGATGCGCCCGCCGATCTGGCCCGGCTTCACCGGGCCGTACTTCTCGAACGAGTGGTAGAGCAGGCCCATGCCGGCGGTCGCCGTCAGGAACTCGGTGCGGAAGCCGATGAGCCCGCGCGCTGGAATCGAGTAGTCGAGGCGCACGCGGCCCCGGCCGTCCGGCACCATCTCGACGAGCGTGCCGCGGCGATTGCCCAGCCGCTCCATCACCGCGCCCTGGTAGTCCGTCGGCACGTCGACGGTCAACTGCTCGTAGGGTTCCTGCAGCGCGCCGTCGACTTCCTTCATGATCACCTTCGGGCGGCCGACGGACAGTTCGTAGCCCTCGCGGCGCATGTTCTCGATCAGGATCGACAGGTGCAGCTCGCCACGGCCGGACACGATGTAGCGCTTGGGATCGTCCGTAGGCTCCACGCGCAGCGCGACGTTGTGGATCAGTTCGCGCTCGAGGCGTTCCGCGAGCTGGCGGCTCGTGACGAACTGGCCTTCGCGGCCGACGAACGGCGAATCGGACACCTCGAAGCTCATGCTGACGGTCGGTTCGTCGACCTTGAGCGGGGGCAGCGCCTCCACCGCGGTGGGTGCGCACAGGGTGTCGGAAATGCGGGGGGTTTCGATGCCGGTCAGGGCGACGATGTCGCCCGCCGACGCCGACTGGCGCGGTTCGCGCGTCAGGCCGTGGAAGCCGAGCACCTCGTTGATGCGGCCGCCGCGGGTGCGGCCGTCGGGGTCGATCACGGTGACGTTCATGCCGGGCGTGACGACGCCGCGCTTGATGCGGCCGATGGAAATCGCGCCGACGTAGCTCGAATAGTCGAGCGAGATCACCTGCATCTGGAACGGACCCTCGGGGTCGACGTCCGGCGCGGCGACCTGGCGCACGATGGTCTCGAACAGCACGTTCATGTCCTGTTCCGGGCCATCGGGCTCGTTGCGTGCGAAGCCCAGCGTCGCCGACGTGTAGACGACGGGGAAGTCGAGCTGCTCCTCGGTGGCCCCGAGGCGGTCGAAGAGGTCGAAGGTCTGATCGAGGACCCAGGCCGGGCGGGCGCCGGGGCGGTCGATCTTGTTGATCACGACGATGGGCTTCAAGCCCTGCGCGAAGGCCTTCTGCGTGACGAAGCGGGTCTGCGGCATCGGGCCGTCGACGGCGTCGACGAGGAGCAGCACCGAGTCGACCATCGACAGGATGCGCTCGACCTCGCCACCGAAATCGGCGTGGCCGGGCGTGTCGACGATGTTGATGCGGTATTCCTGCCAGTTGATGGCGGTATTCTTCGCGAGAATGGTGATGCCCCGCTCGCGCTCGATGTCGTTGCTGTCCATGACCCGCTCGCCGACGTCCTTGCGGGCGGAGAGCGTGCCGGACTGGCGCAGGAGCTGGTCGACGAGGGTGGTCTTGCCATGATCGACGTGGGCGATGATGGCGATATTACGCAGGTTGGCGATCACGGCGGCGGGGGGTATCACTCGAAAGGGGCGCCATTATACGCATGGAATCGTTGCAGGCGCGCCCGACACGGATTTTTCAACTACTGTGGCTATAATCCGCCCGGCCCGAACCCGGGCCCCTCGCCGAACCGGAGTCCCGCCAGCGCGAATGCCGAAATCCAATCCAGCCACCATCGCGGCCGTCGACCTCGGCTCCAACAGTTTCCACCTCGTGGTCGCCCATCCGCAGGACGGCCACATCAAGGTCGTCGACCGCCTGCGCGAGGTCATCCGGCTGGCGGCCGGCTTCGACGCGCAGAACCGGCTGACCGAGGAGGCCTGCGAGGGCGCGCTGCGCTGCCTGGACCGCTTCGGGCAGCGGATCCGGCACCTGCCGGCCGGCGCGGTCCGCGCGGTCGGCACCAACGCGCTGCGCAAGGCGCGCAATTCGGCAAGCTTCCTGCCGCGCGCCGAGGCGGCGCTCGGACACCATATAGATATTGTGTCCGGCTACGAGGAGGCCCGGCTCATCTACCTCGGCGTGTCGCACGGCCTGCAGGATGATGCCGACCTCCGGCTCGTGATCGACATCGGTGGCGGCAGCACGGAACTCATCATCGGCCGGCGTTTCGAGCCCCTGATGATGGAAAGCCTGCACATCGGCTGCGTCAGCATGAGCGTGGCCATGTTCCGCGACGGCGGCATCGACAACCGCCGGCTGCGTGCGGCGGAAATCATTGCCCGCCAGGAATTGGAGCCGATCGAGGAGGCGGTCAGCCGTGCCGGCTGGCAGACCGCGATCGGCGCGTCCGGCACGATGACCTCGGTCAGCGACGTCCTCGCCCACAACGGCTGGTCCAAGGACGGAATCACCCGCGACGGCCTGCAGCGGCTGCGGGCGGCGATGATCGCGCTCGGGCACATCGATCGCCTTGGCGACATCGGCGTCGCCGCCGATCGTCGCGCGGTGTTCCCCGGCGGGGTGGCCATCGTCATCGGCGCATTCGAGGAACTCGGCATCGAGCGCATGCGGGTGTCCGACAGCGCGCTGCGCGAGGGCCTGCTGTACGACCTCATGGGCCGCATCGAGCACGAAGACGTGCGCGAGCGCACGGTCGAGGGCCTGATGCAGCGTTTCGGCGTCGACCGCTCGCAGGTCGCGCGCGTCGAAGCCAGTGTCGGCCAGTTCCTCACGCAGGTCGCGGCCGACTGGCGGCTGGACAGCGAGGAGGACGAGCGCCTGCTGCAGTGGGCCGCGGCGCTGCACGAGATCGGCAACACCGTGTCCCACTCCCAGTATCACAAGCACGGGGCCTACCTGCTGCACAACCTCGACATGCCCGGCTTCGCGCGCGGCGACCAGGACCGGCTGGCGACGCTGGTCCGGGCCCATCGGCGCAAGATCCCGCTCGCCGAGTTCGGCACCGGGCCACAGGCGGACGAACTGCTGAAACTCACGCTGCTGCTGCGGCTCGCGGTGGTGCTGCACAGGGCGCGCGGCGCGGCGGCGCCGCCCGAGGTCAGCCTGAAGGCCGAACCGAAAACCCTGCGCCTGAGCTTTCCGCGGGGCTGGCTGGAGGGCCACCCGCTGACCAGTGCCGACCTCGCCCAGGAGGCCGACTACATGAAGGCGGTGGGCTACAAGCTGCGCTTCAAGTGAGCGTCCGCGGCGCCCCCGGCGCCGCCGTTCAGCCGGTCGTGAATTCGCTCAGCTGCTCCAGCAACTGCTGCTGGGCGTCACGCGGGTGCTTGCCGGCGCGCACGTGGACATAGCTGCCGTCGCTCTGCAGTTCCCACGCGCGCGCGGTGTCGTGCAGGTACATTTCCAGCCCTTCCTTGACCACCCGGTCGCGCAGCCGCTTCTCCGCCACCGGGAAGCAGACCTCGATGCGGCTGAAGAAATTCCGCCCCATCCAGTCGGCGCTCGACAGGAAGACCTCGGGCGTGCCTTCGTTCTCGAAGTAGAACACCCTCGAGTGCTCGAGCAGGCGGCCGATCACCGAGCGCACCCGGATATTCTCCGAGATGCCCGGAATGCCGGGCCGCAGCGCGCAGATGCCGCGCACGATGAGGTCGATCTTCACGCCTGCGCGCGAGGCCTCGTAGAGCGCGGCGATCGTGTGCACTTCGACCAGGGCGTTCATCTTGGCAATGATGCGGGCGGGCTTGCCGGCGCGGGCGTTGGCCGCCTCGCGGCCGATGAGTTCCAGCACCCGCGCATGCAGCGTGAAGGGCGATTGCAGCAGCTTCTTCAGCTTGCCGGCCCGTCCGGGCGCGGTCAGCTGGTGGAAGATGCGCTGGACGTCGATCCCGATCGCGTTGTCGCAGGTGAACAGGCCGAAGTCGGTGTACTGGCGGGCGGTCCGGGGGTGGTAGTTACCGGTCGCGAGATGCACGTAGCGCCGCAGCTGCTTGCCTTCGCGGCGGACCACCAGGACCATCTTCGCGTGCGTCTTGTAGCCGACGACGCCGTAGACGACGTGCGCGCCGGCTTCCTGCAGCCGCGTTGCGAGCTCGATGTTCGCCTCTTCGTCGAAGCGCGCCTTCAGCTCGACGACGACCGTCACTTCCTTGCCCGCCCGCGCGGCGTCGACCAGGGTCTTGACGATCGGCGAGTCCGGGCCGGTGCGGTAGAGGGTCTGCCTGATCACCAGCACGTCGGGGTCCTGCGCCGCCTGGCGCAGGAATTCGACGACCGGCAGGAATGACTGGTACGGGTGGTGCAGCAGGAGGTCGCCGCGGCGCATCACGTCGAAGAAATCGGCATTCGGGGGCAGGCGCCGTGGCCGGCTGGGCGTGAAGGCCGGAAACTTCAGGTCCGGCCGGTCGATCATGTCCGGCACCGCCATCATCCGCTGCAGGTTCACCGGCCCGTTGCAGCGGTAGATGTCCGCTGCGCCCAGGTCGAACTCGTGCTGCAGCAGGCGCGTCATCACGTCCGGGCAGTCCGCCGCGACCTCGAGGCGGACCGCGTCGCCGAAACGGCGCTGGTGCAGCTCGCCTTCGAGCGCGTGGAGGAGGTCCTCCACCTCCTCGTCCTCGACGAACAGTTCGCTGTTGCGCGTCACCCGGAACTGGTAGCAGCCCGTTACCCGCATCCCGGGGAAGAGGTCGCTGACGTGGGCGTGGATGATCGAGGACAGGAACACGAACTCGTGGGGGCCGGTCGCGTATTCCGGCGGGATGTTGATGATGCGCGGCAGGGCGCGCGGCGCCTGGACGATTGCGATCGCGCTGTCGCGGCCGAAGGCGTCGGTGCCTTCGAGCGACACCATGAAATTCAGGCTCTTGTTGAGAATGCGCGGAAACGGATGCGACGGGTCGAGGCCGATCGGCGAGAGCACCGGCAGGAGTTCGCGATAGAAATGCCGCTTGACCCACGCGCTCTGCCGCGCGTTCCACTCGTTCCGGCGCAGGAAGCGGATGCCCTCGTCGGCCAGCAGCGGCGTCAGCTCCTCGTTCAGCACCCGGTACTGTTCGGCGACCAGCAGCTGCGCGACCTCGCCGATGCGCTTGAGCTGCTCGGCCGGGCTCAGCTGGTCCGGCCCGAGCTGGCCGGCCTTGTAGGCGACCTGCTGTTTCAGGCCGGCGACGCGGATTTCGAAGAATTCGTCGAGATTGCTGCTCGCGATGCACAGGAAGCGCAGCCGCTCCAGCAGCGGATTGCTGCGGTCCTTCGCCTGCTCGACGACACGCCGGTTGAATTCCAGCAGGGACAGTTCGCGATTGATGAAGTACTGGGGGTCGTTGACGTCGAGGGTCTTGGCGTCCATTGCAGGTGAACTCGGTGTCTGGGGGCGGGGCCATTCGGCGCAAGGTGGCCTCTGCTACTATGCGCGGCCTTGCCACCAGTATAGCGGGTCGATCGTTTCATCATGAAAGCGAACTCCAAGGCCACTTCCAAGGCACCGGCCCGTCGGGGCGGTCGCCGCACCCAGACGCTTGCGGCACGTGCGGACCGGCACGTGCTGTACGAAAAATCCGTGCAGAACGCCGAAGCGGAAATCGATTTCGTCGACACGACCTTCCGCGAACTGCGCGGCCGGCGCGCCCGCTGGCTGCGCGAGGACTTCTGCGGCACGGCGAACGTCTGCGCCGAATGGGTTCGCCGCCGGCGCGACAACGTCGCCATCGGGGTCGACCTCGATGCCTCGGTCCTTGCGTGGGGGCGCGAACACCACATCGACCCCTTGAGCCCGGCGGCGCGCAAGCGCGTGCGCCTGCTCGAGGCGAACGTGCTGACCGCGAAGGCGCGCCACGTCGATGTGCTGCTCGCGATGAACTTCAGCTACTGGATCTTCAAGACCCGCGACCAGATGCGGGAATACTTCAGCACCGTCCGCCAGAACCTCGTCAAGGACGGCCTCTTCGTCCTCGATTGCTACGGTGGCTACGATGCGTTCCGCGTGCTGAAGGAGCCGCGCAAGGTCGGCCGCTTCACGTACGTGTGGGAGCAGGCGAGCTACAACCCGCTGACCGGCGACATGACCTGCCACATCCACTTCAAGTTCAAGGACGGGTCGAGCCTCAAGCAGGCCTTCAGCTACGAGTGGCGGCTGTGGACCCTGCCCGAAATCCGCGAGTTGCTGACCGAGGCCGGCTTCGGGCAGGTCATCGTCTACACGCAGGGCTGGGACGAGAAGAGCGGCGAGCCGAACGGCGAATTCTCGCCCGCCGAAACCGCTGATCCCGATGCCGGCTGGATCAGCTACCTCGTGGCGGTCAAGTAAGTCGTCATTTACTTGTAACATTCCCCCCTTCTAATGCCCCCAGCTTTTAGATGAGGACTGTCCCGTGATCAAACTGAAACGCCTGGCGGCTGCCGTCGTCGGCCTTGCCATTACCTGCAGCGTCCACGCCGAGTCGACCGAGGTGGACGCTGCCGTGCCGGAGTACGTCAAGGGCAGCGGCGTGTCGGGCAGCCTGTCGAGCGTCGGTTCCGACACGCTCGCGAACCTGATGACCCTGTGGGCCGAGGAATTCAAGCGCCTCTACCCCAACGTCACAATCCAGATCCAGGCCGCGGGTTCCAGCACCGCGCCGCCGGCGCTGACCGAGGGCACCGCGACGCTGGGGCCGATGAGCCGCCAGATGAAGAGCGAGGAAATCGAGGCCTTCGAGTCGAAGCACGGCTACAAGCCGACGGCGATCCCGGTGGCCGTCGACGCATTGGCGGTCTACGTGCACAAGGACAATCCGATCAAGGGCCTGACCATCCCGCAGGTTGACGCCATCTTCTCGGCGACCCGGGCCTGCGGCTACGAGCGTGACCTGCTGACCTGGGGTGACCTCGGCCTCACCGGCGACCTGCAGAACCAGAAGATCCAGCTGTTCGGGCGCAACTCGGTGTCCGGGACCTACGGCTATTTCAAGGAAACGGCGCTGTGCAAGGGTGACTTCAAGAACAGCGTGAACGAGCAGCCGGGTTCGGCCTCCGTGGTCCAGGGCATCACCAAGTCCATCAACGGCATCGGCTACTCGGGCGAGGGCTACCGGACCTCCGGCGTGCGCATCGTGCCGCTGGCGAAAACCGAGGGGGGCGAGTTCGTCGAGGCCTCCACCAAGACCGCGCTGTCGGGCGAATATCCCCTGTCGCGCTTCCTGTACGTTTATGTGAACAAGCACCCGAACGAGGCGCTGCCCCCGCTCGAAGCCGAGTTCCTGAAGATGGTGCTGTCGAAAACCGGCCAGATGGTCGTGGTCAAGGACGGCTACATCCCCCTGCCGGGCACGGTCGTCGCGAAGGTCCTGCCGAAGCTCGGTGTCACGGCACAGTAGCGAAACCACGGCATGCTGACGTCGGACCGGGACCCGGGGGCCCGGTCCGATTGATCAGACGGGGTGCGCGGCCACCCCTGTTCCTCGCATAATTGCGGCCCCAGACGCCAGCACCCCAAGGTCCGACCGTGTCAGACGCGCTGTTCTCCGAAGTATCCAAGGCCGAGCTGTCCCATCGCGGCTGGCGCATGACCAAGGACCGCATCTTCGGCGCGGTGATGGGGGTCGGCGGCGTCACCGTCATCATTGCCCTGGTGACGATCTTCTTCTACCTGCTGTGGGTGGTCCTGCCCCTGTTCAAATCGGCGGACCTGAGCCCCGGCCGCGAGGACAGCCTGCCGGCCTCGCTCAGCCACCTGTCCCTGAATGAGACCGGCGACGTCCGTTTCGTCGTCGACGCGAACGGCGATTACCGCTTCCAGCTCGCCACCGACGGCACCGAGCTCGGCGCCGGCAACCTGCTGCCCGCCGGGGGCCGCCTGGTGGCCGGCCTGCCGGCCTACCACGACCACGGGCCGCTCGCGCTGGCGCTGGCGGACGGCAAGGCACTGGTCGCCAAGCCCCTCTACCGGGTGAGTTTTGCGGACAACCAGCGCCGGGTAGTCCCGACCGTCACGTTTCCGCTGGGCGCCGAACCCCTGCAGCTGCTGCCGCCCGGCGCAACCATCGACCAGCTCGCGGTCGCCAGCGCGGACGACCTGACCACCCTCGCCGCCTCCGGCACGGACGGGGTGCTCAGGCTCGCGCACATCAAGCCGGCCCAGGGCCTGCTGCTCGACGAGGACGAGCGCAGTTTCGAAACCGAAGTCGTCGACGTCGTGAAGCTGCCGGCCCCGGCCGACCACCTGTTGCTGGACGTCGACCAGCAGGAGCTCTACGTCGTCACCGGGCGCGAGGTGAGCTTCTACAACATCCGCAACAAGTCGCAGCCAAAGCTGGTCGAGACCGTGCAGCTCGTACCGCCCGGCGTCGAGCTCACGGACGTGCGCTTCCTTGCCGGCGGCACGTCCCTGCTCGTCGGTGACAGCCGGGGCCGCGTCGCGCAGTGGTTTCCGGTGCGTGACGAGGCGAACAATTTCCGCCTGACGCTGGTGCGCGAATTCACCGATCTGAAGCGGCCGATCCGGCGCATCGAACCCGAGTACTTCCGCAAGGGTTTCGTCGCCATCGACGTCGACGGCGGGCTCGCCGTCTACCACACGACGGCCGAGCGCACGCTGCTGACCGCCGAGACCGGCATCGCCGGGGCCAGCGCGCTCGCCATTTCGCCCCGCGCGCACACGCTGGTCGCGGTCGCCGCCGACGGACGCAGCCGCGAGTTCGAACTGCACAACGAGCACCCCGAGGTGTCGTTCAAGTCACTTTGGGCCAAAGTCTGGTACGAGGGCCGGGCCCAGCCCGAATTCATCTGGCAGTCCTCGTCGGCGAGTAGCGACTTCGAACCCAAGTTCAGCCTGACCCCGCTGACCTTCGGCACGATCAAGGCCGCGTTCTACGCGCTGTTCTTCGCCGTGCCGCTCGCGATCCTCGGCGCCATCTACACGGCGTACTTCATGCACCCCCGCCTGCGCTCGGTGGTGAAGCCCTCGATCGAAATCATGGCCGCCCTGCCCACGGTGATCCTCGGTTTCCTCGCCGGACTCTGGCTCGCGCCGCTGATCGAGTCGCACCTGATCGGCTTCTTCCTCTCCATGCTCCTGATGCCGCTCAGCGTCGGCGTCGCCTCCCTGGTGTGGAGCCAGGTGCCGGCGGGCGTGCAGCGGCTGGTGAAACCGGGTCGCGAAATCCTGTTGCTGATCCCGCTGCTCGTCGCCGCGCTGTGGCTGTCCATGGCGGTCAGCCAGCCCATCGAGCAGCTCTTCTTCGGCGGCAACCTGCCGCGCTGGCTCGGCACCGAGTTCGGCATGACCTATGAACAGCGCAATTCGCTGGTCGTCGGCATCGCGATGGGCTTCGCCGTGATCCCGAATATCTACTCGATCAGCGAGGACGCGATCTTCTCCGTGCCCCGCCAGCTCACCACGGGTTCGCTCGCGCTGGGCGCGACGCCCTGGCAGACGATGGCGCGCGTCGTGCTCCTGACCGCGAGTCCCGGCATCTTCTCGGCGGTGATGATCGGCCTCGGCCGCGCCGTCGGCGAAACGATGATCGTCCTGATGTCGACCGGCAACACGCCGGTGATGGACCTCAGCATATTCGAAGGCTTCCGTGCGCTGTCGGCCAACATCGCGGTCGAAATGCCCGAGTCGGAGGTCAACAGCACGCATTACCGCGTGCTGTTCCTCGCCGCGCTCGTGCTGTTCCTCGTGACCTTCCTGTTCAACACCGTCGCCGAAATCGTCCGCCAGCGGCTGCGGCAGCGTTACGGCAACCTGTAGGAGCGCCGCGATGAGCGGAACGATCAAACACTGGATCGGCAGCGGCAGTCCGTGGGTGTGGCTGACGGCGGGCGCCGTGTCCCTGAGCCTCGTGATGGTCTTCGGCCTGCTGATCCTGATCGCGGCGAACGGCCTCGCCCACTTCTGGCCCTCGCGCGTCGCCCTGATGGAACTGACGCAGCCGGCCGCGGCGGCCGAGCGCGTGCTCGGTGCGATCGTCGACCGCGAGACCGTGGCCGCCTCGCGGGTCCGGGAGGCCGGTGGCACGGTGCCCGAGGGCGCGACCGTCGTCGATCGCGTGCTCGTCCAGGTCGGCAATCGCGACATCGGCGGCGCCGACTTCCGGTGGATAGACGAACCCCGCATCGCCAGCACCGACTACCCGGCCGACGCGGTCGTCATCGAGCGCACCGAATGGGGCAACCTCTACGGCTACGTCAAGGAAATCCGCGAGGGTGGCCAGGTGGTCGCCGGTGGTGACTGGCTGCATGATCTCGCGCCGCGCATGGCGCGCCGCCACGCGCTGAACGAGCGCATCCAGCACCTGCAGACCGACGAAATCGGCGCGGTCAACTACGATCTCGAGCAACTGCGCCTGCGTGAGCGCGTCCTGCGTGAAGCCGGTTCAGCCGACGCCGAGCTTGCCGCCATCGCGAGCAGGCGCACGGCGCTCGAGGCCGAGTACACGAAACTGACGACCCTCCTCGGCGCGCGCATGGCGGAGATCGAGCGCGACAGCCTGCTGTTCGTCACGGCGACCGGCGAGGAGCGCGAGATCCCGCTCTCCAAGATCGTCCGCGTCTACCTGCCCAATGCGATGCCGCTGACGGCCAAGGTCGGGCATTACTGCGCGAAACTGTGGGAATTCGTTGCCGACGCACCGCGCGAGGCGAACACCGAAGGCGGCGTTTTTCCCGCGATCTTCGGCACGGTGCTGATGGTCATCATCATGTCCATCTTCGTCACGCCCTTCGGCGTGGTCGCCGCGGTCTACCTGCGTGAATACGCGAAGCCGGGCCCGGTCACGAGCGCCATCCGCATCGCGGTGAACAACCTCGCCGGCGTGCCGTCGGTCGTCTACGGCGTGTTCGGCTTCGGCTTCTTCGTCTACTTCGTCGGCGGTTCCATCGACCAGGCCTTTTTCTCGCACAAGCTGCCGACGCCGACCTTCGGCACCCCGGGCCTGTTGTGGTCGTCGCTGACGCTGGCGCTGCTGACCGTGCCGGTCGTCATCGTCGCCACCGAGGAAGGCCTGACCCGCATCCCGCGCGCCATCCGCGAAGGCAGCCTCGCGCTTGGCGCGACCAAGGCCGAGACCCTGTGGCGCACCGTGCTCCCGATGGCGACCCCGGCGATGATGACGGGGCTCATCCTCGCGGTCGCCCGCGCCGCGGGCGAAGTGGCGCCGCTGATGATGGTGGGCGTCGTGAAGCTCGCGCCGGCGCTGCCGCTGGACGGCAACTTCCCGTACCTGCACCTCGACCGCAAGTTCATGCACCTCGGGTTCCACATCTACGACGTCGGCTTCCAGAGCCCGAACGTCGAAGCGGCGCGCCCGCTGGTCTACTCCACGGCGCTGCTGCTCGTGATCATCATCATGTCGCTCAACCTGGCCGCAATCCGCATCCGCAATCGCCTGCGGGAGAAGTACAATGCAGCAGAGACTTGAACAGGGGGCCGCGAACACGGTCGCCGCCGAACCGGAGGCAGGCGCGATGAGCCACGGGCTGGACTTCCACGCGCTGCGCGACGGCCAGCCCGCCCAGGCGCCGCGCGCGCAGGCCGTGCGCGAGTGCCTGCGCATCGAGGACCTCTGCCTTTTCTACGGCGATAAGCAGGCGCTCCACAACATCAACATGAGCATCCCGGAGAAGCGGGTCACCGCCTTCATCGGGCCCAGCGGTTGCGGCAAGTCGACGCTGCTCCGCTGCTTCAATCGCCTCAACGAACTGATCGACAGCGTGCGCATCACCGGCTCGATCAAGCTGATGGACGAGAACATCGTCGACCCCGCGGTCAACGTCGCGAACCTGCGTCGCCGCGTCGGCATGGTGTTCCAGAAGCCGAATCCCTTCCCGAAGTCGATCTACGAGAACGTCGCCTACGGGCTGCGCATCCAGGGCATCAAGAACCGGCGCGTGCTCGACCGGGCGGTGGAAAAAGCCTTGCGCGGCGCCGCGCTGTGGGAAGAGGTCCGGGACCGCGTGCACGACAGCGCGCTGGGCCTGTCCGGCGGCCAGCAGCAGCGCCTGGTCATTGCCCGCGCGATCGCCATCGAGCCCGAGGTGTTGCTGCTCGACGAGCCGGCATCCGCGCTGGATCCGCTGTCGACACTCAAGATCGAGGAACTGATCTACGAACTGAAAGAGAACTACACGATCGTGATCGTGACCCACAACATGCAGCAGGCCGCCCGCGTGTCCGACTACACGGCGTTCATGTACATGGGGAACCTCATCGAGTTCGGCGAGACGAAGCAACTGTTCACGACGCCGAAGCACAAGCAGACCGAAGACTACATCACCGGCCGCTACGGCTGACGCAAAGTCAGCGCCGCCGGTCGCCAACGGAGCATCCGTCATGGTCATGAGTCGTACGCATCACATCTCGCAACAGTTCGACAAGGAACTCGAGGACATCCGCTCGCGGGTGCTCGCGATGGGCGGGCTGGTCGAGGAAAACCTGAGCCAGGTACTCGAAGCCCTGTCACGCTCGAACTACGAACTCGCCGAGCAGGTGGCGTCCAGCGACTACAAGGTCAATGACATGGAGGTCGAGATCGACGCCGAGTGCACCGCAATCCTGCTGCGTCGCCAACCGGCGGCGAGCGACCTGCGCCTCGTGCTCGCGATCAGCAAGGTGATCACCGATCTCGAGCGCATCGGCGACGAGGCCAAGAAAGTCGCGCGCATCGTCGCGAACATGGTCGAAACCGGCAGCCCGCGTTCCTATTACGTCGGGGTGCTCGCGATGGGGCACCGCGTACGGCGCATGCTGCGCTCCGCGCTCGACGCGTTCGCGCGCATGGACTCCCACGCGGCCCTCGCCGTCGCGCAGGAGGACCCCGAGGTCGACAAGGAAGGCGAGGCCGTGATGCGACAGCTGATCACCTACATGATGGAAGACCCGCGCAGCATCCGCGGCGTCCTCGACGCCGTGCTCGCCGTGCGCTCGCTCGAGCGCATCGGTGACCACGCGGACAACATCTGCGAGAACGCGATTTACCTCGTCGAAGGCAAGGACGTGCGCCATGTCGCACTGGAACAGATCGCCGAGGAACTGAAACGGGGTCGCGGCGAGGCGGACTGACGCAGCGGGCCGCCCTTCACGCGGCGCTTTCGCTGCGTTGCTGCAGCGGTTCTTCCGCGACGATGGCCTCGGGCGGGAAATCACAGCGGAACGTGCTCCCCTCGCCCGGCACGCTCCTCACCTCCAGCGTCGCATCGTGGCGCAGCAGCACGTGCTTGACGATCGACAGCCCCAGCCCGGTGCCGCCGTCGCTGCGGGCGCGCGATGGGTCGACGCGATAGAAGCGCTCGGTGATGCGGTCCAGATGCTCGTCCGAAATGCCGACACCGTTGTCCTCGACTTCCAGGTGCGCACCGTCGTCGTCAGCGTACCAGCGAATCTGGATGACGCCGCGCGCCGGCGTGTAGTGAACCGCGTTGAACACGAGATTCGAGAACGCGCTGTAGATTTCGTTGCGGTTGCCGCGGATGCACAGCGCCGGATCGGCTTCGAGCGAGAAGAAGTGATCGCGCGCGGCGCTGAGCATCCGCGCCTGCTTGAGAATCTCCGACAGCAGCTCGCTGACGAGTATCGGCTGCACGTTGGAGGCGTGGTCTTCGCGTTCCAGGCGTGAGAGCAGCAGCAGCTCCTCGATCAGCGTCTGCATGCGATCGGCATGGCTGCTCATGTGTTCGAGGGGTGTCACCCACGTCGGCGGGCAGAGTTTCTTCTGGTCCAGCAGGCTTTCCAGGTAGCCCTTGAAGACGGTGACCGGCGTGCGCAGCTCGTGCGACACGTTCGCGACGAAATCGCTGCGGATCTGGTTTGCGCGATGCAATTGCGTGATGTCACGGGCGACGAACAGCCACTGGTCCTTGCCGTAGGGCGCGAGCAGGACGCTCAGGAAGCGGTTGGGGTTCGTCGGCGACGGGATTTCTATGGTTTCGGTCTGGGCGTGCTCCTGCACGAAATCGCGCACTATCGGCAGGCGGATCAGGTTCGTGATGCGCTGATCCACGTCCTCCGGCCAACGCACGCCCAGGTGCTTCGCGGCGGCGGCATTCGCCCACTGCACCGCGCCGTCCTCGTCCAGCACGACCGTGGCGTCCGGCAGCGCGCGCGTCGCCTGCTGGAACTGCTTGAGGTAGTTCGCGAGCTTTTTCTTGCGCTTCTTGTGCCGCTCGCGGAGATAGTCGATTTCAATCGCGATTTCCTCGAACACACCCGCCGGCTCCGGCGGCTCGTGATGCTTGCTGTCGCGCAACCACGCGAGCAGGCCGTGCAGGTTGCGATGCAGCCACGCGACGTAGGCCGCCAATGCGAGCGCCACGGCCTCGATGGCTCGGTCGAACAGGGCACCCACCGCGAGGGCAATCGCGAGCAGGATGACGAGGCGCCAGATGTCTCTTGGGTACATCGGCATGGGCTCTGTTGTTATGTGCGGGACATTATCCCTCCACCCGGCGCCGATCTGTAGTGCGTTGCCGGGGGCGGGCGCCAGTGTCCGGGGGGGGATCCTAGGCCGGCTGCGTCGAAAAGCGGTAGCCGACGCTGCGCACGGTCTGGATGAGGTCGTCGCAGTGATGCGGTTCGAGAATCTTGCGCAGGCGGCGGATATGCACGTCGACGGTGCGCTCCTCGATATAGGCCTGGTTGCCCCAGACCTCGTCCAGCAGCTGGCTGCGGCTGTAGACCCGCTCGGGGTGGGAGACGAAGAAATGCAGCAGGCGGAACTCGGTCGGGCTGAGATCCAGCGGCTGGTCGGCGACGCTGGCGCGGTGCGTCTGGGTGTCGATGCGCAGCTGGGCGACCTGCAGGATCTCTGCGTCTTCGGTGGTCTTCGAGCGCCGCAGCACCGCGCGCACGCGGGCCAGCAGTTCGCGGGTGGAAAAGGGCTTCGTGATGTAGTCGTCCGCGCCGCTGTCGAGGCCCCTGACCTTGTCGGCCTCCTCGCCCTTCGCGGTCACCAGGATGACCGGGATGTCGCTGGTGCGCGGGTCGCGCTTCAGGCGCCGCGCGAAATCCACGCCGCTGATGCCGGGCAGCATCCAGTCGAGCAGCAGCAGATCGGGGCGGCGGTTGGCCATGGCCTGCTGGGCTTCCTCGGCGTCCCCGGCCTCGAGGCAGGTGTGTCCATCACCCGCCAGCGTGAACGCCAGCATCTGCCGGATCGCCGCCTCGTCATCGACGATCAGAATCTGAGCGGACATCGACGGGCAACCGCCTTCCATTGTTGGTTTCTCGACTGCGCGCATTACACGGTTGGAATGTTACACGTGTATGAAAGCGCGCTTTGCGCACGGGGCGTTGGCGACCCTCGGGGCGCCTGTCGCGGGCAGGCTCGCGGCGCGTGACGATATCCCGGCGGATGCCGCGCCCTTGGCCCGCTTTCCGTTTGGCATGCCGGCGTCGCGCTGTGTATTCTCGCCTTGCCTTCCAGCAGGACGCTGGATGACGTCAAACCACTACATGGAGGTAGGTATGCGGAGGATTACGCATTATATAGGGGCCCTGCTGCTCGGCTGCGCACTGCACAGCGGGGCCGCGGAAGCGGTGGACATCAACGCGGCCGGCGCCGCCGAACTCGCCACCGCCCTCGACGGGGTCGGTCAGAGCAAGGCCGAAGCGATCGTCGAGTACCGGGAGGCGAACGGCCCGTTCAAGTCGGTCGACGACCTCGCGCTGGTCAAGGGCATCGGCGCGGCCACGATCGAGAAGAACCGCGACAAGGTGACTATCGCAGCCCCCGCGCGATGAGCTGAACCCTCCTGGCGCGTAATAGCGCTCACGCCGGCGCGGGCCTTCCGCCGCCGGCTTTTTTTTGCGCCTGCGCGGCCCCTGCGGTATGCTGCGCGGGCTCTCCATTTGGCAAAAAAATCAGTCACCTATGTTCCCCGCCGCCGTCTTGAGACGGTCATCCGGCGGGCCCACCATCATCTGGTCACCATGCAAGAACGCTACAACCCGGTTGAACTCGAACCCGTCGTCCAGGCGCAGTGGGCCGCAGCGAACGCCTTCAGGGCCGTCGAGGACGAGTCGCGCGAGAAATTCTATTGCCTGTGCATGTTCCCCTACCCGAGCGGGCGCCTGCACATGGGGCACGTGCGCAATTACACCATCGGTGACGTCATCGCCCGTTACCAGCGCATGCTGGGCAAGAATGTCCTGCAGCCGATGGGCTGGGACGCGTTCGGGCTGCCGGCCGAAAACGCCGCGATCGAGAACAACGTGCCGCCGGCGCGCTGGACCCGCTCCAACATCGATTACATGCGCGGCCAGCTGCAGCGCCTCGGGTTTTCCTACGACTGGTCGCGCGAACTCGCGACCTGCGATCCCGATTACTACCGCTGGGAGCAGTGGTTCTTCACCCGCCTCTACGAGCGGGGCCTGGTCTACCGCAAGACCGCCGTCGTCAACTGGGACCCGGTCGACCAGACGGTGCTCGCGAACGAGCAGGTGATCGACGGCCGCGGCTGGCGCTCCGGTGCGCTGGTCGAGCGGCGTGAAATCCCGCAGTGGTTCGTGCGCATCACCGCCTACGCCGATGAACTGCTGAACGACCTCGACAAGCTCGACGCCTGGCCCGAGGCGGTCAAGACGATGCAGCGCAACTGGATCGGCCGCTCCGAGGGCCTCCTCGTGCGCTTCGAGCTCGCCGACGGCAGTGGCAATCTCGAAGTCTTCACGACGCGTCCGGACACCCTGTTCGGCGTGACCTACATGGCCGTCGCGCCGGAGCACCCGGTCGCGCGGCGCGCGGCGGACGGCAACCCGGCGATCGCCGGCTTCCTCGACTCCTGCGCCCACTCGTCGACCTCCGAAGCCGTGATCGAAAAGCTCGAGAAACGCGGCATGCCGCTCGGCGTGTCGGTGCGCCACCCACTGACCGGCGAGGAAGTGCCGGTCTGGGTCGCGAACTTCGTCCTGATGAGCTACGGCACGGGCGCCGTGATGTCGGTGCCTGGCCACGACGAGCGCGATCACGAGTTCGCGCAGCAGTACGGGCTGCCGATCAGGCAGGTGGTGCGGCCTGCGGACGACAGCGTCGTCGACGTCCAGCAGGCGGCCTATGTCGAGAAGGCCGTCGTCTGCAACAGCGGCGAATTCGACGGGCTCGCGTTCAAGGATGCGTTCGAGGCGATCGCGACGCGGCTCGAGCGCGACGGCCGCGCCGACCGCCAGGTGCAGTTCCGCCTGCGCGACTGGCTGGTCTCGCGCCAGCGCTACTGGGGCTGCCCGATCCCGATGCTTTACGCCGAGGACGGCAGCCTGGTGCCGGAAGCCGCCGGGAACCTGCCGGTGCGCCTGCCGGAGGACATCGAATGGTCCGGCGTGTCGTCGCCGCTGCTCAAGCATCCGGACTTCACGCACGCCAGCCTGCCGGGCGGCGCCCGGGGCCGGCGCGAGACCGACACCTTCGACACCTTCTTCGAATCGTCGTGGTATTTCGCCCGCTTCTGCTGCCCGGACAGCGACGAGGCGATGGTCGACGCGCGCGCGCTGTACTGGATGCCGGTCGACATCTACATCGGTGGCATCGAGCACGCGGTGCTGCACCTGCTGTACGCGCGCTTCTTCCACAAGCTGATGCGTGACACCGGGCTGGCCGGCAGCGACGAGCCGTTCACCCGCCTGCTCACCCAGGGCATGGTGTGCAAGGAAACCTATTTCCGCGAAGCCGCCAACGGCAAGAAGACCTGGTTCAATCCGGAGGCCGTCGACGTCGAGACCGACGACAAGGGCCGGGTCATCGCCGCGAAGGCCCGGTCCGACGGCCAGCCGGTCGAGATTGGCGCGGTCGAGAAGATGTCGAAGTCGAAGAACAACGGCATCGATCCGCAAACCCTGATCGACCGCTACGGCGCCGACACGGTCCGCCTGTACACGATGTTCGCGGCGCCGCCGGAGCAGTCCCTGGAATGGTCGGATTCCGCCGTGGAGGGCGCCTTCCGTTTCCTGCGCGGCCTGTGGCGGCTGACCTTCGAGCACGTCGCGCGCGGCCCGGCCGGCAAGGTCGACCCGCGGACGCTGGACGCCGCGCAACAGGCCCTGCGCCGGAAGATCCACGAGACGATCGCCAAGGTCACCGACGACATCAGCCGGCGCTACAAATTCAACACCGCCATCGCGTCGGTGATGGAACTCGTCAACGCCCTGGGCAAGGCCAGCCAGGCGACGGCGGCGGACCGGGCGGTGATGCAGGAAGGGCTCGAGACCTGCACCCTGCTGCTTGCCCCGATCGTGCCCCACTGCACCGAGGTGATGTGGGCCGCGCTGGGTCACGCGGACCCGTTGGTTGCCACGTCCTGGCCGCAGCCCGACAGTTCGGCGCTGGTGCGTGATGAAGTCGAACTCGTCGTGCAGGTCAATGGCAGGAAGCGCGGCGAGATCCGCGTCGCCGCGGACGCCGATGCCGCATCCGCCGAAGCGGCCGCGCTCGCCGACCCGAACGTGCTGCGCTTCCTGGAGGGCGTGACGGTGCGCAAGGTGGTCGTCGTGCCGGGTCGACTCGTGAACATCGTGGCCAACTGACGATGCGCCGCCGCCAGCTGCTCGGCGCCCTGCTTGCCGTCACCGGCGTATCGTCGCTTGCTGGCTGTGGCGGCTGGTACCTGCGCGGCACGCGCAAGAACGTACTGGGCGACGTGAAGCGGATCTTCGTCAGCACCCCGACACGCAACCTGCTCTACAGCTACTTCATCACCGAGCTGTCGTACATCAACGTCTCCATCGTCTCCGATCGCAGCCAGGCCGACGTGATCGTCGAGCTCGCGGAAGAGCGCTATGAAAGACGCGTGCTGTCGGTCGACCCCGACACCGGCAAGGTGCGCGAAGTCGAAGTGACCCTGGGCACCCAGATCGCCGTGCGCGCAAAGGACGGCAGCCTGATCTCCGCGCCGGAAACCTTCCGCTGGACGGAAGACTTCGTGTTCGACGAAGGCTCGCTGCTCGGGACGGTCGAGGTCGAGCAGAACCTGCGCGTGGAGATGGCCAAGGCGGCCGGGCGCGCGCTCGTCCTGAAGCTCGAGACCATCGACTTCTCGCGCCAGGGCAGGAATGCAGGTTAAACCGGACAGGCTGGAGGGCCTGCTGGCGCGGCCCGGCCTGCCGGCGATGTTCCTCGTCCATGGCGAAGAGCCGCTGCAGCGCACGGAGTGCGTGGACGCGGTGCGCCGCGCGGTCCGCGCCGCCGGCGTCGACGAGCGACTGGTGTTCGACAGCGCCGTCGGCATCGACTGGGCCCACGTGCAGGCCGAGGCCGGCAGCCTGTCGCTGTTCGCGACACGCCGGCTCATCGAGATCAACCTCGGTGGCAAGAAGCCCGACAAGCAAGGCGCCGCCGCGTTGAAGGCGCTGGCCGCGCAGCAGGGAGACGACTTCTTCCTCGTCACGGCCGAAGCGCTGCCGCGCGACGAACTCAACAGCGAATGGTGCCGCGCGCTCGACAGCCGGGGCGCCATCGTGCAGTGCCGTCCGCTCGAGCCCGGGGATTTCCGTCACTGGCTGCAGGCCCGCGCGGCGGCCCGTGGCCGGCAGCTGAGCCCGGAAGCGGTGGAAATCCTCGCGCTGCGCGCCGAGGGGAACCTGCTCGCCGCGGCACAGGAGATCGACAAGCTCGTGCTGATCGTCGACGACGCGGAGGTGTCGGCTGAGCAAGTCATTGGCGCGGTCGCGGACAGTTCGCGCTACGACACCTTCAAGCTCGTCGACGCCGCGATCGCCGGCGACCTGCCGCGCACGCTGCGCATGATCCGGGGGCTGCGCGCGGAAGGCAGCGAGCCCGTGATGCTCGGCTGGCTCATCAACCGCGAGCTGCGCCTGCTGTCCCGGCTGTCGCAGGCCGGGCGCAACCTCGAAGCCGCCTTCGCCGCCGAACGGGTGTGGCAGTCGCGGCAGTCGCTGTTGCGGCGCGCGCTGCAGCGCCTGTCGGCCGCGGAGCTCAATGCGCTGTTGCGCGACAGCGTGCGTGTCGACCTGATGGTGAAGGGTGCGGCCGTCGGCCAGCCCTGGGACGAACTCGAATCCCTTTACATCGCGCTGGCCGGTGGCCCCTGGTTCGGGGAACTCGCCGCCCGCCGCGCCAACGAACGATAGACGCCTGAACGGTAAACGCCCATGACTGCAACGACCGAACCCGCGCTCGACGCCTACATGGCGGACCTGGGCCGCGCCGCGCGCGCGGCCTCGGTGGCGCTCGCCCGCGCGACGACGCGCACCAAGAACGCCGCGCTCACCGCCATCGCCGACGCGATCGAACGCCGCGCCGACGAAATCATGCAGGCCAACCAGCACGATCTCGCCGCCGCCAGCGGGCTCGATGCCGCGATGCGCGACCGCCTGGAACTGACGCCAGCGCGCATCGCCTCGATGGCCGCCGGTGTGCGCGAAGTGGCCGCCCTCGCCGATCCGATCGGCACGATCACCGATCTCGCCTACCGGCCGTCCGGCATCCAGATCGGGCGCATGCGCGTGCCGCTCGGCGTGGTCGGCATCATCTACGAAGCCCGCCCGAACGTGACCGCCGACGCCGCCGCCCTGGGCCTGAAGTCGGGGAATGCGGTGATCCTGCGCGGCGGATCGGAGGCGCTCCATTCCAACCAGGCCATCGCGGCCTGCGTGCATGCCGGGCTGGCCAGCGCCGACCTGCCGGTCGCCGCCGTGCAGGTCGTCGCGACCACCGACCGGGCCGCGGTCGGCGCGATGCTCGCCCACCCGGAGTACATCGACGTCATCGTGCCGCGCGGCGGCAAGAGCCTCATCGAGCGCGTCAGCCGGGAAGCGCGCATGCCGGTGATCAAGCACCTCGACGGCGTGTGCCACGTCTACATCGATGCCGATGCGGACCACGACAAGGCGCTCGCGATTGCCTACAACGCGAAATGCCAGCGCTACGGCACCTGCAACACGATGGAGACGCTGCTGGTGCATGCGGACATCGCCCCGCACATCCTGCCGGCGCTGCTCGCGCGTTACCGTGGCGCCGGCGTCGAACTGCGCGGCTGCGTGGCGACGCGCGCGATCGATCCCGACATGGCCGTCGCCAGCGACGAGGACTGGTACGCGGAATACCTCGCGCCTATCCTCGCCATCCGCATCGTCGCCGATCTCGACGAGGCCATCGCGCACATCCGGCAGTACGGCTCGCAGCACACCGACGCGATCGTCACCGAGAACTTCAGCCGCGCACGGCGCTTCCTCGTCGAGGTCGACTCGAGTTCGGTGATGGTCAACGCGTCGACCCGCTTCGCCGATGGCTTCGAATACGGGCTTGGCGCCGAGATCGGGATCAGCACCGACAAATTCCACGCCCGTGGCCCGGTCGGCCTCGAAGGCCTGACCTCGCAGAAGTGGATCGTGCTCGGTGACGGGCACGTGCGCGGCTGAACGGCGCGCGCATGAATCCCGGACCACCGCTGTTGCCACCGGTCGGCATCCTCGGCGGCACCTTCGACCCGGTCCATCACGGCCACCTGCGGCTGGCGCTCGAGGTCAGGGAGGCGCTCGGCCTCGCCGAGGTTCGCCTCCTGCCCTCGGCCCGCACCAACCTGCGTGACGCCGCCCAGGCCAGCGGTGCGCAACGGCTCGCGATGCTGCGCGCCGCGCTGGTCGAGGGGCTCGTGCTCGATGCGCGCGAAATCGAACGCGGCGGTGTGTCCTACACGGTGGACACCCTCGGCGCGCTGCGCGCCGAGGGGCCGCGGCGACCGCTCTGTTTCATCCTCGGTGTCGACGCCTGGAATGCGTTGCCGCACTGGCATCGGTGGCAGGAACTGCTCGATTACGCCCACCTCGTCGTCGCGTCGCGGCCGGGCGCCGAATTGCGCCGCCACCCGTCGCTCGACGCCGCCTGGACGACGCGCGCGGCAGACCTGCACGCATTGCCGGCCGGCCGGGTGATCGCCTGCGCCATCCCGCTGTTGCCGATTTCATCGACCGACATCAGGGCTCGCATCGCAAGCGGCCGCAGCGTTGCCGGCCTCGTCCCGCCAGGCGTCGTCGATGTCATCGTGCGCGAGGGCCTCTATCGGCCGCATCCCTGAGGGATGCGCCGCGGTTGTGCCGGAAGGCCGGCAAAGCGACAATAAAAGCCGAATGCCAAAACTCACACCCCGCAAACTCTGCGATCTCGTCGTCCAGGCCCTGGACGACGGCAAGGCGGAGGACATCAAGTCGGTCGACGTCCGGAAGCTGACGTCCATCGCGGATTTCATGGTCATCGCCACCGGCCGCTCGTCGCGCCAGGTCAAGGGCCTCGCCGACCGCGTGCTGGAAGCCGGTCGCGATCACCATCTCAAGCCGCTGGGCGTCGAGGGCGAATCCGCGGCCGAGTGGATCCTGATCGATTTCGGCGACGTCATCGTCCACGTGATGCAGCCCGAAACGCGCCTGTTCTACCAGCTCGAGAAACTCTGGGAAGCGCCGAAGCGCGTCCGGGCGGCCGCCGCGGCGGCACCTGCGAAGTAACGGCCACCCCGGGTGCGCTTGCACCTTTTCGCCGTCGCCCGCCGACCGCCGGCCTGGGCGGACGCCGCGAGCGCGGAATATCTCAAACGACTGGGCCATGCGGTCGATCTCCGCCTGCGGGACTTCGCGCCGAAGTCGGCAGGCAGTGTCGAGCAGCAGCGCGAGCGGGAGGCGGAGATGCTGCTGCGCGCGGTACCGGCCGGCGCGAAACTCGTTGCGCTCGACGAACGCGGCGACAACTGGTCCACGGCCGATCTCGCCGCCCGCATGCGGCGCTGGCGCGACGAGGGCGAGGAAGTCGTGTTCGCGATTGGCGGCGCCGAGGGTCACGGCCCGGCGCTGCGCACGGCCGCGAGCGCGGTATGGTCGCTGTCGAAGCTTACCTTGCCGCACGCGCTGGCCCGCGTCGTCGTGATCGAGCAGATCTACCGCGCGTGGTCGCTGCTGAACAACCATCCCTATCACCGTGCGTGAGCGCTGTCCGCCGCGCGCCCGTCGCGGCTGCCGGGGAAACGAGGAGACATGAACGAAACCACCCGATGCGCCCCGGCTGCCCTGCTG
>CALRPY020000058.1:0-29013 GCA_943370145.1 Hydrogenophaga intermedia | reverse complement strand
AGCATGGCGAGCGGCAATCTCGAGTTCCTGGCCGACGGCGCGTGGACCAAACGCCTGCACCCGGGCTGGGCCGCCGTGTGCGGATACACCGCGGCGGGCCTGGCACGGGCCGGCTTCGTCGGGCCCGGCCTTCCGTTCGAGGGTCGCTTCGGACTCTACCGCATGCTGCTCGGCGACGAGGTGACGGTCGATCCCGACAACATCGTCGCCGGCCTCGGCACCGAGTGGGCCGTGTTCGACAACGGCTTCAAGCCCTGGCCTGCGTGCCATTTCCTGCACGCATTCATCGACTGCGCGCTGCAGGCGCGCCAGGACGCGGCGCTGGACCTCGCGGCCATCGAGCGCATCGACGCACTGATCCATCCCGACGAGATCCCGATCGTCTGCGAACCGACCGGCGCGAAACGCCAGCCGCGCAACGCCTACGACGCGCAGTTCAGCATCTACTACACGGTCGCCGCGACGCTGCTGCGCGGTCGCTTCGGCCTCGCCGAACTGGACGACGCGGTCCTCGCCGACCCCGCGATCCACGCGCTCGCGGCCCGGGTCGGCTACCGTCCCGATCCGTCCTCGGCCTATCCGCGGAGCTACAGTGGCGCGCTGGACATCGTGCTGCGCGACGGGCGGCACATCGAACGCCGGCAGCAGATCAACCGCGGCGCAAGCGGCAATCCGCTCGACGCGGCCGACATCGTCGACAAGTTCCGCGACAACGCGGCGCGCGCCCTGCCCGCCGCGCGCATCCGCGAACTCGAGCACGCGGTGCTGGCGCTCGACGAGGCTCCCGACCTCGCCGCGCTGGCCGTGGCCGTGCGCCCCGCGTGAGCGCGTCGCAAGGCCTGGTGACGAAGGGGCCCGGGCCCGCCAGTGGCGCCCGGTGCTTGCCTGCCGTGGCCGCCAGACCGACTGTCGCGCACACTTCGCCACCACGGGACACCATCGACCATGCCTGACGCCCCACATAGCGGCACGCTCCGCGCCCTGGCCTTCACCGCGCTGCTCTCCGCGCTGCCTGGCCTGGCGCGCGGCGCGGCCGCGGAGCCGACGCTCGAACCCGCCGAATACGAGGTCCTGTCCCATGTGATCAACCACGGGCTGCCGGCCGACACGCGGGCGATCGCGATCAGCGCACAGACCACCGGCGATCCCGATACGCTGGTCCCGGCCGATGCCGATCTGGAAGCCCTCGCGAAACGCCTCGACACCGCGCCCGGGCTGCTGGCGGGATGGGCCGGCCTGAACCGGCAGCACAGCCCGCTCGCGCGCAAGCTCACGCTGCGGGCACGCTACGAGCTGGTGCCCGAAGCGCTGCGGGCGAAAATTTTTGCGGGCGATGAACCTGCGCTGAGCTGGGCGCGCTTCCACGCGCGTTTCCCGGACGCGCCTGGCCTGCTCGGCGTATCCCGCGTCGCAATCGACGAAGCGCGGCTGAACGCGCTGGTGTACGTCGAATTCGCGTGTGGTCCCGAGTGCGGCACGGGGCGCCTCGTGCGCCTCGCGCGGGTGGACGGCTTATGGCAGGTGCTGAGTGGTGAATTACTGTGGGCAGCGGGGAGTTGAGCATGCGCAAGATCGCGGTTTTCTGCGGCGCCAGACACGGCAGGAGGCCCGACTATGCGGAGGCCGCGCGGGAATTCGGCGCGCTGCTCGCGCAGGCGGACTGCGGGCTCGTCTACGGCGGCGGCCGGGTGGGACTGATGGGCGTCGTCGCCCAGGCCTGCCTGGACCATGGCGGCCACGTCACCGGCGTGATTCCGACCTTCCTGAATTCGCGTGAACTCCTGCACCCCGACCTGCAGAGCTGCCACACGACGATCGACCTGTTCGAGCGCAAGTCGATGATGATGGAC
The DNA here is from genome assembly GCA_943370145.1 of Hydrogenophaga intermedia. Taxonomy (GTDB): domain Bacteria; phylum Pseudomonadota; class Gammaproteobacteria. Next base: position 27,163 of record CALRPY020000058.1, on the reverse strand, counting down.
ATCGCCGACGGCTTCGTGATCCTGCCGGGCGGCATCGGCACCTACGACGAACTGCTCGAAGTCATGGCCTGGCGCCAGCTGCGCCAGCTCGACAAGCCCATCGCGCTGCTCGACGCCGCCGGCTACTTCGCCCCCTGGTTGCAGGCGCTGGAACACGCGGCAGACGAGGGCTTCGTCGAACGCTTCGAGATCGAGCGCCTGATCGTCGATGCGAGCCCGGCCGCGGTGCTCGCGGCGGTGCTGGCCGGCTGCGCACCGCAAGGGAGCGTGCGGTGAACGGCAGGCGACCCCTCCGCGCGGTGGTGTTCGACATGGACGGCGTGCTGATCGACTCCGAGCCGATCATCCGACGCGCCGCGCAGCGTGCCGGCGAGGTGTTCGGCCACACGCTCAGCGACAGCCTGTATGCGGACCTGATCGGGCTGCCCGGCGCCCAGGTCGAGGCGGCGCTGATGGCGGCGTTCGGCGCGGATTTCCCGCTGCCCGATTACCGCCGCTGCTTCGAGGACCTGTACCGCGAGGATGTCGCGACCAACGGCATCCGCAGCAAGCCCGGCGTCCCGGAACTGCTGGCGGCGCTGCGCGCCAACGACGTGCCGGTCGCCGTCGCCACGTCCACGCGCAGCGGTCACGCCCAGGCCGCGCTGGCAGCGGCGGGCCTGCTCGACTACCTGCCGGTGTGCATCACCGGCGACCAGGTGTCAGCCGGCAAGCCGGAACCCGAAATCTTCCTGCGCGCCGCGACCTCGCTCAGCATCGCCGCGAGCGAATGCATCGCGATCGAGGACTCGGAAGTCGGCGCGCGGGCCGCGGTCAGCGCCGGCATGTGGACGCTGATGGTGCCGGACCTCAAGCAACCGAGCGCGGAGCTGGCGCGCAGGGTGCGCGAAATCCTGCCGTCGATGCCGCACGCGGCGCGGCGGGTCCTCTCACTGCTGAACCTGGAAGAAACGCCATGAAGCCTTCTTTACGCCGCGCATTCCTCATCGTCCTGCTGGCACTGCCGGCCGCGCTGCCGTCGCTCGCCGCAGACGGCCCTGCGGCGCCCGCCGTTCCCACGGTCAGCCAGGCGGAAGCGCTCGCCGCGTGGCAGCGTTTCAAGGCGGCCCCCACCGAGCGACTCGACGACGCGACCGTGTTCCTGCAGTACATGCAGGGCGGCGCGGTGCACACGGTGCTCAACAGCAATCTCGTGTTCTGGATGTACAACGACTATCCGCGCGAAGCGCAGGCGGTGCTCTATGCCGCGTACATGGGCGGCAACCTCGAATCGCAGCTCGTCACGCGCAAGCAGGGCGACGACCCGCAGGCTGCCATCAGCGCAGTGCTGGACGCCTACACGGTGCTGAAGGCCCGCGACGAGGCGCTGACCATCAAGCGCCTGGACGACATGCTCGTGGCGCGCACGCAAGGCCGCCTCGCCGAGGCGGTTGCCGACCTCGCGCAGGGCAAGCCCTGACCCGTGGCGACGTCCGCGTCACGCCCCCCGCGCGCGGCCCGCGCCCGGCGCCAGCCGGCCACACCGTTCACGCGCGACACGCTCGCGCTGATCTACGACTTCGACGGCACGCTGACGCCGCAGCCGATGCAGGAGTACACCGTGCTGCCGCAGCTCGGCATCGCGGCCGCGGACTTCTGGGCCGAGGTCAACGCCGAGACGCGACGCACGGGTGGTGACGGCATCCTCACCTACATGCGCCTGCTGATCGAGAAGATCGAGGCCAACAAGGCGCACGTGAGCCGGGCGGCGCTGCGGCGCCAGGCGCGCGGCATCCGCTACTACCCCGGGGTCGAGTCCTGGTTCGAACGTGTCAACCGCTACGTCAGCAAGGCGTCCGGCGGCGCCGTCCGCACCCGCCACTACATCATCTCGGCGGGCCTGTCCGAGATCCTCGAGGGCATCAGCATCAAGCGGCATTTCGAGCGCATCTACGCGTCGCAGTACTACTTCAATCACCACGAGGTCGCGTGCTTCCCGACGGTGGTGATCAACGACACCAGCAAGACGCAGTACCTGTTCCGCATCAACAAGGGGCGCGAGGAAGCCCAGGAGTCGATCAACGAATACATGCCCGAGGCCGAGCGGCCGATCCCCTTCGGCCACATGCTCTATATCGGCGACGGACTGACCGACGTGCCCTGCATGACGGTCACCAAGAACAACGGCGGCTTCGCGGTCGCCGTGCACAATCCGCGCGATGGCCGGTCGGTCGAGACCTGCCGCTCGCTGGCGCTCGCCAACCGCATCGACTACTTTGCAGCCGCCGATTACCGGGCGGGCAAACCGCTCGAGAAGCGGGTGCGCACCATTCTCGACATCATCATCGCGCGCGTCCTGTTCGAGCGCGAAAAGCACGCGTTCCAGCGCGAACTCACGAACCGTTGACGCGCGGCCCGCGCCGCCGTCGAACACTGCAAAGGACCGAAGACCATGAACCCAGGATTCATTTCAAGTTGGCGCGCGCTCGCCGTGATCGCACTGTGCGTGGCGGCGGCGGGCTGCAAGGCGCCCGATCTGAAGCCCGACTTGCCGGACTTCCTCAGTCGCGACGAGCCCGAGCCGGTGGCGCCCGCGCCGCAACCGGTGGTCGACCCTTCACTGACGCCGCGCGAACTGCTGACCGCGCGGCTCGTCAACGCGCGCCGCGCCGACGACGCGATGCCGGGCATGACGGTCGGCAAGATGATCGAGTTCGCCGACCGTTACCTCGCCTGCGACTGCGCGGACATGCGCTTTGCGAAGAGCTGGCAGCGCATCGACGGCGGCTACCTGCTGCTGACGAACGCCGGCCAGGCACGGCCGCTCGAATTCGTCTGCAGCGGGCCGCAGGAAGGACTCGAGTGCTACCTGCGCGAGATCGACCGCGGACCGCAGGCCGGCGGCCTCGCCGACCGCTTCATGGCCGGTGGCGACTTCGTGCGATTCATCTACGAGAGCGGCTCGAAGTGCGCGCGCGTGGAGCCCTGTCTGGCGCAGTCCGCACCCGCGACACCGGCGGCGGCGCCCGCCACCGCCGACTGAGCCGGGGCACGCGGCCCGCGAGCACTCAGTCGAGCCGCGCCAGCACGTCCTGCTCGAGCAGCAGCCGGCAAGTGTAGCGCACGCCGAAGCCCGTCTCGTCGCTCGCGATGTGGGCGAGGCCACCCTTGCGGTTCGCGCTCGCGAGGTCCAGATGAATCCACGGCGTGCCGTTCTGCACGAAGCGCGACAGGAAGCGCGCGGCGAGGATGTGATCGGCCTCGCCGTCCGCCGCGCACTGCTTGATGTCGGCGACCGGACTGTCCAGCGCCTTGTCGAAATCGGCATCGAAGGGGAAGGGCCAGACGCGCTCGCCACTGGCCTGGCCCGTCGCCGTCAGCAGCGGCAGCAAGGCCGGCCGGTTGGTGAAGATCCCGCTGTACCCCTTGCCCAGCGCGTGGATGCAGGCGCCGGTCAGCGTCGCATAGTCGATCGTCAGCGCCGGCTTGCCCGCGGTCGCGAGCAGCAGCGTGTCGGCCAGCACCATGCGTCCCTCGGCATCGGTATGCACGACCTCGATGCTGGTGCCGTCCGCGGCTTTCACGATGTCGTTCGGCTGGTAGGCGTCGGGCCCGATGTGGTTCGCGGCGAGGGCGAGCCACGCGTCGACGGCGAACGGCACTTCGAGCGCCTGCAGCGCGAGCAGCGTGCCCAGCGCGACGGAACTGCCCGTCATGTCCTGGTGCATGCCGAACATCGCGCGCGCCGGCTTCAGGTTGACCCCGCCGGTGTCGTAGCAGAGCCCCTTGCCGACCAGCGCGACCCGCGGCGTTTCGCGGCGGGCGCCGCGCGGACGGTAGCTCACGTGGGCAATGCCCGCGTCGCCGCCGGTGCTGCCCTGGACCACCGCGAGGAAGGCCCCGGCGCCGCGGCGGCGCAAGGCGGCGAGATCGTGGAAATCGAAGCGCAGGCCGTGCGCGGCGGCAATGCCTGCGACGCGCTCGCGGTAACGGCCGGGGGTCAGTTCGTTCGGTGGCAACGCCGCAAGCTGGCGCGCGAGGCCGTTGCCCTCGGCCTCGGCCAGCACGCGCCGGGCATCGATGCGCGCGCCGCGGCCGTAGAGGCGGATGCGGGCGAGCTTCGACGGAGGTGGTGGCGTGCGCTTCGCAACCGGCAGCGCGACGCTGCGCGCCAGCGCTGCGCTCGCGACGGCCTCGCAGGTGGCGGCCGCAAGCTGCTTGCCGCAGCCGTTGATGCTGAAGACGAGTTCCCCGGGGTTGTTCTCCAGCGCAAGCTCGACCGCGCGGCGCGCGGCGCCCAGCAGTTCGAAGGGCGTCAGGTGTTCCGACAGGGCAATGTGCACCGCGCGGGTCGAGCGGCGGTTCGGCAAGTCCGTCGCCCAGGCCTCGTTGGGCGCCGCCGAGGCCAGCCGGGCATGGCGTGCTCCAAGGGTCGCGCCGTGCGGCACGTCGCGCCAGCGGGGTTGCTCCGGCGTGGCGACGATCCACGCCACCGCCGCATCGACCTGGGCCTGGGTGATCGGATTTTCGCTTGCCTGCAGTTCGATCTCGAGCATGGGTGGCGTCCGTCGCAGATGGAAGCCCGCGCGCGGCGGCGCGGTCGGAGTCGATGCCGCGGCCTGCGCTAAAGTCCGGGTCCCGACGTACCGATTGCAGGAGACTGCCCGCGCGGGAAAGCCGGCTCGAACGTAGCGCCGCCGACACCAGTGTAGTTGGACGACTACGGTACACTAGGCCGCATCGGATCTGCGCTGGCGTGGCGCGGCAGCCCGGCCATCGAACGGGCCTTTTACCTGGAGAGTTGTGCGCTTATGTCGACCCCCCCGAATCCCGATCTGGACCCGATCGAAACCCGCGAGTGGATCGAAGCCCTCGAAGCCGTGGTGGAAGCCGAAGGCATCGAACGGGCCCACTACCTGCTCGAACGCCTGATCGACAAGGCCCGGCGCTCCGGCGCGGACCTGCCCTACTCGGCGAACACCTCCTACATCAACACCATCCCGCCCCATTGCGAGCAGTACACGCCGGGCGACCCCGCGCTCGAATGGCGCATCCGCTCCATCAACCGCTGGAACGCGATGGCGATGGTGGTCAAGGCGAATCGCAACGACAGCGGGCTCGGCGGCCACATCGCGAGCTACGCGTCGGCTGCGACGCTCTATGAAGTCGGCTACAACCACTTCTGGCGCGCGCCGAGCGCGCAGCACGGCGGCGACCTCGTCTTCATCCAGGGCCACTCGGCGCCCGGCGTCTATGCCCGCGCCTACCTGCTCGGGCTCATCTCGGAGGAGCAGCTCGACAACTTCCGGCAGGAAGTGGACGGCAAGGGCCTTTCGTCCTACCCGCACCCGTGGCTGATGCCGGACTTCTGGCAGTTCCCGACGGTCTCCATGGGCCTCGGACCGATCATGGCCATCTACCAGGCCCGCTTCATGCGCTACCTGCACAACCGCGGGCTCACCGACACCGCCGGCCGCAAGGTGTGGGCCTTCATGGGCGACGGCGAGATGGACGAGCCCGAATCCTTCGGCGCCGCCTCCCTCGCCGCGCGGGAAAAACTCGACAACCTCGTCTTCGTCGTCAACTGCAACCTGCAGCGGCTGGACGGGCCGGTGCGCGGCAACGGCAAGATCATCCAGGAACTGGAATCGGATTTCCGCGGCGCCGGCTGGAACGTGATCAAGGTGATCTGGGGTTCGGCCTGGGACCCGCTGCTGGCGCGCGACACCAAGGGCCTGCTGCTGCAGCGGATGGAGGAGGTCGTCGACGGCGAGTACCAGGCCATGAAGGCCGTCAACGGCGCCTACGTGCGCGAGCACTTCTTCGGCAAGTACCCCGAACTGAAGGCGCTGGTCGCGACGATGAGCGACGACGACATCTGGCGTCTCAATCGCGGCGGCCACGATCCGCACAAGGTCTATGCGGCCTACGCGGCGGCGATGCAGCACACCGGCCAGCCGACCGTCATCCTGTGCAAGACCATCAAGGGCTACGGCATGGGCGAGGCCGGCGAGGGCAAGATGCCGAGCCACCAGCAGAAGAAGCTCGGCGAGGAGGCGCTGCGCAAGTTCCGCGACCGTTTCGACATCCCGATTTCCGACGCCGACATCGCGCAGGCGCCGTACTACCGCCCGCCGGAGGACAGCCCGGAGATGAAGTACCTGCGCGAGCGGACCGCCGCGCTCGGCGGCTTCGTGCCCCAGCGCCGGCGCACGGCCGAGCCGCTCGCAATCCCCGACATCGCGATCTTCGATGCGATGCTGAAGGGCACCGACGAGCGCGACATCTCGACGACCATGGCCTTCGTGCGCCTGCTCGCGGCGATGACGCGCGACAAGCAGATCGGCCAGCGCATCGTGCCCATCGTGCCGGACGAGGCGCGCACCTTCGGCATGGAGGGCATGTTCCGCCAGCTCGGCATCTATTCGTCCGTCGGCCAGCTCTACGAGCCGGTCGACCACGACGAGGTGATGTACTACCGCGAGGACATCAAGGGCCAGATCCTCGAGGAGGGCATCAACGAGGCGGGTGCGATGTGTTCGTGGATCGCGGCGGCGACGAGCTACGCGAACCACGGCCTGCAGATGATCCCGTTCTACATCTACTACTCGATGTTCGGCTTCCAGCGCGTGGGCGACCTCGCGTGGGCCGCCGGCGACATGCAGGCGCGGGGCTTCCTGCTCGGCGGGACCTCCGGCCGCACCACGCTCAACGGCGAGGGCCTGCAGCACCAGGACGGCCACAGCCACATCCTCGCCTCGACCATCCCGAACTGCGTGTCCTACGACCCGACCTTCGCCTATGAACTGGCGGTGATCGTGCACGACGGCCTGAAACGGATGTTCGAGCGACAGGAAAACGTTTTCTACTACATCACGGTGCTCAACGAGAACTACGTCCACCCGCCGCTGCCGGCGGGCGTGGAGGACGGCATCGTGCGCGGCCTCTACCAGCTGCAGGCGCGCGCGGAAGCGCAGGTCCAGCTGCTCGGCAGCGGCGCGATCCTGCGTGAAGTCATCGCCGCCGGTGAACTGCTGGAGCGCGACTTCGGCATCGGGGCCAACGTGTGGAGCGCGACGAGTTTCAACGAACTGCGCCGCGACGGCCTGGCCTGCGAGCGCTGGAACATGCTGCATCCCGAGGCCGAGCCTCGCAGCCCCTATGTCACGGCGCAGCTCGCCGGGCAGCGCGGGCCAGTGGTCGCGGCGACGGACTACATGAAGGCCTATGCGGACCAGATCCGCGAGTTCGTGCCGGCGCGCTACCGCGTGCTCGGCACCGATGGCTTCGGCCGTTCGGACTCGCGGGGCAAGCTGCGCGAGTTCTTCGAGGTGAACCGGCATTACGTGGTTGTCGCGGCGCTGAAGGCGCTGGCCGACGACGGGGTCGTCGACCGTGCGCGCGTCAGCGAGGCCATCGCCAAGTACGGCATCGACCCCGACAAGCCGAACCCGGTCACGGTCTGAGCACATGCCGGACACAGGCCGCCCATCGACACATAAGACCATCAATGCCCGCAGCCGGCCCGTATACTCCGGCCGGTGGCAGGGCCTGCGGACAGCGCAGCAATAGCGATCGCAGAAAGCGAGACGAGCATGGAAATTGAAGTCCTGGTGCCGGACATCGGCGATTTCGACGCGGTCGACGTCATCGACATCCTGGTCAAGCCCGGCGACGTGGTGAATGCCGAAGACTCACTCATCACCCTCGAGAGCGACAAGGCGACGATGGACATTCCGTCACCGCGCGGCGGCAAGGTGACGTCGATCGGCGTGAAGCTCGGTGACAAGGTCGCCGAAGGCGCGCGCATCCTGACACTCGCCTTCGAGGACGCGGGCATAGCGTCGACCCCCGCCCCGGCCGTTGCGCCGGCACAGGCCACACCGGCACAGGCCACACCGGCACAGGCCACACCGGCACAGGCCACACCGGCATCGACCGCCGCGGCCGCGCCGCCGGCGCCCGCGACCATCGCGACGGGCGCCGTGACGCGCGAAGTGCGGGTGCCCGATCTCGGCGACTTCCCCGAGGTCGATGTCATCGAAATCCTCGTCAGGCCGGGCGACGTCGTCAGCGCCGAATCACCGCTGCTCACGCTGGAAAGCGACAAGGCGACGATGGACATCCCGGCGCCCTTCGCCGGCACGGTGTCGCGCGTGCTCGTGAACACCGGCGACAAGGTCTCGACCGGTACGGCGATCGTCGAAATCACCCCGGCCGACGGCGCCAGACCGGACGCGGGCGAAGCGGCAACGACGCAGGCGACCATACCGGCGGCGGCGCCCCCGGCGGCGCAGGCTGCTGCGCCCGCAAGCCCGGCGGTCACGGTCACGGCCGCACCGTCGGCGCAATCGGCTGCGGGCGGCGCCCAGGTCTACGCCAGCCCCGCGATGCGCCGGCTGGCGCGCGAACTGGGCGTCGATCTGCGCGAGGTCAAGGGCAGCGGCCGCAAGGGACGCGTGCAACGCGAGGACGTCGTCGGCCACGTGAAGCGCACGATGGAAAACCGGCAGGGCGGCGGCGGCTTCCAGCTGCCGGCCGCGCCGACCGTGGATTTCAGCCGCTTCGGGCCGACCGAAACGCAGCCGCTGGCCAAAATCCGGCGCGCGACGGGCCAGAACCTGCATCGCAGCTGGGTCACCATTCCGCACGTCACGCAGTTCGACGAAGCGGACATCACGGAGCTCGAGGCATTCCGCAAGGCGCAGGCCGACGCCGCGACCGCCGCGGGCGTCAAGCTGACCCTGCTCGCCTTCATCGTGAAGGCGGTCACGGCCGCGCTCGCGAAATATCCCGACTTCAACGCATCGCTGACACCGGACGGCGACGCGCTTGTCTACAAGAAGTACTGCCACATCGGCATCGCCGCCAACACGCCGCGCGGCCTCGTCGTGCCGGTGCTGCGCGACGCCGACAGCAAGGGCCTGTTCCAGCTCGCGGGCGAGGTGCGCGAGATGGCACTGAAGGCCCGCGACGGCAAGCTCGCGCCGGCCGACATGCAGGGCGGCTGCTTCACGATTTCGAGCCTCGGCGGCGTCGGCGGCACCGCGTTCACGCCGATCATCAACCCGCCCGAGGTCGCCATCCTCGGCATCTCGCCGGCCGCGATGAAGCCGGTGTGGCGCGACGGCGCCTTCGAACCGCGCCTGATGCTGCCGCTGTCGCTGTCCTATGACCACCGCGTCATCGACGGCGTCGCGGCGGCCGAGTTCGCGCGCTACGTCGGGCAGGTGCTCGGCGACATCCGTCAGCTGCTGCTGTAGGCCGGCGATGACGGAGGCCCGCGCCGCGCCCCCGAAGGCGCGCTTCTCGATCTGCGTCGTGGAAGACACGCAGTCCCGGCTGCTGTTTCTCAAACGCGCGCCCGACCGTCCGCTGGGCCCGGGGCTGTGGGGCTTTCCCGCGGGACACATCGAGGCCGGCGAGACGCCGGCGGACTGCGCGCGACGCGAACTCGGGGAGGAAATCGGCCCACGGCATTCGGTCACCGAACTCGCCCGCCTCGCGCCCTTCCGCGACACGAGCTACGGCGGCATCTACGAAATCAACCTGTTCCATTTCCGCTGGCACCAGGGCGACGTGCAGCTGAATCACGAGCACACCGAGTACGCTTGGCTGGCGCCCGGCGAGCACCGGCGCCTGGACGTGATGAACGGCATCGACGAGGACATCCGCCTGCTCGACGTGTGGCCGCTGGAGATGCTGAACGTCGACCGCCTGCCCCTGCCGCTGCGCGAGGCAGGAACCGCATGAGCAGCCCGGTCGAACTCGTCTGCGACACGGCTGGCGAGGGTTCGCCGCTCGTGATCCTGCACGGCCTGTTCGGCTGGGCGCGCAACTGGCAGAGCGTCGCCCGGGCGTTGTCGAACCGCTATCGCGTGCTGGTGGTCGATGCGCGCAACCACGGCCGCTCGCCGCACGCCGCCGCGATGGACTACACGGCGATGGCGGCCGACGTCGCAGCGCTGCTGGATCGGGAAGGCGCCCCGGCGGCGACCCTGCTGGGCCACAGCATGGGCGGCAAGACCGCGATGACGCTGGCGCTGACGGCGCCGGCGCGCGTGACGCGGCTGGTGGTCGTCGACATCGCACCGATCGCGACGCCGGACCAGCACACGCCACTGATCGACGCGATGCTCGCGCTGCCGCTGGCCGAGGTCCGCCGCCGGCTCGACGCCGATGCGCAACTCCGCGCGGCGATTCCCGACGACGAAATCCGGCTCTTCCTGCTGCAGAGCTTCGTGCCGGGTCCGGAGACGGGCGGCTGGCGCTTCAACCTGCCGGCCCTGCGCGCCGCGATGCCGGCACTGATCGACAGCCTGCCGGTGCCGCCCGACGCCCGCTATGCGGGCCCGGTGCACGTCATTCGCGGTGCACGCTCCGACCGGGTCACCGCCGCCACGCTGGCCGCGATGCAGCCCCATTTCCCGCATGTCTGCCTGCACACGGTGGCCGGCGGCGGCCATTGGCCGCACGCCGAAGCGCCGCAGGAATTCATGCTGGCGCTCGAGGACTCGCTGGCGATCTGAGCGGCGCGCCGGCGACGGCCCGCCCGCGCCGGACGTGGACGCGCCCGCCTGTGGTAGGCAAAATGCGCCCTCCCCGCATTCCCGGTGCAGAAACCATGAGCAAATCCCCCGTCAAGAAAGTCGTGCTCGCCTATTCCGGCGGCCTCGATACCTCGGTGATCCTGAAGTGGCTGCAGGAGACCTACCACTGCGAAATCGTGACCTTCACCGCCGATGTCGGCCAGGGCGAGGAACTCGAGCCGGCCCGCCGCAAGGCCGAGCTGATGGGGGTCAAGGAAATCTTCATCGACGACCTGCGCGAAGAGTTCGTCCGTGACTTCGTGTTCCCGATGTTCCGTGCGAATGCGATCTACGAGGGCGAATACCTGCTCGGCACCTCGATCGCCCGCCCGCTGATCGCCAAGCGCCTCGTCGAGATTGCGCGCATGACCGGCGCCGACGCGATTTCCCACGGCGCGACCGGCAAAGGCAACGACCAGGTGCGCTTCGAACTCGGCGCCTACGCGCTGCAGCCGGACATCCGGGTCATCGCCCCGTGGCGCGAATGGGACCTGACCTCGCGTGAAACCCTGATGGCGTACGCGCGCGAGCACCAGATCCCGGTCGAGTACCAGACCGGCACGAAGTCGCCGTACTCGATGGACGCGAACCTGCTGCACATCTCCTACGAAGGCGTGGTGCTCGAGGACCCGTGGACCCCGGCCGAGGATGCGATGTGGCGCTGGAGCGTGTCACCGGAAGCCGCGCCTGACCAGGCAACCCTCATCGACCTCGAGTTCGAGCGCGGCGACCTGGTTGCTATCGACGGCAAGCGCATGTCGCCCGCCGCCCTGCTCGCGAAGCTCAACGAGCTCGGCGGCGCAAACGGCATCGGGCGGCTCGATCTCGTCGAGAACCGCTACGTCGGCATGAAATCGCGCGGCTGCTATGAAACGCCGGGCGGCAGCATCCTGCTGAAAGCGCATCGCGCGATCGAATCCATCACGCTGGATCGCGAAGTGGCGCACCTCAAGGACGACCTGATGCCGCGCTACGCGTCGCTGATCTACAACGGCTACTGGTGGAGCCCCGAGCGCCTGATGCTGCAGAAGATGATCGACGACTCGCAGGCCCGCGTGAACGGCGTGGTGCGCGTGAAGCTCTACAAGGGCAACGTGATCGTCATCGGCCGCAAGTCCGAAGGCGACAGCCTGTTCGACTCCGCGCTCGCGACCTTCGAGGACGACGCCGGCAGCTACAACCAGGCCGACGCCGCAGGCTTCATCCGCCTCAACGCGCTGCGCATGCGCGTCGGCGCCAAGCGCGACGGGCGCGGCTGACTGAAGCGCTTCGCCGCTTCCGTCCCGGAAGATTCCGGCCGCGCAGCGGGCGCGTGAGGGCCGTCTCTGATTGGCGACGCGCCCCTCACCCGCCGCCTTCGGTGTCGACCTCTCCCGCACGCGGGAGAGGTGAGCCGTGATTCTTCGCCTCTCCCGCCCCGGGAGAGGCCGACCGCGCGGCGGGCGGGTGAGGGTCGTGTCAGGCCGGCGTTGCGCCGGCAGACGCGCGCCTCAGCCGAGCAGCAACTCCCGCGCGCGCAGATCCTCGAGTATCACCCGCCCCGCCTCGAGCAGCCTGTCGGGACGCGGATGCGCCAGTTCACCGGCAATCGTCGCCAGCAACTCGCGGCCGGTCGCGCCGTCATTCCGCGCAATCAATTCGACGAGACGCGCGCTGACTGCATTCAGCTGCACGAAGACCACCTTGTCGTCGCGGCGGCGGAACACGACCAGCCAGCTCGGTTGCATGCCCGGGCTGCCCGGCAGGCGCCCGGGCGCGATAGTGTGCACCGGGTAGCGGTAGGCGCGCAGGCGCGCCAGCGGACTGAGCTCCGGTACGACGTCGAGGACGTCCAGGGCACGAACCCCGGACTCATCCGGCAATTCGCGCGGGTCCTGCCCGACTTCGAGCTCGAGCCACTCGTATTCGGCGAGTTCCGCGAGGTAGGGAGGATCGTCGCGTCCACCACGCGCAGTCGCCAGGTATTGCGCGAACTCCTGCGGAATGCGCGGAAACAGGGGAGTCTGCGAGCGGTGTTCGGCGAGGAAATCGCGCACCAGCGCCTGCCATTCGGCGTCGGGTGTGATCGCGCGCAGCACCGGGAAGCAGTTCGACAGCAGGGTATCGATGCTGTTGAACACCAGCCGTGCATAGACCGCGATGCGGCGCGGCTCGACGTCCTCCGGCGGCGCCGCGCCGCGCGGATCGCGCAGGTGCGCGGTGAAGCGCGCCTGCAGCTCTGCAAGGCCGCGCGGCGCGCTCATGCGCAGGCGGCCGCCTCACGCGGCCTGCCAGCTGCCTGCAGTTCACCGATGACCGCAATCTCGCGCAGGAGCTCCGCGAGCGGCGGCAGCTTGAAGTCGCGCTCCAGCAGGGTCGGGAATACGCCATGCGCCGCGTACGCACGGGTGAGCAGGGACCACACCGGATCGCCGACGGCGGCGCCGTGCGTGTCGATGATGAGGTCCTCGTCTTCCAGTTCGTGGCCCGCGACGTGCCCGTACACGATGCGCTCACCGGGCAGGGCGGCCAGGAAGGTCGCGGCGTCGTAGCCGTGGTTGACGCTGTTGACGTAGACGTTGTTGACGTCGAGCAACAGCTCGCAGTCGGCCTCTGCGAGCACCGCGCGGATGAATTCGAGCTCCGACATCTCCGCGCCGGGGGCGCAGTAGTACGATGCGTTCTCGATCGCGATCCGCCGCCCCAGCATGTCCTGCACGCGCGCAATCCGCTGCGCGACATGACGCACCGCCTCCGTGGTGAACGGGATCGGCAGCAGATCGTAGAGGTAGCCGTCGTCCGCGCAGTAGCTCAGGTGTTCGCTGTACACCGGCGCGTCATGTCGCGCGAGGAACTGCTTCAGGCGGCGGATGAAGGGCTCGTCGAGCGGTGCGCTGCCGCCAAGATTCAGCGACAGCCCGTGGCAGACGAGCGGCGCGCGCTCCGCCAGCGCGGCAAAGCGCCGTCCGTCGCGCCCCCCCAGATCGAGCCAGTTCTCCGGCGCGACCTCCAGGAAGTCGATGGCGGCCGGCCATCCGGCCTCCAGTTCGGCCATCAGGCCGCGCCGGAGACCGAGCCCCTTGCCCTGCAACCCTCGCGCGGGAGCCACTGGATGGTCTGCGGGTCAGGTCAATTGCCGCACTTGCCTTCGGCGGACTTGCCGTCATCGGCGCCTTCGGCACCCTTCTCACCACCACAGGCACCCTCAGCCTGTTTGTCGCCAGCCCCGCAGGCGCCCTCGGCGCCCTTCCCGCCACCGCACGCGCCCTCGGCAGCCACCATGTAGCCGCTTTCGAACTGCGTGAACTCGAACGGGTTGTCGGCGGCGCCCGCGAGCGGCGCCGCGACCAGGCTCACCACGAATCCGGCACCGAGCACCGCCGCGCCGGCCTTCTTGTCTGTCTGCTTAGACATGAATGTCTGCTCCTTTTGCATTGATGACGTTCCGCCACGTCGCTGGCGACCGTGGCACCCGATTTTCGCACAGCGTCGCCGTGCCTGCCGATCGGCAGACCCGCCGAATCCACGGAGGTTCCTGCGGGATGACCGGACTGTTAACGAAGGATACGCGACCAGCTGTGCGGGATGATGTCCCAAGACCCGGCGACGATCGGCTTTCCATACTTGTCCTACAACAACCGGCATGACCGGACAACGGCAGTACAAAAGGACACGCACGATGATCAAGGCACTGGTACGCGGACTGTGCGGCGGGCTGGCCCTCGCGGGCTCGCTCTCCGCGCAGGCAATCCCCTACAAGCTGACGACGACACTGACCGCGGACAATCACTACGCGATCTATTTCGGCGACGAGTCCGGCGGCACGATGCGCAATGCGACGATGAACGGCGTGCATGCGCGTAACGAGATGGGGCCGGGCGGCAATCCCGGCACCTTCAATTGGTCAATGGCCGAAAGCTGGACGCTCGACTACCAGCGCGACGATTACCTCTACATCGTCACGTGGAGCGATGACCGGGTCGCGCAGGGCTGGCTCGGGCAGTTCCAGTCGGAAACCGAAAGCTTCCTGACCGGCCTGAGCCAGGGCTGGGAATACTTGCTCGGGCACAAGAACCTGAACGACGGTGACGCGGCGCCGGACGCGACCGAACTTGCCACGCTGGTGGGGCCGGCGACCTGGTCAGGCGTGACGAATTTCCGCGACCACGGTGTCAAGCCTTGGGGAATGATCGCCGGTGTCTCGAGCGACGCCGACTGGATCTGGGGCACGCCGACGATGAACGAGTACGGCACGGGCGAGGGCGAGTACCAGGTGTTCCGGCGCCGCCTGGCCACCGTCCCCGAACCCGGCACGCTGCTGCTGGTGGCGACCGCCATCGGCGGCGTGGTGAGCCTGCGCCGGCGACCGGCGGCGTCAGCGCGGGTCAGTGCCTGAAGGCGTGAGCGAGCGGTCGCGCGTCACCTCTCCCGCCCCGGGAGAGGTCGACGCCAATGGCGGCGGGAGAGGGGCGCGTCAGTCGGCGCGGCGCCACTCGGAAACGACCCTCACCCGCGCTGCGCGCGGCCTCTCCCGGAACGGAGAGGCGAAAATGGCGCGGCCCGCCTCTCCGGGGCGGGCAGTCTCTTGGTCACATTTGGACGCGGGTGCCGGTGTCCACGTGCTGTTGGGCCACAGAGAACACCGAGAACACCGAGAATTTTCGTGTGGGGCTGAGCCAGCGATCGACGGCATGGCCATTGCCCGGACCACGCTCGAATAAGCGACTTCTCCGCGTCCTCCGTGTCCTCCGTGTCCTCCGTGGTCAAAATTCGGCGCCTGTTGCCGCGGCAGCGCCGGGTTTCAACACGGAGCGCACGGAGGACACGGAGAAGAACGGTGAATTGCAGGATGCGCCTCTGCCGTGGCGATGCCGGCCGGGCGGCACCTGCCCACCCGATCCTCTCGGTGTTCTCGGTGTTCTCGGTGGCCCGTCAAGGTCTGCACCCCGGTACCCGCGTCCAAATGTGACCAAGAGACAGCCCGCCCCGGGAGAGGCGAAGACCCGCGCCCGCGTGCCTCAGAA
Organism: Hydrogenophaga intermedia; assembly: GCA_943370145.1. Taxonomy (GTDB): domain Bacteria; phylum Pseudomonadota; class Gammaproteobacteria. Next base: position 11,592 of record CALRPY020000058.1, on the reverse strand, counting down.
AGAAAAGGTGTCAGATTTGAAATCTGACACCTTTTCTCGGCTCTGGACCCTGCAGAGGCCGTCTGAACGCGGCGCGGGACACAGTGGCTCGGTGGCCCGTCAAGGTCTGCACCCCGGTACCCGCGTCCAAATGGGACCAGGAGACAGCGGGGCGGGAGAGGCGAAGACCGTCGCAGGAAGCCAAAGCCAGCGCGCGACGCGGCCTCAGTCGACGCGCGGGCGCAGCAGTGGAAACAGCAGCACGTCGCGGATGGATGGGGAATCGGTCAACAGCATCACCAGGCGATCGATGCCGATACCCTCGCCCGCGGTCGGCGGCAGGCCGTACTCCAGCGCGGTGACATAGTCCTCGTCGTAGTGCATCGCCTCGATGTCGCCGGCGGCCTTCGCCGCGACCTGCGCCCTGAAGCGCTCGGCCTGGTCTTCCGGATCGTTCAACTCGGAGAAACCGTTGGCGATCTCGCGCCCGGCAATCATCAGCTCGAAGCGATCGGTCACGAACGGGTCGTGGTCGCTGCGACGCGCGAGCGGCGACACCTCGGCCGGATACTCGGTGATGAAGGTCGGGTCGATGAGCTTCGGCTCGACGGTCTTCTCGAAAATCTCGGTGATGATCTTGCCGAGCCCGTAGCCCGGTTCGACGTGCACGCGCAGCAGCCCGGCGAGCGCGCGGGCACGCGCCTCGTCGGCGAGCTCCTCCGCCTGCACGCCAGGATTGAACTCGAGGATCGACTCGCGCACCGTCAGGCGGCGAAAGGGCTGGCCGAAGTCGAAGCGGTGGCCCTGGTATTCGACGACCGTGGTGCCCAGCACCGCCTGCGCCACTTCGCGCAGCATCGTTTCGCTGAGGTCCATCAGGTCGCGATAGTCGGCGTACGCGGCATAGAACTCGAGCATCGTGAACTCGGGGTTGTGCCGCGGCGACAGCCCCTCATTGCGGAAATTGCGATTGATCTCGAACACGCGCTCCATGCCGCCGACGACGAGCCGCTTCAGATAGAGCTCCGGCGCGATGCGCAGGTACAGCTGCATGTCGAGCGCGTTGTGGTGGGTGACGAAGGGCCGCGCGGCGGCGCCACCCGGAATCGACTGCATCATCGGCGTCTCGACTTCAAGGAAGCCACGGGCCTGCAGGAAACGGCGGATGGCATCGATGGCGCGCGACCGGATCTGGAACACGCGGCGGGCCTCGTCGTTGACGATGAGATCAACGTAGCGCTGGCGATAGCGTGATTCGAGATCGGTCAGGCCGTGCCATTTCTCGGGCAGTGGCCGCAACGACTTGGTCAGCAGCCGGATGCGCTCTACGTGCAGCGAGAGTTCGCCAGTGCGGGTGCGGAACACGTAGCCCTCGGCGCCGACGATGTCGCCGAGGTCCCAGGACTTGAATTCATCGAACGCCGCTTCGCCGATCTCGTCGCGCTTCACGTACAGCTGCAGCGCGCCCGACATGTCCTTGGCGTGCACGAACGCGGCCTTGCCCATGATGCGGCGGGTCATGATGCGCCCGGCGATGGAGACCCGGCGCGGCGCGCGCTCGAGTTCCTCGTTCGGCGCGTCGGCGTGCGCCGCCAGGATGTCGGCGGCCAGCGCATCGCGCCGGAAGTCGTTCGGGTAGGCATTGCCGGCCGCACGGAGGGCCGCCAGCTTGGCGCGCCGCTGCTCGATCAGTTGCGCTTCGACGCCCTGGTTCAGCTCATCGCTCATGGCTCATAGCCCCTGCTTCAGACTGGCTTCGAGGAATTCGTCGAGATCGCCGTCGAGCACCGCCTGCGTGTTGCCGGTTTCAATGCCGGTCCGCAGATCCTTGATGCGTGACTGATCGAGCACGTAGGAGCGGATCTGGTGACCCCACGCGATGTCGGTCTTCGCGTCCTCCTGCGCCTGGCGCTCGGCCGTGCGCTTGTTCATCTCCATCTCGAACATCTTGGCGCGCAGCAGCTTGAAGGCCATGTCGCGGTTCTTGTGCTGCGAACGCTCGTTCTGGCACTGCACGACGATCCCGGTCGGCAGGTGCGTGATGCGGATCGCCGAGTCCGTCTTGTTGACGTGCTGGCCACCGGCGCCGCTCGCGCGATAGGTGTCGATGCGCAGGTCGGCCGGGTTGATGTCGATCTGGATGTTGTCGTCGACCTCGGGCGTCACGAACACCGCGGCGAACGAGGTGTGGCGGCGGTTGCCGGAGTCGAATGGCGACTTGCGCACGAGGCGATGGACGCCGGTCTCGGTGCGCAACCAGCCGTAGGCGTAATCACCGCTGACATGCACGGTCGCGCTCTTGATGCCGGCCACTTCGCCGGCCGAGCATTCGATGAGCTCCGTCTTGAAGCCGCGCGCCTCGCCCCAGCGCAGGTACATGCGCAGCAACATCTCGGCCCAGTCCTGGGCCTCGGTGCCGCCGGAACCGGCCTGGATGTCGAGATAGGCGTTGTTGGGGTCCATCTCGCCGCTGAACATGCGCTGGAATTCAAGGGTGGCGAGCGCGCGCTCGGCAGCGTCGAGGTCGTCGATCACCGACTGCGCGGCGACATCGTCGCCCTCGGCATCGGCGAGCTCGAGGAGCTCCGGCGCGTCGTTCACCTGGCCGCCGATCGTGCGCAGGTTGCCTACGATGCGCTCGAGCTGGACGCGCTCCTTGCCCAGCGCCTGCGCGCGTTCGGGATCGTCCCAGACGTTCGGTGATTCCAGCTCGCGCTGGACTTCGATCAGGCGTTCGGCCTTCTGATCGAAGTCAAAGATACCCCCTGAGGGAATCGAAACGGCGCTGCAGATCCTTGATGCGCAGGTAGACGGAGGTCAGTTCCATGGGCGAGGTCACACCAGACGGTCGGATGGGCCCGGGATTGTAGCGGCATCGCCGCATGGGCGAAACCGCGCGCGTCAGGCCTGCGTCGCGTGTTCGATCACGAGCTGCAGGCTTTCGACCGACTGCCATTCGTTGACGGTGAGACGGTAGGCGGCGTGGACCTCGGTCGCGTCGCGCGCCCAGGGTTCGGCCGCCGCGTTGAACGCGATGGCGGCCAGCGTGCCTCCACCAGGCCCTTCCAGCTGCAGGCGGAGGTGGTGCTCGCCGACGATGCGTCGCTCGCGGATGCGGAACACGCCGTCGAACAGCGGCTCGGGAAAGCCCTGGCCCCACGGGGCGACCGTCGCAAGCGCCTGCGCCAGAGACAAGGTGAAGTCGTCGGCCCCGAGTTCGCCGTCGCTCGCGATCACGCGTTCGAGCACCGAGGCGTCGACGCGGCGTCCCACCTCCGCGGCGAACGCCGCTTCGAAGCGCGGCAGGTCCCCGGCGCGCAGCGCGAGGCCGGCCGCCATGGCGTGACCACCGAAGCGGCCGAGGAGCTGCGGGTGGCTGGCCGCGACGGCGTCGAGCACGTCGCGCACGTGCACGCCCGGAATCGAGCGGGCCGAGCCCTTCAGCTCGTGCTCGTCCGCGCGCGCGAACGCGATCGTCGGGCGGTGGTGCAGATCCTTGATGCGCGACGCGACGATCCCGATCACCCCCTGGTGCCAGGTTTCGTCGAACAGGCAGAGGCCTGCCGGGAGGCCCGCCCCGCCGTCGACGTGCAGGCCGGCGACTATCGCCTGCGCCTGCGCCTTCATGTCGCGCTCGATCTCACGGCGCGCGCGGTTCAGGTCGTCGAGTTCCTGCGCGAGTCGCCGCGCGACTGCCGCGTCGTCGCACAGCAGGAGCTCGATGCCCAGCGACATGTCGGCGAGCCGGCCCGCCGCGTTCAGGCGCGGACCCACCGCGAAGCCGAGGTCCGAGGCCAGCACGCGCCGCGCGTCGCGCCCGGCCACGGCGAGCAGCGCGAGAATGCCCGGCTTCGCGCGCCCGGCGCGGATGCGCGAGAGCCCCTGCGCGACCAGCCGGCGATTGTTCGCGTCCAGCGGCACGACATCCGCCACCGTGCCCAGCGCGACGAGGTCGAGCAGTTCCGCGAGATTGGGCTCGGGCAGGGCGCGCGCGGCAAACCAGCCGATGTCGCGCAGGTGCGCACGCAGCGCAAGCAGCACGTAGAACATCACGCCGACACCGGCGAGCGCCTTGCTCGGGAACGCGTCGCCGGCGACGTTCGGGTTGACGATCGCATCGGCCGCCGGCAGCTGCGCGCCAGGGAGGTGGTGATCGGTGACGAGCACGGTGAGGCCCGCGCTGCGCGCGGCCGCGACGCCCTCGAGGCTCGAGATGCCGTTGTCGACGGTGACGAGCACCTCGCCGCGCTTCTCGCGCACCAGGTCGACGATAGGCGGCGTGAGACCGTAGCCGTACTCGAAGCGGTTCGGCACGACGTAGTCGACATGGCGGGCGCCGCAGGCGCGCAGGCCGCGGATGGCGACGGCGCAGCTCGTCGCGCCGTCGGCGTCGAAGTCGGCGACGATCACAATCCGCCGCTCGTCACGAATCGCGCACGCGAGCAGTTCGGTCGCGCGGGCGATGCCGCCAAGCGCATCGGCGCGCAGCAGGCCGTTCAGCGAGACATCGAGTTCGTCCAGGGAGGACACGCCGCGCGCGCGCAGCACGCGCTGCACGACCGGATGCAGCGTGCCGAGCGCCGGCGCGGCGGCAGCCAAGGCCCGGCGCTCGATGCGCGGTGCGCTCATGGCGCCGCCCCCACGGCGTGCGGATCGCCGAATTGAACCGTCGGCCGGCGCCAGAAGCGGAAACGTGCGGACGGCGTCAGCTGTCCGCGCAGGCCCTCGCCGATGAGTTCGATCGAATCGGCCTGGCCGCTGCGCAGGAGCTGCCACGCGAGCGTAGCCCAGGTCGCCGCGTCGTCCAGGATCGCGGATTCGGGCACGCCGGCCTCGGCCATGCCGAATGGCGCGCCGCAGACCACGAGCACCTGTCCCCTCGCCAGGGCCGATGCGGCCGCGGCCGCATCGGGTCGCGGGTGCCGGCTTACGGCGCAGGCGCGGGCGGCGCCGGCGAGGAGCAGATCGCTGCCGAACACGGCAGCGGGCGCGGCGGTATCGACGCTGCGCACGACCGGCCCGCCACCCCACAGCCACAGTGCATTGAGGGTGATCGCGCCACGCGCCTCGCGCCGCGCGTTGGCCGGCGCGCCGTGCATCACCATCTGTGCCTCGCTCGTCAGCCGCCGCCAGCGACGGTGCACCGCATCCTGGGGGAAGAACGGTGACAGCGAACGGCCATTCAACCACGCGGGGCCGAGCCGCGGCGTCGCGTCCAGACCGGGCACGCGGGCGTACCAGCGGCTGGCGTGCCGGCCCCGTCGCCATTCACATTCGGGCAGCGCCGCGCACAGCCCCTCGAGCATTTCATTCGCCTCGTCGTCAGCGGGGTCGCCGGGCGCTGGCGCCACCAGCATCACGAGCTTGGCATCGGCACGCAGGTGCACCGGGTCGGCGCGCAGCCAGTCTTCGCCAGGCGGGCGGTCGAGGTCTTCCAGCGCCATCAGCGGCGCGAGGCCGCAGTCCGGCGGATAGGCGAAGGCGGCGAGCAGGGCGGTGGTGGTCGAGCGGGGGGTGGCCTGCCAGTCCGCGCGCGCCAGCAGCCTGGCCAGGGGCGCGGGCAGGGGTGCCGCCGGCGCTGCGCCGGGCACGAGGCCCGGCAACAGCAGGCTCAGACGGCGCGCGCCCGGCGGCATCGATCAGAGGCGGTCGAGTATCGCGCGCTTGACGAGATCCGTCTGGGCCGGAATCTGCAGGACCTGGCCCTGGCTCTGCTTGATCGCGGTATCCGGATCCTTCAGGCCGTGGCCGGTCAGCGTGCAGGCGATGGTGCTGCCGGCCTTGATCTTGCCGCGCTCGATGTCGCGCAGCAGGCCGCCCACGGAGATCGCCGAGGCCGGCTCGCAGAACACGCCCTCGCGCTCGGCGAGCAGGCGTTGCGCCCTCAGGATTTCCTCGTCCGTCAGTTCGTCGAACCAGCCGCCAGACTCGCGCACCGCGGCCCACGCGAGGTCCCAGGACTGCGGATTGCCGATGCGGATGGCGGTGGCCACGGTTTCGGGATCCTCGACCGGCCCGCCGCGCAGGAAGGGCGCCGCGCCGGCGGCCTGGTAACCGACCATCACCGGCCGGTTCGAGACCACGGCGGGCCGCTCGAAGCGGCAGGTGTCCGCGCAGAACGCGCACGCGGCCGTGCGCGGCTTCACGCCCGCGTACTCCGAGTACCCGACCCAGTGGGCGCTGATATTGCCGGCGTTGCCGACCGGGATGCAGTGATAGTCCGGCGCGCGGCCGAGCGCATCGCAGATTTCGAAGGCCGCGGTCTTCTGCCCCTGCAGGCGATACGGGTTGATCGAGTTCACGATCGAGATCGGGCCCGCGTCCGCCATCTCCTTGACGATGCGCATGCCGTCGTCGAAGTTGCCCTGGATCTGGATCACGACCGCGCCCTGGATCATCGCCTGCGCGAGCTTGCCGAGGGCGATCTTGCCGTCCGGGATCAGCACGAAGGCGCGGATGCCGGCGCGCGCGGCGTAAGCCGCCGCGGATGCAGAGGTGTTGCCCGTCGAGGCGCAGATCACGGCGCGCGTGCCTTCGTGCACGGCCTGCGTCACCGCCATCGTCATGCCGCGGTCCTTGAAGGAACCGGTCGGGTTCAGGCCTTCGAATTTCGCGTAGATCTTCACGTCATGGCCGGCCGCCCGCGACAGGTTCTCGAGCGGGATCAGCGGCGTGTCGCCCTCGACGAGCGAGATGAGCTTCATGCCCGGCGCGACCGGCAGGCGATCGCGGTAGCGGTCGATGAGGCCCAGATAGTGATTACCCGTCGTGCTCATGCCAGCGACTCCACGCGAATACGGTTGACCGGCGTGCGGATGGCCGGCAGGGCTTCGATACGGGCGATGGCCGCATTCATCGCCTGTTCCTTCACCACGTGGGTGAGGATGACCACCGGCACCGCCGGCGGATCGTCGGCGCAGTCGAGCTGCATGATCGCCTCGATGCTGATGCCGAGGTCGGCGAGGATGCGTGTGACGTCGGCGAGCACGCCGGGCTCGTCGGCGGCGAGCAGCCGCAGGTAGTACGCGGTCTCGACGTCGGCGATGTCGAGGATGGGTTGGTCGTCGAGCGAATCGGGCTGGAAGGCGAGATGCGGCACGCGGTTCTCGGGGTCCGAGGTCAGCGCCCGCACGACGTCGACGAGATCGGCGACGACCGAGGATGCCGTCGGTTCAGCCCCGGCCCCGGCCCCGGACAGCAGCACCGGGCCCGCGGCGTCGCCGCGCACCATCACCCCGTTCATCACGCCGTTGACGTTGGCGAGCGGCGCGCGCGCCGGCACGAAGGCCGGATGCACCCGCAGCTCGATGCCGTTCTTCCGCTGCCGCGCGATGCCGAGATGCTTGATGCGGTAACCGAGGCGCGCCGCGAACGCGACGTCCTCCTTCGTGATGCCGCGGATGCCCTCGACGTGCACGCGGGCGAACTGCAGCGGGATGCCGAAGGCCAGCGCCGCCAGGATCGTCAGCTTGTGCGCGGCGTCGATGCCGTCGACGTCGAAGGACGGGTCGGCTTCCGCGTAACCGAGGCGCTGCGCTTCCTTCAGCACTTCGCCGAAGTCGCCGCCCTCGTCGCTCATCGCCGACAGGATGAAATTGCAGGTGCCGTTGATGATGCCGGCGAGCCACTGGATGTCGTTGCCGGCGAGCGCCTCGCGCATCACCTTGATCACCGGGATGCCGCCGGCCACCGCGGCCTCGAACGCGACCATCAGGCCCCTGCTCTGCGCGGCGTCGAAGATCTCGTAGCCGTGCAGCGCGATCAGCGCCTTGTTCGCGGTGACGACGTGCTTGCCGTTGGCCAGCGCCCGCAGCACGAGACTGCGTGCCGGTTCGATGCCGCCGATCAGTTCGACGACGATCTGCACCTCGGGGTCGTCGACCACGCGCTGCGGATCGGCGTGCAGCGTGATCCCGTCGAGCGCGAGTCCGCGCGCCTTCGTGACGTCGCGCGCGCTCGCGCAGGCGACCTCGATACGCCGGCCGGCGCGCGCGGCGATCAGCGCCGCGTTCCGGCGCAGCACCGTGACGGTGCCGCCGCCGACGGTGCCGAGCCCCAGCAGTCCGATCTTCACAGGGGGAAGGTTTGCCATGAGAGCAGGCCTCGTTCAGGGGCCACGGGCGGCGCGGCGGAAACCGCGCGTCGCGGCTAGACGTTCTTCAACATTTCCTTGATACCCCGCACGGCCTGCCGCGTGCGATGGGGATTCTCGATCAGCGCGAAGCGCACGTAATCGTTGCCGTAGTCACCGAAGCCGATGCCCGGCGAGACCGCAACCTTGGCCTCGAGCAGCATCTTCTTCGAGAACTCGAGCGAGCCCAGCGCGCGCAAGGGTTCGGGGATCTGCGCCCACACGAACATCGTGCCCTTCGGGCGCTCGACCTGCCAGCCGGCGGCGTTGAGGCCGTCGCACAGCACGTCGCGGCGCTGCTGGTACATGTCGCGGATTTCGTGCACGCAGTCCTGCGGGCCTTCGAGCGCGGTGATCGCGGCGATCTGCACCGGCGTGAACATGCCGTAGTCGAGGTAGGACTTGATGCGGCCCAGCGCGTGCACCAGGTCGGGATTGCCGACCATGAAGCCGATGCGCCAACCCGGCATGTTGTAGCTCTTCGACAGCGTGAAGAACTCGACGGCGATGTCCTTCGCGCCCGGCACCTGCATGATCGAGGGCGCGGTGTAGCCGTCGAACACGAGGTCCGCATAGGCGAGATCGTGGATGACGTAGATGCCGTGCTCGCGCGCGATCTCGACGACGTGGTGGAAGAAATCGAGTTCCACGCACTGCGTGGTCGGGTTGCTCGGGAAATTGAGCAGCAGCATCTTCGGCTTCGGCCACGAGTTGCGGATCGCGTTCGTGAGCTCGGAGAAGAAGTCGATGCCCGGCCCGATCGGCACGTGGCGGATGTCGGCGCCGGCGATCACGAAGCCGTAGGGATGGATCGGGTAGGACGGGTTTGGCACCAGCACGACGTCGCCGTGGTCGACCGTCGCCAGCGCGAGGTGGGCCAGGCCTTCCTTGGAGCCGATGGTGACGATCGCTTCCGAGTCCGGATCGATCGACACGTCGTAGCGCGTCTTGTACCAGTTGCTGATCGCGCGCCGCAGGCGCGGGATGCCCTTCGACACCGAGTAGCGGTGGGTGTCGCCGCGCTGGGCGGCCTCCACCAGCTTGTCGACGATGTGCTGCGGCGTCGGCTGGTCGGGATTGCCCATGCTGAGGTCGATGATGTCCTCGCCGCGCCGCCGGGCAGCCATCTTGAGCTCGCCGACCACGTTGAACACGTACGGTGGAAGACGCTGAATACGCGGGAATTCTCTGGCCAAGGTGGTTACACTTCGTGGGGTGGAAAAGAGCGCGATGACGCGGGTGCGAAAGCTACCGGGGCGTCGTGCGACTGTCAAACCGGAAGCCGTTTGGACCCCCTGCCCGCCATGCCAGACACCCTGACCGTCTCTACGCACAAGCCCCTGCTCGAAGCCGCCGGCCTGGATCTGCCGGCCCTGGAACGCGTCCTGCACACGCTGGCCGGTCCGCAGGTGGACCTTGCCGACCTCTATTTCGAACGCTCGCGCGGCGAGTCCTGGAGCCTCGAGGACGGCATCGTCAAGGAAGGCTCGCACGGCATCGACCAGGGCGTGGGCGTGCGCGCCGTGGCCGGCGAGAAGACCGGTTTCGCCTATTCGGACGACTTCACGCCGCTGGCCCTGGAGAACGCGGCACGCGCCGCGCGGGCCATCAGCCGCCAGGGCCAGTCGCGCGACGTGCGCCTCGCGGCGGCGGCCGGGGCGTCCCCCCTGCCCGCCCGCTACGCGGCCATCGACCCGCTGTCCTCGGTCGCCACCGACGACAAGCTGGCCATGCTGCGCCGGCTGGACGCCCGCGTCCGCGCCGCCGACCCGCGCGTGCGGCAGGTCATGGTGGGCCTGGTCGGGCGCCACTCGCAGATCCTCGTGGCCGCCTCCGACGGCACCTTCGCCACCGACGTGCGGCCGCTGGTGCGGCTGAACGTGTCGGTGATCGTCGAGCAGGACGGTCGCCGCGAGTCGGCGTCCTACGGCGGCGGCGGCCGCTACGGCTACGAGCACTTCCTGCATGACGGCCACGCCGAGGCCATTGCCGACGAGGCCCTGCGCCAGGCGCTCGTGAGCCTGGACGCGCGGCCCGCGCCAGCCGGCGAGATGGTCGTGGTGCTCGGGCCCGGCTGGCCCGGGATCCTGCTGCACGAGGCCATCGGCCACGGCCTCGAGGGCGACTTCAACCGCAAGGGCACCTCGGCCTTCGCCGGCCGCGTCGGCGAACGCGTCGCGGCGCCCGGCTGCACGGTCGTCGACGATGCGACGCCGCCGAACCGCCGCGGCTCGCTCGCGATCGACGACGAGGGCACGCCCGGCGGCTGCACGGTGCTGATCGAGGACGGCATCCTGCGCGGCTACCTGCAGGACAAGCAGAACGCGCGGCTGATGGGGGTCGCGCCCACCGGCAACGGGCGCCGCCAGTCCTACGCGCATCGGCCGATGCCGCGCATGACGAACACCTACATGCGCGCCGGCGAGCGCGACCCGGCCGAGATCATCGCCTCCGTCAAGCGCGGCCTGTACGCGGTGAGCTTCGGCGGCGGCCAGGTCGACATCACGAACGGCAAGTTCGTGTTCAGCGCGAGCGAGGCCTATCTCATCGAGGACGGCCGCATCACCGCGCCCGTGAAGGGCGCGACGCTGGTCGGCAACGGGCCGGACGTGCTGACCCGCGTATCGATGATCGGCAACGATCTCCAGCTCGATAACGGCGTCGGCACCTGCGGCAAGAACGGCCAGTCGGTCCCCGTCGGGGTCGGCCAGCCGACGCTCCGCATCGACGGGCTCACCGTCGGCGGCACGGCGACCTGAGGCGGCGGTGGGGACAGGCCGGTCCCGCCGGCGCCGATCTCTCCAGCAGGCGGGCGAGGTGAGGGGGAGAAAAGGTGTCAGATTTAAAATCTGACACCTTTTCTCCGCAGCACCAGGGCCGGACGGACGACGCTCAGCAGGTCGACCGAACTCACCACCGCGAGATCGCGTCGGGCATCCGGTGCAGCAGGTAGCGCATCGCGTTGGGAGAGAAGGTGTCTGTCGAGAAAAGGTGTCAGATTTGAAATCTGACACCTTTTCTCCCGCACCGGCGCAAGCGGATTTCGACTCTGGCGCCTTCCAGAGGCTAGGCGCGCTGCGCCTGTCCGGCTCGCCCTCAGCCGCCTCCGCCGTTGACCGCGAGCCCATCGTCGACCGAGAAAAGGTGTCAGATTTGAAATCTGACACCTTTTCTCCCGCACCGGCGCAAGCGGACTTCGACTCTGACGCCTTCCAGAGGCTAGGCGCGCTGCGCCTGTCCGGCTTGGCCTCAGCCCCCTCCGCCGTTGACCGCGAGCCGATCGTCGACCGAGAAAAGGTGTCGAGAAAAGGTGTCAGATTTAAAATCTGACACCTCAGTCATCCCCTCAATTTGCCGATTGGGCGAAGACGATAGCAAGGCCGCGTTGCTGTGCGAGGTTTTCCGAAAACGCGTCGATGAGCGGCCGAAAGTACTTCTCGGGCATCCGCGGCAGCCAGTCGTAGAGCATGAGCCCCTGGCGG
>CALRPY020000057.1:0-29513 GCA_943370145.1 Hydrogenophaga intermedia | reverse complement strand
GCGGGCTGTCTCTTGGTCACATTTGGACGCGGGTACCGGGGTGCAGACCTTGATGGGCCACCGAACACAGAGAACACCGAGGGGGGAGGGAAAAGCTGGATTGAAAACGGCCTTGCCAGGGGTTCCAATGCTGTGCCGTCACAGATAGCCTCGAGCATTCTTCTCCGCGCGCTCCGTGTCTTCCATAGTAAACCCGCAAACCTTTGCGAGAGAAAACGCTGCGTCTTCTCCACGGAGAACACGGAGAAGTAAGACGAATTGAGGGCCGCCAGTTCCGCAGCAACAGCGCACCGCAAGCAGCCGCTTCCAGCCCAGTCCTTTCCTGCCCTCGGTGTTCTCGGTGGCAAATCTGCGCAAGGGAGCCGGAGAACCGCCGCAGTCGCCGGCCGCGCCCTGGATCAGCGGCGGCGGCGCAGGCGCTCGCGCACGGCAAGCCCGGCCAGCGCGCCCGCCACGCCACCCACCAGGCCGAACAGCAGGTGGCCGGCGAGCGTGATGCCGAGGCCGTTGGCAATCGAACCGAAATGCACGGTCGCGCCCTTGGTCGCCGCGAGCTTCCACAGGGGCTTGGTCGTGTGGCCGAGCGCGGCGATCACGCCGAGCACGCCAGCGTTGGGGCGGCGCACCAGGCGGTAGAGGGCGTCGACGACGAAACCGGCGAGCACGTAGCTGATCGCGGCCGACGGGTTCATGCCGGTCAGCGGCAGCAGGGACATGCCGGCGGCGCTGGCCGCCGTGACCATCGCCGCGTGGCGCTCGGTGGACAGCGTGCGCGCGAACATCAGCAGCGCCATCCATTCGAGACCGTGGTGGCCGGGCAGCTTGAGGGCCATGTCGACGCTGAGGTGCAGCAGCACGGCCGTGACGCCAGTGCCGGCCAGAAACGCGAGCTCCGCCCGGCGCGAGCCGAAAACCGACGCGACGAACTCAGTAGCGCTTGATGAATTCCTTGGCAGCAACGCGCCAGCGTCCAGCACCCGTTCGCTCGCCTGATTGTTCATCTGTCTCTTCCTCCAGGAATAGGACGGCGCGCCCGCCGGTATAGACCGGCCGCGCCCATTCGGTGATCAGGATGGTGTCGACGTCGTCGGCCACATCGGCGCCGGCAACGGTCATGTAGGCGTCGATATCCGTCAGGGTCCGCAGCTGGCCCAGCGAATAGTGTCCGGGCGCAAGGTCGCGCACGCCGCGCATCCACAGGAAGCGGCCGTCATCCCGCGTGGCGTGCAGACCGGTCGCCGACAGCGCGCCGATGACGCCCTGGTGCGTGCCGGTCAGGCCTTCGAGGTGGATGCCGTGCCTCGCGGCCAGCGTGAGGGCATCGGCCTGCTGCAGCACGCGGACCTTCGCGGACTGGCCGAACGCGCGGATCTCGGTCCCGACCTGCTCCGCGGCGGCCACGCACAGGCCGGCATCGGAACCGTCCGCGCTCTCCCGCAACAGGTAGTCCCGGCAGTGCGCGATGACGCCGGCGCGATCCTCCGGAAAGAAATCCACCTCGAGGCAGGCCGAGCTGTTGTGCGAGGTATACGGAATTTCCGGACTGACGAAGAGCTGGTGACGTGTGACGCCGCGCAGCCGGGCGAGTCCCGCGTCCTGCAGCTGCTGCGCGAGCTGGCGGGCGCGGAAACCGGTGCCCCGGCTCTCGAGGTTGTCGGTGTCGTCGATCCCGATGTACCACGCGGGCGCGCTGTCCCAGCGCGGATCGGTGATCGCGCTGATCCGGACCTCTTCCTTCTTCTTGTGGCCGCCTGCCATGCCGATTCCAGCCTTAGCGTGGCGGGAGCATTTCAGGTCCGGGCGCCGAGCGTCAATGCCCGACGCAAATCGGCGAAGTCATGCATATTGGCGCGCCGGCGCGCTTCACGCGTCTACAGCCAGCCACGCCCCTTGAAGAACAGCCAGGTCACGACCGCGGAGGCGACCATCAGGCCCAGGGCGCCCGGGTAGCCGAACGGCCAGTGCAGCTCGGGCATGAATTCGAAATTCATGCCGTAGATGCTTGCGACCAGCGTCGGGGGCAGGAACACGACCGCGGCGACCGAGAAGATCTTGATGATGCCGTTCTGCTCGATGCTGATCATGCCCAGGATCGCGGCCAGCTCGAAACTGATGCTGTTGGCGAGGAAGGCGGTGTGGTCGATCAGGGACTGGGCGTCACGCTGCAGGATCGCGGCCCGCGCCAGCGTGCCCGTATGCAGTTCGAAGCGAAGCTCTGGCCTCGCCAGGAAGCCGAGCAGACGCGACAGGCTGCTCAGGCTCACCCGCGCCTTGGCCGTCAGGATCTGGTCACGCTCCAGCTGGCGGAGCATCTGCGCGTAATCGAGCCGCCGGCGTTGCCCCTGGACCTCCGGCGCCAGCACCGCATGCACCATGCTGTCGAGGTCGTCGCTGACCGCCGCGATGTTGTCCCCTATCCGTTCAATCAGGGTCTCGATGATGCCCAGCAGCGCGTGCTCGGCATCGCCGCAGGTCAACGGGTCCTTTTCGGCCCGGCCGGCGAAGAGACGGAACGCCTTCGGTGCGGCATAGCGCACGGTGGCGAGCCCGCGTCGGGTCAGCACGAAGGTGATGTCGTCGGAACGGGGATATTCGGAGTCCGACTGCACCATCACGGTGGCCGTCAGGTAGAGCGCGCCGTTCCCGGCGTACAGCCGGCGCGAATCCTCCATCTCCTTCATTTCGGCGCGGGTCGGGAGTTCGACGCCCAGCAGGGCTTCGACGTGCTGTTCCTCGTCAGGCGTCGGTTCATGCAGGTCGATCCAGACCGCCGTCCTCAGCCGGTCGGCGGCGATGAAACCCGACGTCGACGACAACTGCTCGTTGCACAGGCTGTAGGTGGTAATCATGGGCGTCCTCGTTCGCTGCCGCATTCGCGGCGGTCGGTTGACCTCGGTAGTGCATGCGGCCGCACGTGACGCGGGTGCTGGCGGCTGCTGTCATCGGGCACGGCGCATTATGCGACGGCTGCCCGCGCCTTGCCCCGGGCAGTCGTCGCCGAACCGCGGCCCTGCCGGGCTTGCCGGTCGGAAGCCGATGCCTGCCCGCAGGCATCCCCGGACGTTTCCCCGGACTTCCGCTCCTAAAGCTCTACCCCGGCCTGCCGCCATTGCCCACGAGGAAGCAAGGAAACCGACTGATGAGACTTTACCGCCTCGCCTGCCACGCCCTGTTCGCCGCCGCCCTCGCGAGCGGCCCTGCCGCAGCCGCCGCGAGCAGCGACGTCCGGGTCCTGATCGACGTGTCGGGCAGCATGAAGAAGACCGATCCGTCCAACCTGCGGGTCCCGGCGCTCAAACTCCTGGCCGAGTTGCTGCCGGCAGGCACGACCGCCGGGGTCTGGCTGTTCGACCAGCGCGTGAGCCAGCTGCTGCCACCCGCGGTCGTCGACGAGGACTGGAAGCGCGCGGCCCGCGAAAAGGCGTCATCGGTCCATTCGCGAGGCCTGTTCACGAATATCGAGGCGGCGCTGAGGACCGCGAGCGCCGACTGGCACGCGGTGCCACTGCCCAACGGCACAGGACGACACATCGTGCTGCTGACCGACGGCGTCGTGGACGTGTCCGAAGACGCACTGGCGAGCGACGCCTCGCGCAAGCGCCTGCTCGGCGAGGTCCTCGAGGAACTGCGGCAGAAGTCGGTTCACGTGCACACCGTGGCGCTGTCGAAGGACGTCGACGCCGATCTGCTCGCGACGCTGTCCGATGCCACTGGCGGCTGGCGTGAGGATGCCCCGACCGCGGCCGCCCTGCAGCGCGCGTTCCTGCACATGTTCGAGCAGGCCACGCCGCCCGATACCGTGCCGCTGCAGGGCACGAAATTCACCGTCGACGGCAGCGTCCGCGAGTTCACGCTGCTCGTGTTCCGCACCGGGGATGCGGCACCGTTGACCCTGACCGGCCCTGACCAGCGCACGCTGAGCGCGGACAAGCCTGGCCCCGACAGCCGCTGGGAGTCCGAGGACGGCTACGATCTCGTCACCGTCGACGCGCCCGCGGCCGGTGAATGGTCCTTCACCGGCAAGGAAGACCCGGACAACCGGGCCATCATCATCACCGACATCACGCTGCAGTTGAACGACTTGCCGAGCGCCGCGCTGCCCGGCGAAACCCTGCCACTGGCCGCGACAATGCTCGAACAAGACCGACCGATCGAGCGCGAAGACTTCCTCGCCCTCACCCGCATGCATGCCGTCGTGATTGGCACGGGCGGCAACGGCGAGCTCCTCGAACTGCCGTTCGACGCCACCGCCCGCAGTTTCCGTGGAAGCCTGGGCACCACGCTGCCCGCCGGCGCCTATGAACTGGTGGTGCGGGCGAGCGGCGGCACCTTCGAGCGGGAGTTGCGGCGGCGCCTGCGCATCGAGGACACGCCGGTATCGATGCAGGCGCGCGCGGTCGAAGGCAAGCGCGGCGCGCGGCTCAGCGTCGCGCTCAGCGCGAACGCCGAGCTCGTCGACCCCACGTCGATCACGGGCTATGTCCTCGCCACCGGCCCCGAAGGCACCCGTCACGCACAGGAACTGCCGGCGCTGGCCGACGGCAAGGCCGTGCTGGACCTGCCGCTGACCGAGGGCGGTGAATATTCGGTGGCAACGACACTGGTCGCGACGACCAGAAACGGCCGGCCCATGCAGCTCCAGCTCACGCCGCAGACGCTCACGGTGGCAGGCCCGCCCCCGCCGCCCCCCGAGCCGGCGCCCTTGCCGGCCCCCACCGTGCCGGAGACCGCCGATTTCGCACAGGTGGCGGGAATCGTCGGGGCCGGCAACCTCGGCCTCGGCGCGCTGCTGGGACCGCTGTGGTTCGTCATGCGGCGTCGCGAGCCGCCCAGCAAAGGCATGTCACTATGATCACCACTACCCTGGAACTCGCGCTCGCGGTGCTCAGCGCGGAATTCGCGCTGCTCGCAATCATCTTCGCCGCACTCCTCTGGCGAGGCGGTCGCCAGCGGCAGGCCGCCGCGGTGGCCACCGTCAGCGCCCTGGTAGCGAACGTCGCGCAGTCGGAGGCGCCGCGCCGCGAAGCGCTGCTGGCGGTCCTGCACGACACGTACAAGTTCGACGGCGAGAAGGCGGAACGCGTGGTGTCCGATTTCATCGAACGTGAACAGGCCTTCTACAACATGCTGATCGGCGTTCACCTGGGACGCGGCGGAAAGACGCTCGCCGACGTGCCTGCCGAAGTCACGCGACTGGTTGCGCCGTGGCTGCGCCTGACGCCGAGGAATGCGGTGGACGAAGCCGCGGTGGCGGCACTGGAATCGCAGAACACGGCGCTGAATGCCGAGCTCGCAGAGACCAAGCTGGTGCTCGACGATCTGATGAACGAATACAGCGCGGCCTTCCTGCGTTCGGGCGACAAACCGATGCTCGACCTGGACGAGGACGACCTGGGATCGGCCGCGGACCTGGCGCCAGTTCCCGCGCCACCCGCCGCGCCGGTGCCCGTGCAGGAAGACAAGCTCGCGCAGACGGCCAACGGGCTGAGGAACGTGCCTGGCGACCAGTTGATGAGCATGGACGACTTCGACGGCGAACCCTCGCTCCCGCGCACCTCGCCGGTCGCGAGCACCCTGGGCAATGACGCCGTCGACGAATTCGCAGAGGACCTGGGATTCGGCCAGCACGTGATCGACCTCGACGGTGATGAAGAGGCGGAGGCGGTGGCGGACGAGGAGCCGCTGCCGATGTCGTCGGAGGACGATCTCGACGCGCTGATGCAGAACCTCGGCCTCGACACTCTGCCGTCGCCGGGCACGGTGCGGGCGGCCTGAGGCCATGGACCGCGGACAGCCGACCGCGTTCGCGAGGCCAGGCAACGTGAGCGCCCAGCTGCTGGCGGCGCGCTACGGCCACCTGGATCTGTTCGACGGCGTGGATTTCAGCGAGGTCGGCTCGCTGATCGCGACCTGTCCCCTGCTGGAGGCCGAACCAGGCCAGACGATCCTCAAGGAAGGCAACAGCAATCGCACCGTCTTCCAGATCATCAGCGGTCGCGTGCGCGTCGCGCTGGCCGGCTTCGACGGCATCCCGCTCTTCACGCTCGAGGACGGCGCCTGCTTCGGCGAACTGTCCATCCTCAGCCAGTTCGATGTCTCCGCGAACGTCGTTGCCCTCGAGCACACCCAGCTCCTCGGCATACCGGACGACACGTTGTGGGAACTGGTTCGCGGCTCCCACCGCTTTTCGGTCAACATGCTCGACGTGCTGTCCGGGCGCCTGCGCCTGACGAACGAACGCCTGCGCGACAGCCTGCACGCGCAGGCCCATTACGCGCGCGCGGCGCGCCTCGATCCACTGACGGGGCTCTACAACCGGCGCTGGCTCGACGAAGTGCTGACGCGTGAATTCAAGCGCTGTTCGGCCGATGGCCAGCCACTGTGCCTGCTGATGATGGATCTGGATCTCTTCAAGCAGGTCAACGACGGCCACGGCCACCTCGTCGGCGACGAGGTGCTGCGCATCGTCGCCTCGCGCCTGCGCAATGCGATGTCATCGCGCGGCGTGGCCGCGCGCTTCGGCGGCGAGGAATTCGCGGTATTGCTCGCCGACACGCCGCTGGACCAGGCCGCAGCACTGGCCGAAGGTTTCCGCGCCGCACTGACTGAGAATCCGCTCGCGACGTCCATCGGGCCCCTGTCCGTGACTGTCTCGATCGGCCTCGCCGACCGCAGCCAGTGCAGCACGCCGCGCTGCCTGATGCAGCGCGCCGACGGGGCGCTCTACGGCGCCAAGAGCTACGGCAGGAATCGCGTCAGCCTGGCCTAGGCGGCCGGGCGCGTCGGGTGCTTCCCCGCACCCCGGGTGCCGCGGCAGGGGAATCCGGCGCCCGCCGGCAGCCGGCTTGCGCGCCCCCGGGCACGGCCTGCCCGGAGAAATGACGGTCGGCGCGCCGGGTTGCGCCAGCCATCGCCCACGCCATGCACCCCTGCCGCCCGGCCTCTTCGACACGGATACACGCGTCGCGCCGCCCTCCCGGTTCGCGCCCACCCCATCTGGCCGTACTCGCGGGTCAGTGCCGCGTGATGTGACCGGGCACGCGGAACAGCACGAGCAGCGCGCCGGCCACCAGCATCATCGCGAGCGCATAGACACCGGGATCCGTGCTTTGCGTCGTTTCGCGGATCCAGCCGATGAGATAGGGACTCGCGAAGCCGGACAGGTTGCCGAGGGAATTGATCAGCGCGATGCCGCTCGCCGCGGCGGCTCCCGTCAGGAAGGCGGTGGCCAGGCTCCAGCAGAGGGGAATCGCCGACAGCAGACCGCAGGTGCCGACCGACAGCGCGATCACCGCCAGCACCGGATACCCGGCAAGCGGCACCGATGCCGCAAGACCGAACGCGCCGACGAGGGCCGGTACCGCGATGTGGTAGCGGCGCTCGCGGAGCCGATCGGCACGGTGGCCGACGATCGTCATGCAGACGGCCGCCGCCGCCCACGGGATCGCGCTGACGAGACCGATTGTCAGGACACCGTCGACCCCCAACCCCTGGATGATCGTCGGCAGCCAGAAATTGATGCCGTAGAGCCCGCTGACGAGGCAGAAGTAGATGGCGGCGATCAGCCAGACCTTCGAGTCGCGCATGCTCTGCAGGACCGTGAGCTCGGTCTTGTGCGCATTGTCGCGCGCGATGTTGGCGGCCAGCAGCTCGCGCTCGGCGGGCGAGAGCCAGCGCGCGTCGCTGACGCGGTCGTCGAGATAGAAGAACGCGCAGACGCCCAGCAGCACCGCCGGCAGCCCCTCCAGCATGAACAGCCACTGCCAGCCATGCCAGCCATGGCTGCCGTCCATCGCCTGCATGATCCAGCCCGACAGCGGATTGCCGATGACGCCCGAGATCGCGACCGCGGTGACGAACAGCGCCGTCACGCGCCCGCGACGCTCCGCCGGGTACCACCACGTGAGATACAGCACCACCCCGGGGAAGAAGCCGGCTTCGGCCACCCCGAGCAGGAAACGCAGCACATAGAAGCTCGTCGGCGTCGTCACGAACATCATCGACGCCGACAGCGCGCCCCACAGGATCATGATTCTCGCCAGCGCGCGGCGCGCGCCGATCCGGTGCAGCAGCAGGTTGCTCGGTACCTCGAACAGGAAATAGCCGATGAAGAAGATGCCGGCGCCGAGCCCGTACACGGTGTCGCTGAAGTGCAGATCGGCCGCCATCGTGAGCTTTGCGAAGCCGACGTTCACGCGGTCGAGGTAGGCCGCGACGTAACAGAGGAACAGGAATGGCACGAAGCGCCAGGTCACGCGTGCGTACAGTGCGTCTTCATCGATGGCCGATGCCTGTTGCGCAACCGCGGCCGTCACGTGTTCTGTGGTCATCGGGGTTCCCGGTTCCGGATGCGGATGAAGAGGGGTCAGACGTAGCCGGCGCCACGCACGACCGGATAGGACGCGAGCATTGCCTCGTCGACCGTGACACCCAGTCCGATGCCGGACGGCGGCTGCACCGTGCCCGCCGCATCGACCTCGACGACCGGTGAGCACAGCGCGGTGCGCAGCGGATTGTGCCGCGAATGATCGGCCTCGAAATAGCCTGCGTTGGGAATTGCGGACAGGAAATGCAGGGTCGTGGCCACGTTGAGGCCCGTGACCGAGGTGTGGGGATGAATCCTGATCCCACGTTCCCCGGCGAGCCGCGCGATGCGCAGCGCCTCACTCAGCCCCCCGCATTTCGAGAGGTCCGGCTGCCACACGCTGACGACGCCGTCATCGGCGAGCCGCTCGAAATCGAAGCGCAGGTAGTGATTCTCGCCCGCCGCGAGCGGCACGCGGCGATCGGCGTCAAGCGCCAGGTAGGCGCGGTGGTCGTGCGCCGGGAAAGGCTCTTCGAGCCAGCCGACGTCGAGTTCGGCGAACGCCGCCCTCGCCCGCCGCGCCGTGTCCAGCGAATACGCGCAATTGGCGTCGACCAGGATGTCGAGTGCCGCGCCACAGGCGGCGCGCACGGCGCGTACGCGTTCGATGTCAGACCCGAGGTCGTGGCCGACGCGCAGCTTGATGGCGCGGTAGCCCAGACGCTGCGCAGCCAGCGCCTCATCGACCAGCGCTTCCGGCGTGCCGTAGCCGAAGGAAATCCCGCCCGCATAGGCGGGGATCGCGCGGCGGGCGCCGCCCAGCAGTGCGTACAGCGGTAGCCGGGCGGCCTTGCCCCGCAGATCCCACAGCGCCATGTCCAGCCCGGACAGCGCGAGCGCCGCCGCAGCGCCGGTGCCGTGGCTCGCGAGCTGGAGCCCATACACCCGCTGCCACAGTCCATCGATGTCGTCGGCATCCGCCCCGAGCGCCAGGGGCCGCAGGGTCGACGTGATCAGCTCGGCAATCACCGTCGGCGCGCGGCCGGCGTGGGACTCGCCCCAGCCGATGAGGCCGGCATCGGTGTCGACCCGCACCAGCACCGCGTCGCGCTTGATCGTGCGGCCGATGCCGAGGCTGACCTGGTGCTCGGGCGGCACGGCGAAGGACAGGGGGAAGGCGTCGACGGCGGTGATTTTCATGCGTCGAACCGGAATGCGTCCATGCGCAGCGCGCGATAGGTGACGCTGTGGTGCAGGCGCGTCGCCCGCCAGCCCGCGCCGGCCGCGCCCAGCGCCACGAAAAACGGCAGCAGGTGTTCCGGACTCGGGTGGTTGTCCGCAGCGGCGGGCGCAATCTCCCGATAGTGCACGAGCGCGGCCTCGTCGCGCGCGGCGAGGCGCTCGCCGACCCAGTCCGCAAAAGCATCGACCCAGTCCGGGGCGGCCGCGTTGGCGGCCGGCCCCGCGACCTCGTAGAGATTGTGCGTGAGCGCGCCGGAGCCGATGAGCAGCACGCCCTCCTCACGCAGGCGGGCAAGGGCACGGCCCACGCCCAGGTGCCAGGCGGCGTCGCGGTGCGGACTGACGCTCAACGCGACGACCGGCACGTCGGCCTGCGGATACATCAGCATCAGCGGACACCAGACGCCATGATCAAAGCCGCCATGCGCGTCGGCACAGGCGGCGAAACCGGCATCGCCCAACATATTCACGATGCGGGACGCGAGCGTCGGCTCCCCTCGGGCGGGGTATTCGATGGTGTACAGCGCGGAATCGAAACCGCCGAAGTCGTGCACCGTGCGCGGGGCAGGCCCGCTGGTGACCCTGGCTTCCGGCGCCGTGTAATGCGCGCTCACCGCGCAGATCGCCGCGGGTCGGGGCAACGACTGCCCGAGTCCGCCGAGGAAACGTCGCGCCGGCAGGTCGTGCAGCACGAGGTCGGGCGCGCCGTGCGAAATGAACAGGCTGGGCATCATGGGGTCTCCACCTCGAACTCCCGCGCTGTTGCGGCGGTTTCCGCCGACCAAGATAGCGCATAAAATCGGGAAACGTCCGCGCCGCGTCCGAGCGGCCGGCCCCTTTCCCAACGCTGGAGTCCCCATGAAGGTCTACGACAAACTCTACATCAACGGCGCCTGGGTCGAACCCATCGGCAAAGGCACCATCGATGCCACCTGCGCTTCCACCGAGGAAGTCGTCACGCGCATCCCCGAAGGCGCGAAGGAAGACGCCGAGCGCGCGGTGGCCGCCGCCCGCGCCGCATTCGACAGCTGGTCGCAGACGCCGGTCGCCGAGCGCGCCGCGTACCTCGAAAAAATCGCCGCCGGCATGGAAGCGCGCAAGAAGGACGTCGCGCTCGCCATCGCGACCGAAGTGGGCATGCCGCTGAAGATGGCGAACGCCATCCAGGCCAGCCTGCCGATTGGCGCCGCAAAGACCTACGCCGAACTGCTGAAGACCTACCAGTTCGAGGAAACGGTTGGCAATTCACTGATCGTGCGTGAAGCGATCGGCGTGGTCGCGGCGATCACGCCGTGGAACTTCCCGATCAACCAGATCATGCTGAAGGTCGCACCGGCGCTCGCCGCGGGCTGCACCGTCGTGCTGAAGCCGAGCGAGGTCGCACCGACGACGGCCTTCATCCTGGCCGAAGTGCTGCACGACATCGGCCTGCCGGCGGGCGTGTTCAACCTCGTCACCGGCTACGGCCCGGTCGTCGGCGAAGTGCTCGCCTCGCATCCGGACGTCGACATGGTGTCCTTCACGGGTTCGACCCGCGCCGGCCGCCGCGTCGCCGAAGTGGCCGCGCAGACCGTCAAGCGCGTGGCGCTGGAGCTCGGCGGCAAGTCGCCGCACGTGATCTGCGAGGACGCGGACCTCGAAAAGGCGGTCAAGGCCGGCGTCAACGAGTGCTACCTGAACTCCGGCCAGGCCTGCATCGCGCCGACCCGCATGCTCGCGCCGAAGGCGAAATACGAGGAAGTCGTCCAGCTCGCGAAGGCCGCCGCCGAGAGCTTCACGGTGGGTGACCCGATCAACGGCGACGTCAAGCTCGGCCCGGTCATCTCGGCAGTGCAGCGCGACCGCATCGTCGGTTTCATCAAGAAGGGCATCGAGGAAGGCGCGCGCCTCGTGACCGGCGGCCCGGAGAAGCCGGCTGGCCTCGACAAGGGCTTCTACGTGAAGCCGACCGTGTTCGCCGACGTGAACAACGACATGACGATCGCGCGCGAGGAAATCTTCGGACCGGTGCTGACGATCATCCCGTACGAGAACGAAGACGACGCCGTTCGCATCGCGAATGACACGATCTACGGCCTCGGCGGCAACGTGTGGGCCGGTACCAAGGAGCACGGCATCGAAGTGGCGAAGAAGATTCGCACTGGCCAGATTTCGGTCAACGGTGGGCGCTACAACCCGCTGGCGCCGTTCGGCGGCTACAAGCAGTCGGGCCTGGGCCGCGAAGCCGGCAAGTTCGGCCTCGAGGAGTTCCTCGAGGTGAAGTCGCTGCAGCTCTGAGGCAGCGGGACGGCGGGCGCAAGGCCCGCCGTCCTTCCAGGGCACGGCCGCGTCAGATCGCGGTCAGCCCGCCGTCAACCGGAATCACCGCGCCGGTCATGTACGAAGCCTCGTCCGAGGCCAGGAACAGCGCCACGTTGACGATCTCGATCGGCTCGGCGAGCCGGTTCAGGAGGTGCATCGATGCCATCTGGCGGACTGCGCCCTCCTTGTCCTCGACCTTGTTATCGTTCAGATAGCGCTGCGGCATCTGGGTATCGACGACGCCCGGGCAGATCGCGTTGACGCGGATGCCGTATGCCGCCAGGTCGCTCGCCATCGAGCGCGCCAGCTGGGCAAGTCCACCCTTGGACGCGCCGTACGCCGCCATCGTCGGGAAACCCACGATGCCACCCACCGATGAATTGTGGATGATCGCGCCGCCGCCCTGCTTCGCCATCACCCTGGCCGCCGCCTGGCTCAGCAGGAACGGCGCACGCAGGTTCACCGCGAGCAGGTTGTCGAGTTCCTCGGTCGTCGTCTCGAGGAAGGGCTTGCCGACCATCAGGCCGTGGTTGTTATAGAGGACGTCGACGCGTCCGAACTTCTTCACCGCGGTCTTGACGATTTTCTCCACGGTCTTCGCGTCGCGTACGTCCCCGCCGACGTAGGCAACGCTCGCGGGATCCTGTTTTGCCAGCGCCGCGACTTCGCCGTTCGCCCGCGGCGACAGATCGCTGGCGAGCACCCTGGCGCCCTCTTCCACGAAACGGCGCACGGCGACCTGGCCCTGCCCGCCCAGCGCGCCGGTGATGATCACGACCTTGTTGTCCAGACGACCCATGTTCTTCCCTCGTTTGCTGTTCTTCATGTCGTTCGCTCCTGGTATGCCGCGCTCAGACGCGCAGGCCCGCCTGTTTCATCAGCGGCAGCACGCGCTCGCCGAAATACTTGAGTTCCTCGTAGTAGTCGAGCCACGTGAGGATGAAGCCCTCGATGCCGAGGCTGCGCAACTCGACCATCTGTTCGACCACCTGCTCCGGGGTGCCGACGAGCGGGTAACCGCCCCAGCCCGCGATGAAGCGCTCGCCAAAATGCTTGATCTGCTCGTTGAACGAGCTGCTCTCCATGCCGAGCACGTCCATGATGTTGCGCACCGCGTCCCAGTCGCCCTCGGCGACGATGCGGTCATAAAGCGCCCGCGCCTCCTCCTCCGTGTCGCGGCAGCAGACCAGGCCATAGCTCATCACGCCGCACTGCCGGCCGTAGCCGCGGGCGCGGGCGTGGATGTCCTCGACCATGCCGGCCGCCTGGTCCTTCGTGGCGATCGTCACGAAGTTGAAATCGACGTTGCGGGCGGAGAAATCACGCCCCTCTTCGGAGTTGCCCGCGTTGACCAGCACGGGATGGGGCTGCTGCACGGGCTTGGGCAGCAGGAAACCGCCCTTGATGCGGTAATGCCGGCCCTCGTGGTCGAAGTCCTGCTCGGTCCACGCGCGCTTCATCACGGTCAGCCACTCCTCGGCCATGCCATAACGCACGTCGTGCGCGAGCTGGTCGATGCCGAACATCTCGATCTCCGGCTTGAACCAGCCGCAGACGATGTTCAGGCCGAAACGTCCATTGGAGATATTGTCGATCGTGGCCGCCTGCTTCGCGGCGAACAGCGGATGCACCGTCGGCACGTGCGAGGTCGCGAAGGTCATGATCTGCTTCGTGTTGCACGCCAGCGCGGTCGCCCAGGTGTAGACCTCCATGTTGTTTGCATTGAACATCGTGCTGCCGCCGAAATGCTTCCAGCGCCCCACCGGCACGAGCATCTCGAAGCCGAGCTCGTCGGCGAGCCTGGCGATCTTCACGTTGTGCTCGTAGGTGGGCTCGAACGTGGTTTCGGCATGCGTGATCGTGCAGCCGTTGCTGCAGTTCATGCCGAAGATGCCGAGCTTCAGGCGGTTCTCGTTGTAGACCGGCACGTGCGCACGGCGCCAGGCGGCGAGATCGTCCGGATGCAGGGGTGCCTTGGGTTCAACGTTCATCGGGGGGACTTTCCTTATGTTCGCCAGCGGGCGAGCTATGATGGGACGGTACGGACGGCGGGCGCGCTCGAGGGCGCCGTCGGACGCCGGATTCAATAGGCCCGCTATTCAAACGCCCCGGTTCCCCCGGGTCAAGCAAGGAATATCCAGCGCATGCGCGTCGCACCCGGGACACCCGAGACCCGGTCGGAAGACCGGGCGCCCGCATCGGTCCGCTATTTCGCCTATGGCTCCAACCTGCACCCGGCCCGGCTCGGCGCCCGGCTCGCGGCGCCGCGGCTGCTCGGCACCGCGAGGCTGGACGCCCACGTCCTGCGCTTCCACAAGCGCGGGCGCGACGGCAGCGGCAAGTGCAGCATCGAACCGGGACGCGGCTGGGTGTACGGCGCGCTCTATGCGCTGGACGCCGCCGACAAGCGGGCACTGGACGAGATCGAAGGGATCGGCGTGGGCTATGCGAGCGTCGACGTCGAACTGGCCGGCAGCGGCGTGGCCAGCACCTACGTGGCCAAGGCCGACGCCATCGACGACTCCCTCGCGCCCTTCGACTGGTACCTCGGCCTCGTGATCGCGGGCGCCCGCTACCAGCGCTTCCCCGCCGACTACGTCGACGCGCTGCGCGCCATCGCCGCGCGCCCCGACCCGGACCCGGCGCGCGCGCGGGAGCATGCCCGGCTCTTGGCCACGCTGGCCCGCCATTCCCCTGCCTGACGGTTCAAAGCAGACATACGGAGCCGTATGCTATGGGGCCACGCGGCGCAGGTCCGCAGGTCAACCCAACTGAAAGGAACAACGATGGAAGTCATGATGTGGGCCAAACTGGCCAAACCCGAATCGGCGACGAACAAGGAATTCTTCGAAGTCTGGCGCCAGGAGTCGGTGGCGGCCCTGGAAGCCTACCGCGCCGGCATGA
Organism: Hydrogenophaga intermedia; assembly: GCA_943370145.1. Lineage (GTDB taxonomy): Bacteria > Pseudomonadota > Gammaproteobacteria. The sequence goes on along the minus strand of CALRPY020000057.1, from coordinate 14,761 downwards.
TCAAGAGCATCTGGAAGGTGGCCGGCAAGTACGAAGTGATCGCCGTCATGGAAGTCAACAGCGGCGACGAACTCGACGCCATCGTGCACAGCCTGCCGATCTGGAAGCTCGGCTACGCGCACATCGTCCCGGAGATCAACTGGATTCCGCTGCGCTCCTACGAGAACTGGGGCGAGCAGCTGAAGGAACTGGCGAAGGGCTGAGGGGCCTCGCCGCGCGGTTGGCTCTCTTCACTTCTCCCGCCCCGGGAGAGGTCGACGCCGAAGGCGGCGGGTGAGGGAGGCGTGCTCTGGCGCTGCGCCACGCGGAAACGACCCTCACCCGCGCTGCGCGCGGCCTCTCCCGGGGCGGGAGAGGCGAACATCTTTCACGGTGCGGTCATGACGCACGTGTGTCATGACCGTTGGGCTTCCTGCGTCAGCCCAACCTACGGGCTACCGTCAGCCACTCCCGTCGTCGACGGGAGTGGCGGCGAGTGCCCTTATTTCACGCGCGACATGATCTCGCGCGAGAAGACCTCGACCGTCTTCCGGTTGTCGACGATCGGCTGCACGGCCACCTGGTGGATGCCGGCCTTCTTCATGTTGTGGATCGACTCCACGATTTCGTCGGCCGTACCGGTCAGCGTGGTCGCTCGGATGATTTTCTCCGTCACCACCGGCTCGTGCTCTTTCTTGAAGCCGAGCAGGTAGTCCGAATACATCTTCAGGTGGCGCGATTCGATCGGGCCTTCCGGCACCTTGTAGATGTCGCGGAACGCGACGATGTCGTCGCGCAGGTCCGCCGGCAGGGTCATCGGGTCCGGGTTCGACAGCGCGAAGATGTTAGTCGAGGACGACACGAACGGGCCGACGGCCTGGCGGACTTCGGACGTCTCGAGCGACTCGCCCGGCTGGGTCAGGTGGAACGCGGTCATCACCAGGGCGTAGACGTCCTTCGGATTGCGGCCGGCGCGCTCGGCGCCAGCATAGACGTGCTCCATCACGAAGTTGATCAGCGACGGGCTCACCGCGCCGAAAAGAATCACGCCGTCGGCGATCTCGCCGGCCATCTCGAGGCTCTTCGGGCCGCTCGCCGCGATGTAGATGGGGATCTTCGACTTGATGTTGTACCAGTTGCCGTCCGGGTTCAGGAACCGGATCTTCCGGTGGCGATCGCCTTCCGTGTAGTCGGTGGTCTTGCCGTCGAACAAGTCGCGGCAGACGCGGATGTGATCGCGCATCACCTCGAGCTTCGACGCCGGCATGCCGAGCGTGCGGCGCGCGGTGTTGCCGGTGCCGATGCCGAGGATCGTCCGGCCGGGCGCGAGTTCATTGACCGTCGCGATCGAGTTCGCGGTCACCGGCGCGATGCGCGACTCGGGATTGGTCACGCCCGTGCCGAGCGCGATTTTCTTCGTGTTGACCGCGCACATGCAGAGGCTCGCATAAGGATCGCTGAACAGCATCTGCGAATCGTAAAGCCAGGCATGCGTGAAACCGTGCTCTTCCGCGTAGGCGACGTCCTTGTGGATGTGGATCGCCGCCGGGAACACAAAACCGTAGTCCATCTGAATCACCTTCTCTCGTGGATGAAGCGCGGGGCCAGCGCCCCGCGCGTTGGGCTCAGGACACAATGCCGTGCTTGCGGCAGAAGTCCGTGACCAGTTTGCAGATCAGCGCCGGGTCCTCGAACATCGGGTAATGCCCGATGTTCTTCAGGTGGCGCACCTCGCCCTTCTTCAGGGCTTTGGCGGTCTCGTCGGCGAGTTCGCGCGGCACCCAGAAATCGTCCTCGCCGCGGATGACGAGCATCGGGCAGTCGACGCCCTTCAGCCTGGCGAGCACGTCGTGCTGGGCCCAGGCCTCGAGATCGCCGACCGCGCTGACCTGCGCATTGCGGTGCTGCCAGCGCAGTTCCTGGATCTGTTCCTGCGTGGCGTTGCGGTTCATCGACTCGATCGCCGCGCGCTCCATCATGTCCTGCCAGCCCGGCGCCCAGGCCGGATGGATCATCGTCGACGGCAGCGGGAAGGTCGGCGAACGGGCGAGGCCTTCCATCGGCACGCCGGCGGCCATCTCGCGCCAGTGATGCGCCGCGTAATCGAGCGTGATGTCGCCGCCGATCGAGCAGCCGATGATGACCGGGTTCTTCAGCCGCAGCGTCTTGACGAACGAGTACACGAATTCAGCGTGCTCGTGGATCGAGCGGTGCTGCTTCCACTTCACAGGGTAGGAGCGCGAGTGCCCGGGCAGGTCGAGCGCGTAGGCGTGGAAGCCGCGTTCGGCGAACATCGGCAGGATGTACTGGTATTCGAGCGAACTCGCGCCCGCGGTGTGGACACAGACGATCGGCTGGCCTTCACCGATGTCGTCGTAGAAGGTGCGCGTGCCCTTGACCTTGATGTAATTGCCGCGAATGTCTTCTGGCGTTGCCATGTTCTTTGACTCCGGTGCTGGTTAGCGCTGGGCGTTCGCCGCCGCTTTGAGGGTGTAGGCGAGCTGGAACATCGCCTCGGTCATGCGCATCGACTCGAGCATGTTGCCCTCGGTGCGGATGCTGACGTCCATCGCGCCGAGACGTTTGAGCTTCGGGTCATCCTCGAAGTTGCGCTTGCCCGGATAGGTCAGGTCGGCCCACATGCGCTTGCCGGCGATGAGCTGCTTCCAGGCGGATTCCGGGCCGCTGAACTTGAAGGTGTATCCGAAGGGCGGCGTCGCCGTCGCGTGGTCGATGACCTGGCCGCGATAGATCTTCAGCCACAGGCGGTCGTCGTCGACCTCGATCTGGACCGAGCCATCGAACCACTGGGCCTGGGTGCTGAACTCTGCATTCGCGTTCAGTGCCTTCACGAAGCGCCGCTGGAACGCGGCATTGGCAAGAAACGACATGGTGTCCCTCTGCTTGAAGGTTGGTCGGGTGCACTGCCGCAGAGGGGATACGCTGGATGCGCGTCGCGACCCCGGCCTGCAGCGCGGGTCTTGCTGCCACGCGCCGGGCCGGGAAAACGCGTGACGGAAACAGCGGCACCGCTTGTTCATTATCCCTTGGCCGCGCGGTGCCGGAGACGCGGCTATTCTCTGCCCGCGCGCTCACGCAATGCAAGGCAATCCGGGCAAATCGTGCCGTAAATTCCGCCGCTTACGCGCATCTCATCTGATTTTCAGAACACGCTCATCGCATTCGGGAATGACTGGGGCCAGCCTGTGCCGTGACGTGGCGCGAGACGCTTGACACGCTTCGGCACCGGGGCGTTTACTGCCCCGGCTCCAATTCCAATACACCCTAATTCAGGGGAGGCTCAACATCATGTTCGATACGTCCTGGATGAAACGCTGGCAGGACGCGGTCAATTCCAACGGTCCCATGAGCTGGATCGGGAAACACCTGACCGCCGACATCCTGCTCGGCTTTGGCGACAAAGACTTCGTCGTGCATTTCCGCAACGGCAAGATTGACAACTTCACCGACCAGATCGGTCCCGAAACCTGCTACCAACTGTCGCTGCGTGCACCGGCAGACAGCTGGAAGAAGTTCTCCGAGAAGGTTCCGCCCCCGATGTACAACGACATCTGGGCAATGGCGCACCCGCTGCATGGCCGCCTGAAGATGGAAGGCGACCAGAAGGTGCTGTGGCAGAACATGCGCGCGATGTTCTGGGCTTTTGATCGCATGCGCGAGATCTGATTCGTCGCGCCACGCATTACCGGAGAAACCCCAGTGTCAAAAATAGAACCTATCGTTGGCCGGTATATCTGGGTGACCTACGAGGGCACCGAATACCGGATGTATTTCGAGGAAGCGGGCAACCCGAACGGGATCCCGATGATCTGCCTGCACACCGCCGGCACCGACGGCCGCGAATGGCGGCACCAGCTCTGCGACGAGCGCATCGGCAAGCACTTCCGCACGATCGCAATCGATCTGCCGCGCCACGGCAAGTCGATTCCGCCGTATGACTGGTACAAGGAAGAAGAGGAATACAAGCTCACCTCGACCTTCTATTCCGGCATCATCATGGCCTTCAGCAAGGCGCTCGGGCTGGACCGGCCCGTGATCATGGGCAGTTCGATGGGCGGCAACATCTGCCTGCACCTCGCCCGCGACTATGAGAACGACGTGCGCGCGCTGATTGCGGTCGAAGCCTGCGAGTGGTCGCCGGGCTGGCACCTGGACTGGCTGCGCCATGCGCACATCCACGGCGGCGAAGTCTGCGCGACCTCCGTGTTCGGCCTGATGGCCCCGCAGAGCCCCGACAAGTATCGCTGGGAAACCTGGTGGTACTACTCGCAGGGCGGCCCGGGCATCTTCAAGGGCGACCTCTACTTCTACAGCTACAACCACGACTTCCGCGGCCAGACGCAGAAGCTGTCGGGCAAGGTGCCGATCTACTACATGACCGGCGTCTACGACTTCGCCTGCACCCCGGAAATGACCGAGGAAGCCGCGCGGAACACCAAGAACTCCGAGTGCATCATCATGGAGGAAATCGGCCACTTCCCGATGAGCGAGAACCCGGACGTCTTCAACCGCTACCTGTACCCGGTGCTCGACAAAATCGTCGCCGCGAACGCGTAAGCGCTCCCGCTGTTCCCCAGGCCGCGCGGCCCCCGCGCGGCCTGTCTCTTCCCGGGCGCGGCGAGGTCTGCGTCGGCACGCCTGCTCCGAACTGACGCTCCTGCTTATTCCAGTGCCGCGCAGGTCACCGAAGACACCGTCGGCAAAATCTGGCCAGGTCGCGATTACCGGGTACCCGACGCCGATTTTTTCACCACGGAGTACACGGAGAGCACGGCGGTGGATGGTCCGCCACAGGCGCGCAGCCCGTGTGAAACGCAGCGCGACCCGCGCCATGCCGCAGACTCAGAATCAATTTCCTCGCCGTGTCCTCCGTGGTGCAAACACCCCTCCCCGCGGGACAGCCCCGCGAGTGCGCTAAGATCCGGGACCGCCGCCGCGCGCCCTGCCCGGCCACGAAGAGACCAGCCGCATGAACCTCCGCCACCTCCGCTATTTCGTCGCGATCGTCGACCACGGGTCGATGGTCAAGGCTTCGGACAGCCTGTTCGTGGCCCAGTCCGCACTGAGCCAGCACATGCGCAACCTGGAGGCCGAACTGGGCGTGCAGTTGCTGTTGCGCACGGCGCGGGGGGTGGTGCCGACGGACGCGGGCCAGGACTTCCTGCACCGGGCGCGCGCCATCCTCGCCCAGGTCGAGGATGCGCAGCGCGCATTGCGCGAGCAGAGCACGACCCCGCAGGGCAACGTCACCCTGGGCTCGCCGCCGACCGTCAGCGCGATGCTCGCCGTGCCGCTGATTCTCCAGATCCAGCGCGAACTGCCGAAGGTCTCGCTGCGCGTCACCGAGGGCATGAGCGGTTACGTGCTCGACTGGCTGCAGGCCGGGCAGGTCGACCTGGGCCTCGTCTACGGCATCCAGCGGGCGCCGGGCATCATCGCCACCGAACTCTTCAACGAGGACCTGTACCTCATCGGCCCCCGGGGCGGCTTCGAGTCCGACCGCCCGATACCCTTCGCCGCGGTCGAGGGGCACGACCTGATCCTGCCCGGCCGCCAGCACGGCCTGCGGGACACGATAGACCGCCTCGCCCGCGAACACCGGCTGAGCCTGCGGGTGCGGGTCGAAATCGATGCGCTGTCGCAGATGACGCGGTTGGTGCGGCACGGCGTGGGGTATACGATCCTGCCCCTGCCCGCGCTGGCCGACGAAATCGCGCGCGGTGAACTCGAGGCACGGCCCATCGTCGAGCCGCGGATTTCGCGCACCATTTACGTGGCCAAGGCCAGCGATCGGCCGCAGTCGCCCGCGGTCGCGGCGACCATCCGCATCATCGAGGACTGCGTCTACCGCCTGCGCTGCGCGGAGGCCCTGTGAGGGCCGCCGCATGCGCAAATTCGATACTCGCTAGCTGAAAATCCTATTGGGCCGCGATGCCCGCGGCTGCCTACACTCCCGCTCGATCCGGCCTGCTGCGCGGCCCGTATCGACTTTGTTACGATGCGGCGGGTCGGGCACTGCGGTCATTCGGCAGGCCCGGCCGCGGCGCCGGCCAGGCCCTCTCCCATCCATCAAACTTTCATGGCGGAACGAACATGCAAACGGCGACCGATCATTCCGATACCGTCTCCCAACTGCGCGACACCGTGGAGCGAGTCTGCAACGACTTCCCCGGCGAATACTGGCGCGCCAAGGACCGCGAACGCGCCTATCCCGGCGAATTCGTCCAGGCCCTGACCGATCTCGGCCTGCTTGCGGCCCTGATCCCGGAAGAATTCGGCGGCAGCGGCCTGCCCCTGTCGATGGGTGCCGAGATCCTCAAGGCGATCCACGAGTTCGGCGGCAATGCCGGCGCCTGTCACGCCCAGATGTACACGATGGGCACCGTGCTCCGTCACGGCAACGCCGACCAGAAGAACCGCTACCTGCCGAAGATCGCGAGCGGCGAGCTGCGCCTGCAGGCCTTCGGCGTGACCGAGCCAACCGCCGGCACCGACACCACCAGCATCTCGACGATGGCGGTGCGCCAGGGCGACAAGTACATCGTCAACGGCCAGAAGGTCTGGACCTCGCGCGCCGAATACTCCGACCTGATGGTGCTGCTCGCGCGCACCACGCCGAAGGACCAGGTCAAGAAGCGCACCGAAGGCCTGTCGGTGTTCCTGGTCGACATGCAGCACGCGAAGCAGAACGGCATGACCATCAAGCCGATCCGCACGATGATCAATCACTCGACGACCGAGGTGTTCTTCGACAACGTGCCGGTACCGGTCGAGAACCTGATCGGGGAGGAAGGCCAGGGCCTCAAGTACATCCTGTCGGGCATGAACGCGGAGCGCATCCTGATCGCCTCCGAGTGCATCGGTGACGCCCGCTGGTTCATCAAGAAGGCGCGCGACTACGCCTGCGAGCGCAAGGTCTTCGGCCGCCCGATCGGCCAGAACCAGGGCATCCAGTTCCCGATCGCGCGCGCCTACGGCGAGATGCTGTCGGCCAACCTGCTGGTCGACGAGGCCGCCCGCCTCTACGAGCAGGGCAAGCCCTGCGGCACGGAGGCCAACCTGTCGAAGCTGCTCGCCTCCGAAGCGGCCTGGCACGCCGGCGAGGCCTGCATCCAGACCTTCGGCGGCTTCGGCGTCGCGGAGGAATACGACGTGGAGCGCAAGTTCCGCGAGTCACGCCTCTACCAGATCGCGCCGATCTCGACGAACCTGATTCTCTCCTACGTCGCCGAGCACGAACTCGGCATGCCGCGCTCGTACTGAGCGCGCGGCAGGCGACCCGCCCAACCGAACGGAGCATACGATGACAGCACTGCCGAAATTCGACGCCTACATCAACGGACAATCCGCGAGCCCGTCGGGCGGCGCATATTTCGAAACCGTCAACCCGTACACTTCCAAGGTCTGGGCCGAGGTCGCCCGCTGCACCCCGGAAGACGCCAACCGCGCCGTCGAGGCGGCCTACGCGCAGCTGACGACCGGCGAGTGGTCGAAGCTCAACGCCAGCCAGCGGGGCGCCCTGCTCCGCCGTCTCGGCGACCTGATTGCCGAACACGCGCGCGAACTCGCCGAGTACGAGGTGCGCGACAACGGCAAGCTCATCAACGAGATGCTGGCCCAGTGCAACTACCTGCCGCAGTGGTTCTACTACTACGGCGGGCTTGCGGACAAGATCCAGGGCGCGGTCATCCCGATCGACAAGCCGGATGTCTTCAACTACACGCGACATGAACCCATCGGCGTGGTCGCGGCCATCACGCCGTGGAACTCCCCGCTGCTGCTGCTCTCCTTCAAGCTCGCCCCGGCGCTCGCCGCCGGCTGCACGCTGGTGATCAAGCCGTCCGAATTCACGTCGACGTCGACGCTGAAGCTGATGGAACTGTTCGAGAAGGCAGGCTTCCCGCCGGGCGTCGTCAATGTCGTGACCGGCTTCGGCGCGGAGGTCGGCGCCGCGCTGGTCGAGCATCCGAAAGTCGCGAAGGTCGCGTTCACCGGCGGCACCGAGAGTGGCGCGTACGTCTACCAGCAGGCGGCCAAGGGTCTCAAGCGCTGCACGCTCGAACTCGGCGGCAAGTCGCCGAACATCGTGTTCGACGATGCGGTGATCGACGACGCCGTGAAGGGTGCGATTTCCGGCATCTTCGCCGCGACCGGCCAGACCTGCATCGCCGGCTCGCGCCTGCTCGTGCAGGACGGCATTTACGATGAATTCGTCGCGCGGCTCGTCGAGTTCGCGCGCCAGGCCCGCATCGGCAACCCGATGGACCCGGCGACCCAGGTCGGCCCGGTCACGACGCCGCCGCAGTACGAGAAGATCCTGAAGTACATCGACGTCGCGAAGTCCGAAGGCGCGCAGTGCCTGCTCGGCGGCGCCGCCGCCAGCGGCCCGGAATGCGGCGACAGCAAGCTGTTCGTGCAACCGACGATCTTCGCTGGCGTCACCAACCGGATGCGGATTGCGCAGGAGGAGGTGTTCGGCCCGGTGCTGTCGATCATCCGCTTCAAGACCGACGAGGAAGCGATCGAAATCGCCAACGACATCGCGTTCGGCCTCGCCGCCGGCGTGTGGACGCAGTCCATCAAGCGCGCGCTCAAGGTGTCGGCGGCCATCCGCGCCGGCACGATCTGGGTCAACACCTATCGCGCCATCAGCTACATGTCGCCGTTCGGCGGCTACAAGATGAGCGGCCTCGGCCGTGAGAACGGCATCGAAGGCATGCAGGAATACCTCCAGACCAAGAGCGTCTGGATCTCGACCGCGGCGGACGTGCCGAACCCGTTCGTGATGCGCTGAACCACCCCAAGCTTTTCAGGAGTTGCAGACGATGAAAGGTCAAATTGCAGTCATGACCGAACCGGGGAAGCTCGACTTCCAGGAATACACGGTCCCCGATCCGGCGCCCGGCGAACTCATCGTGCGCATCCTCCGCAGCAACGTCTGCGGCACCGAGGTGCACATCTGGTGCGGCCACCATCCGGCGAAGCAGCGCGGCGGCCTGGGCCACGAGACCGTGGCGGTCATCGAGCGCCTCGGCGCGGGCGTGACCACCGACCACGCCGGCCAGCCCATCAAGGAAGGCGACCGCGTCGTCTCCACGTATTTCATCCACTGCCGCAAGTGCTATCCCTGCCAGAAGGGGCAGTTCTACATGTGCGAAAACGCCTATCGCTACTGGGGCCGCCAGCCCGAGGACGATCCGCACTTCCACGCGACCTTCGCCACGCACTGGATCATCCATCCGGAGCAGGTTTTCTACAAAGTGCCCGACAACGTGTCCGACCAGGCCGCGGCGAGCGCGAACTGCGCGCAGAGCCAGGTCTACTTCGGCCTCGACCTCTCCGGCATCACCTACGGCGACAGCATCGTCATCCAGGGCGCCGGCGGCCTCGGTCTCAACGCCGCCGCGATCGCGCACGAGAAGGGTGCCCAGGTCATCATGATCGACGGCGTGCCGCTGCGCCTGGAGGAAGCGAAGAAGTTCGGCGCGCATCACGTGATCGACATGAACGAGCACCCGACGCCGGAAGCCCGGGCGGAAGCCGTGCGCAAGCTGACCGGTGGCAACGGCGCGGACTTCGGCATGGAAGTCACCGGCGTGCTCGCCGCCTTCCCGGAAGCCTTCACGCTGATTCGCCCGGGTGGCGCGATGATCTCGCTGGGCACGGTCACGCCCGGCAAGACGGTCGCCTACGACCCCGCCTTCGCGCTGCGGCGTGGCATCACCACGATCACCGCGTTGCGCTACAACGGTCCCTACCTGAAGAAGTCCATGGACTTCCTGGCGGCGAACCGCGACAAGTACCCGTTCGACACGCTGCTCGACCGCGACTACGCGATGGACCACATCGTCGAGGCGCTCGACGACTCCGCGGCGCGCAAGGTGCGCCGCGCGTCAATCGTGATGCCCGCCTGATGCCCGCCCGGAGCACGCAGCGATGAGCGCCCTGACAGGCACACTGGTCGTCTCCCTCGAGCAGGCGGTCGCGGCGCCCTACTGCGCGCGGCTGCTGGCCGAGGCCGGCGCCCGGATCATCAAGATCGAACGCGACGAGGGTGACTTCGCCCGCCACTACGACACGGTGGTCAACGGTGAATCAGCATTCTTCGTATGGCTCAACGCCGGCAAGGAATCGATTGTCATCGACGCCAAGCGCGATGAAGACCTGCAGTTGATGAAGCGCATGATCGCGAAGGCCGACGTCTTCATCCAGAACCTGCGCCCGGGCGCGGTCGACCGCCTCGGCCTCGGCTGGGAGGCGGTCAGCGCGCTGAACCCCCGGCTCGTGATGTGCAGCATCTCGGGCTACGGCAGCAGTGGCGAACTCGCCGAGATGAAGGCCTACGACTTCCTGGTACAGGCCGAGGCCGGCCTCGTGTCGGTGACCGGCACGCCGGACCAGCCCACCCGCTGCGGCATCTCCGTGTGCGATATCTCGACCGGCCTCACGGCCTATGGCGAAATCCTGCGGGCGCTGCTCGAGCGCGGCAATACCGGGCGGGGCCAGCATGTCGATGTGTCGCTGTTCGACGTGATGAGTGAGTGGATGAGCGTGCCGCTTGCCTATTACAAGTACGGCAACCGCCGCCTGACCGGCACCGGCCTCGATCACTCGCAGATCGCGCCTTACGGCGCGCACCAGACGAAGGACGGGCTCATCATCATCGCGGTCCAGAACCATCGCGAGTGGATCAACCTGTGCAAGGTGATCGGCCGCCCCGAACTCGCCGACGATGAACGCTTCAGGACCAATCCGCTGCGCGTCGCCAACCGGCCGGCGCTGACCACGGAGATCGAGCGCTTCTTCACGCAGTACACCCGGGTTGAACTCGCGCAACTGCTGGAAGCCGGCGAGATTGCCTACGGCCGCATCAACTATGTCGAAGACGTGTGGAAACATCCGGCCCTGAAGACCAAGGAAGTGGTCTCCGGCGGGCACTCGGCGACCTTCGTGCGCCGGGTATGCGACGACGCACAGACCCCGCGCCGCGTGCCGGCGCTGGACGAACACGGCAGCGCGATCAAGGCGGAATTCGGCGCCTGAGACCTGCCGGCACCAGGGCGCCGCGCTGCGGCGCCTCACTAAAAAGTGACAGAGGGGGAGGATGCATGAAGTTCAGGAACTCACTCGCGGCCGCCGTGATCACGCTCGCGGCCGGGCTCGGCAATGCCCAGGCGGAAGACAAGTGGTATCCATCCAAGTGGGGCGCCGACGATCAGCTCGGCTCCTTCAACATGAACGGCCCGGAACGGACGCTGGAAGCGGCGAAGCTGATCAAGACCGGCAAGACGTATCGCCTGGGCATAGAGACCAGCGCGAAGACGCCCTCCTTTCCCCCGCGTTACTTCCACCTGACGGTGCTGACGCCCAACCAGGGCCAGTACCAGGCGATGGGTGAGAACAAGTTCAACTTCGCCGACGACATCATCGCCGGCTGGATGGGCTCGGGCTCGCAGCTCGACGGCCTCGGCCACGCCGCGGTCGATGACGTCTACTACAACGGCAAGCGCAGCGCCGAGTTCATCCGGGCCGATGGCCTCACGATGTTCGGCCTGCACAACATCCCGCCGGTCGTCACCCGCGGCGTGCTGATCGACATCGAGGCCTGCAAGGGCAAGATGCTCGTCGAAGGCGAGGTCATCACGCCGCAGGACATCAAGGACTGCGCGGCGAAGCAGCAGACCGAGATCCGCAAGGGTGACGTCGTGCTCCTCAACACGGGCTGGCTCTCCCTGCTCGGCAAGGACGACGCCCGCTTCGGCAAGGGCGAACCCGGCATCGGCAGCGAAGGCGCGAAATACCTCGCGTCGCTGGACGTCATGGCCGTCGGCGCCGACACCTGGGGCCTCGAAGTGCTGCCGGGCGAGCAGAAGAACATCCTCTTCCCGGTGCACCAGGAACTGCTGACCAAGGCCGGCATCTACATCCTGGAGAACATGGACACCCGCGAACTCGCGAAGGACAAGGCCTATGAGTTCATGTTCGTGCTGGGCGCGGCGCGGATGACCGGGTCCGTCCAGATGATCATCAACCCGATCGCGATCCGCTAAACCACAGTCAGAGACCAGGCGCGGCGGCCCCGGCCGCCGCGCGCATTTCCAGCGAGGCGAACATGACACTGCATACCGTCGACGGCCCCTATTTCGAGGAATTCAGCAAGGGGCAGGTCTTCTCCGCACCCTCCATCACCGTCACGGATGGCCACGCGGCGGTCTACGGCGCGCTGTTCGGCGACCGCATGCGGCTGCCGCTGGACCACCACCTGTGCCGTCGCGTCACTGGCGACGCCCGCCCGCTCGTGCACGCCTATCTCGCCGTGCACATGGCGGCCGGCCAGACGACCTATGCCTCACAGCACGTGAAGGGCAATCTCTTCTACCGCGGCATGCTCGTGCGCAAGCCCGTGTTCATCGGCGATTCGCTGTACACGACGACGAAGGTCGTCGGCCTCAAGCAGAACAAGCCCAAGCCGGGTCGCGCGGCGACCGGCATGGTCGCGCTCGAGATGACGACGGTGAACCAGCGCGACGAGGTCGTGCTCCACTTCTGGCGCTGCCCGATGGTCGCCTGCCGCGATCCGCAGGCCGACACCGGCCACGACGACGATTTCTCGTGGATCAAGAACAGCTTCGACGAGAGCGAACTGCTGGGCGCCCTGCCGACCGGCTGGGACCTGTCGCCGCTGGCGAGCGAGGCGACCGGCCTGCGTCCGCTGGATCTCAAGGTTGGCGACGAAGTCGACATCAGGATCCAGGACACCGTCACCTGCGCGCCGGAACTCGTGCGCATGTCGCTGAACATGGCCTACACCCACACCGACGCGACCAAGAGCTATCTCGGCCAGCGCCTGGTCTACGGCGGCCACACGATTTCGCTGGTGCTCGCGCAGGTCGTGCGCGCGCTGCCCAACCTGCTGTCGATGGTGGCCTGGCGCTACTGCGACCACTTGGGCCCGGTGCTCGAGAACGACGTCATCAGCAGCCGCTTCAAAGTGGTCGGCATCACTGCGGCCCCGCAGGGCGGGCGCCTCTACGATCTCGAAATCGAAGCCTTCGCCACGCGCCCCGGCACCGACGGCAAGTACCAGACCGAGAAGGTGCTGGCCTGGGGCCTGGTGGTGTGGGGGGCGTAGGTATCGGCGCCGATGCGAGCCCCATCGGCATCGCCGCAGCAGCCGCTTGGCGGGGCGGCGGGTGAAGATTTTTTTACCACGGAGGGCACGGAGTTCACGGAGTTCACGGAGAATAGTACCGATTTGATCGGGTCCAGTGCCGCCGCTCCAGCGGTGGACAGCAGCAGGCACGATCCCAGTCAATCTTCTCCGTGCCCTCCGTGGTGACACACTGCACCCGAGGGGAGAAAAGGTGTCAGATTTGAAATCTGACACCTTTTCTCCGCCATGGTCAGAACCCGCAGGCCGTGGGCCCTACAGACCGTCTTAGCGCAGCGCGGGACACAGTTGCTCGGTGGCGAATACAAACGCCAAGCCGAACCCTCACAGCCCGGCCGTGTGGCCGCCGTCGATCGTGATGCAGTTGCCGTTCATGTAGCGGGAGGCGTCGGACGCGAGGAAAACGAGCGCGCCGTCGAGTTCCGCGGGCTGCCCGAAGCGCTTGGCGGGGATGCGCTGGCGGAGCTTGTCGCCCGCTGCCGTCTGCAGCCACTCGTCGTTCATCTCGGTCACGAAGTAGCCCGGCGCGAGCGCGTTGACGCGAATGCCCTTCGTCGCGAGATCCACGCACAGGTCACGGCCCAGGTTGATTAGACCAGCCTTCGCAGCACTGTAGGGCGCGAGATGGCCGATGGCGCGAATGCCGAGCACCGACGCGATATTGATGACGCTGCAACCGCGCCCATCGGCGAGGCGACGCTTGATCACTTCCTGCGCCAGCACCCAAGGGCCCCGCAGGTTCGTTTCGTAGACCTCGTCCCATTCCGCATCGCCAAGCTTCTCCGGCGCCCTGGGACGCGCGATGCCGGCGTTGTTGACGAGCACATCAATCGGCGCGACCGCTTCCGCCGTGGCCACGCACTGGCGGATCGCATCGCGATCGCGCACGTCCAGCGCGTAGACCTCGCAGCGCCCGCCGGTGGCACGGATTTCTTCAGCCAGCGCCGCCAGCTTGTCGACGCTGCGCGCGGCGAGCGCGACGCGGGCGCCGGCCGACGCAAGCGTCCGCGCGAAGTGGCGGCCGAGGCCGCTGGAAGCCCCCGTGAGGAAAATGTGTTTCGCGCTGAGATCGTACAGCGCATGCAGGAAACGGGCTGAGTCGGTCACTGTTGGTCCTCGAAGATTGGGGGGCCCGGCGGCAGTCCATCGCGTTCGATGCACCTGCTCCTTCGTCGAGCCCTTGTCGAATGCGCGGGGTACGCCGGTCGCGTGGCTTGGGCTGGCGCAAGTGCGTCGGCCGGATCATGAAAGCGATTCGCCTCTCCCGCATCGGGCTGTCTCTTGTTCACATTTGGACGCGCGTGCCGGTGTCCACGTGCTGTTGGGCCACAGAGAACACCGAGAACACCGAGATTTTTCGAGTGGCGCTGAGCCAGCGGTCGACGGCATGGCCATTGCCCGAAACGCGCTCGAAAATGCGACTGCTCCGTGCGCTCCGTGATGAAACCCGGCGTTGCCGCGGCAACAGGCGCCGAATGTTGACCACGGAGCGCACGGAGGACACGGAGAAGAACGGTGCATTGAGGAATGCGCCTCTGCCGTGGCAATGCCGGCCGGGCGGCACCTGCCCACCCGATCCTCTCGGTGTTC
>CALRPY020000056.1:0-29952 GCA_943370145.1 Hydrogenophaga intermedia | reverse complement strand
GCATCGCCGGCATCGGCATGCTGCTCATCATGCGACTGATGCGCACCGACTCCTCGCCTTCCTTGATCTCGATTTCCGCGATGCCGGACTCCTCCAGCAGTTCGATGAGTTTTTTGACTTTTCGGATATCCATGGAAACTCCCGGACGCCGCTGCCTCACGCCGGCCCTTGGGCCAGCGCGGTGGAGGCGGCACTGATTGCGAATTCGTAACCCTGTGCGCCGAGGCCGGTGATGACCCCGCGCGCGATGTCGGATAAATAAGAGTGCTGACGGAATGCTTCCCGCGCGTGCACGTTGCTCAGGTGCACCTCGATGAACGGAATGGCAACCCCCAGCAGTGCATCGCGCAGGGCGATGCTGGTGTGCGTGTAGGCCGCCGGATTGATCACGATGAACGCGATGCCCTCCGGCTTAGCGGCATGGATGCGTTCGATCAGGGCGTGTTCGGCATTGCTCTGGAAGCACGTCAGGCTGTGGCCCAGGCTCGCGGCGTGGGCGATGGCACGCGCTTCGATCTCGGCGAGGGTCAGATACCCGTAGCGTGCCGGCTCCCGCTGACCGAGCAGGTTCAGGTTTGGACCGTTCAGCAACAGGATGGCAGCCATTTGTGCGCGGGATTCCAGATGTTCGTGATGAACACCCCCAGACAGGGGATGCGCCGCGGCCGGCAGCGCGCGGCGGGCGGACGTTAGCACAGTGGCCGCCGTGTTGCGAGCCAGTTCCCCGCTGATGTCGCCACGTTGGCGACGCGGGCGGATCAGTCTCCGCCGAGGGCCGCCTCGATCACCCGCGCGGCGTCCGCCTCGGGCCACTCACCCTGATGGGTATGGAGGATTGCGGCATCCGGCGTGACGACAACGGTATAGGGCAGGGCGCCGATCGTGTTGCCGAGGCGCTGCATGTAGCGGGCGACGTCTTCCTCGCCGACCAGGACCGGGAAATCGATGCCGTGCCCGGCGACGAACTTCGCGACTTCCTCGCGGCCGTCGAGCGCGATGCCGACGAACTGCAGGCCCTGCGGGCCGTACTTCCGCTGCAGCCGCACGAAGGCCGGCAGTTCCTTCACGCAGGGGGGGCACCAGGTCGCCCAGAAGTTGAGCACCACGAGCTTGCCCCGCCACTGGTCCAGGCGCTGCGGCCGCCCGGCGAGGTCGGCGATGACGGCGTCCAGCACTGCGTCCTGCCCCGGCGCGGCGCTCGCCGTCGGGATGGACGGCTGCCGCGTGGACTGGAGCCAGAATCCGCCCGCGGCAGCCAGGGCACCCAGCACGCAGACCAGCAGCCAGCGCAGGGAGCCGCTCATCGCGGCCAGGCCTCACGCAGCCGGCCCAGGAAAGCGTCGGGGCGGGCGAAGCCGACGAGGCGCTGGGCGCGCAGTTCCTGGCGCGCGGGATCGAACAGCAGGACGGCCGGCGGGCCGAACAGTTCGAAACGGGCGAGCAGCGCGCGGTCCGCGTCGTCGTTGGCCGTGACGTCGGCGCGCAGCAGGACGAAGGGCGCGAGCGCCGCCTGCACCTCGGGGTGGGCGAAGGTCCGGCGCTCGAGCTGTTTGCACTCGATGCACCAGTCCGCATAGAAATCGAGGAGCACCGGTCGGCCGACCGCGCCGGCGGCCGCGAGCTGTCGCTCCAGGTCCGGCAAGCCCTTGACCGGGGTGAATGCTTGCTCACTCGTGGGGCCTTCAGCCGCAGGGCCGGAGGCCAGCGGCGCCAGCGGCCGGAACACGTCTTCCGCACCGGCGGCCGCGCCGACGATCAGCACCGCGCCGTAACACAGCAGCGCGAGCCCGACGCTTTTCCACAGGCGCTGCCAGCCGGATGCCGCGTCGCGCAGCGGTTCCAGCGCGCCGAGGAAAATCGCGCTGCCGATGAGGAGCAGCGCCCACAGCACAAGGGTCAGCGTCGGCGGCAGGAGGCGGCCGAGAAACCAGACGGCCATGCCCAACGACACGACCCCGAAGACGTGCTTCACGTGTTCCAGCCACTGGCCGGCGCGCGGCAGCAGGCGCCCGGCGGACGCGCCAACCGCAAGCAGGGGCATCCCCATGCCGAGGCCGAGCACGAACAGCGCGAGGCCGCCGGTCAGCGGGTCCCCCTGCCGCGCGAGATAGACGAGCGCCCCCGCGAGCGGCGGCGCCACGCAGGGCCCGACGATCAGCGCCGACAGGCTCCCCATCACCGCCACCCCGAGCAGATTGCCACCATGGCCAACCCGGCTGTGCCGCTCGAGTCGCGTCTGCCAGGCCGCCGGCATCTGCAGGTGGAAGAAGCCGAACATCGACAGGGCGAGGGCGACGAAGAAGGCGCTGGTGGCGGCGAGCACCGCCGGATGCTGGAAGGCCGCCTGCAGGTTACGGCCGAACAGGCCCGCGGCGAGCCCGGCGAGCGCGTAGGTCGCCGCCATGGCGACGACATAGGTGCCGGACAGGACGAGGCCGCGCAGCGCGCCGACCCTGCCGTGCTGGCCCACGATGATGCCGGACAGGATGGGGATCATCGGGAACACGCAGGGCGTCAGTGCGAGCAGCAGGCCGAAGCCGAAAAAGCTCGCGAGCACGGCCGCCAGGCTGTCGCGCTGCAGGCCGGCGGCGATTGCGTCGGATTCGGACAGGGCCGTCGCGGGTGCCGCGGCGGGCCCTGCGGCCGGCGTCGCGGCGCCAGTGACGGCGGCGACGGGCGCGCCGGAGACCAGCGACAGCGTCTTCCTGATCGGCGGATAACAGATGCCGTCCTCGGCGCAGCCCTGGTAACTGACCCGCACCTCCGCCGCGTCGGCGCCGGCGGGCAGCTCCAGCGTCGGCCGGATGCTCACCGCGTCGCGCAGGATCCGGACGACGCCGAATTCCGGGTCGTCCTTCGCCTCGCCGGGCGGCAGGCCCAGCTCGCCGACCGCGATCCCCGGCGCCAGCCCCTCGACGAGAATCTTGTCGCGGTAGAGGTAGTAGCCGGGCGCGACGTCCCAGTGCAGCGCGAGCCGCCCGTCGGCCGGCGCCTCGTGCGTGAAGACAAAGGCCTCGTCGGGCGGCAGGAATTCGCGCCGCGCCGAGGTGCCGGTGTCGAAGGCGTCGAGCAGCCCGGCCGTGGCGACGCCCCACGGCAACAGCAGGGCGCCGAGCATTAAATGAGTGAAGCGTGCAGCCATTCGAGATATCGCGTGGAACCGGCCGCGATAGAGACCGCCACCACTTCGGGGAGTTCATAGGGGTGTTCGCGCCGCAGGGTCTCTTCCAGCGCCGCGTAGTGAGCGCCATCGGTCTTGATCACGAGCAGCACCTCGTCCGCGCTTTCCACGGCGTCCTGCCAGCGGTAAACGGAAACCAGGCCCGGCAGGATGTTCACGCAGGCCGCGAGCCGGGCCTCGACCAGCAGGCCGGCGAGGCGGCGGGCGCTTGCGGCGTCCGGACAGGTGCACAGGCAGAGCAGTGGTTCGGGCATCGGAATCCGCTCGGGGCCCTCGCTGGGGCCGGTGCCGCATTGTACGCAGTCGGCGGCGCAGCGCCGACTGTCACGGGCGGGCCGGTGGAATCGCTACAGCGCGCGGAGTTTCGCGGCGGCGGCGCGCAGCGTGTCGTCGTTCTTGCAGAAACAGAAGCGCACGTAGCGGGCGTCCGGCGGCTGCTCGTAGAACACCGACACCGGGATGGCGGCGACGCCGACCTCGGTGGTCAGCCAGCGGACGAACTCGCGGTCCGGCAGATCGCTGATCGCGCTGTAGTCTGCGAGCTGGAAATAGGTGCCGGCCGAGGGCCGGATGCGGAAGCGCGAGTCCGCGAGCGCCGCGTTGAAGAGGTCCCGCTTCGCCTGGTAGAAGCCCGGCAGTTCCCGCAGGTGCTCGGGGTGGGCGCGCATGAACTCGGCGAGCCCGAGCTGGATGGGCGTGATGCCGACGAAGGTCACGAACTGGTGCACGCGGCGCAGTTCCGTCGTCAGGGCCGGCGGCGCGACGCAGTAGCCGGTCTTCCAGCCGGTGACGTGATAGGTCTTGCCGAACGACGAAATCGCGAACGAGCGGGCGGCGAGCGCCGGATGGCGCAGCACGCTCTCGTGGGTGCGGCCGTCGAAGATCAGGTGCTCATAGACCTCGTCCGAGCACACCAGCAGATCGTGGCGCTCCGCGAGCTCTTCGAGTGTCGCCATGTCCGCGGCGGACAGCACCGCGCCGGTCGGGTTGTGGGGCGAGTTGATCATGATGAGCCGCGTGCGCGGCGTGATGGCGTCGCGCACCCGCTGCCAGTCGATGCCATAGTCCGGCGGCGCGAGGGGCAGACGCACCGGGACGCCCGAGGCGAGCAGCACCGCCGGTTCGTAGCTGTCGTAGGCGGGGTCGAACAGGATGACCTCATCGCCCGCCCGCACCACGGCCATCACCGCGCAGTAAATGGCCTCCGTCGCGCCCGGCGTTATCGTGACCTCGGTGTCCGGCGACACCTGCGCGCCGTAGCAGTCGAGCACCTTGCGGGCGACCGCCTCGCGCAGCGGCAGCACGCCGGCCATCGGCGGGTATTGGTTGAAACCACCGTCGATGTGCTTCTTCACGCTGTCCTTCAGCGCCGCAGGCCCGTCGTAGTCGGGAAACCCCTGCGACAGGTTGATGGCGCCGTGCTCGGCGGCCATCTGTGACATCACGGTGAAGATGGTGGTGCCGACGTGCGGCAGCTTGCTGAGGAGTTGGATGCTCATGGCCCGCATTATCCGCGAGCGGCCGCGTCGCCCCAAGCCGCGCGCGCCCGGCCGGGCGTTATGATGGCGGGCATCATGCACACGCCAGCCCTGATCCCGGCCACCGAGCCACCCGCCGAGCTCGCGGCAAGCACCGCGCGCGCCGTCGAACACTTTCTCGCCGCCGCCCGCGAGGCCGGGGTCGATCACACGATATCGACCGAACGCCTGCCGGCGCTGGCGCGCAGTTTCGCGTGCAGTCCCTATGTCGCGGAGCAGGCGGCCCGCGACCCGGTCGCGTTCGCCGCGATGCTCGGCGACGCGGCGCTCCCGCGCGACGCCGACGGCTACCGCCAGCAGTGCCTGCCCCTGCTCGAGGCCGCCACGACCGAGGAAGAACTGCGCAGTGCGCTGCGCCGCTGCCGGCACCGGGAAACGGTGCGCATCGCGTGGCGGGACCTGAACGGGCTCGCGACCCTGGAGGAGGTGCTGGCCGAACTGTCGACGCTGGCCGACACGCTGGTCGCCGGCGCCGCCGAATGGCTCGCGCGCGATCTGGAAACCCGCTTCGGCACGCCCTGCGACGCCGACGGCAAACCGGTCAGCCTCATCGTGATCGCAATGGGCAAGCTCGGCGGCGGCGAGCTCAATTTCTCGTCCGACATCGATCTGATGTTCGTCTACCGGGCGAGCGGCGAAACGCGCGGCGGCAGCCGCACGGCTTCGAACCAGGAATTCTTCGACCGCCTCGGCAAGAAGCTCATCCCGGTGCTGAACGACGTCACCGGGGACGGCTTCGTCTATCGCGTCGACATGCGCCTGCGGCCCTTCGGCGACAGCGGCGCGTTGACCGCGAGTTTCAGCGCGCTCGAACTCTACTACCAGGTGCACGGCCGGGACTGGGAACGCTATGCGCTGATCAAGGCCCGCGCGCTGACGGGCACCGACGAGGAGCGCGCCGCGCTCACCGAGATCACGCGCCCCTTCGTCTACCGTCGCTACCTCGACTTCGGCGCCTTCGAGGCGGTGCGCGAAATGAAGGCCATGATCGACGCCGAGGTCGCGCGTTACGGCCTCGAGCGCGACATCAAGCGCGGCGCCGGCGGCATCCGCGAGATCGAATTCATCGGCCAGGCCTTCCAGCTGGTGCGCGGCGGCCGCGAGCCGCGGCTGCGCCTGCGGCAGATCCTGCCGGCGCTGCGCTGCTGCGTGGACCTGCACCTGCTGGGCGCGGCGGACGTGGACGCGCTGACCGCGGCCTATCGCTTCCTGCGCATCACCGAGCACCGCCTGCAGCAGGTCCGCGACGAACAGACCCAGACCCTGCCCGACTCACCGCTCGAGCGCGCGCGCATCGCCTTCGGGCTCGGCTACCCCGACTGGGTCGCCTTTGAAATGGATCTTGCGCAGCACCGCATGGCGGTGCGCGCCTGCTTCGCGTCGCTGCTGATGCCGAAACCGGCGCCGGCCGGCGAGGCGCGGGCCGACGACACCGGCGGGCGCGTGTGGCGCGCGCCGCTGGACGCCGATAGCGCGCAGGCCATGCTGCAGACCGCGGGCTTCGACGACCCGGCGCTCGCGGCGAATGCGCTGGCCCAGCTGAAGGACCCGCGCTTCCTGGCCCGCCTGTCGGCGGAGGCGCGGGCGCGGCTCGACCGCCTGATGCCACCGCTGGTCGCCGCCTGCGCGCACCGCCCGGGCGGCGCCGTTGCGCTGGTGCGGCTCGCGGAACTGGTGCGCGCGATCGCACGGCGCTCGGTGTACCTGGCGCTGCTCGCCGATCACGGCGGCGCGCTGCTGCGCCTGATCGACCTGTGCGCGGCCAGCCCCTGGATCGCACAGCAGATCACGCGCTCGCCGATCCTGCTCGACGAACTGCTCGACGATCGCGTGCTTTCGACACCGCCGGGACGCGCGGAGCTGATGCGCCTGCTCGACGACGCCGTCGAGACCGCCGACCCCGGCGACCTCGACCGCATCATGGACATCCTGCGCAACTTCAAGCACCAGCAGGTGCTGCGCGTCGCCGCCTGCGACCTGATGGCGAACTTCCCGGTCGCCGAGGTGAGCAATCACCTCACCTGGATTGCCGAGGTCGTGGTGCGCAAGGCCCTCGCCCTCGCCTGGACCGACCTGGTCGCAAAGCACGGTCGCCCGCGTGTGCGCGTCGAGGGCGGCCGGCGCCTGGTCGGCTTCGGCGTCATCGCCTACGGCAAGCTCGGCGGCCTCGAACTCGGCTACGGCTCGGACCTCGACCTCGTCTTCGTGCACGGCCACAGCAGGCCGGGCGACATGACGGACGGCCCGAAGCAGATCGCGAACGACGTCTTCTTCACGCGGCTCGCGCAGCGGATCATCCACCTGATCACGACCCGCACGGCCGCCGGCCAGGCCTACGAGCTCGACATCCGGCTGCGTCCGAGCGGCGCCTCCGGCCTGCTCGTGACCTCGCTGGAGGCTTTCGAGGAGTACCAGCTGACCTCGGCGTGGACCTGGGAGCACCAGGCCCTGCTGCGCGCGCGGGGCGTGGCCGGGGACCCGGCGACGCTCGACCGCTTCGGCGTAATCCGGCGCGGCGTCCTGCGGACCCGCCGCGATCTGGCGCGGCTGGCGCACGACATCCTCGACATGCGGGAGCGGATGCGGCGCGAGCTCGACCGTTCGAACGACGATCAATACGACCTGAAACAGGGGCTTGGCGGTATCACGGACATAGAATTTATGGTGCAATACGCCTGCCTACGCTGGGCCGCGCAGCATCAGATTCTGACTGCCTACACGGACAACCTCCGCCTGCTCGAACTCATTGGAGACCTCGGGCTGCTGCCCCGCGAGGATTGCCGCACACTGCACGACGCCTATTTCGCCTATCGCGCCGAGATACACCGTTGCGCCCTGCAGGAAGTCGATGGGCTGGTCGCGCAGCACGCCCTGCTCGATGAGCGACACGCGGTGACGGATGTATGGCGACGCACGTTCCAGCAATGAGCCCGCGCTGTGCCGGCGCCGCTGCCCGCGGCCGCGGGCGAATCGCGGCAAAACCTAATCTGAGCAGGAGAGAGCTATGAGCTACGCCGACCGCGATGGCGTGATCTGGATGGACGGTACGCTGATTCCGTGGCGCGATGCGAACACCCACGTGCTGACCCATTCGCTGCACTACGCGACGGGCGCCTTCGAAGGCATCCGCGCCTACGAAACACCGCGCGGCACCGCGATCTTCCGCCTCGAGGAACACATCAAGCGCCTGTTCGACACCTGCCACATCCTCGGCATGAAGGTCACGTTCTCGCAGGAAGACGTGCGCCAGGCCTGCGTCGACTGTGTGCGTGAGAACAAGCTCGCGACGGCCTACCTGCGGCCGCTCGCCTACTACGGCTCCGAGGGCATGGGCCTGCATGCGGCGAACCTGTCGGTGCACGTGGTGGTGGCCGCGTGGTACTGGGGCGCCTACCTCGGCGGCGACGCCCTCGAGAAGGGCATCCGCATCAAGACCTCGTCCTTCACCCGTCATCACGTCAACAGCGTGCTTTCGAAGGCGAAGGCCACCGGCAATTACATCAATTCGATCATGGCGCTGCAGGAAGTCTCGCGCGACGGCTACGACGAGGCGCTGCTGCTCGACAACACCGGCATGGTCGCGGAAGGCAGCGGCGAGAACTTCTTCATGGTGCGCAACGGCGTCCTCTACACGCCTGACCCGGTGTGCGCGCTGGAAGGCATCACCCGTGACACCGTGATGCGCATCGCCCGCGAGGAAGGCATCGGCGTCGTCGAGAAGCGGATCACGCGCGACGAGATCTACATTGCCGATGAGGCCTTCTTCACGGGTACCGCGGCCGAGGTCACGCCGATCCGCGAGCTGGACAACCGCACGATAGGCGAAGGAACCCCGGGACCCGTCACCAAACTGCTGCAGAAAGCCTACCTCGACACGGTGCAGGGCAAGCGCCCCTGTCCGGAGCACTGGTTGACGCTGGTCGGCTGACGCCGGCCGAACGCCGGTGTCCGCTCCCGTCGTCGTCTGGCGCTTCCACGATGGCAAGGCCGGACACGACCGGCAGACCTCGGGCCTGCTGCGCGCACTGGCGGAGCGGCTCCCGCTCGCCGTCCATGCGCTGCCCGTTGCGGCAACCCGCATTTCGGTCTGGCAGGGTCTGCGCCGGCGCCTGCCGGCGGCGCTTGCTAACCTGCCGGCGCCGCAGCTCCTGCTCGGCGCCGGCCATGCCTGCGAATGGCCCCTGGTCGCAGCCCGCCGCGCGCGCGGCGGACGCTCCGTCTACCTGATGAAACCCTCCTTCCCCACGCGCTGTTTCGACCTCTGCTTCGTGCCGCGGCACGACGGCGTCGCGACCGGACCGCACGTGGAAACGACCGAAGGCGTGCTGAACGATATCGTGCCCGGCCCACGCGAGCGCCCGGGACCGGCCGTGGTGCTGGTTGGCGGGCCATCGAAACACCACGGCTGGGATGAAGCCGGACTGTTGCGCCAGGTGGCCTCCATCGTGTTCGGCAGCCGCGCGCGCGATCTCGTGCTCACGGACTCGCGGCGCACGCCGGCCACGACCACCACGGCGCTCGCCCGCTTTGCCCGCGCGGGCGTGCGTTTCGTCAGTCACCGCGACGTCGGTGCTGACTGGCTGCGCGACAGCCTCGCGCAGGCGCCGGTGGCCTGGGTCACGGCGGACAGCGTGTCGATGCTGTTCGAAGCGCTGACCGCGGGCTGCGCCGTCGGCGTGCTGGAGGTGCCGGCAATCCGCGCGGATCGCATCAGCCGCATCGCGCCGGGCCTGCTGCGCGAAGGGCGGGTCAGCTCGCTCGCCAGCTGGCTTGCCAGCGGCGAGCTGCCGCCACCGCCCGAGCCGCTCGCGGAGGCCGCGCGCTGCGCGGCGGTCGTTCAGGCGCGCCTGCTCGGCGCCGGCCCGGGTGGCGCGGCATGAACCGGCTCACGGTGCTGCAGCTGCTGCCCGAACTGCAGGTCGGCGGCGTGGAGCAGGGCACGCTCGAGATCGCCTCGGCGCTGGTGCGTGCGGGTCACCGCGCGCTCGTCGTCTCCGCCGGCGGGCGCATGGTGCCGGCACTGGAAGCCACCGGCGCGCAGCATTTCGCGCTGCCCATCGGCCGCAAGCGGCTGTCGACGCTGCTGCTCGCGCGCAAGCTGCGCGAACTCTGCGAGCGGGAACAGGTGGACATCGTGCATGCCCGCTCGCGGCTGCCGGCGTGGATCGGCCACCTCGCGCTCCGCCAGCTGCCGCCTGCGCGGCGGCCACGGTGGGTGACGACGGTGCACGGGCCGTACACCGTGAATGGCTACAGCCGGATCATGGTCAGCGGGGAGCGCGTGATCGCGATCTCGGGCTTCATCCGGGACTATATCAAGCACGCGTATCCGGACGTCGACGCGGGACGCATCACCGTGATCCCGCGCGGCGTCGACCGCGCGCGCTATCCCCACGGCTACACGCCGCCGGCGGCATGGCTGGACAACTGGCGCCGGAGCCATCCGGAACTCGCCCGCCGCCATGCACTGGTGCTGCCGGGACGACTGACGCGCTGGAAAGGACAGGCGGATTTCATCCGGGTGGTCGCGCGGCTGGTGGCCGATGGGCTGCCCGTGCACGGACTGCTCGCGGGCGGACCGCATCCGCGCAAGCGCGCCTACGAACGCGAGCTGCAGAAGCTGGTCGCGCAACTGGAACTCGAACCGGCGGTGAGCTTCCTCGGCAACCGCACCGACCTGCGCGAAATCCTCGCGGTGTCCGCCTGCGCATTCTCACTGACCGGCGAGCCGGAGGCCTTCGGTCGCACGACGATCGAGGCCTTGAGCCTCGGCATCCCGGTCATCGGTTACGAGCATGGCGGAACGGGGGAAATCCTGCGCAACATTTTTCCCGACGGGCTGGTCGCGCTGGGGGACGTCGACGCGGCGGCGGCGCGCTGTGCGGCCTTCCTGCGCCAGCGGCCGCCGGTGCCGATGATCCATCCCTACACCGTGGAGCGGATGCAGGCCGCGACGCTCGCCGTCTACGCCGAACTGGCCGCCTCACCGCGCGCCGGCGACCAGCGCGCGTAGTCGTAGCCCCAGGTCGAGGCGAGATAGCGCGCGCACTGGGCGCTGAACCAGCGGCGATCCGCCGGCCCGAAATAGTCGTCGACCGGTCGCGCGCCCGGGTTGACCGCGCCTTTCGGGCGCGCCGGGTCCTCGCGGGCGGCCATCGCCTCCTTCGATCCGGCGGCGACGCCGGCGGCGATGTCGTCACTCGCCAGGGGCAGATTGAAATGAGTGACGAGCGCGGTCAGGCAGGTGCTCGCGTCGCGCGACAGGTCTTCGTAGCGCAGCACGAGCACGCGCTCGGGCACGGCGCGCCGCACCCCTTCCCAGGCATTCAGGAAACGGAAGCACCACCAGAGATCCGAGTTGTAGCGGCGGCCGGCCGGATCACCGCGCAGGAATTCGCCGAACGGGCAGTCATAGCGCACGCGCCACTTCTCGTAGTTCGAGACCAGCGACGCGCGGATGTCGCGCACGAGCACGCAGTAGCGCGGCAGGCCCCACAGCGCATGCGTGGCGCGCAGGGCGAGCAGCGGATGCGGAATCGAGTGCGCCGACAGCAGGCGCGGCAACTGCGGATAGCCGGGCACGTCGTGCGGGCCGCCGATCAGGTCGTTCGCGTGGTTGTACTTGGGTCCGGGCACGCCATAATGGCGCGCGAGCGCGCTGGCCAGCATGAACTTCAGCCAGTGCGTGCCCGATTGATGCATGCTCGCGATGTGTCCGTCGCAGTGCCTGTGCCGCAGCAACGAGAAATTGCCGACGGCGCGTCGCACGCGGTGGAAATGATAGACGGCGCTCATCAGGGGTCCGGCTGGCGAGGGCGCCAAGGCTAACATGGGACGGACAGGCCGAGCAGTGCGAATCCTAATCATCAAGCAGGGCGCGCTGGGCGACGTCATCATGGCCACGGCGCTGATCGACGCGATCCAGCGCGCCCACGCCGGCGCGGAATTCCACCTGTTGACGACACCGCCCTTCGCCTCGCTGTTCGACGGCTGGCCCGCGCTGACCGTGCAGGCGTTTCCGCGGCGGGGCGCGCTGTGGCGGACGCTGCGCTGGATCCGGCGCGGCGCTTACGCGCGCGTCTACGATCTCCAGGGCAACGATCGCAGCGGCCTGCTGTGCGCGCTGTCCGGGATCCCGATCCGCGTCGGCAATCACACCCGCTACCCGTACACCCATCATCCCCGCGCGCGCTGGTCCGGCCAGTGCCACATCTTCGAGCGCATGAACGAGGTGCTGGCAGCCGGCGGCGTCGCGCCGGCCGCGCCGCGACCGCTGTTGCCGTGCACGCCGGAGGCCCGCGCGGAGGTCGCGGCGTTCATCGCCCACGACGGCCTGCGCGAGCGCGGCTTCGTCGTGCTGCACGCGGGCGCGAGCCCGACGCGGCCGGACAAGTGCTGGCCCGGTTTCGGCGGGCTCGCGACGCGCCTCGACGCACACGGCCTGCGTGTGGTGTGGCTGGGCGGCGGCCCGGATCGCGCCCGCAACGCGGCGCTTGCCGCCGCGCATGGCGGCATCGACGCGACCGGCCGCTTCAGCATTCCGCAGCTTGCCGAGCTCGCGTCGCACGCGCGGTTCGCCGTCACCAACGATTCCGGGCCGATGCATGCGTGCTCGGCGACGGACGTGCCGGTGTTCGGCCTGTTCGGGCCTTCGGACTGGCGGCGCAACCACGCGCTCGGCCAGCGTGAGCGGGTCATCGCCTGCACCGACCTCGTGCCGGCCTATGCCGGACAGCCTTGCGCCGACTGCCTCGGCGCCCTCGACGTCGACACCGTGTGGCAGCGGATTGCCGCCAGCGGCCTGGTCGGCGCCCAAGCGGGAGACGCCGGATGAACGCACTGCTCGTGCAGCATTACTTCGACTACAAGAGCCCCTACGCGTGGCTTGCGCAGGTCGCCAACGATCAGCTCGAACTCGAATTCGGGGTCCACGTCGAGCGGCTGCCCTATACGCTCGACATCCCGAGCTTCCTCGGCCGCGCCGAGCTCGACGAGACCGGGCAGGACATCGTCGGCACGCGCAACGACCACCAGTGGCGACGCGTGCGCTATTCGTACATGGACTGCCGGCGCGAGGCCAGCCGACGCGGCCTCATCCTGCGCGGGCCGCGCCGCATTTTCGACAGTTCGCTCGCGCACATGGGTTTCCTGTACGCGGTGGAGAAGGGCAGCTGGCGCAGCTATCACGCGACGGTGTACTCGCGCTTCTGGCAGCGGGCGCTGGAACTCGAGGATGCGCACGCGATTGCGCAGGTGCTGGTCGAGACGGGTTTGGATGCGGCGGGTTTCGGCGACTGGTGCGCGCAGGAAGGCCGCCTGCGGCTGTCACGGCTGCAAGCGGAAGCGGAAGACGCCGGCGTGTTCGGCGTGCCGAGCTGGCGGGTCGACGGCGAGCTGTTCTGGGGCGCCGAGCGCCTGCCACTGATCCGCGAACGGATCGCGCAGCGCCTCGCGGCCGGCGCGCCGCGCGCTGGACGCTGAACGTCCGGGAGAGTCCGCCCTGTGCCTGCTGGCGAGGCAGGGTGACGGTGTCGGACACGCCTGCGGCGACCGTGCGCGCACAGGACGTTCGCGCTCGAGCGCTACAGGGACGTACTCGAGCGAGTCGCCGCAGGCGTGCCAGGCACCGGCGCTGAAGGTGGCTCGCGCCGGGACTTGCGCGGTTTTTGCGTCCGGCGCTTCAGCCGCCGGGCACGCCCGTCCGGTTCACCTGCGAATAGAAGACCTTCTGGTGGTAGATCTTCGCGAGCAGCTCGTTGAGCTGGCGGATTTCGCCGTGGCTCTGCGCCGCATCGGGGTCTTCGCTGTGCGCACGCTGGGCGTGCAGGGAGATTTCGACGCGGATCGCGCGTTCGATCCGATCGATGTCGTAGGGGTCGAGCGCGAAGCGCTCACGGTACTTGGCCATGTCGATTACCTCGCAACGTTATTAACCTAGCATCTCGTTAATGCCGTGCGGGGCGGATTCTAACGCAGCTTCGCGTGACTTGTCCGCCCTCCCGCGGCGCGTGCGAGCGTCGTGTACAGGCCTTCGTACTGCGGGACCACCGCGTCTGCCGAATAATGCTCGCGATACGCCTGCGCCGCGCCGGCGGCGCGTCGGTGTGCCGCCGACGGGTCGGCGAGAAAGTCGCCGATGGCCTGCGCCAATGCCGTCGCGTCGCCAATCGGGATCAGCTGCGCGGTGTCGGCATCCAGCACTTCGAGCGGCCCGGCGGTGCGTGTCGCGACGATCGGCACGCCACTGGCCATCGCCTCCAGGATCACGATTCCGAAGGGCTCGTCGCGCGATGGCAGCACGAACAGGTCGGTCGCGGCGAAGAGCGGGCCGACCGCGTCGACCCAGCCGACGCAACGGACGGCAATCGTCGCCGGCAAGCGACGGGCGCGCGCCTCGAGCCCGGCCCGCAACGGACCGTCACCGGCAATCACGACCTCGAGGGCCGCCGCAGGTCGCCGCGCCGCGATCAGGTCGAGTGCGTCCAGCAGCACGTCGAAGCCCTTTTTCTCGACCAGACGGCCGAGCGCGAGCACGCGCGCCGGCGACGACAGCGCCCGCGCGGTGACCGGCATGGCGGGCAGGCGCGAGAAATTCGGGATCCTGTGCAGCCGACCGGCCGCGATGCCGTGCTCGAGGAGATAGGCTTCCTGCGCGCGTGTCGTCGGCACCAGGCAGTCGATTGCGCGGTAGTACTTGAGGTCGACGTAGTTGTGGGTTTTCGCGAGCGTGGGCAGGCCGAGGCGCCGCGCCGCGCCGCCGCCGAGATGCGCGGCGCGCGCGAGATGACACTGCACGACCTCGACGCGCCGCGCGCGCAGGGCGCGCGAGATAACCACGCGCGCCAACGGGTCCCACGCGCCCCACACGCGCACCGTGACGATTTCGAGCCCCGGCAGCGCACGCAGCAGCGGCAGCGCCGCGCCCCGCGCCTCGCAGATCGCAAGGACCTCGTGGCCGCGCGCAACGAGTTCGGCGCAGAGATCGACGAACGAGCGCTCCGCGCCGCCGAAGCCTTTCGCAAGCATGATCTGCGCGATTCTCACGCCGGCCCCGCTTGGAGCTGTTCGCGCACGTGCGCGGCGACCGTCGCCGGCAGGAGTTTCTCGAGCGCGAGCCCTGGCGCCAGCACCAGCGTCGCCCGCGAACCCCAGGGCCTGTAGCGTTCCGGACGCCCCGGGCCGAACACGGTGACGCTGGGAATGCCGGCGGCCGAGGCAAGATGGCCCAGGCCGGAATCGTTGCCGACGAACAGGGTCGCCTGGCGCATGACCGCGGTGGCCTCGAGCAGCGAGGTGCGGCCCATGAGATTGAGCGTGGGCAGCGCGAGCGCATCGAGCGTCGAGCCGGCCTCGGCGATGTCCGCCGCATTGCCGAGGAGGACCACGCTGTCGAAGTCCTCGCGCAACTCGTTGGCGAGAGCCGCGTAGTGCGCGACCGGCCAGCGCTTGCCCGGCCAGTTCGCACCGGGCGCGAGCACCAGCCTGCGCGGGCCGGGCAAGGCAGCGAGCAGCGCCGCGGCGCGCGCGTCGTCGGCGGCGGACGTCCAGATGCAGGTATCGGGAATCGCGCGCGGCGCCGGCAGCACGCGTTGCGCCACGGCGAAATGCTGCTCGACCGCGTGTGGCCCGTGGGGCGGCGCCTGCCAGCGCGCGCTGCGGCGCGCACCGCGCAGCAGCCACGGCAGGAAATCGGTGCGCAGGTCGACGATGGCGTCGTAACGCCGGCTGCGCAGGGTGCGCACCAGTTGGCACAGGCCCGTCCTGCCCTCGCGCTTTATCCGGTGAAAGAGTTCGCCCAGGTATGGGCAGCGCGTCAGCAGCTCGCTCGATCGCGGGTCGGCGACGATGTCGATGCGTGCCTCGGGATAGGCGTCATGCAGCGCGCGCAGCGCCGGCGTGGTCATGACGAGATCGCCGATATTGCTCAAGGTCACGAACAGCAGGCGCGACATCGTCAGGTGCCGACGCCCGCCACTGCGAGCCGGGCGTCGATCGCCGCCAGGACTGCATCGACCGGGATGCGCGACATCTCGGGTCCACCGTAGTCACGCGCGCGGATGGCCGTGCGCTGGCCGTAGGGCGGCTGGAATTTCGCCGGGTCGGTGTGACCGAAGAGGGAGATCAGCGGCTGGCCACCCGCCGCCAGGAGATGGCCGCCACCGGCATCGTTCGCGACACCGACCGCGAGGCGCGTGGCAAGGGCCATCGTCAGCAGCGGACCACCCAGGGAATCGGCGTTCGCCGCGTACTCGGGGAACAACGCGCTGGGCAGCGCCTCGCGCAGTTCACGTATCCACTCACGCTCGTCCGGACCGAGGAAGAACACCGGCACCAGGCCGCGCGCGGCGCAGGCCCTGGCGAGTGCGACGAATCGCGCCAGCGGCCAGCGCTTCGACACGCCACCGGCGCCCGGCACGAAGCCGATGTAAGCGGCGCCCGCCGGCAACAGCTCACTGGCCAGCGCCAGTTCGGGGGCTGGCAGCGCGATGCGGGCCTCGGGTTCGAGCGCCACGTCGGCGGCCAGCGACAGCAGTGTCGTGAACTGTGCGTGGACGGACACGCCATAGGTCCCTGCCGCGGGTTTGCGATTCGAAAGCAGGAAGCCGGCCGCGGGCGAGATCAGGATGCGATGGGGCACGCGCTTCAGCGCGAGCGTGTTGCGCAGCTTCTGCTCGGTGGCGACGATGCAGTCGAAGCGCGCGCGCAGGCGCGGGAACAACAGCTCCTGCCAGCGCGTGCCGATGCCGGTCACTGCGTGGACTTCGTCGATGACGCCGCGCACGAGCGGCGCGAGCGGTCCCTGGAAGACGCTGCCACGCCGGGCCGTGATCCACACCAGGCGCGTATCGGGGCGTGCGCGCTTGAAGGCCAGGATGGCAGGCAGTTTCAACAACGCGTCGCCTATACGGTCGCCGCTCACGTGCACGAGCGTCGCGGACGGGTCGGATTGAATCGAGTGGCGCGCGGTCATGGGTTGGGGCGCGCGTCAGTAGGGCGCGTAGGATTTTTCCTCGACGAGCCGCGAGCCCAGCAGCTCATCGACGCGGCGCTTGTGGCGTGCGCGCTGGTCATTGACCTGATAGACGCTGCGCGCGAGCGCGATGAAGTCCGCGTCGAAACGACGCTGGCGCTCGAGCTCGCGGATGTCGTCCTCAATGACCCACAAACGCTCGTTGACCTCCCGCAGCTCACTGCGGACCTCGTCCACGGCCGCGGCCACCGCGCCAAGTTCGAGACCGGCCCAGATGCTGGTGAGACTGGCGAGTTCCCGCGTGACGTTGGCGAGCTTCCGGGGGTCCGCGATGCGCTCGCGCTTGATCTCGAGAATCGTGATCTTGTCGAGGAGCTCACCAAAGGACACTTCAATCTGGACGCTCATGGCCTGCTTCTCTCGCTCGGGGGCGGCGGATTGGTGGAAGGGCGGTCGATCATTTGCCGATGCAGAAGTTCGTATTGGCGGGCAAGCGCCTGGATCTATTGGATTTTTCCTGAGAAGAGCCTGCCGTGTGTACGCATGTGTGTACATGCCACGCAGCGCAGCCCGGCCAGGCGCCCGCGAGCGGGAACCAGGGCGGGATTCTAAGCGAGTGGGGGGGTGGCTTGCGATTCGTGGCGATGGGGCGGCGAAGCGCCCGAAGTCGCCCTGGCCCGCCCCGACCTGGCGGCCGCCTGTGTTTCGCCTGCCGATTTCCTGCAAGGGGCCCCGGACGTCGACCTTTCGCGTCTGCTTGACTGGCTGGAGCACCCACACGAAAGTAAAACCTGACCGTCCCGCGTACCGGGGATTATCGGAATCGCTTCGATGCAGTCAGCAGAGACCGCCAACCTATGACGCAACCGGCCCCGCTCGTCTTCTCGCCGCTTTCGGACGAGGAAGTCCAGGAACTCGAAGATTTCCTGCTGGAGGACCGCGACGGGGCCGTGGCGATGAGCTTCGACATCATGGACGGCTATCTTCACGCCGTAGCCATCGGGCCCACGACGCTGCTACCCCAGCAGTGGCTGCCCCCCATCTGGGGACAGACCGCGGCCCAGGGCATGGTGCCGGCCGCGCGGGACCTCCAGCAGTTCAACCGGATGCTGGAATTGGTGATGCGCCACTTCAACAGCATCATCGCCTCGCTCGAAGACGACCCGCCTGACATCTTCCCCATATGGTCCGCCATCGAGTTCGAAGGTCGTGAGTGGGACGACGCCGAAGGGTGGGCCTTGGGATTCGTGCAGGGTATGGATCTCTGCCGCGCCGACTGGCAGCCGCTGCTGGAGACGGAACAGGGCCAGGCCTGGTACCGGCCGATCGGCCTGCTGGGCGAGGAAGACTTCTGCCCCGAGCAGGACGAGTTGACGGATACGCCGTCTCAGCGGAGCGAGCTGTCGCTGCAGATTCCCGCCGCGGTCCTCGGCATGCACGCCCACTGGCTACCGCATCGTCAGGCGGTTCACGAACAGACCGTGGCCCGTGCGCTTCAGGCCAAGGTGGGGCGCAACGAGCCTTGCCCGTGCGGCAGCGGCAAGAAGTTCAAGAAGTGCTGCGGGGCGCCGGCCAAGCTGCACTGAGCCTGCTGCGTCTCCGGGCGAAGAGGCTGAAACGAACCCCGCATCGTGGAAAGCCCCCCCCCCGCTGAAACCCGCCCCGCTGTAACGGACGCCATCGAGGCGGATTCGATGAGGCTCCCCGGCGCGACTCAGCGCCGGCGAACGGGAGCCTGTAGCCCATTGTTGGCCACTTACCTCCGTTCCGCCTTGATGATGGCGAGATCGTCCTCGAAGTAAGCCTTCTCCGCGCAAGCCGAGTTGTACGTGTCCACGGCTTCGTTGCGAGCCGTGATTTTCTGGTTCACGAGCGGCAGCCGCCCGTTGTACCGGTCGACCAGGTCGCCGTGGCGCTCCACCTTTTTGTTGAACTCGTCGACCGACGATTGACTGTAAACGTCCACTCCCGCCTTGGCATCCGCCAGCGCGCTTTCACTTTCCTCCAATTGAAGGCGCTCGATTGCAACGGCTCGTTCTTGCTCCGAAACGGCTTGCTCGAGATGGTCTATGCGCTCCTCCTGAGTCACACAGAACCGAAGTTCTTCCCGAGACATCACGGGGCCAGCGTGGCTGGAACCACGACCGATACCGCGGCCTTGGAGTCGGAATCGACGTCGAGCCGCAGCCGGCTCAGCGGCTGAGGCAATGATTGCCGTGAAGGCAAAGCTGAGGAATGCCCTGCGAGAGGTCATCGAGGTGTCCTGGGTGACGGTGCCTGCGCCTGGGCACACAGCGCGATGCGGCCCGGGCCAGCAGATGGTTGGCTATCGAACACTTGGCTCAGCTGGTGAAAACCGAAAATACCGGAGTGGAGACGAAGCAAGCGCCGGGATTGTCTCGGGTTTCCCAGCTGGATGGGCGGTCGTTTGTGCGCCGATATATGGGCCCCGGGCGGCGCCGCTGCACCGGGCACCTGCGCGCAGGTGCCCGGACGGGATTCCAAGCCGGCGGGGGTGGGTTGCGATTCGCAGCCACTGAATCCCGCATGCATGGCGGCCGAGGGAGCGCTCATGAGGCCACCAGTGCGGAGATATCCTGCAGTTTCCGCTTCAGGCCCGGCAGGCGCCCCTGACTGGCGACGTCACCCGGGAGATGGCCGGAGAGGGCCTCGACGAAGGCAGGTGTCGCGAGCAGGGTCGCTACCTGCTCAGCCAACCAGGCCTTGAGTTCCGGCGGACTCGCGCGGCACTCCGCGAGCAGAGTCGCGCGGCCGTCCACCACCGCAATTAGATCCTCGAGGTCGTGGCTGGACAGGTAATCGGCGTTACCGCGGCCGGCGAAGGCCTCCAGCTTCGTGGCCACGAACACCGGCGCGGTCACGACCCGGATGCTGCGCGAACTCGGCAGCACGAGCGGGACCGCGCTTTCCAGCGCGAGGGAATACCAGCGGTTGGAGAAACCGAGAATCTCGCTGGACGTGGGCATCACGTCGACCG
The DNA here is from genome assembly GCA_943370145.1 of Hydrogenophaga intermedia. Lineage (GTDB taxonomy): Bacteria > Pseudomonadota > Gammaproteobacteria. The sequence goes on along the minus strand of CALRPY020000056.1, from coordinate 10,264 downwards.
CCAGGTCGCCGATGCGCCAGCGGCAGACCGGGGCGCCGGGCCGCTGATCCTCCGCGAAGCCGCGTGCTTTCATCAGCGTGCCGAGCCGGTAGTAATCGCCCAGCGCCAGCGCGCTGCAGATCACGTCGACATCCTGCGTGGGGCGGATGGCAGGTGTGGCCGGATCGGTGATCAGGAGCCCGGCGACCGCCCCGCCCACGAACACCAGTTCCTTGAGCAAATTGTCGCCGAGATGTTCGGCGACGAGCTCGACCAGTGCGACATTGGGATCGTTCGCATTCATCCTGAAAGCCGCTTTTCGAGCATTTCCACCGCGAGCGCCCGCTCGCGCGCGCTGCCGCCCCGCACGGCATCGAACAGGGCCAGCAACTCGTAGAGCGCCGGATTGCGCGATGCCGCGTCCGGCACCGTTGGATAGAGCGGATGCAAGGCGATGCCGCGCACGGTGCCATATGGGCTCGGCCAGACGGGGGGCGGGTCGTTCCCCGGCAGGATCAGGTCCTTGAGCGGTGCGGCGGCGTAGCCGGTAGGCACGCCGCGCGTGAGACTGCCGCGGGTGGCCGGGAAGCAGTAGCGGGCGCCATGCTGCAGGAACAGACGGAGCGCAGCGCGGATTGCCATCGGTTTGCCGTCTTCGCCCTTGAGCGCGAGCTGGGCCGCCACCGCCCGCTCCACCGCCGCGTGGACTTCCGAGGCGGTGAGTCCCAGCTCCGTGCCGAGCGCCGAGTAGCTCGGCGCAGGGCCTTGCTCCAGTGCCAGCCGCAGCAGGACGACCAGATCCTGTGGACGCAGGACAGGTTGCGGATTCGAGGGGGCTCTGGCCATGGGCACTCCAGATATTCGCTATTCGCGAATAGCGAATGTAGTGCCGAGCCAGGTGGCTGGCAAGCGATCAGCATGCGCTTGCTTCGGAGGAGGCCGTACCCTGACTGAGTCAAGCATTGGTCAGGTTATGTGTACGGAGCGGCCCGCACCTCGTGGATGTGCGACCGTAGCGCTTATCTGTTCACTCATGGCGTAGACGTGGTTGAGCGCCGCCAAGCAGTTGAAGCTGAAGAGTTCCATAAGGTGGTCTGCGTCGAGGTGCCCTCGATGGCGAGGGCCTACTGTAGCCCGCACGAAGCGCTCATCTCGAGGGTCAGTGCCGCCGATGACGGCCAGCGGTGGTCGCATGGATCTCCAGGAGCGCCAACTCGAGGTAAGGTTTCATCCAAATCCGCTATCTCATTTCGTCGCCTGATTGGCGACGGTGGGTTCAACAAAGCGGGTGACAGGACTGTCTGGCAGGAAGTGCACTTGGCATGGTGGAATCGGCCAAGGAGTCGCTGACGCGCGAGACCATGGGTGAACATCATATGAGCCGACATGGAAATTACCCTTCTTGACCATCTCCGAAAATTCGGCTTTGAAGAACAGATGCTAGACCTCCGATTTGGTCGAGCCCGACTCGGTGTTTATGGAGGCCTTTCTTCCCCAGAAGCCTGTTTTGAGCCTTTTCAGGGCGCATTGAGGCGGAATGACAGCAAGAAGGTGCCCGTCAGCGCTGTATTAATTCTGGGAATGAAAGTCCAGTTTGCTACTCCGATCCTGCGGGAAACGTTTGAACACTCGCCTAGATGGTTCGTGCTGATAGTTCGGCTTTGGGACTTTTTCGCTAAGTCACGCTTGGTCAGTTCGCCAGTATTCCAGGGATGGGTAAGCGGTGCGACCAATGAAAAGACGTTCGCGGATTTCCCTTTCGATCGCTTCATGACGTTCGTAGGAATGTCTGGGTTTGGCTCGGGACTTTATGTAGAAGATGACGGTACGATTTGGAAAATCGACCATGGAGCATTGTCAAACGTTCGCAGCGTAAAAGTTCTCTACCAAGATGGTAAGCCGACGATCGATATCGAATGGTTCTGCATTGCTGCGGAAAAGGGGAATACGCGCGCGCTGGTGCTGCTTGCATACTTCTACCATCAAGGCCACGGAGTGCTGCGGGACGACGTTCGGGCGGTGATGTGGAGCATTTTAGCGGCAGAAAATGGTGAGGAAAGCGTGATCCGGGACGTTCTCGCACCACAGATGGCGCCGGAACATCTCGCCGAAGCCCATAGGCTAGCGCGCGAGTGGCTTGAAAAGCACTCGAAGTAGCTGAAGCGCCGAGAAGACGAAAATAAAGTCGGACACGTGCTGAGTGTCAAATTCGTGCTGGGTATATCCGCCGGATCGACGGCGGTTAACGCGGGGCGGTAATTAGCACGTTTCGTTTTTCGCGAAACGCAACCCGTGCCGGCCATCAACAGAAGGTCCGCGCCCAGGACCCGGCGGCCTGACGTGTGATCGGAGACGACCTCTCGGCATTCTTCGCTGTCCAGGACTTTGCGGTCGTCGCGGCATGGACGCCGCCCGTCGGCCCGGCGCAGACCGCCCCTGTCCTGCTCAGCACGCCGGACGAGTTGATGCTCGGCGGGGCCGTGCAATCGCGTGACTATCAGATCACCTATCCGGCCAGCAGCCTCGTCGGGCTTGCGCCTGGACAGTCCCTGACCGTGGCCGGGCTCGGCTACACGGTGGGTCGCACGGAGGCGATCGACGACGGACAGCTCATGCGCGCGCTGCTGCAGCGGACATGACGCGGCGCGAGGCCATTCTCCAGGCGGTGCTGACACGCCTGCAGGCCGTGCCGTCGCTGATCGGCCTCGTCGAGCGTTCCCCGCTGATTCCGGCGGCGCGCACGGATGCGCAGCAGATTGGCGTGCGTCTCTTGGACGAAAGTCCGCGCGCGCGCACCAACAACCAGCAGGAACGCGGCGTGACCGTGGCCATCGCCGTGGTCACCCGCGGCGCGGCGCCTGACCAGGCGGCGGAAACCCTGCTGGAAGCCGTGCACGCCGCACTGATGACAGACCAGAACCTGGGCGGGCTGTGCCTGCGGCTCGACGAAGGAGGAACCCGCTGGGAACTCGAGGACGCGGATCTCGCGGCCAGTATCGCGACGGCGCAGTACGTGGCCGTCTATCGCACCCATTTTGCGGCACTGACCTAGCGCCATAACGGAGGAAACATCATGCCGACGTTTGATCGTCAGTCCTACTACTACAGCGGCCAAGGTGTGCTGATGATTGGCACCCGGGACGGCAACGGCAGGCCGAAAGGCTTCGAACAGGTGGGCAACTGCTCGGCCTGCGCCATCAACATCGAGACGCAGGTGCTCGAGCACAAGGAATCGCAGTCCGGCCAGCGCGCGACCGACCTTCGCGTGACCACCGACACGAAGTGCAACATCTCCATGACGCTGGAGAACTTCTCCGCGGACGTGCTGGCCCTCGCCCTGCGCGGTGATTTCACCAACCTGTCCGCGGGTTCAGTGACCGCCGAGAGCGTGACCCTGTACAACGGCAAGATTCTGAAGTTGGCGAACGCCCGGGTGTCGTCCGTCGTCGTGAAACGCGGCGCCACAACCCTGACGCCCTACACCAACGATTCCACCCCGTACGGACTACAAGCTGAACGACGCGGCCCGCTCGATCGAGATGAACGATAGCGCCGTCGTCGCGGTTGCCGGCCTGACCACCGGCGGCACTGCGCCAACCGCCATCACCGTCGGGGCCACCACCACGATCACCGTGGCGAACACGGCTGCCGCCGGCGACTTTGTCGCGCTCTCCGGCTTCTCCGGCGCGGACGCGGCGCTGGTGAATGGCAAGGTGCATCGCATCGTCTCGGCGACCAGCGCGCAGATCGTCATCGACCTGAACACACTCGGCAAGACCATCACCGTCGGCACGCCGCTGTCGGCCTTCGACGGCGTGGCGCTCGCGGTCGACTACAGCTATGCCGCGCAGAAGCAGGTGGACGCGCTCACCCAAGGCATGCAGGAGCGCTACCTGCGCTTCGAAGGCCTGAACACGGCGGACAGCAACAACCCGGTCATCGTCGAAGTCTTCAAGTTCGTCATCGACCCCGCGCAGGAACTGCCGCTCATCGGCGACGAGAACATCGCCCAGTTCGTCCTGCAGGGCTCCGTGCTCTCGGATGCCCTCCAGTCGACGGGCAGCAAGTTCTTCCGCCAGCGGCTCCTGAGGTAAGCCATGAGCGACATCGAAAGCCTGTTCAAGGCGCCCGTCACCGTGCTGGTGGCGTGCGTGGCGGTGGAAATCCGCGAGCTCACCGTCCGCCAGTTGCCGCCGTTCCTGCGTGCGGCCGCGCCGGTTCTGAATGCCATGGCGGTGCCCGGGGGATTCGACCTGGGCGCCGTGATGGCGCACACGGACGCCATCGTGGCCGCTGTCCAGGTGGCAACCGGTGTCGACCCGGAATGGCTGGCCACGCTGCCCGCCACCGAGCTCCTGACGCTGCTCGAGGGGGTGGTGGAGGCAAACGTGGATTTTTTCGGCCAGGCCCTGCCGAGCTTCATGGCGCGACTGACGGCGCGGGGGGCGGCTGGGTAGACGTCCTGCAGGGACTGATCGAGCGCGGGCACAACTGGTCTGACCTGCAGGCCTACCCGTTGAGTCTGGTGAGCGCGTTTGCGGCGGCGGCGGCGCGGCACGAGCGCGAACGCCTGAAAGAGAAATTCCTGGTCGCACGCGTCGCGTTCGGCGGGGACCGTAAAGCGGTCGAAAGACTTATTGAAGCACTGAGTCAGTGACGGCTCAGACCAAGAGCAACTACCTGCCACGCCAGCGCGACGAACGACATCCCGAAGCAGAACAAGCCAACCCACAAGAACCACGGGTGGAGCGACATTCCCAGCCATGACAGCCAGGCGGCGATTGTCCAGCGAAGAGAGTTCATGTGAGCGAGTCTAGTACACGCATCACGGTTGATGCCAAGGGCATCGGCTCTCTGAATATACGGGCGCACGCGCGGCGTGAAGAGGAACGGCTGCTCGAGGCGTTGGGCTAGGAGCCCTTGAATGCGGTTACCAGCGCCCACCAGGCAAGTGAAACGAAGGTCATCGTGAAGCAGATCAGGCCGACCCAGAAGAACCCGGGGTGCAGGATCATCGCCAACCAGGCGATCCAACCCGCAACCATCCAGCGGAAAGAGCTCACGTGACGGATTCTAGTACGCGAATCATCTTCGAGGCAAAAGTCGATGGGGCCGTTGCCGACGTAGCGCGGCTTGACCGCAGGTTCCAGGCGCTTGGGCCCTCTGCGCAGCGCACTGGCGCTGCGATGAATCAGGCATTCAGCAGAACCCGTGCTGGTCTGGAGTCCATATCTCAACAGCTCTCATGGCAAGGGACAGACCACCTTTCCCCAGCTTGCCCGTGTCATAGGGTGAAGAAGCGTAGTTCCTTGACTAGCGCCCCCTTAGCCGGAGGTCGTAAGTCCACCGGCGAATCTTCCGGGCGGTGACAGCAGCGCTGTCGGCGTGCCGCGGATTGATCAGGTAGTTCATCTCCTCCGGCACGATGGCCGAGGGCACGATCATCACCGCCGAGTTGCCGCGCCGGGTCCAGGCGTCGCCGGCCTCCAGGCTGACCATGCCTTCGGGAATCGCTTCCCAGCCGACATGCTCGCGCGGGTCGAAGCGGACTGCCGATTCGATGAGTTTGTCCGGGATTTCGACTGCCACCAGGTAGCGGTTCAGGGGCAGGTCGCCTGCGCTCAGGTGGACGATGGTCTCGAGGCAGGCGAGCGCGCGGCTCGACGCCGCGTAGACCATGGGCGTGCCTTTGCGATTCCAGCGCCCGCCGGTGGCTTCCGCACCGGCGCCCGTGAGGTCGTCCGCAGTGTAGGCGGGCGTATCGGTACCGATACGCCACACCAGGCTCAAGCGTAGGCCCCACCACGTGTGCGTTCCAGCAGGCCCGCCACGATCTGTTGGCCTTCCGCGGTATCCATGTACTCGGCCGGTGGACGCCCGCCCAGCGCGGGCATGGGCCGTTCCAGCCACTGGGCGAGCCAGCGCGCCGGATCGAAGCCTTCCGGGTCACCGGACTCGTTCACGAGGGTCTGCACCTGGCCCACGAGCTTCGCGAAACCGATCACCCGCTCGCCCTCGACCACCGACAAGGCCTGGTTTGCACGGGCCTTGCGATCCACCGTCGCGCGCGAGAGGCCGAGCAGGGACACCATGTGCTCCTTGGATTCCCCCGTCGCCTTGGCGAGTTGCGCCACGACGGCAGCCGGCACGCCGCGCTTCGCGACCTCTACCCGATCTGTGGCGGGCATCGCGAACACGCTGACGAACCAGGCCGGCGAGGTCCTGGCAGGCCACACTGCGCCGACGGCAAGCGGCTTGCGCTTCGTGCGGACGGTGACGGTTTGTTCGGCCATGGCGTGCTCCTTTGAGCAGATAGTTTAGGTCATTTGAGCATGGCCGCTCAATGAGCTCGTCGGCGGCGGCCGTGACGCCGTGTCTTTCGATATCCGGTTTGTCGTGCAGCGGCCCTGCCTCGGCCGGCTGCGCGGGTGCATCGCCATTCAGGTCAGTGTTTCTGTCCGTCCCCTGCGCCTTGGCGCAGCGGGAACCACTGGGGACTCGGGACACCACGCCCGTTTTGTGCCGTTTGATTCGGTCCTGGCCGCCGCGGCACGCGGCATTGGCCCCGATGGTGCTTGCTGCGGCAAGTCGATCCATCGCTTTGCGCCCTGACCCGGGCGCGGGGTGCACCGCTGGGGGTGCGTTCGAGGAGGAGCCTGCCGGGGGCAGGTGGGGTTGGACGAAATGACCGCGTTGCGCGGCCGTCGTTTCGTGCGCGGGGAGCCCGTCACGCGGGGTCGTCACTTGCGCCAGTGAGCGTAAGGCCATGGCGGTTGCGGCATTTTGCGCGCCGTCACTACCGGCTGGCGCCGCGTAGTGACGGCGCTGAGAGCTGGCGCAGGTCGGAGACTGTGCACGGCTGCCGCAGCGTGGAGTCGGTTACCCACGGGCGCAGACATTAGGACGGGGATCTCCGGCCCGAAGGCCGCCGGCTCGCAGGAGATGTGGCCGACTTGGGGCACCCGCTGGGGGCGTGGGCGATGCGTCACGCGCATCAGGCGGGCTGACTCAGCCAGCGTTGTGGAGGCGGACTCTAGCGCTGGCGCCGGCGGCGATGCAATCGCAGTCGCGCGCTTCGGCGTGGGGCGGAGCTGCAAATCGCAGGTCCGAAGCAGCATGACGCTGCTGGGCATTAACAGTTTTCCTCAGGATTCCGTGAAAGGGGGGGTAAGGACCGCGTGTTCCCGCAAGGCCCGGCGCGATCCGACTGATTCCCCGACTTCGAGGAGACGATTCATGTCTTTCACCACGACGCCCACGCCGGCGATCCTGCGCCGGCCCCAGGTCGAGCACCGCACCGGCCTCTCGCGCAGCACTCTTTATCAATACATCCAGGACGGCCACTTTCCGAAACCCCTGCAGCTCGGCCCGCGCGCGGTGGGCTGGCTGGAATCCGAGGTCAGCGAGTGGATTGCCGCACGCTCGCGCGTCGCGCGCGGCGGCACCCCGGACCCGCGGTGAGCCGGGCCATGCCGGGTTCATTGCCGATGGAAGGGCCGGGCCTGACGAGCCAGGCGCTGGCGCAGTTCCGCGCCGCGTTGATTGCGCGCGACATCGTCCCGCCGGATCCCATCGTGGCCGACGGGCGGCTGCATCGCTGCAATGCCGTGGGGCGGCGCGGGCGCGGCGACGCCGCCTACCTGCTGCACCTGGACGGCATCCCCGCCGGGGGGCTCGAGAACTGGCGGGACGGCCGCGGCTGGGAAAGCTGGCGCTGCGACATCGGCCGCACACTCTCCCGTGTAGAGCGCGAATGGCAGGCGAAACGTGCGGAGGACGCACGGCTCGTGCGGGAGCGGGAAACCGCGGCACGGCAGGCGCAGGCCGCCGCCGGAGCCACGCGAATCTGGGCGGCCGCGAAACCGGCGACGCCGGACCATCCCTACCTCGCGCACAAGGGCGTGTTGGCGCATGGGCTGCGCGTGTACCGGGGTGTGCTGCTCGTGCCGGTACGGGACACGGCCGGGGAACTACAGGCCCTGCAGTTCATCGCCCCCGGTGGCGCGAAGCGCTTCAGCCGCGGCGCGCGGGTGCAGGGCTGCTGTTGCTGGATAGGCGAGGTGGGAGACTTGGCACGGGTCGATGCCGTCGTCTGTCTAGCCGAGGGCTTTGCGACCGGGGCCAGCGTGCACGAAGCGACGGGGCATCCGGTTGCAGTCGGCTTTCATGCCGGCAACCTAACGGCGGTGGCGCGGGCGATTCGCGAGCGCTGGCCCGCCGCAAAGATAGTGGTGTGTGCAGACGATGATGAGCGCAGCACCGGCAACCCCGGCCTCCGGCACGCCCGCGAGCCTGCGCGCGCCGTCGGCGGTTTGCTGGCATTGCCCGATTTCGGGGGCGACCGGCCACCCGACGCCACCGACGCCACCGACTTCAACGATCTGCATCGCCTCCGCGGCCTGTCCGCAGTGCGGACGTGCGTGGAAAATGCTGCGGCCCCGAGTGGCGCTGTCGATATCCGCCCCGGAGCAGACAGCCTGCCGGATTGGCCAGAGCCCGAGCCACTCACGACCCCGCTGGATCCGCTGCCTTACCCGGTCGACGCTTTGCCGTCTTTGCTGCGCGAAGCGGTGGAGGAAACGCAAGCCTTCGTGCAGGCGCCGATGGCCCTGGTCGCCTGCTCGGCCCTCGCCGCGCTGTCGGTGGCGGCACAGGGGCTGGTGAACGTGCGCCGGGATCACCAGCTCGTTGGCCCGGTGTCGCTGTACCTGCTGGCGGTGGCGGAGTCCGGCGAGCGCAAGACCAGCTGCGACCGGATCTTCGGCCAAGCGCTGCGCGACTGGGAACGGGAACGTGTGAGCGCACTCGCGCCCGAGCTCGCGGCGCACGAAGCCGCCGCCGGCGCCTTCGAAGCGAAACGCGCCGGCCTGCTGGAAGCCATCAAGCGCAAACGCCGCGATGCCGAGGACACGGCCGCCGACGAGGCCGCGATCGATGAACTCATCGCCCACGCTCCGCAACCCGTGCCGGTGCCCCGACTGCTCTACGCCGACGCAACCCCCGAAGCCCTGTCCCACTCGCTCGCCAGAGGCTGGCCCAGCGGTGCGGTGATGTCGGCGGAAGCCGGCGCCGTGTTCGGCGCACATGGCATGGGCTACGAAACCATCCTGCGCAACCTCGCACTGCTCAACGTGCTGTGGGACGGCGGCGAGATCGCCATCGACCGCCGCAGCAAACCCTCTTTCCAGCTACGCGACCGCCGCCTTACCTTCGGCCTCATGATCCAGCCCGAAACCCTGCGGGGCTTCCTAGAGCGTGCCGGCAGCCTGCCGCGCGGCAGCGGATTCATTGCGCGCTTCCTGATCGCCTGGCCGGCGAGCACTCAAGGCACGCGCGCGTATAGGCCGGCACCAGAGAGGATGCCGGCGGTGGAACGATTTGGCGCACGCATCCGTGACCTTCTGGAGATGCCTCTGGCTACCGATGCCAGCGGCGGCCTGCAGCCGACAGAGCTGGCGCTCTCGGCTTCGGCACATGCCGCATGGGTTCGGGCCCACGACCGAATAGAACAGGGCCTCGGCCAGGGTGGTGACTTGGCCGAAATCAGGGACGTAGCCGCCAAGGCCGCCGAGAACATCGCGCGGCTGGCGGCGGTGTTCCATGTGCTGGCTCATGGGCCCAGCGGCACGATCGACACTAACGCCGTGGATGCCGCCGCAATGCTCATCGGTTGGCATTTGCACGAAGCCCGACGGCTGCTCTCCGACCTCGACACCCCGACACCGCTGGCCGCCGCCATCCGCCTGGACGCATGGCTGATCGCCGAAGCCCACCGCACCGGCAACCACCACATCCCGACCTCACGGATCTACCAGCGCTGCCCTAGCTGCGTACGGGATGCAAATGAGATGAAGACTGCGCTCGCTACACTGACCGAGCGTGGCCGGACACGTCTTGAGGAGGACGGCCGGCGGAGGTTCGTAGTGGTGAACCCGCTGCTCGTACGCGGGTGATCGTTTGAGTGTGGACCCCGGGTCGGTGCTATCGCCACAGGCCCGGGGGCCTTGCTATTGCTGCTATTCCAGCTAGCGATCTGGGCCCGTCGATCATCGGCCACAAGCAGGAATAGCAGCAATAGCAAGGGCGGGGAGGGTTCGCGTCACGACGTGGAGATTTGAGTGGAGCCAGTTGACCGCTTGAACCGCCCCGGGTTTCGTGGAGGCTGTTTGGTTTAAGTCAGGCCGCTTCGGCGACCGGCTTCTCAAGTGCCCGATAATAGTTTGCCTCGGCTTCTGCCGGCGGGATATAGCCGATAGGCCCGAGCAGGCGATCGTGGTTGAACCAG
>CALRPY020000055.1:0-30270 GCA_943370145.1 Hydrogenophaga intermedia | reverse complement strand
CTCGATTTCCGAGATCCGGCCTTCGGCGAAGCTCTGCTGCTCGCGCGCCGCGTGGTACTCGGCGTTTTCCTTCAGGTCACCCAGCGCCCGCGCTTCGGCGATCGCGTTCGTGATGCGCGGACGTTCCACGAACTTCAGGCGTTGCAGTTCTTCGCGCAGCTTCTGTGCGCCCTCTGCTGTCATCGGAGACTTGTTCATCGGCGTTCATTCACCCGGCAATTCGCTGATGCAGCGCCTGCAGACAGCGGACGCGCTCTTCGCCATTTTCCTCCAGCGCCATCACCGCGGCGGTCGCGCCGGCCATGGTCGTAGTGTAGGCAATCTTGTGCTGGAGGGCACTGCGACGAATCGTGAAGGAATCCGCGATGGCCTGTTCACCCTCGGTGGTGTTGACGATGAAATCGATGGCGCCGTTCTTGATCATGTCGACGATATGCGGCTGGCCTTCGAGCACCTTGTTGACGGTCTGGCATTCGACGCCGGCAGCGGCCAGCGTGCGCGAAGTGCCACGCGTCGCCACGATCCTGAAGCCCGCGGCGGTCAGGCGGCGCGCGAGTTCCACGGCCGCCGGCTTGTCGGCTTCGCGGACGCTGACGAAGGCGGTGCCGCCGGACGGCAGGGTCATTCCCGCGGCCTGCTGCGACTTCGCGAACGCTTCGCCGAAGGTATCGCCCACGCCCATGACTTCGCCGGTCGACTTCATTTCCGGTCCCAGCAGCGGGTCGACGCCCTGGAACTTCGCGAACGGGAACACCGCTTCCTTGACCGAGTAGTAGTCCGGCACGCGCTCCTGCGTCGCGCCCAGTTGCGGCAGCGAGAGACCGACCATGCACTTTGCGGCGAGCTTGGCCAGCGGGATGCCAATCGCCTTCGAAACGAAGGGCACGGTGCGCGACGCGCGCGGATTGACCTCGAGCACGTAGATGCGGTCGTCCTGGATGGCGAACTGCGTATTCATGAGTCCGACGACGCCGAGGCCGCGCGCCATCGTGGCAATCTGCTCGCGCAGCGCATCCTGCGTCGCCGCCGACAGTGTGTGCGGCGGCAGCGCGCAGGCCGAGTCGCCGGAGTGGATACCGGCCTGCTCGATGTGCTCCATGATGCCGCCGATCAGCACGTTCTCGCCGTCGCACAGCGCGTCGACGTCGACCTCGATCGCGTGGTCGAGGTAGCGATCGAGCAGCACCGGCGAATCGTTCGAGACCTGCACGGCCTGGCGCATGTAGGTCGACAGCGCGGCTTCGTTGTAGACGATTTCCATCGCGCGGCCACCCAGCACGTATGACGGACGCACGACCAGCGGATAGCCGATTTCGGCCGCCGCCGCGAGCGCGGCCTCGGGCGAGCGGGCTGTGCGATTGGGCGGCTGCAGCAGCCCGACCTGGGACAGGAACTGCTGGAACCGCTCGCGATCCTCGGCGAGATCGATGGAGTCCGGGCTGGTGCCGACAATCGGCACGCCGGCCGCGGCAAGCGCGCGCGCGAGCTTGAGCGGCGTCTGGCCGCCAAACTGCACGATCACGCCCTTAGGACGCTCGACCGCGACGATCTCGAGCACGTCCTCGAGGGTCAGGGGCTCGAAGTAGAGCCGGTCCGCGGTGTCGTAGTCGGTGGACACCGTTTCCGGATTGCAGTTGACCATGATCGATTCATAGCCCGCTTCCTGCATCGCGTAGGCGGCCTGCACGCAGCAGTAGTCGAACTCGATACCCTGGCCGATACGGTTCGGGCCGCCGCCGAGAATGACGATCTTCTGGTTGTTCGTCGGCCGCGCCTCGCATTCCTCTTCGTAGGTCGAGTAGAGGTAAGCAGTCGTCGCATCGAATTCCGCGGCGCAGGAGTCGACCCGCTTGTAGACCGGGCGGATCCCGCGCGCATGGCGCGCGGCGCGCACCTCGTCCTCCGCAACCCCGGTGACCTTCGCAAGGCGCGCGTCGGAGAAACCCTTGCGCTTCAGGCGCCGCAGCACGTCACCGTCCAGCGCCCCGATACCGCCGCCGCGGATCGCGGCCTCCTCGCGCAGCAGGTCTTCGATCTGCGTCAGGAACCACGGGTCGATGCGTGTCAGCTGGTGGACTTCCTCGAGGCTCATGCCATGGCGAAAAGCGTCGCCGACGAACCAGATGCGCTCGGAACCCGCGACGCTGAGTTCGCGCACGAGCTTGGCCTGGTCGAGTTTCTCGCCCGGACGGAATTTCTCGTCGAGGCCGGTCGCGCCGGTTTCGAGGCCGCGCAGCGCCTTCTGGAACGATTCCTGGAAGGTGCGGCCCATCGCCATCACCTCACCGACCGACTTCATCTGCGTGGTCAGGCGATCCTGCGCCTGCGGGAATTTCTCGAAGGTGAACCGCGGGATCTTGGTGACGACGTAGTCGATCGTGGGCTCGAACGAGGCCGGGGTGGCGCCGCCGGTGATCTCGTTCGCGAGTTCGTCCAGCGTGTAACCGACGGCCAGCTTGGCCGCCACCTTCGCGATCGGGAAACCGGTGGCCTTCGATGCAAGTGCCGACGAGCGCGACACGCGCGGATTCATCTCGATGACGAGCATGCGGCCGTCGTCGGGATTGATCGCGAACTGCACGTTGGACCCGCCGGTCTCGACACCGATCTCGCGCAGCACGGCGATCGAGGCGTTGCGCAGCAGCTGGTATTCCTTGTCGGTGAGCGTCTGCGCCGGCGCGACGGTGATCGAGTCGCCCGTGTGGATACCCATCGGGTCGAGGTTCTCGATCGAGCAGATGATGATGCAGTTGTCGTTGCGGTCGCGCACGACTTCCATCTCGTACTCTTTCCAGCCGAGCACGGATTCCTCGATCAGGACTTCATGCGTCGGCGAGGCATCGAGCCCGCGCGTGCAGATTTCGGCGAATTCCTCGCGATTGAATGCGATGCCACCGCCGGTGCCGCCCAGCGTGAAGGACGGGCGGATGACGGTCGGATAGCCGAGTTCGAGCTGGTGGCGTTCGGCCTCCTCGAGGCTGTGCGCGACGAAGGAGCGCGGCGAGGCAAGGCCGATGCGCGTCATCGCCTCGCGGAACTTCTCACGGTCCTCGGCCATCTCGATCGCGCGCTCGGAGGCGCCGATCAGCTTCACGCCGTAACGTTCGAGCACGCCCTCGCGCGAGAGATCGAGCGCGCAGTTCAGCGCGGTCTGGCCGCCCATCGTCGGCAGGATCGCGTCCGGCCGCTCCTGCTCGATAATCTTCTCGACGGTCTGCCAGCGCACCGGTTCGATGTAGGTCGCATCGGCCGTGTCGGGGTCGGTCATGATCGTGGCCGGGTTCGAGTTCACCAGCACGATGCGATAGCCGTCCTTGCGCAGCGCCTTGCAGGCCTGGGTGCCGGAGTAGTCGAATTCACAGGCCTGGCCGATGACGATTGGGCCGGCCCCTATCACCAGGATGGTTTTGATGTCTGTACGCTTGGGCATCAGTGCTGTCCGCGCTGCGTCTTCAGGATGACCGATGGCGACGCATCAGATCGATGAACTGGTCGAAGAGATAACCGATGTCGTGCGGCCCAGGGCTCGCTTCAGGGTGGCCCTGGAAGCTGAAGGCGGGGACACGGGAATGCGAGATGCCCTGCAGCGAGCCGTCGAACAGCGAACGGTGCGTCGCGACCAGCGTGTCCGGCAGCGTGGCCTCGTCGATCGCGAAACCGTGGTTCTGGCTGGTGATGTACACCTTGCCGCTGCGCAGGTCCTGCACCGGGTGGTTGGCGCCGTGGTGACCGAACTTCATCTTCACCGACTGCGCACCGCAGGCGAGGCCCAGCAACTGATGGCCGAGGCAGATGCCGAAAATCGGGATGCCGCTGCCCAGCAGTTCACGGATGGCCGCGATGGCGTAATCGCAGGGTGCGGGATCGCCAGGGCCATTGGACAGGAAGATGCCGTCCGGCTGCAGCGCAAGGCAGTCCGCCGCGGTTGCGGTGGCGGGCAGCACGTGAACTTCGCAGCCGCGGTCGGCCAGCAGGCGCAGGATGTTGCGCTTCACGCCGTAGTCGAAGGCGACGACGCGCCACTGCGGAGCGCCATCCGCCTGCCGGTGGTGGTTGCCGTCGAGCGTCCACGAACCTTCGCGCCAGACATAGGGGCGCTCGGCCGTGACATGCCGGGCGAGGTCCATGCCGTTGAGGCCCGGGAACTCACGGGCCCGGGCCAGCGCCGCCTCGACGCTGATGTCCGGTCCGGCCGCGATGCATCCGTTCTGGGCGCCGCGGTCGCGCAGGATCCGCGTGAGCCTGCGGGTGTCTATTTCGGCGATGGCGACCACGTTCTGCCCGCGCAGGTAGGCGCCAAGGTCCCGCTGCGAGCGGAAGTTGCTGACCGAGAGCGAGGCGTCCCGAATCACGAGGCCCGCGGCGAACACCCGGTGGGCCTCGCAGTCGAGATCGTTGGTGCCGACATTTCCAATGTGCGGATAGGTCAGCGTGACGAGTTGCTGGTCGTAGGATGGATCGGTCAGGATTTCCTGGTAGCCCGTCATCGCGGTGTTGAACACCACCTCGCCAACGGCATAGCCGCTCGCGCCGATAGCGGAGCCGTGAAAAATCGTCCCGTCTGCTAGTGCTAGGAGTGCCGGGGCTGTCACGTTGCTTCTTTCCGACATAAAAAACGGGAACGACCTGTGGGCAGTTCCCGCGCTTGAAGTGGCCCGCATTGTACTCGACCGTGGGCGCGGAGGGAAAGATTTTGCACTGCGATATATGTCGGGAAAATCTTCGATGGGAGGCTGAAACCGCGATGGACGCAACGCTGGACACCAACATTCCGGAGGGCCGGCCGGTCGGCCGCAACCTCGGCGACGGCGCGCGGGCGCTGCCGGTCATCCTCGTCCGTGCCGGGGGCATGGTCAGGGCCTATCTCAACAGTTGCCCGCATGCGGGCGTCCGTCTCGACTGGCGGCCGGACGATTTCCTCGACTACACCGGCGATTACCTGCTGTGCTCCATGCATGGCGCGCTGTTCGAGCCGTCGAGCGGGGTGTGCGTTGCCGGCCCCTGCCGGGGCAGCCGGCTCGTCGAACTCGGCCGCTGCGCCGACTCGGCACCAGCGCTCGTGATCCGGGACGTGGAAAAACTGCCGACCAGCGCGCTGGGCCGGCGCTGACGGGTTCAGCCGCGCTCGGCGCGCGGTGGCGTTTCGAGCGCCAGCTTGCGGTGAATCGCCTGGCTGATCGCGACCGCGACCGCGAGGGCGCGTTTGCCGTCCTCGCCGGACACCGCCGGTGAGCGACCCTCGCCGACGGCGCTGACGAAGGAGCGGATTTCGTCCATCAGCGCGTCGCTGCGCGTCAGCGACAGTGTCTCGATCGACGCGTCGCGCGGCGCGCCGCGGCGCCCGCCGGCCTCGACCGGGCTGATCAGCAGCGCGTGGTTCGCGAAGTCGACCGTGATGTAGCTGTGCGGCTGCTCGACGGTCATCGCGCGCACGGGCTCGAGGTTCACCCGGCTGGCGGCCAGCTCGGCGACGCAGCCGTTGGCGAAGCGGAGCGTCGCCTGCGCAAGGTCGATGTCGCCGCTGACGACAATCGCGCCGGAGGCCTCGATGGCCGTCACCTCGCTGTCGACGAGGCTCAACACGATGTCGATGTCGTGAATCATCATGTCGAGCACGACGTCGACCTCGGTGCCACGCTGCTTGTAGACGGCCATCCGGCGCGCCTCGATACGGGTCGGGTTCGCGAGCAGTGGCCGCAGCGCGAGCACCGCCGGATTGAACCGTTCGAGGTGCCCGACCTGGAACACGAGCCCGTTGGCACGGGCCAGTTCGATCAGGGCTTCGGCCTGTGCAACCGTCTCCGTGACAGGTTTTTCGACCAGCGTGTGCACGCCGGCCTCGAGACAGCGGCGGGCGATTTCGAAGTGGGTCGCGGGCGGCGTGACGATCGACACCACGTCGAGTCCCGCCAGCAGTGGACCATAGTCGCTGGCCGACACGACCCCGTATTTGCGCGCGACTTCGGCCGCGCGCTCGCCATCGGTGTCGACGACGGCGACGAGTTCGACTTGCGGCAGCTCATGGTACTTGTGGGCGTGGAAGTTGCCGAGATAACCGACCCCGATCACCGCTGCCCTGAGTTTTGCCATGCTGCCTGCCTGTGCGCCCGCGTGCCGGGCGGCGCCACGATAACAACCGTCGCCGGGCTTGTATAGAAAGCGGCCCTACCAGTCCGCCACCGACGTCGGCAGCAGCGGTTCGGCGTACACGACACGCCGCGAGTGACGCAGTTCGCTCAGCGCCGCATCGACCGCCAGTGAGGTGTCGGCATGCGCGAACGCGATGGTGTAGACGCCGCCGGCCGTCGGCCCTTCGATGAGATCTGCGCCGACCGACAGCAACAGCGCCCGGAGCTGGCGCTCCGTGATGTTGTCGTAGAAGACCAGGTGCGCGCGGATTGCGGGCGAGGAGCTGTCCACGACATGGGCCTGGCTCATCATGCTGAGCCCGGTGTTCTTGAGCCACGCCACGCTCGCCTCGGTATTGCCCGACAGCGTCGTCACCAGGCCGAAGACCAGCGCGAGCACGGCCGCCGCCGCCCACGGCACGGCGTGGCCCGCCGCCGGGCGGGTCGACATGCGGGCGTGGAGCCGTCGCAGCGCATCCTCGCAGCGCTGCGCCTCGCTCGGGGCCTTCACGAGCGCCGCGAGCACGCGCAGGCGCCCCTGCTCGCGCCGGCACACCAGGCAGTCATCGAGGTGGGACAACACGTCGCCCCGCTCCGCCATCGACAGCGTCCCATTGACCAGCCACGGCAACAGTTCGAAGGCCGCGGCATGGCGGGCGGCAAAATCGGTGCCCGCCAGGTTCGTGTCGTCGCCGCCGCGCGCGTTCATCGTCGGCCGCTCACCTGCCACGCCCGAGAAAGGCCGACAGCAGCGCCCGCAGTCGCGCGCGGGCGTGAAACATGCGGGTTTTGACGGTGTTGACCGGGCAACCGACGATATCCGCCGCCTCTTCGTACGAGTATTCGAGGAGGAAAGTCAGTTCCACCACGCTGCGGTGGCTCGGCGACAGCTGGGCCAGCGCGGCCTGGAAGCGTTGCTGCAATTCGGCCTCGTCGACGTCGGCGCTCGGGTCGGTGCCGGACTCGAGCTGGAAGTCTTCATCGAACGGCGTGGTCGCACCGCGACGCTCGCGCGCCAGGCGCTTCAGGGCCTTCTTGTACGCGATGCCGAACACCCAGGTCGACACCCTGGACCTGCCACCGAAGGCAGCGCCGCCTGTCCACACTGCCAACATCGTGTCGTTGACGACTTCCTCGGCCAGTTCACGCTGGTTCAGCATGCGGGTCAGGAAGTCCATCAGCCGGCTGTAGTAGTGTCGATAGAGCGCATCGAAGGCGGCGCGGTCGCCGTCGACGATGCGGCCGAGCAAGGCCAGATCGCGCTGTTCGCTGGCGGCGGCCGTGACCGGTTCGGCTTCCGGCCGGGTGAACCCGTGCTGCATGAGGCTTTCCGCTTGGGCGCCCTGCGCCCTTGAACGCTTAGTACCGCACCGGGGCGTCGAGGTTCAATCGCTGGATGCCCCGGGTGAACGGGTCAGCGCAGGCCCAGCACGTCCTGCATGTCGTAGCATCCGGGCGCCTGGCCGGCCAGCCACTGGGCGGCGCGCAGCGCACCGCCGGCGAAGGTCGCCCGGTTCGCGGCCCGGTGGGTGATTTCGACGACTTCGCCCGCGCCGGCGAACATGACGGTGTGGTCGCCGACGATCTCGCCGGCGCGCACGGTCGCGAAACCGATGGTTTTCGGGTCGCGCGGTCCTTCCTGCCCCTGGCGACCGTAGACGGCACAGCTTGCAAGGTCACGGCCCAGCCCGGCGGCGACGATTTCGCCCATGCGTACCGCCGTGCCCGACGGCGCGTCGACCTTGTGCCGGTGGTGGGCCTCCAAGATCTCGACGTCGAAATCATCGCCGAGCACCCGGGTCGCAAGCTCGAGGAGCTTGAAGCAGAGGTTGACGCCGACGCTCATGTTCGGCGCGAAGACGACCGGAATATGGCGGGCGGCCGCGTCGACCGCGGCCCGGCCGGCGCCGAGGCCGGTAGTCCCGACCACGACCGCGCGGCCGGCGCCCACGCAGGCCTCCAGATGGGCCAGCGTTGCGGCCGGCGTCGTGAAATCGATCAGCACGTCGAACGCCACAGCCGTCAACCCGGCGTCGCTGCGCAGGGGAATGCCGAGCGTGCCGATGCCAGCCAGCTGGCCCACGTCCTGCCCCAGCAGGGGGTTCTCCGGCGCTTCGAAGGCGGCGACGAGCGCCAGCCCGGGCATGTTGCGGCCGAGTTCAATCAGGCTGCGGCCCATGCGGCCGGCGGCGCCGGCGATTGCGATGCGGGTTGGCATGGTCGTTACGCTCAGGTGAATTTCATGTCTTCAAAGAATTTCTTGACGCCGTCGAGCCAGGAGCTGGCGCGCGGGCTGTGCCGCGTGTGCTCACCGGCGAGCGAATCGCCGAATGCACGCAGCAGTTCCTTCTGGTGCTTGGTGAGGTTCACCGGCGTTTCGAGCGTCACGCGGCAGATGAGGTCGCCGACGTTGCCGCCGCGCACCGAGCGCACGCCCTTGCCGCGCAGGCGGAACATCTTGCCGCTCTGCGTTTCGGCGGGGATCTTGAGGACGACCCGCCCTTCCAGCGTCGGGACCTCGATTTCGCCGCCCAGCGTGGCCGTCACGTAGTCGATCGGCACCTCGGAATACAGATCGGTGCCCTCGCGCGTGAAGATCGGGTGCTCGCGAACCATCACGTTCACGTAGAGGTCACCCGCCGGCCCACCGTTCTGGCCCTGTTCGCCCTCCCCGCTCAGGCGTATGCGGTCGCCGTTGTCCACGCCGGCCGGCACCTTGACCGAGATGGTCTTGTGGCCGC
The DNA here is from genome assembly GCA_943370145.1 of Hydrogenophaga intermedia. Classification (GTDB taxonomy): domain Bacteria; phylum Pseudomonadota; class Gammaproteobacteria. The sequence goes on along the minus strand of CALRPY020000055.1, from coordinate 21,401 downwards.
GCGACTGGCCCGTGCCGCCGCAGCTGCCGCAGGGGTCACGCACCACGCGGCCACGGCCGCGGCACGCCGGGCAGGTCTGCTGGACCGAGAAAAAGCCCTGCTGCATGCGGATCTGGCCGACCCCGTTGCAGGTGGTGCAGGTTTCCGGCGCGGACTTGGAGCGGCTGCCGTTGCCGTCACAGGTCTCGCATTCGATCAGGGTCGGGATGCGGATCTTCACCTCGCTGCCGCGCACCGCCTCCTCGAGCGACATTTCGAGGTCGTAACGCAGGTCGGCGCCGCGATAGACGCGGTTGCCGCCGCGCGCGCCACCGCCGAAGATGTCGCCGAACACCGAGTCGAAGATGTCGCTGAAGCCGGCGCCACCGCCGAAACCGCCGCCGCCGGCGGCGGGATCGACGCCCGCGTGGCCGTACTGGTCATAAGCTGCGCGCTTCTGCTGGTCGCTCAGGACTTCAAAGGCTTCCTTGGCTTCCTTGAAAAGCTCTTCCGCCTGCGTGTCCCCGTCGTTGCGATCGGGGTGGTGTTTCATCGCGAGACGCCGGTAGGCCTTCTTGATGTCGGCATCGGACGCCGTGCGCTCGACCCCCAGCACTTCGTAATAGTCCCGCTTCGCCATAAGCCCTTACCGTAACCCTTACATGAATGGGCCCGGGGAGGTCGAACCTCGCCCGGGCCACCGGCCTGCGTCCCGCGTCGGGACTTACTTCTTGTCTTTGACTTCCTCGAAGTCCGCATCGACGACGTTGTCGTCGGCCGGCGCGGCACGGCGTTCCTCGCCGGCGGCGCCCGCCGCCTCGCCTTCGCCCTGGTATGCGCGCTGCGCGACTTTACCGGAGAGCTCGGCGACTTTCTGCGCCCTGGCTTCGATTGCCGCCTTGTCGTCGCCCGCGAGCGCGGTCTTCAACTCCTCGAGCGCGGCCTCGATTTCCTGGCGCTCCTGCGCCTCGACCTTGTCGCCCAGTTCGTCCAGAGACTTCTTCGTCGCGTGCGCGAGGCTGTCGGCCTGGTTGCGCGCGTTGACCAGTTCGTGGAACCGCTTGTCCTCCTCGGCGTGGGCCTCGGCGTCGCGCACCATGCGCTGGATCTCCTCGTCGGACAGGCCGCTCGACGCCTTGATGACGATCGACTGCTGCTTGCCCGTCGCCTTGTCGCGCGCGGACACGTTCAGGATGCCGTTCGCGTCGATGTCGAAGGTCACCTCGATCTGCGGCACGCCGCGCGGCGACGGCGGGATGTCGGCGAGGTCGAAGCGCCCCAGCGACTTGTTCGCCGCCGCCTGCTCGCGCTCGCCCTGCAGCACGTGCACGGTCACCGCCGTCTGGTTGTCGTCGGCGGTCGAGAACACCTGCTGGGCCTTGGTCGGGATCGTCGTGTTCTTCTCGATCAGCTTCGTCATCACGCCGCCGAGGGTCTCGATGCCGAGCGACAGCGGCGTCACGTCGAGCAGCAGCACGTCCTTGACGTCACCGCCGAGCACACCGGCCTGGATCGCGGCGCCCACGGCGACCGCCTCGTCCGGGTTGACGTCCTTGCGCGGCTCCTGGCCGAAGAAGGACTTCACGACTTCCTGCACCTTCGGCATGCGGGTCTGCCCGCCGACGAGGATCACGTCGTTGATGTCGCTGGCCTTGAGGCCGGCATCCTTCAGCGCAATCTTGCAGGGCTCGATCGTGCGCGCAATCAGGTCGTCGACCAGCGACTCGAGCTTCGCCCGCGTGATCTTCATGTTCAGGTGCTTGGGACCCGTCGCGTCCGCCGTGATGTACGGCAGGTTGACGTCGGTCTGCTGGCTCGACGACAGCTCGATCTTGGCCTTCTCCGCCGCTTCCTTCAGGCGCTGCAGGGCGAGCGGGTCGTTGTGCAGGTCGATCCCCTGCTCCTTCTTGAACTCGCCCGCGAGGAACTCGATGAGCCGCAGGTCGAAGTCTTCGCCGCCCAGGAAGGTGTCGCCGTTCGTCGACAGCACCTCGAACTGGTGCTCGCCGTCGACTTCCGCGATCTCGATGATCGAGATGTCGAAGGTGCCGCCACCGAGGTCGTACACCGCGATCTTGGCGTCGCCTTCCCGCTTGTCCATGCCGAACGCGAGCGCCGCGGCGGTCGGCTCGTTGATGATGCGCTTGACGTCGAGGCCGGCGATGCGACCCGCATCCTTGGTCGCCTGGCGCTGCGAGTCGTTGAAATACGCCGGCACGGTGATGACCGCTTCCTTGACCTCTTCGCCGAGGTAGTCCTCGGCGGTCTTCTTCATCTTCATCAGCACGCGCGCGGAGACTTCGGGCGGCGCCATGCGCTTGCCCCTGGCCTCGACCCAGGCGTCGCCGTTGTCGGCGCCGACGATCTTGTATGGCACCATCTTCACGTCGCGCTGGACCACGTCGTCCTTGAAGCGGCGGCCGATCAGGCGCTTGACCGCGAACAGCGTGTTCGCCGGGTTGGTCACCGCCTGGCGCTTCGCCGACTGGCCGACCAGCACCTCGTCGTCATTCGTGAACGCGACGACCGAGGGCGTGGTGCGGGCGCCTTCGCTGTTCTCGATTACCTTGGGCTTGCCGCCCTCGAGCACGGCCACGCAGGAATTCGTGGTGCCGAGGTCGATACCGATGATTTTCGCCATGAGAAGCCTCTCTGAGTCTCTGAATCTGGTTGCCGGGCCGGCCTTCGGACCGGCGATTGTTCGCTGATATGGGGGCGCTTGCGCCGGACTCAAGTCACCGCGGCGGATTTATTGCTCGGCGGCCTTCGCGACCACCACCATCGCGGGACGCACGAGACGCTCGTTGAGCACATAGCCTTTCTGGAGTACGCGCAGCACGGTGCCGGGCTCGGCGTTGGAGCTGGCTTCCATGGCGACGGCCTGGTGATGCTCGGGGTCGAAGCGGGCGCCGACGCCGGCCACCGGATTGACCCCGATCTTGCCGAGCGCGCCGTCGAAGAGTTGGACCGTGAGCGCCATTCCGTCCTGCAAACTCTTGATATCAGTGGTATTGAGCGCCGCCTCGTAGCCCAGGTCGAAACTGTCCTTGACCGGGAGCAGCGCCTCGACGAGCTTGTCGACGCCGAACTTGTGCGCGGACTCGACGTCCTTCGCGGCGCGTTTGCGGATGTTGTCGACCTCGGCGCGGGCCCGCAGCATCTCGTCGCGGAAGCGGTCCACCTCGCCGCGCAGGCGCTCGATCTCCGTCTGCAGTTCCTCCAGCCCCGGTGCCGGGCCCGCCTCGCCCGCCGGCGCCGACTCGCCCGTCGCCTGTTCCTGATTCGTCACGCCTGCTCCTCCGATACTTGAAAAATGAAACACGGCACCGCCCCGTCGGCCGGGCCGGTGCGCACGCCTAGCGCAGATGGGGCCTACTGCAGGGAATTCAAGGCCGAGCTCAGGACCTTGGCCGTGAGATCGACGATCGGGATGACTTTCTCGTAGGGCATGCGGGTCGGGCCGATGACGCCCAGCACCCCCAGCGACTCGCCCTCGCGACCGTAGGTCGAGGTCACGATGCTGCAGTCGTCGAAGGCGTGGTAGCCGGATTCCTCGCCGATGAAGATCTGGACGCCGTTCGCGTTGAGCGCCTGGTCCAGCAGGTGCAGGACGTCGCGCTTGCGGTTGAAGGCCTCGAACAGGGCCCGGAGCTTGTCGATGTCGGACAGCTCGGTGAATTCCATGAGGTTGGTCTGCCCGGCGAGCACGTAATCCTTGCCCTGCACATCGTCGGTGAACACCTGCTGGGCCATCTCGATGGCCGACTGCATCAGGCGGTTCATCTCGTCGCGGGCGGCGGCCATGTCGGCGAGGATCTCCCGCTTCACCTGGCGGATGTCCTTGCCGGCAAACGCCGAGTTCAGGAAATTCGCGACCTCGGTCAGCTCGCTCGGGCTGTAGGGGCGCGCGGTCTTGATGATGCGGTTCTGCACTTCGCGGTCGTTGACCACCAGGATTGCGAGCACCCGGCTGTCGTTCAGCTGCAGGAATTCCACCTGGCGCAGCGCGCGCTGCTCGGCGGCCGGGATCATCACGAGGCCGGCGAAACGGGTGATGTCGGACAGCAGCTTCGAGGTCTTCTCGAGCATGCGCCGCACGTCGCTCTCGCCTTCGATGTCGTCGGCGAAGCGGCGCATGTCTATCGCCGCGGGTTCGCGCCAGGTGAGTATCGAGTCGACGAAGAAGCGATAGCCGCGGGCCGTGGGCACCCGGCCGGCCGAGGTGTGCGGCGACTTGATGAGGCCCAGGTCCTCGAGGTCAGCCATCACGTTGCGGATGGTCGCCGGGCTGAGCTCGAGCTTGGTGTCGCGCGCCAGCGTCCGCGAGCCGACCGGCTGGCCGTCGGCGATGTAGCGTTCGATCAGCAACTTGAACAGATGCTGCGCACGTTCGCTCAGTTCGATACCGTGTGAGGAATCGTTCATGTGGCGGCTATCCGGATTGCTGCGGGATTACTGGGCCTGCCGAATCTAGCAGCTGGCCGCACCGCATGCAAAAGCGCAGTTCCGGACCGTCGGCATAGTTGGCACAATCAGGCCCGGTCCCGACCGGGCCGCCAGAATTCGCAGAGGAGCGTCGGTGTTCAAACGCATTGGCATCATTGCCAAACAGGACGAAGCGGCCGTGCGCGGCACGCTGGAGTCCGCTCTCGCGGTGCTGGCCCGTCACGCGGCGGACGTCATCGTCGACGGCAACGCGGCGGCCGCGCTGGACGGCCGTTGCCGTCACGGCACCGACGCCGAGGTCGTCGCCGGGCGCGATCTCATCATCACGGTCGGGGGCGACGGCACCCTGCTGCGCGCGGCGAAACTGGCCTTTCCCGGCCCGGTCCCCCTGCTTGGCATCAACCTCGGCCGGCTCGGTTTCCTCGCCGACATCTCGCCCCAGCAGGTCGCGGCCGGGCTCGCCGCCATCCTCGGCGGCAGTTACGTCGAGGAGGAGCGCTCGGTCCTGCTGTGCGAGATCGTGCGCCACGGCGCCATCGTCGCGTCGCAGCCGGCACTGAACGACGTGGTCATCCAGCGCTGGAATACCGCACGCCTCATCACGCTGAACACCTACGTGGACGGGCGCTTCGTCCATACCCAGCGTTCCGACGGGATGATCATCTCCACGCCCACCGGTTCGACGGCCTACGCGCTGTCCGGTGGCGGCCCGATCCTGGAGCCTACGGTGCCGGCGATCGTGCTCGTGCCGATCTGCCCGCACACCCTGACCAACCGCCCGCTCGTGCTCCGGAATTCCGCGCGCGTCGAAATCGACGTCGCGGCCGGCGACGTCGGGGACTCCCGCGTCACCGCGGATGGCAATGCGATGCCCGGCTGGCTGCCCGGCGACCGCATCCGCATCGTCACGCACCCGTCGGCCGTGCGCCTGCTGCACCCTGCAGGGCACGACCACTTCGCGACGCTGCGCGCGAAGATGCAGTGGGGCCGCAGCCCGTGCTGAAGGCGCTCAGCATCCGCGACCTCGCAATCGTGCGCGGCGTGGACGTCGAACTCGAACCGGGCCTGACCGTCATCACCGGCGAAACCGGCGCCGGCAAGTCGATCCTGGTCGACGCCGTCGGGCTCACGCTCGGCGACCGCGCCGAGTCCGGCAGCGTGCGCAGCGGCGCGGAGCGGGCGAGCGTGAGCGCGGTGTTCGACCTCGCCGCCCGCCCCGACCTCATCGCCCTGCTCGACGAGCAGGGCATCGACGCGCGCGAGGAATGCGTGCTGCGCCGGGTGGTCGGCGCCGACGGCCGTTCGCGCGCGTTCTGCAACGATGCGCCGGTATCGGTCCAGTTCCTCAAGGCGCTCGGCGCGCGGCTCGTCGACATCCACGGCCAGCACGCCCACCACTCGCTGCTGGAGCGCCCGGTGCAGCGCGAACTGCTCGACGAATTCGGCAGCCTCGGCGGGCTCACCACGACGGTCGGCCGCCTGTACCGGGAATGGCAGCACGGCCTGCGCAAGCTCGCGGACCTCCGGGGCGGCCACCACGACGCCGGCAGCCGCATCGAATTCGTCCGTTTCCAGCTCGACGAACTGTCCGGCCTGCCGCTGGCGGGCACGGAACTCGAAGAACTCGAGGCCGCGCATCGACGGGCCGCCAACGCCGAGAAGCTGCGCGCCGGCGTCGCGTCCATGGCCCAGCGTGTCTTCGAGTCCGAGCGCAGCGCCCGCGGCGCGGTGGCCCACGCGGCCCACCTCGCGCGCGAACTGGCCGGCGTCGACGCGGGGCTGAACGCCACGGCCGAACTCCTGGAGCAGGCCGCCATCAATCTCGACGAGGCGGAGCGGGAGCTCGAGCATTACAGTGGCAGGCTGGGCGCAGATACGGACGATCTCGCGCGGGTCGAGCGCGCGCTCGACGCCATCCACGACGTGGCCCGCAAGCATCGCTGCCTGCCCGCCGAGCTCGCGGCGGTGCGCGGCCGCCTCGAGGACGAGCTCTCGACCCTGCTCAACCATGAGGTGCTGGAACGCGAATACGGCGCCGAGTGCGCGGCCGCGGAACAGGCCTACCTGCGGGAAGCGACGCGGCTGAGCGAAGCCCGCGCCGCCGCCGCCGGACGGCTGGCCACGGCCGTGATGGAATACCTGCACGAGCTGTCGCTGCCGCATGCCCGCTTCGGCGTGGAGCTGGGCGCTGCGGCCCAGCCCGGCGAGCATGGTCTCGACGAGGTGGAGTTCGTGGTCACTACCAATCCCGATCTGCCGCCGCGCGCCTTGCGGAAGGTCGCCTCGGGCGGCGAGCTTTCGCGCATCAGCCTGGCGCTGCAGGTCGCGGCGGCCGGTGTGTCAGGCGTGCCGGTGGTCGTCTACGATGAAGTGGACACGGGCGTCGGCGGCCGGGTCGCGGCCGTGCTCGCCAAGCTGCTGCGGGCGATCGCGGCGCATCGCCAGGTGCTCTGCATCACCCACCTGCCGCAGGTGGCGGCCGCCGGTGACCGGCACCTGCTGATTGGGAAATCGGTCACGGACGGCGTGACGGCGACCTCGGTGCGCTACCTCGGCACGGCGGAGCGGGTCGACGAAATCGCGCGGATGCTGGGCGGCGAGCAGATCACGAAAAAGACGCTGGCGCACGCAAAGGAACTGCTGAACGCCTGAGCGGGCCCGCGTGGCCCGCCGTTCGGGTCTAACGGCCTTCGCCGTCCGTCTTCTTGCGGCGCACGTACAGCACGAGGCTGTGGTCGTGCAGTTCGAAACCGTGGGCGGCGACGATTTCGCGCTGGCGGCGTTCGATTTCCTCGTCGAAGAACTCGACCACTTCACCGGAATCGAGGCACACCATGTGGTCGTGGTGGGGACCTCGCGCGATCTCGAACACCGAATGGGAACCGTCGAAGTTGTGCCGCTCGACGATGCCGGCGGTCTCGAACTGGGTCAGCACACGATAAATGGTGGCGAGGCCAACGTCCTCGCCGGCTTCCAGCAACGCGCGGTAGACGTCTTCCGCGCTCATGTGCCGGTCGCCACCCTTCTCCAGGATTTCAAGAATCCGCAGGCGCGGCAGCGTGGCCTTCAGGCCCGCCTTCTTGAGTTCGAATGTATCCACTCGGCCGGTCTCCGTTTGCATGTCGCCGCTTGCCGGCAGGGGTGGCCGGGCTGTCGTCATGGGCTATACTGCCGCGCCTTGCACGACGGCGGCCGCCAGTCGCGCCGGTCGACTGCGACGCCGCCCTGCTGACGCGCCGCAATCTTATCACCATCACCAGCGCTTTGGCCGTCGGCAAGCAGCCACGAGGACGCAGATAACCCGATGATTCGCAGGTATATCCCCATCATTCTCTGCGTGCTGCCGCTGTTCGCTGGCTGCGCGCGACCCGACATGCCGGATATGCCCGACATGCCCGACATGCCCAGCCTGCCGAGCATCCCGATCGCTCACCGCATCGACGTGCAGCAGGGCAATGTCGTCACGCAGGAGATGCTGGCCCAGCTCGAGCCCGGCATGGACAAGAAGAAGGTCAACTTCATCATGGGTTCGCCCGCGATCGTCGACACCTTCCACTCCAACCGCTGGGACTACGTCTACACGTTCCAGGCCGGCCGCAAGCGGCCCAAGATGCGCCGCGTGACGCTGTTCTTCGAGGATGACAAGCTCGTCCGCATCGACGGCAACGTGAAGACCGCCGAGAGCCCCATCGAGTTCGACACTCACCAGGACCAGTCGGTCGAAGTGCCCGAGGCCAAGCGTGGCATGATGTCGAAGATCGCCGACAGCCTGCCTTTCGTCGGCCCCGAGGGCACCGCCGACAAGGTCGAGGAAAAGAAGGACGAGGAAGTCCCCGAAGTCGTGGTTCCCGACGACGCGCCGGTCAAGAAGAAAAAGGGCTTCTGGGGCCGCATCTTCAGCCGCGACGAGGACGGGGACGAAGAACGCTAGACCTCAGCGCGCCACGCGGCGGCGGCGCGCTTCCTTGGGATCACGTACCAGCGCCCGGTAGATTTCGACCCGGGCCCCGTCGGCCAGCAGGTCATCCAGCCCGCAACGCACGCCGAAGATGCCGACGGCCTGCCGCGCGAGATCTATTTCAGGATGTCGCTCGAGCACGCGGGCGCGCTCTATCGCGCCCCGCACCGTGGTGCCGGGTGGCACCTCCAGCGCCCAGCGACCACCGCCGCCCTCGCCGACATAGGCGACCTCCACGCGCAAGGGCTCAGCGGCGGCCATACACGCTCACAGCGCGCTGCCGGAACGAGCTGACCAGCGACCCCGTCATCAACTTGAACACCGGCGACAGCACGGTGCCGACCAGCCGGTTCTCGAATTCGAAGTCGAGCGTCAGGGTGACGCGGCAACCCAGCGCATTCGGCGCGAAGGTCCAGCTGCCGCTCAGGTGACGGAACGGGCCGTCGGCGAGCCGGATCGTGATGCGCCCCGGCGGCTCGCCCGTGTTGTCGGTGACGAAGCTGTAGTGAATCTTGCCCTTGCGCACCGCCATCCCCGCACGGGTGACGTGATCGCTGCGCGACACGACCCAGGAGCGCTCGCACCAGGGCATGAAGGACGGGTAGTCCTCGAAGTTGTCCACCAGCGCGTACATCTCTTCCGCGGTGTACGGCACTTGCTCGGATTGGTTGATGACCGGCATCGACGTGATTGTTCCAACGGGGAATCCGCGGCCGCGCGCTGCGCCGCCGCAGACGCATGATAGCCCAAGGAACCTCTCTTGTAGCCCGGACCGGGCCCGGCCCCATCCGGCAGCGGGCGAGCCGAGGGCCGCGCCCCTCCCCGGCTGTTATACTCGCCGCCGCAATCGAACAGCCCGCCATGAGCAACCAGAAGAAATCCGCCGCCCGCGCCGACAGCCTCATCACCGAGAACAAGAAGGCCTACCACGACTACTTCATCGAGGAGCGGATCGAGGCGGGCCTGGTGCTCGAGGGCTGGGAAGTGAAGAGCCTGCGCGCAGGCAAGGTCCAGCTGCGCGACAGCTACGTGCTGTTGAAGGACGGCGAGGCCTTCCTGTTCGGCGCCTTGATCAACCCGTTGCTCTCGGCCTCCTCCCACGTCGAGACCGACCCCGAGCGCACGCGCAAGCTGCTGCTTCACAAATCAGAAGTGGCCCATCTCATCGGCGCCGTCGAGCGCAAGGGCTATTCGGCAATCGCGCTGAAGCTGTACTGGTCCAAGGGCCGCGCGAAATGCCAGATCGGGCTCGCCAAAGGCAAGAAGCAGCACGACAAGCGCGACACCGAGAAAGAACGCGACTGGCAGCGCGACAAGCAGCGCCTGATGCGCCGCCGCTGAACCAAGCGGACGGATTTATTTCTCGCCGCGCTTGAACTTTCGCTCCCCGCCCCCATCTCAGGCTATGCGTGGCGATGACGGATGCGTATGCTGCGCATTCTCCATAGGGGGCGACCTGGTTTCGACGTGGGTCGCGAAACCGAAGGGGCATGCCGAGGGGCAGAGCACCTCGTAAATCCAACTGCAAACCACATAGTTGCCAACGACGACAACTACGCACTCGCTGCTTAAAACCCAGTAGGGTGCCGTCCGACTGAAGCCGTGCCGGTGCGTTCAGGTTTCGGGCGTCATATCTCATCGGATCGCGAGGCGGCCTGCCCGGGGCCAATCCGTTAAAACCGTTGGAGGGATCGCTGATCGTCTTCCCTGCCTGTCGGGTAGCGATCGGTTAAAACAATAGACAGGATACGCATGTAGAACCGACGGCAGAGGGCTTGCGGACGCGGGTTCGATTCCCGCCGCCTCCACCAACACCAAGGGCCTGGATAGTCTCCAGGCCCTTTTTCTTTGCGCGAATCCCCGCGTGGCGCGGGGTTCCGAGGGTTTGCCCTGCGGGTGCCATCCCCTTCGGATGTGCCGAATCGGCCCGTTTCCCGGCCAGCCCAGTCTCTTTTCTCTGTTTGCCCTGCGGGTAGTCGCGGCGTCGAGATCTGTATTTACAGGGACTTGGCGCGGCCTTTTCGTGGTCAACCATGCCCACCGAAATGCCGGCTATGCCCAAGCGATTACCCTCGTCGGCATGGAAAACGATGATGCCGAGGACGAGCGTGATTACCAGAGAAGAGCTGTACGAGTTGGTGTGGTCGGCACCAATGATCAAGGTCGCTGAGAAGTTCGACGTATCGGGCAGTTACCTGGCGCGGGTATGTACCGCGCTGCGAGTGCCCCGTCCGGAGCGTGGCTACTGGGCGAAGCTCGCGGTCGGCAAGGCGCCGAAACGGCCGGCACTTCCAGAGCCGCAGCCGGGCGATCCGATCGTGTGGTCTCGGACCGATGAGTTTCCCGCTCCATCCGTGCCCAAGCCCCGACCGGCACCCAGACCCCGCGTCCCACGACTGACCCGGCACGTCACTGGCACCCACGGTCTGATTCGCGGCGCGAAGGAACACTTCCTCGCAGGCCGCAAGGTCGACGAGGGCGAACATTTGAAGCCGTACAAGAAGCTGCTTGTCGACGTCATCGCCTCCCGCTCGGGGCTCGACAAGGCGCTGGAATTCGCTAACGACCTGTTCAATGCGCTGGAGTCTGCTGGCCACCGCGTGGTGATCGCGCCGCCGGATACCCAGTTCTGGAGGGAGCGCATCGACGAGAAGGAAGTGCCGCCGAAGAAGGACCCCCGACACGATCCATACGGGTACGACCGACGCTGGTCACCCTATCGGCCGACGGTCGCCTATGTCGACTCGATTGCCTTCGGACTGGCAGTGATCGAGATGACCGAGTCGGTCGAGATGCGGTACGTCAATGGCAAATACATCCGTGAATCGGAGTACGTGCCTCCCAAGAACAAGCGTTACCACGATCACACCTGGACTTCGACTCGGGACCTTCCGTCCGGTCGATTGCGGTTGATCGTGTACGCGCCCTACCGCAGCGTGTCCTGGTCGACATCGTTCCAGGAGACGAAGGCTCGATCCCTGACGCAAGACATTCCCCAGATCGTGAAGTCGATCGAGGCTGAAGTCGCGCCCATCATCGGGAAGCTTCAAGAAGCCGACCGGCAGGCCGAGCTCCGGAGGCTGGAACGGCTTGCAGAGGAAGAACGGCGACGGCACGAGGAAGATCGTCGCCGCGAATCGCAGTCAATCAAAGATAGCCACGACCAGCTTGAGCAAGTCATTCATGCATGGTCGAAGGTCGTCAGCCTGGAGCAGTTCTTTCAGGGCGTTGCAGATCGGGCACAGACACTTCCCGAGATGGAACGCCAGGGTGTGCTTGACCGACTACGGCTCGCCCGGGAGTTTGTCGGCACGCAGAACCCCTTGGACTTCTTCCGGGAGTGGAAGACGCCCATAGAACGATACGTGCCCCTGTCGCAGCGCGATCCCGGTGCAGGAGATGTCGATACACAAGAGCACGATGAAGACGAAGATGAAGACGCCGGGGCTTGGTGAGATCTCTACGGCATCAGCGATCGAACGCTACGACGACTGCCCATTGCGCTACCCAGTCGGTCGGCAGCGGATTCCTTTGAAACCAGATCAGGCTCATGCAGCGCGGCTGCGTGCCCGCCAGGATGGACTGGATAATGGCAGGCTCCAGTAGGGTCAGGCGCAGCAGTTCGTTGACCGTCGAGTGGTGCAGGCCTTCGCGCTGAGCGATGTCGGTGCCGCTGGCGACCACGCCGTCGTCGAGCAGTTGTTGCCAGTAGAAGGCGCGCGCCAACGCCACGAGCATGGGGCTATCGAACTGGCCGCGTGCGGTCGGACTGCTGCTCTCCCCGTCCGGCCGGATCACCACCTTGCGCACGCCGCGCTTGCGGATCTGTAGCGGAATGAAGGTCGAGAGCTTCACGGCGCCGCCGTCCATGCGCTGTTGCACCGTGGCCTCGCCGAGTTTGCGTATTCGGCTCATACCGTCATCTCCACTTCCGCCAGTTCCGCGCCGATGCTGCCGGGGCGCAGTTCGTCGATGAGTTCCACCCAGCCGGCGTCGCGCCAGAGGATCTCCAGCCCGTCGTCGCCGATCAGTACGCGCTCGATCAGCAGCTGTGCCAGGCGCCGTTGCTCGGCAGGAAACAGCGAGGGCCAGACGGCGGCAAGCTGGCGCATCGGCATCACCACCCGCGCCTCGTCGAGATCGATGGCGCTCGCACGTACCCGGTCCCAAACTGCCTGCACGCTTTCCGGTGCGCGCAGCACCTGGCAGACCTGCTCGACCACCAGCGCCTCGATGGATTCGGCCGGCAGGCTGCCGAAGTTGGAGGCGCCCGCCCCGTAGTGCCGGTCCTTGGCCGGCGTGTAGTAGCGGTAGTAGCGGCCTTTCCTGACCGTGTGAGTTGGTATCAGCCGCTCGCCGCTGGTGGTGAACAGCAGGCCGCGCAGCAGCGGCAAGCCGCGCCCGTCGGTGGCCACCGCCACGCGCCGTTCCTCGGCGGTCTGGGCCAGTACGTCGTGGGCGGCCTGCCACTGTGCGCTGGTCAGGATCGGCGGATGCTGCCCCGGGTAGTAGCGGCCCTTGTGGACGATCTCGCCGAGGTACATGCGGTTGTGCAGCAGCTTGTAGATCGACTGCTTGCAGAAGGTTCGGCCCGTCTTCGTGCGGATGCCTTCGGCCGCGTAGCTGCGCACCATGTGGGTGGTCGAGCGATCGCGGGCGAAGTCGGCGAAGATGCGGCGCACCACCGCCGCCTCCGGCTCGTTGACGACGAGCAGGCGGTTCTGCACGTCGTAACCGAGCGGCAGCGGTCCGCCCATCCACATGCCCTTGGCCTTGCTGGCAGCGATCTTGTCGCGGATGCGCTCGCCGGTGACCTCGCGCTCGAACTGGGCAAAGGACAGCAGCACGTTCAGCATCAGCCGCCCCATCGAGGTGGCCGAGTTGATTTGCTGGGTGACGGCGCTGAAGCTCACGCCGCAGCGGTCGAAAACTTCCACCATGCGCGCGAAGTCGGCAAGCGAGCGGCTGAGCCGGTCGATCTTGTAGACCACCACGATGTCGATGCGGCCGGTTTCGATGTCAGCCAGCAGGCGTTTGAGCGCGGGCCGCTCCATGTTGCCGCCGGAGAACCCGCCGTCGTCATAGTCATCCGCCACCGAAATCCAGCCCTCGTGGGTCTGGCTCTTGATGAAGGCGTGGCCGGCCTCCTTCTGCGCGTCGATGGAGTTGAAAGATTGGTCGAGGCGTTCGTCGCTGGACACGCGGCAATACACCGCGCAGCGCTTGGGTGAGGCCAGAATGGCAGTGCTCATCGTTTGCCTCCCTTGCCCGGCTTGAGCCCGAAGAACTTCGGTCCCGACCACTGCGTGCCGGTGATGTTGCGCGCCGCCGCCGACAGGCTTTTGAAGCGCTGGCCATTCAACTCGTAGAGGCCGTCGGTGGTGACGGTGACCTGGTACTCGCGCTCGTCCCATTCGCGCACCAGCACCGTGCCGGGCATCAGATGGCATTCCGTGCCGCGCCCGGCCTGCTGGATCTTCGAGAACTGCGCGCCGCGCTCGACCAGATAACGGCGCACGCCCACCGGCAGCGGCCCGTAGGCCTGCTCCTGCAGCCGGTAGGCCAGACGCGATTCCACGTAGTGGCGATTGGTGTGAGCGGGACGGCGCGGGAAGTGGGCATCCCACAGCGCCCAGAGGTCTTTCATGGGCAGGCCGGGCAGCGCCGCCACTTGCGCGCTGATTCTGTCGTTCATTGCGGTATCGGTCATCGGTTTACTCCTGTGGTTGAGACAGGTCGATGAACGCGCTGTGGCGGGCAGAAGCCAAGGTGAAAACCCTCTCAGCGGGCCGAAAGATCAGCATCCAGCGCGTTACTGGCCGCCTCCAGGGCCTCCACGGGGACCTCCATCTCGTACCGCCCCTGCTCCCGCGTGAACCCCGCCCGGTGCCGCGCCACCGCCGCCCGGGCGATCACGCCGATGAAGGTCGGCAACTGCTCCTGCAATTCGATCTCGGCGACGATGGCCTGCGCGCCCCGATAGCTGTCGCGCGCCAGACGGATCTGGTCCGGCAAGGCGTCATGCTCGGTTTGCAGGCTTTGGATGCGCCGTGCCACTTCGTCGCGGGTGTGGCAGGTGGCGGTCAGTTCCGCGTGCAATGAGGCCAGCGCCGCCGGGAGCGCGGTCAGCTCACCGGCATTGATCAGGCGGTTGGCGGTGGACTGGGTGTCGCTGGCGATCTGCTGCTCGATGGCCTCGATGCGGGCATCGAGCTGCGTCTGCAGCGTCCTGGCCTTGTTAATCTCTTGGACCAGCGCTGTGCGCCGATCCGTCAGCGCCGCCATTTCGATGCGCGCTGTCTCCAACTGGGCGGGCGCCTTGACTTTCCATTTCAGCCGTGCGTGTTCTTCACGCAGCGGCACCAGATCCTGCTGCAACTGTCGGGCGACGGCCTCGAGCTGGTTCTTCTCGCGGAAAAGGCGCTGCTCGGTCACCGACCAGTGCGTCGAGTTCGAGCGCTGTTCGAGGTCGTGATAGGCACGGCGTTTCGCATCAGCTTCCTGCTGTGCAGTGTTGGCAGCGGTTTCTGCTTCTTGCAGCTGCTGGGTCAGCTCATCGAATTCACTGCGCAGGGTGTCGAGATAGCTGGCGGATGCTTGGCGGCGTGAGGGGTTCTGTTTCATGGGCGGGCTCCTGGGGTTGGCATCGCCACGACACCACGTCGCAGCGACCGTTTCGCACTGCCGAAATGGTCGCTGCCAGAGACTGGTTTGGTCGATCAGGGCGCAGCGGGCGAACGCGGTCTGTCGATGACCGACGCGGGTTGATGCGAACAACCGCGTGCTCGGGAATGAAATGGCATGGAAGCTCGAAGCGCTTCGGACCCATGCCAATGGCTGCGGGGTTTGACGCTGCGCGCGTCATTGCCGCACCGGCGAACACCACGAAGAATCCCGTTCATCAGGTGTCACCGAGCCCCAGTGAGGGCCGCTGCGGGCACCGGCCACCGAACGGGAGCCGTCACATGAAACCCTTGCCACCCACCGAACTGCTCAGCCCGCGCCAGCTCGCCGCGCGCTGGGGCTTGTCTGAAAAAACCCTCGAACGCTGGCGGATGCTCGGCACCGGGCCTGCGTTCCTCAAGCTCGGCAGCCGCGTGCTCTATAGCCTCGCCGAGATCGAAGCGCATGAACGCGAACGTACCCGGCGCTGCACCGCCGGCGACCGTCCGAGTGAGGTCTGGGAATGATGAACCGCCAGCAGCGCCGAGAGCGCGAACGCATGACACGGCAACTGCGCGCCCACATCGCGCGGCATGGCATTGAGCCTGTGCTCGACAAGATGTTCGGCCCCGGCAGCTGGCGCTATGACGCTGACGAGGAACTCTGGATCGTGCCCGACACCCAGCACATCGGGCCGGGGCGTTCCTACTACTGCGTGCGTGCCAACGGCGACTGGTTCAAGGCACGGCTGGATGGGGAGCACACCCAATGAGCACCGTCGCCATAGAGGCGGTCACCATTCCGCCCCATCCCTTCTTCGATTTCAACGACGCGCCCGACCGTATCGAGCGGCGCCACAACAAGGACGAGCTGCGCGCCCGCCTGCTCGATCAGCTCGAAGCAGTGCTGATGTACCTGTTCCCGCGCGGCAAACGCCAGGGCACGCGTTTCGTCGTCGGCAATGTGCAGGGCGATGCCGGCGACAGCCTGGTGATCGAACTGGAAGGCCCGAAACGCGGGGTATGGATCGACTTCGCCACCGGCGAATCCGGCGACGTGCTGGCGCTGTGGGCGGCGGTGCGGGGTTTTGTGGTGCCGCGCGACTTCGGGGAACTGCTGGATGACGTCGGTGATTGGCTGGTGGTGCCAACCTCATTCATCCCGGCACCCGCCAAGCCGAGCGCCTCCCATGACGCGCTCGGCCCGCACACCGCGAAGTGGGACTACCACAGCCCCGATGGCGAACTGCTGGCCTGCGTGTACCGTTACGACACGCCCGAGGGCAAACAATACCGGCCCTGGGATGTCGCCGCCCGCCAGACCCGAATGCCCGACCCGCGCCCGCTCTACCACCTGCCTGCGGTGGCAAAGGCCGATACCGTCGTGTTGGTCGAGGGCGAGAAATGCGCCGACGCGTTGATGCACATGGGCATCGTCGCAACGACCGCGATGGGTGGCGCCGCCACTGCCCTCGACAAGACCGACTGGTCGCCGCTTGCCGGCAAGAGCGTCATCGTGTGGCCGGACAACGATGAGGTGGGTGCCGGGTACGCCAATGTAGTTGTCCCGAAATTGCTCGGTATCGGCGCGCGGGTGCGACGCATCCACGTTCCCGAGGACAAGCCGCAGAAGTGGGATGCCGCCGATGCTGTGGCCGAAGGCGTCGATGTACCCGCCTTGCTGGCCGAGGCGATGCCGGTCGCCAACACGCAGCCACGCCAACCGTTCGACGTCACGCAGTGGCGCGCCCGCGAGCGCTTCAGCGGCGAACCGCAACCCCGGCGCTGGCTGATCGAAGGTGTCTTCCCGCTGGCCCAGGCGGCATTGGTGGCCGCTGGTGGCGGTGTCGGCAAGTCCTTCCTGCTGCTGGCGCTGGCCCGCGAGGTCGCCGCCTTCGATGGTATATGGGCCAACGCGCCCACCCGGTTCGGCGGCGCGCTCGCCAACCAGGGTGTGGCGATCTATGTCACCGCCGAAGACGACGCCATCGAGGTGCACAACCGGCTCAATGCACTGGGACCGATCCCAGACTCGCTGTACGTACTACCGCTGCCCGATGCCGGCGGCGCCGTGCCGCTATTCGCACCCGATCCGGCCACCCGAGGCCCATCGACCACCCCGGCGTGGTTGGCGCTGGAGCAGCAACTGACCACCGTGGCCGGTCTGCGACTGATCATCCTCGATCCGCTGCAGCCGCTGTGCGCGCTTGATCTGAACGTGCCGGAGAACGCCCAGTTCGTCTGCTCCCGGCTGGCGGCGCTCGCGGCCAGCACTGGCGCCTCGGTGATCGTGTCGCACCACTTCGCCAAGCGCGAGGCCTCGACCCCAGAGCAGGCCCGCGAAGCGATCCGGGGCACCGGTGGCTTGGTCGATGGGGTGCGCTCGGTCTACGCGCTGTGGAACCCGAAGGAGGATCAGGCCAAGGCGATCTGCAAGGCACTGGGCGAACCCTTCGAGCGCGGCCGGGTGGTGATGGGTGGCGTGGTCAAGGCCAATGGCCGCGCCAACCTGCGGGTGACCACCTTCCTGCGCGACAGCCGAGGCCTGCTGGTGGACCGCAGCGACGCTCTGGTCCGCGCCCGCCAGACCGTCGTTGACCTGCTGCCCGATCTCAAAGCCGCCATTGCGCGGGCCGCCGCCGAGGGCAAGCCCTACACCAAGACCGGCGGCAACGGCGTCTACGAGCGCCGTCACGAACTGCCCGAAGCCTTCCACACCATCGGCAAGCACCGGCTGGCCGAGTGGGTCGGCACGCTGCTCGACCGGGAAGAACTGGTCATGGCCATGGTCGACGGCTCCAAGCTGGTGAAGTGGCTGGACGTGCCGGATGGCCCCATGGCCAGCGGCGAGGCCGCCTTCGTCACTGGGCATCTGAAGAGGTCGCAACCGGGTCAACAGGAGCAGAGATGAGCATTCCCGAGCATCACCAACCGTTCCCGGCTTCCCGCTTCCCGACCGGGAACGCAGGGCCGGGCGGGAACGCCAAACTCAAGCCTGGCGCGGGATTCCAGCGTTCCCGGCCAGAACCGTTCCCGGATGGGGATGGGAACGCGCAAACCCAGCAACGACGCCACTTTCCCGGTTCCCGGCGTTTTCTCTCTAAAGAGAGAGGGTGAGCATCGGGAATGCTCACCTCCCTCGATTGCCATGGCTGGCCGGGCACGGGGACGATGCCCCAGCGAGACGGCACGGGTCCTTCCTGGCCGGATTCGTATACGGGGGGCGCGAGCGCGCTGCTCGTCTACCGTCAGGGTGCAAACCGAGGTTTGCAGGGTTTGCGGTTTGCACCTGCCGGCCGTGACCCGATCTAAAGGCGAACAGGGTAATCCTGAAAACAATGGGGCAATGGCAGCGGCGGTTACCCTATTTCCTGTCCGCCGAGAAGATCACTGCTAGCGACAGATACTATCTGCATCTGATAGCATCCCGAAACCACATCGGGGAAATCGAAGCATGCGCACAGTGATTGGCATCCGGCCGGCCAAATCCGGCCGTCGGGCAGTCGATGACGCCAACGGCCCCACACCCACCGTCTGGTTCGATTCCTGGCGGCAGTTGGCCAGCCTGCTGTCGGACGAAAACCGCGCGCTGCTGCGCCTGATGCAGGAGCGGCAACCGCGCACGGTGCTGGAGTTGGCCGAGTGGTCGGGCCGGGCGGCCAGCAACCTGTCGCGCACTCTGCGTCATTTGGAGCGTCACGGCCTGGTCAAGATGCACCGCAGCCCGGACACCCGTGCTGTGCGCCCGGAGGCGCTGGCCACCGAGTTTCTGATCGTGCTGGATTGATCTGAGAGGATTAGAGATGAAGTTCGAGGTGTATTGCGACGAAGCCAATCCGGATGTCCTGGCATCCGCGAATCCCCGTGCGCGACACCTCATGATCGGCAGCCTGTGGCTACCCGATGAGCTGCGCAACGAAATCAAATCACGCGTCGGCGCGCTGCGGGAACGTCACCAAGCCTGGGGCGAGATCAAATGGAGCAAGGTGTCGCCCAACCGCCGCGATTTTTACGTCGAACTGATCGATCTGTTCTTCGCCTATGGCGACAACCTGCGTTTCCGCTGTATTGCCGTTGATCGAACCCAGCTCAACCTTGCTCTGCACGACAACGATGGCGAGCTGGGCTTCTACAAGTTCTATTACCAGCTACTGCATCACTGGATTCTGGATTTCAACGCCTACCGGATCTTCTGCGACGTCAAGAGCAACCGCGACCCGAAGCGTCTGCCTGTACTGGCCAGATGTCTCGCGCGCGCGAACCTCACGTCGAGTATCGACGGCATCCAGTCGCTGCCGTCTCATGAAGTGGTACTGATCCAGTTGTGCGACTTGTTGCTGGGTGCGGCCAGCAGCCGCATCAACGACACCCTGCGTGACGGCACGGCCAAGGCCGCCGTGGTCCAACGCCTCGAATCAGCACTGGGTCGGCCGCTCGCCCCGACCCACAAGGGCGAAGAGAAGTTCAACATCTTCAAGATTCGCCTGCAGGGAGGCTGGTAATGGCGTTACCGCCTCTCGTTCACTACGCCACGGTCGCTGAATACCGTTCGCATTACGAGCGGGTCTACTGTCGCGGCAACATCCAGACCTTTGACGGAATCCGGGTGTTCTTCGGTGCCGGCAAGTTCGGCCACATGTTTTACGAGAGCACGGCGCGGGATGGCCGCAAGGATGCTTTTTCCCCGGTGCGCGCGCAGCGCATCGATTGGATCAAAGCGACTCTGGAGCACCCCACGGCCGCCCTGTTCGAAGGCTGGGACAAAACCTCCCGCCAATACGACGCAACGCGCCGCGTGGCCGTCGTCTACGAGGATTTCGTCGTTGTGGTAGCGATGGGGCTGAAGCAGGATGGTTCGCTGAAAGCCAACTTCGTCACCTGTTACCAGGCCGACAACAGCATCGGAAAGATCAGAAGTTCGCCGGCATGGTCCCGGGCTACATGCCTCCGCTTGCTGGGAGGTAGCCCGTGACGGCAGCCCAGAAAAAACAAAGGCCGCTGATTCGCTACGCGGGTTCAGCGGCCGAGACCTCGATAGGTTCAAAGCCGATAGGCAGTGAACTCAACGCAAAAGTCTATCCCAAGCGGCATTTTTGTCAAGCCGGCTTGGCTATGGCTCAAAGTCGGGCCTATCTGCCTGACTTGGGCCAAAGACACGGGCGATACGCCCGTGCAGCACAGATAAATCAGAGACTTGTATCTACCACTTCTGGCTCGACAGGGTCGATAGCCGCACAACCGAACCCGCAGCCATGACCAACAACAGCACACAATCGACTGGCAGAAGGCCCGAATGACGAACAACAGCAAAGAGACCGAACGCGCCGAGCTGCACAAGACCATCTGGCGCATCGCCAACGACCTGCGCGGCAGCGTGGACGGGTGGGACTTCAAGAGCTACGTGCTCGGCATGCTCTTCTACCGTTTCATCTCCGAGAACCTGACCGGCTACCTCAACGAGCAGGAGCGCCGCGCCGGTAACGCGGAATTCGACTACACCACTCTCAGCGATAAAGACGCCGAGTTCGGCCGAGCCGAGACGGTGAGGGAAAAGGGCTTCTACATCCTGCCCTCGGAGCTGTTCGCCAATGTGCGCAGCAAGGCCCGCCAGGATGCCAACCTCAACGAAACCCTCTCGCACATCTTTGTCGATATCGAGGCCTCCGCCAAGGGGTCGGACAGCGAATACGACTTCAAGGGCCTGTTCGACGATCTGGATGTCAACTCCAGCAAACTCGGCCCCACGGTGGCCAAGCGCAACGAAAAACTGGTCAAGCTGCTGGATGCCATCGGTGACCTGCCGCTCTCCAACGGCGCTGGCAGCTTCTCACGCAACAGCATCGACCTGTTCGGCGACGCCTACGAATACCTGATGCAGATGTATGCCTCCACCGCCGGCAAGTCCGGTGGCGAGTTCTACACCCCGCAGGAAGTCTCCTAACTGCTGGCCCGCCTCACCGTGGTGGGCAAGACCGAGGTCAACAAGGTCTACGACCCGGCCTGCGGCTCCGGCTCGCTGCTGCTGAAATTCGCCAAGGTGCTAGGGCCGGACAAGGTGCGCCAGGGCTTTTACGGCCTGAACCGCCCCGTGTTTTGAGGAGGCTCCAACACCTGAGAAGATGGAGCCATGAATAAACTGAACAAGTATTCGCCTGAAGTCCGTGAACGCGCCGTGCGCCTGGTGCAGGAGCATCGCGGAGAATATCCCTCATTGTGGGCAGCGGTGGAATCGATCGCCCCGAAGATTGGCTGTGTGCCGCAGACGCTGCTCGAGTGGGTCAAGCGGCATGAGATTGATGCCGGCGTTCGCGGCGGTGTGACCACGGCGGAGGCCCAACGCGTCAAGGATCTGGAGC
>CALRPY020000054.1:0-30751 GCA_943370145.1 Hydrogenophaga intermedia | reverse complement strand
TCGCCGAAGTGCACGCCGCCTTCCGCGTCGCGCCAACGCCAGGCTTCGGCGGCGCCGGCGGGCGCGGCGGAACCGGCGAGCACCACGCCCAGCAGCAGCAGGGCGGGTCCGGGCTTCACATGCATTGACATCGCAACTCCTCCGCGCAGAATTCTCGCCACTGCCGACTGAACGGAAGCGTAACCCGCGGCGGCCACGCCCGCGGCGGCCACGCCCGCGGCAGCCAGCCCCGGTCCGCTCCCCCGATCATGGAGAACGACATGAACATCAAGCATCTGCGGCCAGTCCGCGTGATGGCTGCGTGCGCGCTGCTGGCACTGGCGCCGCTGGCGCAGGCCTTCGACTATGGCGACGACGACGAGGACGGCGACACCGTGACCTACGCGACCTCGCCGCAGGACATCTACGAGGCCCGGCTCGATCTGCTGAAGCGGCAAAGCGATGCCCAGCGGGACATGTGCCGGCGCAACGACTCCCGCGCCAGGGGTTATTGCCAGATGGAGGTCGACCAGAAATTCAAGGAAGGCAAGCGCGCGCTGGAGGAACAGCGCGACAAGGCGCTGGCCGCCGAGGCCGCGAAACAGGGCGGCAACTGACGTACGGCACCCGGCCGTCCCGCCGTACCGCCCGGGGTCGCCGCCGCCCTCAGCCGGCGGCCAGTATCGGCGCGAATACCGCGGCGTCCACGTTGCCCCCGCTCAGCACGACGCCTACCCGGCGGCGGTGGCGGGCCCCCTCCTGCAGCAGGGCTGCGAGCGCGACTGCGCCGGCGCCCTCCGCGAGATTGTGCGTATCGGTGTAGTAGGCCCGCATCGCGTGGGCGATCGCCGCCTCGCTGACCTGCACGATGCGCGCAAGGCCGCGGCGGAGCGCGGCCAGGGCGGCGGCGGACGGCGCACGACAGGCGACACCGTCGGCGAGGGTGTGCACCGGGCCCGTCGTGCGGACCTCACCGGCGGCGAAGGACAGGGCGTAGGCCGGCGCGTTCGCCGCGACCACGCCGATGATCTCCGTGCCGAGGCCGAGGGCATCGCGCGCGGCCAGCAGTCCGCAGGCGCCCGAGCCCATGCCCACCGCCACGTACACCGCGTCCAGCGGCGGCGCGGCGCGCAGGAATTCGAGCCCGCAGGTCGCGACACCGCAGACGAGATCCCGCTCGAACGGCGGCACCATCTCGAGCGCCCGCGCCTGCGCCAGCGCCGCAGCCGCCTCGCGCGCGGCCTCGAAGTCCTCGCCCGTCTCGATGAGTTCGGCGCCGAAGGCACGCATTGCCGCGTTCTTCTCCCGGCTGTTGCCGTGGGGCACGACTATCGTCACCGGCAGGCCCGCGATGCTGCCGGCGAGCGCGAGGCTCTGGCCGTGATTGCCGCGGGTCGCGGAGACGAGGCCGGCCGGCCGGCGGCCGGATGCCAACAGGCGGTCGAGGTAGTACAGGCCACCGCGCAGCTTGAAGGCGCCGATCGGCGTGTGATTCTCGTGCTTGACCCAGACCTCGCAGCCCGCGCGGGCGCCGAGCAGCGGCCAGTGGTATTGAGGCGTTGGCGGACAGTGCGGGCGGATGATGGCCGCCGCGGCCTCGATCTCGGCGAGCGTGGGGAGCTGCATCGACGGACCTCCGGCTGGGCGGTGGCGGGCGCGCGCCGCGGCGCGCCGTCACCAGACCAGCGAGCGATAGAGTGCGCGGTATGCCGCGGCGCTGCGGGCCCAGGAATGATCGACGGCCATGCCGTTCAACTGCAAGCGGCGCCAGCGCGCCGATTCACGGAAGGCCGCGGCGGCGCGCTCGATGGCGGCGGCGAGCGCCGGGAGCGTCGGCTCGTCGAAGACGATGCCGGTCGGGTCCGCGGCCTCGAGATCGCGCACGCTGTCGGCGAGGCCGCCGGTGCGGCGGACGATCGGGACCGCGCCGTAGCGCTGGCTGTACATCTGCGACAGACCGCAGGGCTCGAAGCGAGACGGCATCAGAAAGGCATCGACGCCGGCGAAAAGCTGGTGCGAGAGCCGCGCGTCGTAACCGATGCGACAGGCGATGCGGCCAGGGTGCTGCGCGGCAAGCGCCGTCGCCGCCTGTTCCAGGGAAGGATCGCCGCTGCCGAGGATCACGCACTGCACGCCGGGCCGCGTGGTCGCCAGCGCGTCGAGAATCAGATCGATGCCTTTCTGCTCGGTCAGGCGGCTGACGACGCCGAGCAGAAAGCAGTCGTCGTCTTCGGCCAGGCCCGCGATCCGTTGCAGCATGCGCCGGTTCGCGTGCCGGCCACGCAGATCCTGCGCCGAGTAATTCGCCGCCAGGTTCGGATCCGTCGCCGGATCCCAGACCTCGACGTCGATGCCGTTCAGGATGCCGGAAAGATCGGCGGCGCGGTGTCGCAACAGGCCGTCGAGACCGTGGCCGTGCTCCGGCGTCAGGATCTCCCGCGCATAGGTGGGACTCACCGTCGTCACGCGATCGGCGAACACGAGACCGCCCTTCAGCAGCGAGCCCTGGCCGAAGAATTCGAGCCGCTCGTGGTGCCACCACGCCGCCGGCAGGCGCAGGTGCTGGAAGCTCGCGCGATCGCACAGGCCGCGGAAGGCGAGATTGTGGATCGTGAACACCGTGCGTGGCCGCGTCGGGTACAGCGACAGCACCGCCGGGACCAGCGCGGCGGGCCAGTCGTGGCTGTGCACGACGTCGGGCCGCCACCCGTCGTCGACCGCGAGCGCGGCGACCGCGTGGCAGTACCAGGCGAAGCGGTAGGGATTGTCCGGCCAGTCGCGGCCTGCGGCATCGGCATAGGGACCGCCCGGTCGATCGAACAGCGACGGACAGTCGACGAGCCACAGCTCGAGCCCTGATTCCAGCGGCAGGGCCAGCAGCGAGCCGGGCTCGTCGAAGCCCGGCACCACGAGCGGGTGGCGATAGCGCAACCCGGGCAGCGCAGCCTTCAGCGCGGCATAGGCGGGCATCACCAGTCGCACGTCGCAGCCGAGTCGGGCCAGCGCCTTCGGCAGGCTGCCGCTCACCTCGCCGAGGCCGCCGGTCTGGATGTAGGGCGACGCCTCGGGGGTCGCGAACAGGACCTTCAACATTCGCCGATCATAAAGAAAAGACCGGCCGGCTGCTGCCACGCATCAGGGCCTTCAGTACACTGGCGGGACCCTCCAGCCGACCGCCTGCCAGCCATGAACGAAACCCGCATCGAATTCGAGGTCCAGCCCGTGATGCCGACCGCGCTGGCGCGCCTGCCGGCGCTGGCCGACGACCTCTCCTACACCTGGGACCGGCGCATCCAGGAACTCTTCGGCAATCTCGACCGCGAGCTGTGGAACGCCTGCGGACACAACCCGAAGATGTTCCTGCGCCGCGTGTCCCAGGCGGCGCTGGAAGCGGCGGCGGCGAACGCCGTGTTCCTGCAGGAATACGAGGCGGTGCTTTCGTCCTACGGCAGCTACCTGCAGAAGCCCGGTGATGCGCGCGTGCAGCGCGCACTCGATCCCGCCCGCGATCTCGTCGCCTACTTCTGCGCCGAGTACGGCCTCCACGAGAGCCTGCCGCTGTACGCCGGCGGCCTCGGCGTGCTGGCCGGCGATCACTGCAAGGCGGCGAGCGACCTGCGCCTGCCCTTCGTCGCGGTGGGCCTGTTCTACCGCGCGGGCTACCTGCGCCAGGAAATCGACGGCGAAGGACGGCAGCTGATGCGCTACCTGCCGGTGCATGGCGCCGACCTTGCCTTCGTCGAGGCGACGGACGCGAGCGGCCAGGCGCTGCGCCTGCACGTGGACCTGCTGGGGCGCGACGTCGCGATGCGGGCCTGGATCGGTCGCCTCGGCGACATCCGGCTGGTGCTGCTCGACACCGACGTCGATGCGAACTCGCCCGAAGACCGCCGCATCACGCTTGAACTCTACGGCGGCGACAGCGAGACGCGCATCGCGCAGGAAATCGTGCTCGGCATCGGCGGCGTGCGCGCGCTCCGCGCGCTGGGCCTGGAACCCACCGTGTGGCACGTCAACGAAGGGCATGCGGCCTTCCTCGTGCTGGAGCGACTGCGCGAGCGCATGCGCGAGGGCATCGATTTCCAGACCGCGCTCGAGGTCGTGGCCGCCGCGACGGTCTTCACGACGCACACGCCGGTCCCCGCCGGCCACGACGTCTTCCCGCACGAGATGATGCGCCGTTACTTCCCGGCGATGATCTGCGATCTCGGCCAGGGCGAACATGGCCTGTGCGCGCTCGGCGAGAGTCCGCAGAACGCGCTCGGCTTCAACCAGACCTCGCTCGCGATCCGCGGCTCGCGCTTCCACAACGGCGTGAGCGCCGTGCACGGCCAGGTCGCATCGACCAACGAAAGCTTCATCTGGCCGGAAGTGCCGCCGGCGGAAAACCCGCTGTCCCACGTCACGAACGGCGTGCACATCCACACCTACCTGGCGACGCCGTGGGTCAACCTGTTCGACCTGCGCTTCGGCCGGCAGTGGCGCAACGAACTGTGCAACGCCGAGTTCTGGCGCTGCATCGACGACCTGCCCGACCACACCTACTGGAGCACGCGCCAGCTGCTGAAGCTCGACCTGCTCGGCGACCTGCGTGAACGGCTGACGCGGCAGTACACGCGCAACGGCATGGTGCCGGCCGAGATCGCGCGGCGCCTGCGCCGCCTGACGCCGGCGAACGATCCGCTGCTCGTCGGCTTCGCGCGCCGGTTCGCCACCTACAAGCGCGCGACGCTGCTGCTGACGGACCCGTCACGCCTCGCCCGCCTGCTCGACGACGAGGAGCGTCCCGTGATCCTGCTCTACGCGGGCAAGGCGCATCCGCGCGACGGCGGTGGCCAGGAACTCATTCGCCAGCTGCACGAGTACTCGCAGCAGCCGGCGTTCGCCGGCAGGCTCTTCATCATCGAGAACTACGACATCTCGCTCGCGCGCAAGCTGGTCACCGGCGTCGACATCTGGCTCAACAATCCCGAGTACCCGATGGAAGCGAGCGGCACCTCCGGCATGAAGGCGGCGATCAACGGCGCGGTGCACCTGTCCATCCTCGACGGCTGGTGGGCCGAGGGCTACACGGGCGACAACGGCTATGGCATTCCGGCGCTCGGCTACGGGCTGTCGGAGCACGAGCGCAACCGCATCGAGTCCGAGGAGATCTGCCGCGTGCTGTTCGAGGTCGCGAAACCCTGCTATTTCGAGCGCAACGGACGCGGCTACTCCAGCGAGTGGATCAGGCTCGCGAAGGCCTCGCAGCGCACGGTGCTGCCGCGCTTCAACGCGGAGCGCCAGGTCATCGAATACACCGAGAAGTTCTACGGCCCGGCCGCCCGCCACGCGCGACGTCTCGCGGCAAACGGCTGCGAGGCGGCACGCACGCTGGCCGGGTGGAAGCAGAAGGTCGTCGCGAACTGGCCGCAGGTTTCGCTGCGCCTCGTGGTGGGGCCGCCGGCGGCGCTGCAGGCCGGCGACGGTTTCCGGCTCGCGGTCGCCGTCGACCTGCAGGCGCTCGATGCGCGCGACGTCTGCGTGGAGTGCCAGCTGGGCGTCACCGACGCCAACGGCAACTTCGAGGTCCGCGAACAGCACGAGCTGGCGCCGGCCGGCGAGCGCCTCGGCGCGGAAGTGATTTTCGCCGCCGAACTGACGACCGGCTTGTCAGGCCTCGCCGCGCTGCGCGTGCGCGCCTGGCCGCAGCACGAACTGCTGGCGCACCGCTTCGAGATGGGACGCGTGCGCTGGCTCTGAGGCTCAGCGCACGTAGTTGCGCGCCTGTCCCAGCGCCTCGGCCGTGACGAGCACCACGCCCTCGGGACTGACGTAGAACAGCTTGCGATCGCGCGCCGGGTCGATGCCGATCTCGCTGCCCGGTTCGATGAAACAACCGCGATCGATCACCGCGCGGCGGATGCGGCAGCCCTCGCCGATCCGCGCGTCCGGCAGCACGACGCATTCCTCGATTTCGCTGCCGAGTTCGACGCGCACGTTCGAGAACAGCAGCGAGCGGGTGATCTGCGCGCCGGACACGATGCAGCCGCCGGACACCATCGAATCGACGGCGTGCCCACGCCGCCCCTCGTCGTTGAACACGAACTTCGCCGGCGGCACCTGTTCCTGGTAGGTCCAGATGGGCCAGTCGCGGTCGTAGAGATTCAGCTGCGGCGTGACGTCGAGCAGCTCCATGTTGGCGCGGTAGTAGGCGTCGATGGTGCCGACGTCCCGCCAGTACGCGGTGCCGTCGTCCGCGGGGTTGTGGAAGGGGTAGGCGCAGACGCGGTAACGCCCGATGACCGACGGAATGATGTCCTTGCCGAAGTCGTGTCCCGACCGCGGCATGTCGCGATCCTTGATCAGCTGCTCGTAGAGGAACTGCGTGTTGAACACGTAGATGCCCATCGATGCGAGCGCGGTGCCGGGCTTGCCGGGCATCGACTTCGGCTGGGCGGGTTTCTCCGCGAACTCGACGACCCGCATGTGCTCGTCGACGGCCATCACGCCGAAGGCGGTCGCCTCGGGCACGGGCACCTCGATGCAGCCGATCGTCATGTCGGCCCGCTGCTCGAAATGGAAGGCGAGCATCTGGCCGTAGTCCATCTTGTAGATGTGATCACCGGCAAGCACGAGCACGTAGGTCGGCGCATGCGCACGCAGGATGTCGATGTTCTGGTAGACGGCGTCGGCGGTGCCCGCGTACCACTCGTTGTCGATGCGCTGGGAGGCGGGCAGCACCTCGACGAACTCGCCGAGCTCGCTGCGCAGGAAGCCCCAGCCACGGTAGAGGTGGCGCAGCAGCGAATGCGCCTTGTACTGGGTCAGCACGCCGATTCGGCGCACCCCGGAGTTGATGCAGTTGGACAGCGGGAAATCGATGATGCGGAACTTGCCGCCGAAGGGCACGGCGGGCTTCGCACGCCAGCGGGTCAGTCCCTGCAGGCGGTCCCCACGGCCGCCGGCGAGGATGAGCGCCAGGGTCTCGCGGGTCAGGCGGCTGACGTAGCGTTTGTCTGCGGGCGTGTCCTGTATCGGGTCCATTGCGGTTGCCTCGGCGCTACGCCACCGCGGCAACATGCCGGGTGGCTGCACCCACGGCCACCATTATCACCCGCGCCGCGACCGCCGTCCCGTGACTTACGCGCGGCCCGGGGTTCACGCGCCGGCGGGTCGGCCGCGTGGGTTCAGGCTGCGCGCTGGAAGGGGTTCGGCACCGGTGGCGTCGTGTCCGTCGATGCATCGACCTCGGCGGCCGCGGCCCGGTCCGCACGATGGCGACGCGGACTCGACGTGCTGCGGATGATGCCGCCGATCTGCACCAGCCGGGCCAGCGCAAACGCGGAGACGGCGGTGAAGAACGCGATGGCGAAGAAGCCCAGGGCTTCGGCCTGCGGGGCCACCGGGATGATCGACGTCGCGTTGAGCAGCGCGATTCCCGCCGCGATCAGGCCGCCGGCACCCAGGAGATCCAGGAGGGCGGTCAACGTCTTTGTTCGTTGCATGGGTGATTGTTCTCTTTCTTTTGTTTTTGGTCGGGTTCATCCACGAATGGCGATGAACCCCTGCCTGTTGAAGTGCATGTTAGAGAGGGCGCGTAACAAAACTGTGAACAAAGCCGCAAAGGGCGCGGCCGATTACGCTTCGGGAAGACGTTTAACAGTTTTTTATAAGCCGTTAATCGCTCGATTGATATACATTCGCTCAAGCCGCTTCGACTTGCGGCGCGAACGGCTCAGCGGTGCAGGCCCGGCGCGATGTACGGCAAGCCGTCACCCATCACGCCGAGAAAGTATTCGAGGGCGCGCAAGTCGATGCTCTGCGGCGCCGGCGCCGCAGCGCCGACCTGCTCATAACAGCCGGCGAATCTCGCGTGCAGGCTGCCCATCGCCCCCCAGCGCAGCCCGTAGACCGGGTAGTGCGTCAGCGCGCCGAGCACCGGCATCAGCGGCTGCTCGCGCAGGCGTCGGCCGACGGCTGTGACGTGACAGTCGACGCACGAGAAATTGCGCATCCCGCGTTTGCTGTGGAAGAGACGACGCCCCCTTGCATAGACCTCGCGCGCGACCGCGGTCGCGGGCAGTGGCACCTGCAGGCGCTGGTCGCGCGATGCATGGGCGAGGTAGGCCAGCACCGCCATCATCGGCCCGCGGTCCGGGTCCCAGGGCGTGACACCGGCGCGGGCGCGGCACTCATTGATCAGCAAGGGCAAGGTCACGGCCTCGCCGCGCGCTTCGTCGATGCGCGGATAGGTGTGCGCCGTGCCGACGCCGCCGCCGGGCAGGCAGTCGGCCAGCGAGTTGCCGTCCGGCAGACGGGTGGCGAACAGGGTTTCGCCTTCGTCGATCGCGAATTCGTAGGGTGGGAACTCGTTCAGTTCCTCCCACTGCGCGCGCAGGCCGACGTCGATGGCGTAGACCCCCAGCGCGTAGTCGTCGAGTTCGAGGTCGGGAAACCGCGCCTGGTAGGCGGCGCGCAGCGCAGCGCTGTCGGCCGCGGGATCGGGCGGCGCCTCGCGCCCACCTGCGGGGCCGGCGGCGAGCGCAACGCAGAGGGAAAGAACGAGCGACTGGGCGAGGCGGCGTCCGTTCACAGGTCGACGGTGAATTCGTCGCGCCCGTCCTGGTTGTCGACCCAGCCGAGCGTCAGGCGGTCGCCGGCCTGCGCGCCGTCGACGACGAAGGACAGGTAGGGATCCTTCGCGACTCCACCCCCCCAGTCCGCGTCCAGCACCACCTCGTCGTTCAGCGTACAGACCACCCGCGTAATGAAATGCGACGGCTCCACCGTGCCGTCCGGCAGCCGCCGGCCGACGTCCATCGGGTGGCGAATCAGCGCGCGCACCGTCAGCACGCCCTTGCGCAGCTGGGTGCGGACCTTGATGGTGCGGGAGACAGCCATCTCAGCCACACCCCCCAAGCGTCACTTCGACCGTTGCGCGCGCGAGCAGAAGCTCGTCGCCGCGCCGCGCGATGGCGAGGATCTCGCCCGTCTCGGCCAGCTTGATGCGCGTGGCGACGAATGGCCGCGTGCGCGGCCCGAAGGCGAAGCGGCCGACCAGCGGGACCGGGTTGCGGGCGGCGATGAGCGTGATTTCGTCCACATGCGGCAGGTCGACATCGACCTTCACTGGCACCACCGCGCCGTTTTCCGCGAGCTTCGCGACGCCGATGCGGATCTGGCCGCTCTCCGGGATGCTGTCGCGGCCATAGAGTTCGCGCAGCACGGTGGCGAGGTCCTCGGCGGCGAAGGCGCGCGCCGGACGCGCCGCCCGCGCCACGCCCCACAGCCACGGCAGCGCCAGGCAGCCCACGAGGCGTGCCAGCAGCCCGCGGCGGGTCGGAGACGGGGCAGGGCTCATCGGGTGTAGAGGAAATCGACGATCAGGTTGATTTCGTGCGCGCTCAGGATCCCGTGCCGGCCGAAGGGGGGCATCAGGGTCACCGGATTGTACGCGCTTTCATCCCAGATCCGGTCGAACAGCACGCGGCGCTCGGGATAGCGCGCCGCGATGTCGACCAGCGGCGGACCGATGTCGCCCATCTGGCGACCGCCCTCGATGGCATGGCAGGCGAGGCAATTGCCCTTGCGCGTGGCGAAGGCCAGCTCGCGACCGGACGCTACGCGGGCCGGCTCCGACGCCGCGGCCAGGCCGGCGAGGGTGGCGAGGAGCAGGATGGGCGCGCCCTTGCGTGGTGCCGGCACGCGGCGCTCAGCCCTGGCGCCGCTTTTCCTCGCGCTCACGCCGTTTCGCACGGTCGCGGTCAAGGCGGTTCAGGTCCTTTTCGATCTCGTCGATGCGGGCATCGATCCGCAGCCGCTGGTAGTGCGAGAGATCGGGCACGATCTGCGCGAGCCGCAGCTGCTCGAAGGCCAGCTCGAGTTCCCCGACGCTGCGGTAGTACTCGGCCAGGTTGTAGTGCGAATTGGCCTTGTCGCCGAGGCGCTCCTCGGACTCCGCGAGCAGCTTGTAGAAGCGCGGATCGCGTTCGTCCGCGACACCGAATTCGCGCAGCACACGCTTCGCCCTCTCCGGCTGGCGGGTCTGGTTCAGCAGGCTGACGTAGGCGTAGGCGGCCGCGCGGCTCTCGGGTTCATCGGCGTGGAGCTGCTGCAGCAGCAGCAGGGCCTCGCGGTAATTGCCCGCCTGGACTTCGAGGTGGGCCTGCGCGAGGCGGAAGGCCGGCAGTCCGGGCGCTTCCTCGAGCAGGGCGTCCAGTTCGCGCCGCGCACGGTCGAAGTCACGCCCCTGGATCAGGGCCAGCGCGTAGCCGTAGTGGGCCGCGGACTTGTTGTTGTACGCGCCTTCACGCAGCACGGCCTCGTAATAGTTCTTGGCCTGCACCGGGTCGGGCATGCTCATCACGTTGAGCTTGTGCCAGATGAGGTAGTACTCGTAGCTGTCCTCGCGCACGAACTTGTCGCCCATGCGCTCGGCGCGCTCACGCGCCTCGGCGACGCGGTTGACGGTGACCGGGTGGGTGCGCAGGTACTCCGGGATCATCTTCGGGTCGGAGTAGCGGTTCGCGAGCTCGAGGCGACCGAAGAAATCGGCCATGGACTGCGTGCGGAAACCCGACTTCTGCAGGAGCTCGATGCCGATGCGATCCGCTTCCTTTTCGTTCGCGCGCGTGAAGTTGATCTGGTACTGCTGCTGGGCGGCCGACACGCCGGCCAGTGCGCCCATACCGAGTTGCGGATTGATCGCGGCGACCAGGATGGCGCCGATGAACGCCGCCATCGACGGCATGCTCAGGTTGCTGGCGGCTTCGATCATGCGCGCGCCGTGTCGCTGCGTCAGGTGCACGATTTCGTGCGCCAGCACCGACGCGACCTCCGATTCGCTCTTCGAGTTCAGGATCAGCCCCGTGTGCATGCCGATGTAGCCGCCGGGCACCGCGAACGCGTTGATCACCGGGCTCTCGATCACGAAGAAGTGGAAGTCGCTGTAATAGTTCGAGTGCTTGCCGAGGTCCATGCCGAGCCGCTGGATGTAGTCCTCGACCTCCTCGTCGGTGACCAGCGGCGCGAGGCGGCGGATCTGGCGCATCGTCGACTGCCCGAGCATCCGCTCCTGTTCCGGCGAGATGATCGCGCCGGCGGAATCGCCGATATCCGGCAGTTCGGACTCGACCGGCTCGTAGGCATTGTCATGCCCGTGTTCCGGCAGTCCCTGCTGGGCGCCGGCGCCCGCGGCGAGGCCGGCGAGGATACCGAAGGCGAGCGCTCGCCACGGCAGGCGGCTGCGACCGGGGCGTTGGGAAGCGGCTATGTGCATTGTCCGGAAATCTTAGCAGGCCGGGCCGTCGGGCCGCGAGTTGGTTTGCATACGGTTACCAAAGACCCCCGGTCGCGATTCAAGTTCAGCGCCGGGCGTGCTTTGAGGCCCCCGGCGGACGGCATAAGATGGTCCGCATCCCACACCATCCCGACGGCACCCTCATGAGCAAACGCAACGCCTTCTATGCACAGTCCGGCGGGGTGACCGCCGTCATCAACGCTTCCGCCTGCGGCCTGATCGAGACCGCCCGCCAGCATGCCGATCGCATCGGCACGGTGTTCGCGGGCCGCAACGGCATCATCGGCGCCCTGACCGAGGACCTGATCGACACCTCGCAGGAGTCCGCCCATGACATTGCCGCGCTGCGCCACACCCCGGCAGGCGCGTTCGGTTCCTGCCGCTACAAACTCAAGGGCATCGAACAGAACCGCGCCGAATACGAGCGCCTGATCGAGGTCTTCCGGGCCCACGACATCGGCTACTTCTTCTACAACGGGGGTGGCGATTCGGCCGACACCTGCCTCAAGGTCTCGCAGCTGTCCGCGACCCTCGGCTACCCGCTGCAGGCCATCCACGTCCCCAAGACGGTCGACAACGACCTGCCCGTCACCGACGTCTGTCCGGGCTTCGGCTCGGTCGCGAAATACGTCGCGGTGTCGGTGCGGGAAGCGAGCTTCGACGTCGCCTCGATGGCGAAGACGTCCACAAAGGTGTTCGTGATGGAGGTCATGGGGCGCCACGCCGGCTGGATCGCGGCGGCCGGTGGCCTTGCCTCCGACGCGGCCTGTCCGCTGCCCGTCATCATCCTCTTCCCGGAACTGCCGTTCGACCAGGCGCGCTTCCTCGCCCGCGTCGACGAACTGGTGAAGACCCATGGCTACTGTTCGGTCGTCGTGTCCGAGGGCGTGAAGAGCCCGGACGGCCAGTTCCTGTCCGACCAGGGGATCCGGGACGCCTTCGGCCACGCCCAGCTCGGCGGCGTCGCGCCGGTCATCGCGAACATGGTGCGCGAAGGCCTCAAGTACAAGTACCACTGGGCGGTGGCGGACTACCTGCAACGGGCCGCCCGCCACATTGCGTCAAAGACCGACGTCGAGCAGGCCTACGCCCTGGGCAGGGCGGCGGTCGAGATGGCGCTCGCCGGCCACAACGCGGTGATGCCGACCATCGTCCGCACGGCGGACAGCCCCTACGCGTGGACAATCGGCGAGGCCCGCCTCGAGGACGTCGCGAACGTCGAGAAGAAGATGCCGCGCGACTACATCAGCGAGGACGGCTTCGGGATCAGCGAGGCGGGCCGCCGTTACCTGCTGCCACTGATCCAGGGCGAGGACTATCCGCCGTACCGCGACGGCCTGCCCGTCTACGTCCGGCTGCGCAATGTCGCGGTGCCGCGAAAGACGACGACCGACTTTGCACCCAGGTAGGAATTGCATCCAAGTAGCGTTTGCACGCAAGTGGCGAGCCAGTAGAATCGGCAAGGCCTTGAGCGGCCGGTGAAACTGCGCATCCGTGGCCGGTTTTCCGGCGACCCTGGCGGTGGAGGAGGAGCTGAAGGGACGCCTCGCGGCGTTTCGCCCTGCAAATAGCCGGTCCCGCCGGCACCAACATAATTAAAGAGGGGACATCAATGTCGGTCGAACTGATGATAGCGCTCGGCTGCGCGCTATTCGCAATCGTCTACGGGCTCTGGTCCAGGGCATGGATCCTGGGCCAGCCCGAAGGCAACGAGCGGATGCGGGAAATCGCAACCGCAATCCAGATGGGCGCGTCGGCCTATCTCAACCGTCAATACCGCACCATCGCCATCGTTGGCGTCATCCTCACGGTGGTCATCGCCGTCGGTCTGGACATGAAGACCGCCATCGGCTTCGTGATCGGGGCAGTACTGTCCGGCGCCGCCGGCTTCATCGGCATGAACATCTCCGTCCGCGCCAACCTGCGCACCGCCGAGGCCGCCCGCAAGGGGCTCAACGCCGCGCTGCAGGTCGCGTTCCGCGGCGGCGCGATCACCGGCATGCTGGTGGTGGGCCTGGGCCTGCTCGGCGTCGCCGGCTACTACGCCTGGCTCGCGTCCGGCACGGCGGAAGGCCAGGCGGTCGACCTGCACCCGCTGGTGGGTCTCGCCTTCGGCAGCTCGCTGATCTCCATCTTCGCGCGCCTCGGCGGCGGTATCTTCACCAAGGGTGCGGACGTCGGCGCCGACCTCGTCGGCAAGGTCGAGGCGGGCATCCCGGAAGACGATCCGCGCAACCCCGCGGTGATCGCCGACAACGTCGGTGACAACGTCGGTGACTGCGCCGGCATGGCCGCGGACCTGTTCGAAACCTACGCGGTGACGATCATCGCGACGATGCTGCTCGGCGGCCTGATGATGAAATCGAGCGGCGAGAGCGCCGTGCTCTATCCGCTGGTCCTCGGCGGCGTATCCATCATCGCCTCGGTCATCGGCTCGATGTTCGTCAAGGCGCGCGACGGCGGCAAGATCATGAACGCGCTGTACCGCGGCCTCATCGTCGCCGGCGTGCTCGCAGCGGTCGCGTTCTACCCGGTCACGAACTGGATGTTCGGCGGGATCGAAGGGGTGTCGGTCAACAACATCTTCGGCTGCGCGCTGATCGGCCTCGGCCTCACGGCGGCGCTGGTGTGGATCACCGAGTACTACACCGGCACCGAGTTCAAGCCCGTGCAGTATGTCGCGGCCGCGTCCGAGACCGGCCACGCGACGAACATCATCGCCGGCATCGCCGTGTCGATGAAATCCACCGCCTGGCCGGTGCTGTTCGTGTGCGTCGCGATCTGGGCGTCCTACGTGCTGAACGGCCTGTTCGGCATCGCAGTCGCCGCGACGTCGATGCTGTCGATGGCCGGCATCATCGTCGCGCTCGACGCCTACGGCCCGATCACCGACAACGCCGGTGGCATCGCCGAAATGGCGGAGCTCGGCCCGGAAGTGCGCAACATCACCGACCCGCTCGATGCGGTCGGCAACACGACGAAGGCCGTCACCAAGGGCTACGCGATCGGTTCCGCCGGTCTCGCCGCGCTGGTGCTCTTCGCCGACTTCACGCACAGCCTCGACGCCGCCGGCAAACTCGTGACCTTCGGTCTCGACGAGCCCGCGGTCATCATCGGCCTGTTCGTCGGCGGCCTCATCCCCTACCTCTTCGCCGCGATGGCGATGGAAGCGGTGGGGCGGGCAGCGGGCTCGGTGGTCGTCGAGGTGCGCCGCCAGTTCCGCGAGATCAAGGGCATCATGGAGGGCACCACCAAGCCCGACTACAGCCGCGCCGTCGACCTGCTGACGCTGGCCGCGATCCGGGAAATGATCGTCCCGTCGCTGCTCCCCGTGCTGACGCCGATCGCACTCGCGGTGATCATGCGCTTCGCAATGGGCGCCGAGGCCGCACGCATGGCCATCGGCGGCATGCTGATGGGCACGATCGTCACCGGCATCTTCGTCGCGATCTCGATGTGCACCGGCGGCGGTGCCTGGGACAACGCGAAGAAGTACATCGAGGAAGGCCACCACGGCGGCAAGGGTTCCGAAGCCCACAAGGCCGCAGTCACCGGCGACACCGTCGGCGACCCGTACAAGGATACGGCCGGCCCCGCGGTGAACCCGCTGATCAAGATCATCAACATCGTCGCACTGCTGATGGTGCCGCTGCTGTAACGCAGCCCGTCGTCAGACCTTCGAAAGCCCCGCCCCGTGCGGGGCTTTCTTTTTTTGGGGAAATAGGGGACAGGAAACCGTGGTCTGTCCCCTATTTCCACCCGGTTTCTCCGTGTCCAGGAAACCGTGGTCTGTCCCCTATTTCCATGTCCCCTATTTCCAGCCCTCGCTCCCCGCAGGCGCCACCGCCGTCACGCGGCCTTCACGTTCCTGTCATTCATCACCGGGTCACTTTGAAGCGTGATCGTCGTCTCACTTCGCGGCGCCCGCACGCGCCCACGCGACCCGCGCCGGCCCGCGAGTATCCGAGACAACAACAGGGAGTCCCCAGATGAAAGGCAAGCTGCATCCTCGCAACGACGTGACGCTCAATCCGTCCGGCAACGCGTCCATCCACGACGTTATCGGGCGCGTCGACGGCGCCCGGCGCCAGTTCCTGAAGACCTCGATCAGCGCCTCGGTCACCGCCGCCGTCGCGGGCGCGCTCGGTGGCGCCGGCCTGCTCGGTTACGCGGCGCCGGCCGCAGCCGCGCCGATTCCGCCGTCGGCGAACGGCTTCGGCGGCATCGGCTTCGACAGCATCCCGCCGTCACTCGCGCCGGTCGTGAACGAGGTGCGCGTTCCGCCGGGGTACCGGGTCAACGTGCTGGCCGCCTGGGGCCAGCCGATCATGCCCGGCGCGCCGGAGTGGGCGCAGGACGCGACGCAGGACGCCGCCGCGCAGATGAAGCAGTTCGGCATGCACAACGACGGCATGCACTTCTTCCCGTTCCCGGGCCGCGGCGGGCTGTCGAGCGATCGCGGCCTGCTGTGCGTGAACCACGAGTACACCCACGAGGAAATCCTGCACGGCGCCGAGGGCCTTGGCGGTGGCAGCGGCGTGACCCTCGCGAAAGTGCGCAAGTCGCAGGCCGCACACGGCGTGTCGGTGGTGGAACTTCGGCGCAGCGCCGGGCAGTGGGGCGTCGTGAGGGGCGCCTACGGCCGCCGCATCACGGCCAACACGCGGATGCGCGTCAGCGGACCCGCGGCCGGCCATCCGCTCATGAAATCCAGGAAGTACGAATCCGCGACCACCGCTCCGCTGGGCGACAACGACGGCTTCACGGCCTTCGGCACCCTGAACAACTGCGCGCACGGCTACACCCCGTGGGGCACCTACCTGACCTGTGAGGAAAACTGGAACGGCTACTTCGGCGCGCCGTCGACCTTCCCGGCGAACAACGATTTCAACCGCTACGGCGTCACGCAGGCCGGCTTCGGCTATCGGTGGCACGAGGTCGACCCGCGTTTCGACGTGAACGCCAACCCGCTCGAGCCGAACCTCGCCGGCTGGTGCGTCGAGATCGACCCCTTCGACCCCGCCAGCGTGCCGGTCAAGCGCACTGCGCTCGGCCGCTTCAAGCACGAGAGCGCGCAGTTGGTGATGAGCGCCGTGGGCAACAGCCAGAACCGCCGGGTCGCGTTCTATCTCGGCGACGACGAGCGCAACGAGTACATCTACAAGTTCGTGGCGGCGGGCGTCTTCAACCGCAACAACCGGGCGGCCAACCGCGAACTGCTCGACCGGGGCACGTTGTACGTAGCGCGCTTCGACAGCACACCGGCCGGCGGCGAGGGAAAATACCGCGGCGTGTGGCTCGCGCTGAAGCCGGACAGCGAGTCCGTGATCAATCACCCGACGGAAGCCCGCAAGCTCAAGCTGCGCGAGTTGTCGCTCTTCGGCGCACCGGCCCAGGGTGTCGCGAACGTGAACGATGCCGAAGTGCAGGCCCTGATTCTGATCCGCACCCGCCAGGCGGCCGACGCGCTCGGCGCGACGATGATGGACCGCCCCGAGTGGACCGCCGTGCGCACCTACGGCAACGGCTACGGCTACAACACCGAGGGCCTGGGCCAGGGCTACAACGCGCAGTATCCGCTCGAGGTCTACTGCACGCTGACCAACAACAACCGGCGCGGCGGCGGCGGGACGCTGTCGTCGAACAAGCCGGATGGCACCACGGCCGCCGCCAGCGCGCGTCCGCCGGTCGACGTCGCCAACCCGCGGCCCGACAACGACTACGGACACATCATCCGTTGGCGCGAGGACGGCAACGTCGTGACGGCGACCGCCTTCGAGTGGGACCTCTTCACGCTCGCGGGCGACACGCTGAACGCGAAGACGCTGGCCGCGAACTACCTGAAGACGAACTTCATCGGCGTGGATCCCGCCGACCCGCAGTTCAACCGGAAAATCTACGCGGGCAACATCGTCGACAGCCCCGACGGGAGCGCGGACTACGGCGCGCCGGACGGCCTGTGGTTCGACCAGTTCGGCCGGCTGTGGGTCCAGACCGATCAGCAGGGCGACGGCGGCGGCGACTTCACGAAGATCGGCTCGAACGTGATGGTGTGCGTGGACCCGAACACGAGGGAATCCCGCCGTTTCCTGACCAGCCCCCGCAACTGCGAGGTCACCGGCGTCATCAACACGCCGGACGGCAGGACGATGTTCGTCGGCATCCAACATCCGGGCGAGGACTCCCCCGCCGCGAACCCGACACAGTTCAGCAACTGGCCCCAGTCCCAGTTCGCGGTGAACAGCGCCGGCGAGCCGCTCGCGCGGGACGCGTCGAACAATCCGCTGCCGGTCGGCGCGAACGTGCGGCCGCGCTCGTCGGTACTGGTGATCACACGCGAGGACGGAGGCGTCATCGGCGCCTGAAGGCAGTCACGGCCGGCGGGCGCGGACGGAGTCGCGCGCGCCGGCCCTCCAAATCAAACGAGGAAAATCCAATGACCCACTTTCGTAAACTTGCCGTCGCCGCGCTGCTCGCCGGCGGCGCAATCGCGCAGGCTGACGCCGCGCTGTACACCGACGAAATCGGCTTCGGCCCGGTTGTCGAGGACTTTGAAGGCTTCGACGGGCTGGTCGCGGCGGCGCCGTGGCCGGTCCTGCTCGGTGGCGGCAGCATCGCCGCGAGCTCAGACATCGGCATGACGATCGGCGCCTTCGGCGTCGAGCTCGCGGAGAACGGCACCTGGGGCGCGGGGAACCGGTTCGCCGGCATCGGCGACCTGGTCAACGGCACAGGCGCCTACCACGGCGGCATGTACCTGGCCTTCGCGCCGTCGTTCGGCGTCGGGGCGCTGTTCAGCATCTACCAGGACGTGGCCGGCACGGCGGCAATCACCCTCGAAGCCTACGACGCCGCCTTCGAACTGCTCGAAAGCCACTCGTTCGTGATCGATTTCACCGACCCGCTGCTGACCAACGCCGGCGTCTTCTACGGCATCAGTCGCAGCGAAGGCGACATCGCGGCCCTGCGCATCTCGGGCGATGGCTTCGTGCTCGACAACCTGCGTGTCGCGGCGAGCCCGGTGCCGGTGCCGGGCGCGCTGCCGCTGCTGCTGGGCGGCCTGGGCCTGCTGGGTGTCGCGCGGCGCCGCGCCGCGGGTTGAACCCACGCTGACCGGTGAAAGCCCCACGGTGCGGGGCTTTCACTTTTCAACGCCCGCCGGTGACCGCCGAGCCGAGCGCGATGTCGTGCAGCTCGCGCGCGAGCGCATCCGGCTGGCTGAAATAGGCGGAATGGCTCGCCGCGATCGCGCGCACGTCGGGGCACGGACCGTTGGCCTGCATCCGGCGCTGCCAGGCGAGCGGCACGGCGCGGTCCTCCGTCAGCTCGATGTAGACCTTGCGCACGCGACCATAGCGTTCGGCGCTCAGTGACAGCGGCGTCAGCGACGGCGCGAGCGGCTCCGGCGTCAGCAATTGCCGGCACAGTTCGATGTCGT
Organism: Hydrogenophaga intermedia; assembly: GCA_943370145.1. Classification (GTDB taxonomy): domain Bacteria; phylum Pseudomonadota; class Gammaproteobacteria. The sequence continues at coordinate 12,053 of CALRPY020000054.1, read as the reverse complement.
CGGCGCTGCAGTCGGCGTAGAGCGCCGGGCCATAGGCGTCTTCCCGCAGCATGTCCCAGGTCCGCGCGTCGTCACCGTACATCGCCGGCGGCAACAAGGAATCGCCGGCGTCGGGCAGCAGGTCGAACACGGTCTGCCCGTCGGCCGGCAGCACCGCTGCCAGGTACACGGCCGCGGCGATGCGTTCCGGGTGGCACTCGGCCAGCGTCGACAGCACGATCCCGCCACGACTGTGCGCAACGACGATGGCCGGCGGCGCCGACGCAGCGAGGTGCCGCAGCACGCATCCCACGTAATCATCGAGCGTGACCGCCCCAGGCGGCGTCCAATCGCGCCCATGGCCCGGCAGATCCGGCGCGGACACCTCATGGCCGAGCGCGCGGAGCCGCGTCACGACCCTGTGCCAGCACCAGGCCCCGTGCCATGAACCATGAATCAGCACGAAGCGGCTCATCGGCGGCGCTCCACGACATCGAACCCGGGCAACTCGGACATGTGATTTCTCCACTGGATTGAAAGGCGCGCAGCCTACGGACGGGGCGGTCGCGGCGCGCTCCGTTTGTTGCGCCCGGGTTCACGTCCCCGCACCGCGGTCTCGCGTTATCCTCTATCCATGGAAATGCGTGCCCTGTTGCAGACCTTCGCCGGCGACGGTGTGCTGGACGGAATCTACCTCCGCCCCGCGCGCGACGAGCCGGCGTGCGCGGTATCCAGCGCGTTCGCGCTGCCGGGCAGGGGGCTCGCGGGCGACCGCGCGGCGGCGAGGGCGTCGCGGCTGCCGGGCGGTTCGAAGCGCCAGGTCACGCTGATCCAGGCCGAGCACCTGCCGCTCTACGCCGCGTGGCTGCGGCGCGACGCGATCGATGCTGCCGTACTTCGCCGCAACCTCGTCGTGCGCGGCCTCAACCTCCAGTCGGCACGCTCACCGCTGCGCGAGATGCGGCTGGTCCTGTGCATCGGCGCCGACGTCCGGCTCGAGTTGACCGGGCCCTGTGATCCCTGCTCGAAAATCGAACGCGACCTGGGCCCCGGCGCCTACAACGCACTACGCGGTCACGGCGGGGTCACCGCGCGGGTTTTGGACGGCGGCGAGCTTGCGGTCGGCGACCGGGTCCGGATCGAGGCGGCTTAGTCCGCAGTGCGGTCCAGGTCAGCGCCGGGAAATACAGCCCCGGTTCGCGCGCCGCACCGACGCCATGACGGGCGACGACGCGATGGGCCGCCCGCGCCATCAGGCGCCCATCCAGTCGATGCCGTGATCCGCCGGATGCTTGTGCGGCGTAGAAAATGCGGGAACCTGTCCCGAGTCGATTGGATTCAGGGATTGATGTCCGCTAAGGTAAATCGCAGCATCACCCCGCCCTGCCTCCGGCGTAACCCACGGCCCGCCGCTGCGTCCGGCCACGAACCCCGAGCCCCACAAGATGTACAAGCCCGAAGATCTGGATGTCGTGCGCAAACTGCTCGCCCTGGTGGGTGAGGACCCGAATCGCGAGGGCCTCCAGGAAACACCCATGCGCTTCCTGAAGGCCCTGACCGAGTACACGAAGGGCTACCGGGAAAACCCGGAGGATGTGCTGAAGGTCTTCGAGGACGGCGCGCAGAGCGTCGACGAGATGGTGATCGTGCGCGACATCCCGGTGTACTCGCTGTGCGAGCACCACCTCGCGCCCTTCTTCGGCAAGGCCCACATCGGCTATGTGCCGGACAAGCGGATTCTCGGCCTGTCCAAGCTCTCGCGACTCGTCGAGGTCTACGCCCGACGCCTGCAGGTGCAGGAGCGGCTGACGAACCAGATTGCCGATGCGCTCGACACCCACCTGCAGCCTCTCGGCGTCGCCGTCGTCATCGAGTGCCGGCACATGTGCATGGAATCGCGCGGCGTGCGCCATACCGGCGCCTCGACGGTGACCTCGGCGCTGCGCGGTTCGGTGAAGAACAACCCGGACACGCGCCGGGAGTTCCTGTCCCTGATCCGTTCCTGACGCCCGCCCGGCCGGCGGCCGGTCGCACCCATCGTCGCCTAGGCGACGGCCGTTGAAGATGGTAGCTTCCCGGCGTCGCCGGCCGCCTCGCCGGCCTTGCCCGCAGCAACCGAAGTGAGAACCGCATGACCGCGCTATACCCCGACATCGATCCGGATGGCCTGCTCGAGTATTCCGTCGTCTACACCGACCGTGCGCTGAACCACATGTCGCGCACCTTCCAGGGCGTGATGAAGGAAATCTCGCGCGTCCTGAAAACCGTCTACCACGCGAAGAGCGCGGTGGTGGTGCCCGGCAGCGGCACCTTCGGCATGGAGGCGGTGGCGCGCCAGTTCGCGACCGGCAAGCGCTGCCTCGTCATCCGCAACGGCTGGTTCAGCTACCGCTGGACCCAGATTTTCGAGATGGGGAACATCCCGGCCGCCTGCACCGTGCTGAAGGCACGCCAGGTCGGCGAGGGCGGCACGCGCGCGCCCTTCGCGCCGGCGCCGATCGAGGAAGTCGTCGCGACCATCCTGGCCGAGAAGCCCGACGTCGTGTTCGCGCCGCACGTCGAGACCTCGGCCGGCATGATTCTGCCGCCGGACTACCTCGAGGCCGTCGGCGCCGCGGTGCGCGAGGTCGGCGGCCTGTTCGTCCTCGACTGCATCGCGTCGGGCACGATCTGGGTCGACATGGCCGCGTGCAAGGTCGACGTGCTGGTCAGCGCGCCACAGAAGGGCTGGAGCAGCTCCCCCTGCGCAGGCCTCGTGATGCTCGGCGAGCGCGCGCGCGAACGCATCGACTCGACGACCTCCACGAGCTTCTCCTGCGACCTGAAGAAGTGGCTGCAGATCATGGAGACCTACGAGAGCGGCGCGCACGCCTACCACGCGACGATGCCGACCGACGGCCTGCGCCGCCTGTGCGAGATGATGGCCGAGGCCGAGGCAATCGGCTTCGACAAGCTGCGCGACGCGCAGCAGACGATGGGGGAGCGCTTCCGCAAGCTGCTCGAAGGCAAGGGCTTCAGGTCCGTCGCCGCGCCGGGCTTCCAGGCACCGTGCGTGGTCGTCAGCTACACCGACGATGGCGAGATCCAGAACGGCAAGAAGTTCATGGCGCAGGGCATGCAGATCGCGGCGGGCGTGCCGCTGCAGGTCGACGAACCGGCGGACTTCAAGACCTTCCGCATCGGCCTCTTCGGCCTCGACAAGCTGCGCAACGTCGATCGCACGGTCGACAGCTTCGCGGCGACGCTGGACACCGTCACCACCTGACCCCACCCACGCGACGGCTTCCGCCGTCGCGCCTCATTGCCACGGGCGCGCTTCGATCCGCAGGCGTCCGCGCAGGCCCGGGCGCGCTTTCTGCGCCACTGGGATGTCGAACGTGAAACCGCTGCCGCCCGGCAGCGGAAACAGCTGGGCATCGACGCCCGGCTTGCCGGGATTGATGTCCTGGTAGCCGTATTTCACGCGCCAGCCGAGCGCGGCGGCGCGATCGGGAAAGGCCTCGACGATCAGCAGTTCCCGATAGATGAACCCCCCCTCGTAGTGGCGCTTCATGAACAGCACGCCGTCGACGACATAGTCAGGCACCAGCACCTTCAGGTCGAACGCGAAGCTCACCGATTTCGAAGCCTTCACGCTCTTGCGCGGATCGAGGAAGGCCGTGAACAACTGCGGGCTCTGCGCGCGGTCCGGCCGCCGACCCGCGCCGGCTTTCGGAAACAGCTGATCGAAACTGCGGAAGATCGCGGAGTTCTCGCGCACCTCGCGGCGCGTCATCTGCCACTGGCAGCCGCGCACGCTGACCGCAATCTCGAACTGGTAGGACGCACGCACCTCAGCCCCCCTGTCGCGGGCCTGCTGAACCTCGCCCGGCAGCGTGATTTCGTCGAGCTCGAGGATGCCGTCCACGCGCAGCTCGCCGAACAGGAAGCGGGTGAGGTTCTGGTAGCCCTCCTCCGAATTCACGATGCCGTAGTGGCCCGAGTGGCTGCGGTGGACGAAGGCGCGGGGTGAGGCGACGTCATTGCCGTCCGCGCCCGGACCGTGGGTCGTCGCGTTCTCGATCCGCACGAGACCATCGCTCGCGTCCCCCGCCGCCCATGCCGACAGTCCGCCGGCGACGACATAGTCGCGGGGATTGGTGCCTACGAGATTGAAGATTCGTTCCGGTGGAAAATTCTCCACCACCGAGACGTCATCGCGCCGCGTGAGCCCGAGGTAGTCCGCCATGCGTCCCCGATTGAAGTTGTTGACGTCCCCCAGGGACAGCCAGCCCGGCACGTTGCGCACGATGCGCATGTCGATGCCGTTGTGGGGTGTCGCGTAGGTGAAGAGCTTGTCGACCGCCGCGCGGGCCTCGGGGGTTCCCAGCGCGGGATTCTGCAGGAATGCGCGACAGACGAGGCCGCCCATCGAGTGCGCGACGAGGTACACGCGGAACTCCGCCGGGCTCGTCTGGTTGGCCGGGTTCGAGCACACCCTGTCCCGCAAGCGGAGGATGAGCGCGCCGAGTCCGCGCGCGAAATGCTCGATCGGCGGCGTGCTGCCGTCGCCGAAATCGTTCGACGCATCGTCGTAATAGCGATGGATCACGATGCAGCGGTAGGGCACCGGCCGGTCCGCACGCTCCGCCTGCACGAGGTCGTCGCCATCGACGAAGACGTCCTCGTAAGCGTGGTCGCCCATCAGGCGCACGAGGGGCGATTCGAAATAGAAGCGCTTCAGCTCGCCCGTCCAGGCCATGCGCGCCTTCGTCGAGCCGATGTTGAAACCCATGTAGGGGTCGGCGACGGTTTCCTCGATTTCGCCCTGCGTCGCGGCGAATCCGCGCACGTAGATGATCGGGTGATAGGGGTGGTGACTCGCCATCGGAAACCTCCTTGTTTGCCGTCACGGGGTCTCGCGGCCAGGTTGCGGCACCCCGGGTGGCGCGGCGGCGCGACCCGGGGCCCGCACCCGGACTGGTCTCAGCGGAACGCCGGCATCACGTATTCCGCGAAATCACGCAGCACCTTGCGCTCGCAGTCCATCGGCGGCCAGAGATCGATCTCCTTGATACCGCCCGCTTCGAGGCGCTTCACGTGCTCGATGAGTTGGTCCGGCTCGCCGATGAGGCAGCTCGATCTGATCGCGTCCGGCCGCATGAAGCGGCGCTCTGCCGGCTGCAGGTAGACGAGGTGGCCGTCGTGGATCTGGCGGAAGCGTGACTGCTCCGGCAGGCTCATGTGCTCGACGTGGGCAAGATAGTCCGGCCAGATGTCCTTGAAGTGATCCGGGATGATGGCGTCGTTGCGGCCGTTGTCCTTCCACACCTCGTAGAAGAAGTGGAGCTCGCAGGCGACCCAGCTGCCGGTCTCGTCGATGATGCGATCGTCGGTCAGCTTGTCGCCCGGGCGCAGCACGCAGGAAGTCGTGATGAACGCGGTGTGGAAATCCGCGGGCAGGCTGCGTCCGGCTTTCTGCGCGCCCGTGTGGATGTGCTCGAGCTTGGGCTTGACGACTTCCGGCTCGCCGCCGACGGTGATCCAGCCGTCACCGAACTGGCCGGTCGCCTCCAGGGCCTTCGGTCCGTTGGCGGCGACGTAGATCGGGATGCGGTTGTCGAGATCGATGAACTTCCGCTCCCGGTGCAGGAACTGGATCTCGCGCGTGTTGCCGCGATACTCGTAGTCGACCGCCTCGCCATCGAGCAAGGCGCGCACGACGCGCAGGTATTCGCGGAATTCGCCCACGCGCATCGGGTCCTGTCCCATCACGCGCATCGCGGTGTGGCCGGTGCCGAGGCCGAGGAAGGTGCGCCCCGGCGCAATCGCGTTGATGGTCGCTATCGAGTGCGCGGTGACCGGCGCGATGCGGGTGCCGGTGATCGATACGCCGGTGCCAATCTGGATCCGCTTCGTATGATGCGCCGCGAGCGCCATCGTCGCGTAGCAGTCGGACCAGATCATCTGCGAGTCGCCGACCCACGCGCGGTCGTAACCCAGTTCTTCCGCGTAGCGGATGATGTCCCAGTTGTTGATGTGCGTGCTGACGCCGATGCCGAACTGCATGTGCCCCCCCTGTCGTGTTTCTGCTTGTCGAATGCCGGCCATTACACGCGCCCGGCGCGCACAGTTCAATCGGCGAGGTGGTCAAAGCCTCCCCGATGCCGCTCAGGTGTCGCATGGCCGCAGACAACACCGCCATGTGCAGGATGGCCACCGAGAACACAGAGAACACCGAGGGAGATGGTGTGGGACGTACCGGCAATGATGCCCCGCCACCAACTTGATCAGCACGCCCATCAAGGCTTTCTTCTCCCTGCTCTTCGTGTACTTCTTGGTAGAGATGCGGCGTTTCGTCTCGTGGCAAGCCTGGTTTCGCCACGGAGGACACGGAAAAAGCAGGCTAAATCGAGGGCAGGGGCTCTGCAGCAGCAATCCCTCACAGCAGCCGCTTCCAATCCTTCTCTCTCCCCCTCGGTGTTCTCTGTGTTCTCGGTGGCCATCCCACGCACGAACCCGCGGCAGGCGCGAGTTTCGGCAGCACCTGCGGCATAATCGGAAAGATCCATTCGCGGAGTGAGCACGTTGGACGAACTCGCCGATTTTCGCGCGGAGACGCGCGCCTGGCTCGAGGCGAACTGCCCGCCTTCGATGCGCACGCCGATGCCCGAGGAAGAGCGCGTGTGGGGCGGCCGCAAGCCGGTGTTCGTCAATCCGGACAGCAGGCGCTGGTTCGAGCGCATGGTCGACCGCGGCTGGACGGTGCCGACCTGGCCGCGCCAATACGGCGGTGGCGGCCTGTCGGCGGCGCAGGCGCTGGTGCTGCAGGAGGAGATGCGAGACCTCGGCTGCCGCACGCCGCTCTTCGGCTTCGGCATCAGCATGCTGGGCCCGGTGTTGCTGAAGTACGGCACGCCGGAACAGAAGGCGGAGCACCTGCCGAAGATCGCGCGGGGCGAGATCCGCTGGTGCCAGGGGTACAGCGAGCCGGGCGCGGGCTCGGACCTTGCGAGCCTGCAGACGCGCGCCGAGGACCGCGGGGACCACTTCCTCGTCAACGGGCAGAAAATCTGGACCTCCTACGCGCACCTCGCGGACTGGATCTTCTGCCTGGTGCGCACGGACACCTCGGCCAAGCAGGGGGGGATCTCCTTCCTGCTGTTCGACATGGCGAGTCCCGGCGTCGAGGCGCGCCCCATCCGGCTCATCAGCGGCGCGTCCGCGTTCTGCGAAACCTTCTTCACCGACGTTGCCGTACCGAAACGCAACCTGGTCGGCCGGCTGAACGACGGTTGGACCATCGCGAAGGAACTGCTGCAGCACGAGCGGGGCATGATCTCGGAGATCGGCCGCGCGATCGGCGCGACGGTGCCGGACGCCGACGTCGTCGCGAAACGATACCTGGCCGGGCCCGACGGGCGCATCGGCGATCCCGTGCTGCGCGATGCGGTCACGCGCCACGCGATGGACGACCACGCCTTCCAGCTGACGCTGCGCCGCGCTGCCGAGGAGAGCGAGTCGGGCGCCGCGAACGGCGGTCTGTCGTCGATGTTCAAGTACTACGGCACGGAGCAGAACAAGCGCAAGTTCGAGCTGATCCTGAAATGCGCGGGCAATGCCGCGCTGGGCTGGGAGGGCGAGGACTTCACCGCCGATGAACTGCTGATCTGCCGCACCTGGCTGCGCTCGAAGGGCAATTCGATCGAGGGCGGCACGTCCGAGATCCAGCTCAACGTGATTGCCAAGCGCGTGCTCGGCCTGCCGGACTGAGGTGCATGGAATGACGCTGCTGCTGAACGACGAACAGAGAATGTTGAAATCCGCCGCGCGCGACTTCTTCAGCACGCGCCTGCCGGTGGCCGCCCTGCGCCGCCTGCGCGACGAGGACGACGCGGACGGCTTCGACCGCGCGGCCTGGCGCGAGATGGCGGACCTCGGGTGGGCCGGCGTGCTGGTGCCGGAAGCCTGGGGCGGCAGCGACTTCGGCTATACCGGCCTCGGCCAGGTGCTCGAGGAAGCGGGTCGCACGCTCGCCGCGTCACCGCTGGTGTCGACGGCGCTGATCGCGGCGCCGCTGCTGGCCACCTGCGGCTCGACGGCGCAGAAGGACGCGCTGCTGCCGGCACTCGCCACCGGCGAACGCCTGTGCGCACTCGCGCTCGAGGAGGGTCCGCGTCATGCGCCGGCCGCGGTCGCGCTGCGCGCGACGCGCGACGGGCGCGGCTGGGTGCTGCACGGCGCGAAGACCTTCGTGCTCGACGGTCATGTCGCGGACGACATCGTCGTGCTCGCCCGCACGGCCGGCGTGCCCGGTGATGAACACGGGCTCTCGCTGTTCCTCCTGCGGGGCGAGACCCCGGGCCTCACGCGCACGCGCACGCGCATGGTCGACAGCCGCAATGCGGCGCGGCTGGTGTTCGACGAGGTGCGCCTCGCGGACGATGCGCTGCTCGGCGCCGCGGACAGGGCGTTCGCGCCGCTGGATCGCGTGCTCGACGGCGCCCGGGCGGGCCTGGCCGCCGAGATGCTCGGCGGCATGGTCGAAGTTTTCGAGCGCACGCTGGACTACCTGAAGTTCCGCCAGCAGTTCGGGGTCCCGATCGGGTCTTTCCAGGCGCTGAAGCATCGCGCGGCGCAGATGTTCTGCGAAATAGAGCTGACCCGCTCGGCGGTGCTCGCCGCGCTCGCCGCGCTCGATGCCGGCGATGCCGCAGCCCCGCTGCTCGCCAGCCTCGCGAAGGCGAGGGCCGGCGAAACCTTCGAACTGGTGTCGAACGAAGCGGTGCAGATGCACGGCGGGATCGGCATGACCGACGCCGGGGAAATCGGCTTCTTCCTCAAGCGCGCCCGTGTCGCGCAGCAGGCCTTCGGGGACGCGTCCTTCCATCGCGCGCGCTACGCGACGTTCCGGGGATTCTGAGCCCCCCGGTGGCGCGACCGCGCCGGGGCATCCGCTGCGGACGCAAGCGGCGTCGACGGCGCGCGTGATGCTGGCGCCGCCGGCCGGCACGCTCGGTGACACCGCCGCCGTGCCCGATCCCGGGCCCGCTGCGCACGTTAGACTGGGCGCTGGCCAACGAGGGGAAGTGCACCAGACATGACAAACAGAATGACCATCGTGACGCCCGATGGCGTGACCCCACAGTGGATGATGGACGCGCTGGCACAGCGCGGCATCGATGCCGACATTGCCGGCTTGCGCATGGAAACGGTCGGCACCGGCCAGCTCGGCGAGACCCGTCGCTACCACATCGACTACCGGGGCAGCAGGCCGGCCGGCGCACCGACCAGCGTCGTCGGCAAGTTCAGTTCACTGAACGATGTCGCGCGCGAAACCGGGCAGAGCATGGGTTTCTATCGCGCCGAGGTCATGTTCTATCGCGAGCTCGCCGATCGCGCCGGGATCCGCACGCCGCTGGTCTACGTCGCGGAACTCGATCCGCAGACCAATGACTTCGTGCTGCTGTTCGAGGATCTCGCGCCCGCCCAGCAGGGTGACCAGATGCGCGGTTGCACGCTCGACGAGGCCCGCGCGGCGCTGTCCGAAGCGGCGCGGCTGCATGCCGCGTTCTGGAACGACAAGTCACTGCTGACCCAGGACTGGTGCTACGTGCCGGAGGGCGCGCAGGGCTTCTACACGACGGAGCTCATCGAACGCAGCTGGGATCACGTGAGCCGGCACTACGAGGGCTGGCTTTCCCCCGAAGTGAAGCAGGTGTGCGCTAAGTACGTGCGCAACCACGCTTACTGGAACCGCCCGCGCGATTTTCCGAAGTGCTTTTCGCACAACGATTTCCGCCCGGACAACATGCTCTTCGGCGGCCCGGGCGAGCGGGTCGCGGTCGTCGACTGGCAGACGAGCAACTTCCTCGGCAGCGGCATGGACGTCGCCTACTTCCTCGGCGGCGCCTTCCCGCGCGACGTGCGGCGCCAGCACGAGCAGTCGCTGCTGCGTGGCTACCACGATCAGCTGCTTGCGCTGGGCGTGCAGGACTACAGCTTCGAACACCTGATGAACGACTACCGGCACTACAGCTTCGCGGCGATTGCCGTCGCGATCGCCGCGACGCTGATCGTCAAGCGGACCGACCGCGGTGACCGCATGCTGATGCACATGACGATCGGCGCGGCCGAGCAGGCGCTCGACAACCACGCCCTCGACCTTCTGCCCGACTGAGGTGGCGCCATGAAACTCGCGAAACAACATCTCGACATCGGCCTGTTCACCAACGACATCGCCGCGCACGCTGAATTCTGGGGCGAAGCGGTGGGCCTGCGGCTGGACCACCAGCTCGAGCTGCGCGAAGGCTGGGTACAGCATCGTTACGATGCGCATGGCTCGGTGATCAAGGTCAACCACTATGCCGCCCCGCTCGCGGCGCATCCGCCGTCCGGCTACCGCGCGCTGACGATCGCGCGCGCCGGACAGCCGGTGTGGGAGGGCCACCATCCCGGTGGCGAGCTCGTGCGCCTGGTGCCGCCCGGCACCGGTGGGGTCGTCGGGATCGGCATCACGGTCAGCACGCCCGAACCTGCGCGGATGATGGATTTCTACCTCGGCGCGATGGAGTTCGAACAGGCGGGACCGACGACGGCGCGCTGCGGCGATACGCTGCTGTTCGTCGAGAAGGGGCCGGGCGGCGCGGTCACCGACGATTTCATCGCCCCGAACTTCCGTTACCTCACGGTGCAGATCTTCGATGCCGACCAGGCCTGCGCCGACATCGTCGCGCGCGGCGGGCGCCTCGCGCGCGCGCCGATCAACTTCGGCACGGTCGCACGCTACGGATTCGTCGCCGATCCGGACGGCAACTGGATCGAGATTTCCGCACGTACGTCGCTGACGGGTATCGCGCCACCGGCGGGGGGCTGACGGGGGGCAGGTGCGTGGATACTGTCGTTCGACCCAGGCCATCGCAAGCATGACGCGTGGTGTCGGTATCCGCGCCTGGCGTGAAAGAGGCTTGATCGAGCGGTCGGCCAGTCTTCACCTCTCCCGGGGCGGGCTGTCTCTTAGTCACAGTTGGACGCGGGTGCCGGTGGCTTGCGTGCTGATGGGCCAGCGAACACCGGCATTTTTCGGGTGGGGCTGAGCCAGCGCTCGAAGCCATGGCCAGAGGGCGGACCACGGTGAAAAAAAGCGACTTCTCCGTGTCCTCCGTGCTCTCCGTGGTAGCAATGCGGCTTCTGGTTCCGCGGACACGCCTGGTTTCACCACGGAGGACACGGAGAAGAATGGTGAATTCAGGGATGCTCCGCCGCTGCGGCAGTGCCCTTCAGGTGGCACCTGTCCACGCCATCCCCCTCGGTGTTCTCGGGGTTCCCGGTGGCGATTACGAAAGCCTGCCGTCACGACGACCATTCATCACACGGCAGGCGACGGCTTCATCGGGTACGGCGGGAAAACGTGACCAAGAGACAGCCCGGGGCGGGAGAGGCGAACATCTTTAACGGTGGAAGGGTGAAGCGCATTGCAGCTGGCGCGGCATCAGGCTCAGGCCTGCAGATCCGCTGGCCGCAGCGCGTGCGGGACCCCGGCGGCGTCGAGCAGGGCCAGGGTCTCGGCCAGCGGCAAGCCGACGACGTTGGAGTAGCTGCCTTCGATCCGTTCGACCAGCGCGCCGCCCAGGCCCTGGATGCCGTAGGCGCCGGCCTTGTCGAGCGGCTCGCCGCTGGCCACGTAGGCGGCAATCTCGGCCGGCGTCAGCGCCCGGAAACGGACGCGCGTGGCAAGCACCGTATCGACGGGCAACCCCCGCGCATCGATGACCGCGACGCCGGTCAGCACGTCGTGCGTCCGTCCGGCGAGGCGGGCGAGCATCACGCGCGCGTCGGCGTCGTCCAGCGGTTTCCCGAGTATCGCGCCGTCGAGCACGACCGTGGTGTCGGCGGCGAGTACGGGCAGCGAGGTGTCTCCCGCAACGGCCTGCCCCGCTAGCGCCTTGTCCCGCGCGAGGCGGCGGACGTAGTCGACAGGCGCCTCGCCAAGCCGCGTCGTTTCATCGACCTCGACGTCGATGACCCGGAACGCGACGCCGAGCGTGCGCAGCAGTTCGGCGCGACGCGGCGAACGCGACGCCAGCAGCAGGGCA
>CALRPY020000053.1:0-30947 GCA_943370145.1 Hydrogenophaga intermedia | reverse complement strand
CGCCGCGCCCGGCCATGGCGCCGTCGCCGGGAGTGGCCCGGCGTGGATGAACCTGCCCAGCCCCGTCAGGCGGCGCTGGCCGTCGCCGTGCGCGCCGGGGCGTCGAAGCGCAGCACCCCGTCCTCGAGTTCGCCGTGGAGCAGGGATTTCCGGTCCAGTGCGTAGTCCTGCGCGTGGTGCCAGGGCGCCTGCACGCTTTGCTTCGGCAGCACGTGCAACCGGCGCGTGATGTAGCCCGGCGAGAAGCTCTGTGTGATCTCGTATTCCGCCATACCCACGTCCTGTGGCCGCAGCCGCGGCACGCAGCGGGTCGTGCCCGTCGCGTCCATGTGCTTCAGCACCCGGCACACCCAGCTCGTCACGAGATCGCTGCGCAGGGTCCAGGACGCGTTGATGTAGCCGAAGACGTGCGCGAGATTCGGCAGGCCGGAGAACATCAGGCCGCGATAGGACCAGGTCTGCCCGACGTCCACCGGTGTACCGTCGACGACCAGGCGCGCGCCGCCGAACATCGAGAGTTCGAGCCCGGTTGCAGTGACGAGGATGTCGGCCTCGAGCCGCCCACCCGAGGCGAGCGCGATGCCGCCCGCAGTGATGCGCTCGATGGTGTCGGTGACGACTTCCGCCTTGCCGCGGCGGATCGCCGCGAACAGCGCGCCGTCGGTATCGACGCACACGCGCTGATCCCAGGGCTTGTAGCTCGGCTTGAAGTGCCGCGCGACATCGTAGTCCGGGCCCAGCGCCTTGCGCACGGCGGCCAGCAGTTGCGCGCCGGCCTTGTCCGGGTTGCGACGCGTGTACGTGTACAGCCAGCGCAGGAGCCTGATGTTCTTCCAGCGGATGACGCGGTAGGCGAGCTTTTCCGGCAGCAGTTTCTTCAGGAGATTCGCGAGTCCGTCCTGCGCGGGCAGGACCTTCACCCAGGTCGGTGAGCGCTGGAGCATCGTCACCTTCGCCGCGCGCCCGGCCAGCGCCGGCACCAGGGTCACCGCGGTCGCGCCGCTGCCGATGACCACCACGCGCTTGCCGGCGTAGTCGAGGTCTGGCGGCCAGGCTTGAGGGTGGACGACTTTGCCCCCGAAATCCTCGAGGCCGGGCAGCGGCGGCGTGTAGCCCGCGTCATAGCTGTAGTAGCCGCTGCACATGAAGAGGAACCCGCACGCCAGTGTGGTGGCGCTGCCATCCGCACGCGCCACGCTCAGCGTCCAGCGCGCCTCCTCACTGGACCAGCGCGCCGCGACGAGCTTGTGGCCGAAGCGGATCTGCCGGTCGATTCCCCGCTCTTCCGCCGCTTCGGTCAGATAGGCGCGGATCGATTCCCCGCTGGAAATCGCCTGCGGGTTGCGCCAGGGCTTCGAGTCGTAGCCCATGGTGTACATGTCGGAGTCGGAGCGGATACCCGGATAGCGGAAGAGATCCCAGGTGCCGCCAAGCGCCGCGCGCTGCTCGAGCAGCGCGAAGGACTTGCCGGGGCATTCGTCCTGCAGGCGGCGCGCCGCGCCGATGCCGGCAATGCCGGCGCCCACGATGATCACGTCGAAACACTCCAAGTCCGATCCTCCCGTTTCAGTGCTTGTGCAGCAGCGGCCGCATCGCCGCCAGGCCCAACAGCGGTCCCGGCAGCAGCAGCAGGAACACGTACTGCACGGGCAGCCAGGCCGTGCTCGCGTTCAGCAACTGGATGCTCGGGATGGTGATCGCGAAGCCGATGCAGTTGACGATCGTCAGCGCCGAGCCGACCAGCGCGGGCGGCGCGTTGGCTGCATTGAGGGCCGAGAACTGTGGCGAGTCACCGACGACCGCGAAGCCCCACAGCACGAGAAAACCCAGGAACACCGGCGCCGGCGCGAAGAAGAACAGCGGCGAGACGAGGCAGCACGCGCCCGAGGACCCGAGCAGCGTCATCGCCACGCGCACGCTGCCGAGGCGCAGGGAGACGAGCCCGCCGAGCGCGCAACCGAGGAAGCCGGTCGCAATCACCACGAATGACCAGCCGGCGACGTTCGTGATCCCACCGTGCGCTGCGAGCGCGATTGGCACGAAGGCCCAGAACGCATAGAGCTCCCACATGTGGCCGAAGTAGCCGCCGGCGGACGCGCGGAAGTCGCGCGAGTGCAGCAGCGCCGCGAGCGCCGAAGGCCTGAATTGCGCGCCGCGCGTGAGATAGGGGCCGTCCGGCACCAGCGCATACATCAGCACGCCGCCCAGCGCGGCCGCGGCCGACACGCCGAGCAGGGCGCTCTGCCAGGGCCAGGTCTGGCCGAGGCCTCGCAGCAGGTGGGGAAACGCGGTGCCGAGCACCAGCGCACCTACCAGCAGGCCGAGTGCGTGGCCAAGATCTTTCTTGAACCAGCCCGAGGCGATCTTCATGCCCACCGGGTAGATGCCGGCCAGGAAGAAGCCGGTGGCGAAGCGCGTGGCGAGCAGGAACGCGAGGTTCCCGTCTGCCGCCAGCGCGAGCAGATTGGCGCACGCACCCGCCAGCGCGCAGGCGAGATAGACCAGCCGCGGGGAATAGCGGTCGGCAATGGCGAGGAAGGCGAACACCAGCGTGCCCGCGATGAAGCCGGACTGCACGGCGGACGTCACGTGCCCCACCGCCTCCTGGCTGAAGCCCCAGGCGCGCTGGAGTTCGGGCAGCACGGCATTGGCGGCAAACCAGATCGACGCGCCGGCGAACTGCGCCGTCACGATGGTCGGCAGAATGCGCGTCGGGCGGCGCTGCGCGGCCGGCGCGCTCACGCGGCGCCGCCCGACAGTGGTCGCGCGCCCGCACGATTCCGCGGAACGTGGTGACTCACCCTTGCGCGCCGTTGTCGCGGGAGGGATCGTCGCCGAGCGCGAGGCGCAGCGTGTAATTGATGTAGCGCGTGATCTCGCGCTTGTCGCGCTGCATGAACTGCAGCTGGGTGACCGTGACGCCGCAGGACACCAGCAGCCGGGCGGCGTCCGTCGGGTTGATGGACTTTCCGATCGCACCCTGCTTCTGTCCGCGGCGGACCGATGACGCCAGCAGCTCCACCATGCGGCCGTAGTAGTCGAGAAACGAGGTCCAGATGCCGAACTCGTTGCGCGCCGCGGTACACCACTCGAGCCAGACCTGCGCGTAGTGCAGTTCAGAGTGGATGGAGTCGTAGTAGGCCTTGACGTGCCCTTCGATCGCGGCCCGCGGCGGGACCTCGGGACGATGCCACCAGGACGCGAGCTCGAGATAGAAGCGCTTCACGTCCTCCACCGTCGCCTCCACCAGCGCGGTGCGGTTGCCGAAGTAGGCGAACACGGTCGGCACGGCGACGCCCGATTCGCGCGCGACACCGGCGTGCGTCAGCCGGCCGAGGCCGACTTTGGCCGCCTCCGCCACCGCGCAGCGCAGCAGTTGCGTGCGCCGCTCGGCGTGGGAGAGTCGTTGACGGGATGTCTGCGGCACGGTGTGCGCGAGGCGATTGATTGCGGCGGGCTGCGGGGGTGTCCCGGCGCTCAAGCGACGGGACGGCCCGTCGGCACGCGAAAGCTTGCCGCCGGGTGCGGTGACTGCAGGCGGTCACCGTGGCCGAAGAGCTTCTCGCGCATCGTGCCGGGTGCGTAGGCCGTCTTGTAGATTCCGCGACGCTGCATTTCCGGCACGACGAGGTCGACGAAATCGGTGATGCATTCCGGCAGCACGGTGTAGGAGAGGTTGAAGCCGTCCACGCCGGTTTCGTCCATCCAGCGCTGCATCTCGTCGACCACCGTCGCCGGCGAGCCGACCACGACGGGCGCGGCGCCGCCGACGATCAGGTGATCCGCCCACTCGCCCACCGACTTCGCGCACAGCGACTCGGCCATCGCGCGGATGCCCTCGGTCTGCACGTTCTCGATGCGCTCGTCGGCGTCGAGCGCCGCCATGTCGACACCCGTCCAGCCGGAGATCAGGGCAAGCGCGCCGGCGCGGAGCCCGTAGCGACGGTAGTCCTCGAACTTGGCCTGGGCTTCGCCGTCGGTGGCGGCGGTGACGACCGCCAGCATCGTGAAGACCTTGAGGTCCTCCGGCCTGCGGCCCAGCGCCACCGCCTGTTCGCGCAGTGATTTCACGTAGTGGGCCACGGTGGCCTTGCTGTGATTGGCGACGAACACGCACTCGGCGTGCGCGGCGGCGAAGGCGATGCCCTTCGGCGAGGTGCCCGCCTGGTAGAGCACCGGCGTGCGCTGCGGCGAAGGCTCGCAGAGGTGGATCGCATCGAGGGTGTAATAAGTGCCGTCGTGCTGCACGCGGTGGACTTTCGCCGGATCGGTGTAAACGCCGTTCGCGGCGTCACGCAGCACGGCACCGTCCTCCCAGCTGCCTTCCCACAGCTTGTAGACCACGTCCATGAACTCGTGCGCGATGTCGTAGCGGGTGTCGTGCGCCCCCTGCTGGGCCTGGCCCACGCCCTTTGCGGCGCTGTTCAGGTAACCGGTCACGATGTTCCAGCCCATGCGGCCGTTGGTGAGGTGATCGAGCGATGACACCAGCCGCGCGAACGAGTAGGGATGGAGATAGGGAATGGACCCGGTGACGCCGAAGCCGAGGTGCTCGGTGACCGCGGCCATCGCCGGCACGACGGTGAAGGGGTCGTTGGTCGGCACCTGCACGCAGGAGCGCAATGCCGCCTCCGGCGAGCCGCCGTAGACGTCGTACACGCCGGTCACGTCGGCGAGGAAGATGCCGTCGAAGAGCCCCCGCTCGAGCGTGCGCGCGAGCTCCTGCCAGTAGGCCAGCGAAGTGTAGCGATGGCTCTGGTCCCGCGGGTGTCGCCACAGGCCATTCGACTGGTGGCCCGGGGTGTTCATGTCGAAGGCGTTGAGGAGAATCTGCTTGCTCATGAGCGCTGCCTCCTCGCGCGATTGCGCGTTGGTCGAGGCCTTCGAGTCTGGGCCAGTGCCGATAGATAAATCAAGAGAGCTGACAGAAATGTCAGAAAGGAGAGGTTGGGGTAGTGCGCCCCTCCAGGTGGCCATGCCAGGCCTGCGCGGCCGGAACAAAAGGGAAGTGTTTGCCATCCGCCGGCGCGGAAAGGCCCATGGCGGCGGGAGGGCGTGTCGGTGGATGGCCTCGCCAGTAGGAATCGAACCTACATCTGGCCCTTAGGAGGGGCCCATTCTATCCGTTGAACTATGGCGAGGTGTGCGGATTCTAGCGCGCCGCACGCGCGCCAGTCATTTGACCTTGGCCCAGGTGTCCTTCAGCGTCACCGTGCGGTTGAACACCGGGCGGCCCGGCTGGTGGTCGTGGCGGTCGGCGCAGAAGTAGCCGATGCGCTCGAACTGGAAGCGGGCCTCGGGCGCGGCGTGGGCCAGCGCGGGTTCGAGCTTCGCGTCGGTGACCCGGATGACCGACTCAGGGTTCAGGTGGGCGCGGAAATCGTCTTCGCTGCCCGGGTCCGCGACGTTGAACAGGCGGTCGTAGAGCCGGACCTCGGCGTCCACCGCGTGTGCCGCGGACACCCAGTGGATGGTGCCCTTGACCTGCCGCCCGTCGGGCGCGTTGCCGCCGCGGGTGGCGGGGTCGTAGCTCGCCCGGATCTCGACGACGCGACCGTCGGCGTCCTTGACCACGCCGGTGCAGGTCACGAGGTAGCCGTAGCGCAGGCGCACTTCGCGGCCCGGCGCCAGGCGGAAGAATTTCTTCGGCGGGTCCTCCATGAAGTCCTCGCGCTCGATGAAGAGTTCGCGCGAGAAGGGGACGCTGCGTTCGCCGAAGGCGGGGTCCTTCGGGTGGTTCTGCGCGGGGAGGTCCTCGACGAGGCCTTCCGGGTAGTTCTCGATGACGAGCTTCACCGGGTCCAGCACCGCCATCGCGCGCGGCGCGCTGGCGTCGAGTTCCTCGCGCACGCAGTTCTCGAGCACGCCGACGTCGATCGTCGTCTGCTTCTTCGTGATGCCGACGCGCTCGCAGAACTCGCGGATCGCCCCCGGTGGGTAGCCGCGGCGGCGCAGGCCCTTCAGCGTCGGCAGGCGGGGGTCGTCCCAGCCGGACACCAAGCCCTCGTGCACCAGCGCGTGCAGCTTGCGCTTGCTGGTGATGGTGTAGTTGACCTCGAGGCGCGCGAACTCGATCTGCTGCGGATGGCAGGGCACCGGCAGCTGGTCCAGCACCCAGTCGTACAGCGGGCGGTGGTCCTCGAATTCCAGCGTGCACAGCGAGTGGGTGATGTGCTCCAGCGCATCCGAGATGCAGTGCGTGTAGTCGTACATCGGGTAGATGTACCACTGCGCGCCGGTGCGGTGATGCGTGGTGCGGCGGATGCGGTAGAGCGTCGGGTCGCGCAGGTTGATGTTCGGCGAGGCCATGTCGATGCGCGCGCGCAGCACGTGGGCGCCGTCGGCGAACTCGCCGGCGCGCATGCGGGCGAATAGATCGCGGTTCTCGGCGACGGAGCGGTCGCGGTACGGGCTGTCGCGGCCGGGTTCGGTCAGGGTGCCGCGGTAGGCGCGGATGTCCTCGGCCGAGAGGCTGTCGACATAGGCCTTGCCGGCTTCGATCAGGTGGACAGCGTAATCATGCAGCTGCTCGAAATAGTCCGACGCGTGGTAGTAGCGCTCGTCCCAGCTGAACCCCAGCCAGCGCACGTCGTCGGCGATGGCCTGCTCGAACTCCTCGCTCTCCTTCTCCGGGTTGGTATCGTCGAAGCGCAGGTTGCAGGTGCCGGCGTAGTCCCGGGCGATGCCGAAATTGAGGCAGATCGACTTCGCGTGGCCGATGTGCAGGTAGCCGTTGGGCTCCGGTGGGAAGCGGGTCGCGACCCTGTCGTGGCGGCCGTCGGCGAGGTCGGCATCGATGATGTCGCGGATGAAATTGTTGCGCGGAGCTGGGGTATCCATGTTCAGAAGCGGGCGGCCTGGCCGATGTCGTTGCTCGGGGGAGGCATTGTCGCATAGCTCCGCGCCGCCCGGGTCGGTGAATCGCGCCGGGCGCGGCGCCGACAGCCACCAGGGGAGCGACCCTGCGGTCACATGGCTTACAATGAGTGCCGTCGGCCGTAGGGGCTCGACGGCTTCTCCATTCAGTTTCCAGCAGTCAACGGAACGACGCGGGGGTTAACGGGAGCATCATGGACCAGGGGCAGGACCGCCGGCACTACGCCCGCATCCCGATGAATCTGGACGCGCTCATCTCGGTCGGCGGGCGGCCGCCGTTCGCCTGCACGGTGCGGGACTTCTGCGTCGCCGGCATGTTCATCGCGGTCGATGCGCGTGAACTGCGCACCGTCAATCCGCAGGACCGGGCCACGCTCTATTTCGCGGTGGTGACCGGCGACGAGCGCCGCGAGCTGCAGCTCACCCTCTCCGTGTGCCGCGTGATTCCCGCGGGCCTCGGGGTCGCCTTCGACAACCCGGATCCGGCCACCGTCGAACTGCTGCAGGAAATCGCGGGCCCGCCCCCGCTGGCCCCCGAATCGCTGACCGAAACCCAGCGCCGCTTCGCGCCCGAGTTCGGGCGCGTGCTGCCGCGCATGAGCTCGCTGGTCGAGAAGACCGCCGAGCAGCTCGCCGTCGAGTTCACCCGCCACCTGGGCGATGCGTTGTTCGCCGCGGCACGCGATTCGAAGTCCAATCGCGACATGAGCTTCTTCACCGACGTGCAGAACGAGCTGCGCCGGCGTGCGGACAACATTACGAAGCGGGTCCCCCAGACCCTGATCAAGGCCGCCGCGATACTCGGCAATCCGCTTGCCGAGCGCGCAACGCCCGCGCCCGTCACGTCGCTGTCCAACCTCTCGCTGGTCGACAAGGAGGAGTTCGAGGAATTCCTGTCGGTGTCGGAAGCGGTGTCGGAACTCGAAACGCGCCACAAGGATGCCCTGCACGCGCTGTCGCGCAGGCTGGGCGTGCTGGCCCGTCGTCCGCTGTCGGATGCCGACAACCCGGTCGGGCCGGCGGTCGTCTGCAATGCGTTCGCCGAGGAACTGAAGGGCATGCTGACCAACCGCAGCGTCAGCGACCTCGCCTACAGGAGCCTGCGCCGCCTCGCTGAACCGCACCTCGGGCGGCTTTACGACGACCTCAACCAGCTGCTGATCGACAACGGCATCCAGCCGGTGCTCGAACAGGAGAAGCTGGCCATCAAGCAGCTGGGCGCGCAGCGCAGGGCCGACTCATCGCCGCCGTCGCTGGAGCGCACTGCCGGGGGCGGCCTGCCGTCCATGCACGACGAAACACTGAATCGACTGGCGAGCACCGGTCCGCTGCAGGGCGCCGGCTCCGCGGGCATGCCGGCAGCCCCCGTGGGCAGCCACGGCATGGCCGCCACTCAGGGGTTCCCCGGCGTGGCCGGGGTGCAAGGCGTGCCGGGCGCCGCGATGGGCATGCCCGGTGCCCAGGTCGCGCAGGGCGCGGTAGGGTCGGGCGTCCGCATGGGCGGCATCGGCGGCGAGGTTACCTTCGGCGGTTTCGGCTACGGACCTTCGGTGGCCGTGATGCCGACGCTGGAACAGGCCTATCACACGGCGCAGGCCCAGCTGGCCCTGCGCCGGCAGCTCGCGCCCGATCTTGCCGCGACCCCGGTGCCCGACGGCGCGACCTACTCGACGGCGCAGCTTGCCCACGGTCTGACCGGCCTGCAGCGGGCGCTCCTCGAGGAGTCCGAGCCGAAACTCTTCGACGCCGAGGAAATCAAGGAGCGCCTTGCCGCCACGCTCGCCGCCGAAGGCCTGGGCGGGCGGGCCATCGGCCAGGACGAGAGCGACGCCATCGAGGTGATCGTCGGCCTGTTCGAGGCCCTCCTGCGCGACTCGATGCTCGCCGATTTCTCGAAAGCCCAGTTGAAGCGCCTGCAGCCCTCGGTGCATCGGGCCGCGCTGCTGGACGAGGATTTCTTCGCGTCCACCCATCACCCGCTGCGCCAGCTGCTGAACCGCATCTCGCTGCTGCGTCAGGAGCAGGGACCCGACTGGCAGCAGCTGTCGGACCGGGTGCGCGGCCTGCTCGACGGCGTCAACCACGGCCCGGAAGCGGTGCAGCCGGTGGTGTCGGAACTCGACGACATCATCCGCGAACAACGGCGGCGCTACGAAAGCAACGTCCAGCAGGTGATCGCCGGCTGCAACGAGCAGCAGGCGATGCTCCGCGAACGCCGCGAGAAATCCGGCGCGAGGCCGGGTGAATCCACCAGCTCGCAACAGGAGCTGTCGCCCGAGTGGAACCGCTGGCTCAACCGCTCGAAGGCGCTGCACGTCGGCGATCGGATGTTGATGAACGCCAACGCCCGCCAGCCGGTGCCGGTGACCCTGGTATGGATAGGCGAGGAATTCAATCCGTACGTGTTCGTGGACCCGCGTGGCGCCAAGGTGTCCACCCTGACCCTGCAGCAGGTCGCGATGTACCTGCGGCGCGGACTGTTGAAGCCGCTGCCGGACGACGGTGCCCCGGCGGTCGACCGCGCGCTGTTCGGCGTCGTCAATCGCTTCCACGAGCAGGTTGTCGAGCAGGCCCACCACGACACGCTGACCGGGCTCCTGAACCGCAAATCCTTCATGCACGCGCTCGAGGAGCGCCTGCCGGCGACGGCCCGGCCCGACACCGGCACGGTGCTGTGCCAGATCGCGATCGACAATCTCAAGGCCATCAACGAGCAGCATGGGCTGCGCGCGGGCGACGCCATCCTGCGCCGCGTCGCCGAAACGTTGCGCAACCGCTATGGCAGGAAGCAGGTGACGCTCGGGCGGCTCGGCGGCGGTGAAATCGCGCTTTACTGGGAGCGCGGCGGCCTGCAGGCGGCGTACAAGGACGTGCAGGACCTGTGCGCGACGCTGAACCTCATCGAGTCCCTGCATGACGGCGACGCGCTGCCGCTGAAGTGTGTCGCCGGGCTCATGGCGGTGGAGGACGGCGCGGTGAAGCCCGTCGAGTTGCTGAACGCGGTGGGCGAGGCCTGCCTCACCGCACGCGGCCAGCACGACAAGCCCGTCTACATCGCCGGCGCCGACAGCGCGCATCGCAAGCAGCTCGCGCAACTGATGGGTTACGTCGCCAAGGCCATCGAGAAAGATCGCCTCGCGCTGCTCTACCAGGAGGTCCGGGCGCAGGGCCGCGACGGCGCGCCCGCGGCCTTCGTCGTGGTCAGCGCCGAGGATCGCAACGGCAAGCTCGTCCCGCCGACGCTCTTCAGCCAGGCGGCGGCGGCTTCCGAGCGCGCCTACGATATCGACGTCTGGGCGCTGAAGCACACGCTCGGCTGGATGGCGAGGAACGAGGAGGCCGTCGAGCGCTTCAGCGCGTTCATCGTGCCGCTGTCGCGCGCCGCGCTGGTCAGCGACAGCCTCGCCAACACGATCATCGCGGAGCTGATGCAGACGGCGGTGCCGCCGTCGAAGATCTGCTTCGAAATCGCCGACAAGGACGCCGTGACGAAGCTCACCGAGACCGCTGACCTCGTCAACACCCTGCGCGAGTTCGGCTGCCAGTTCATCCTCGGCAACTTCGGCGGCGCGCGGACGAACTACGAGTATCTGAAGGAACTGGCGGTCGACTACGTGTCCATCCAGCAGGATTTCATCGACGACGCGCGCCAGAACCAGAAGGATTTCGCGATGGCCAAGTCGATGAACGAACTGATCCATTTCATGGGCAAGGCGACCATCGCGAGGCAGACCGCCGAGGCCAACGTCGCCGAGCTGGTGAAGGAGCTTGGCATCGACTTCATCCACGACCAGACCCGCGCCACGCGCCTGGTCATCGGAAGCACGGGCGCATGAACGAACATCCGAGAAAGATAGGCAAGTACGATGTCATCGACGTGCTGGGGCGCGGTGCGATGGGCGTGGTCTACCGCGCGCACGACCCGTACGTCGACCGCCCGGTCGCGATCAAGCTCGCCACCCACGCCGATGCCGACAACGAGGGCGTGGCGCGGCGACTGTTCATCAACGAGGCGCGTTCGGCGGGCCGGCTCGATCATCCGCACGTGCTGAAGGTCTACGAGGCCGGCGAGGACGCCGGCCAGCCGTACATGGTCATGGAGTACATCGCCGGTGGCGACACGCTGCGCAACTACTGCCGCGTCGATACGCTGCTGCCCATCCCGACCGTCATCCGCATCATCCGCCAGACCGCGGACGCGCTCGACTACGCGCACCGCCACGGCGTGCTGCACCGGGACATCAAGCCGGCGAACATCATGCTGACGAAGGACGGCAACGCGAAGCTCGGCGACTTCGGCATCGCGCGCCGCATGGGCGCCGACCAGACCCAGATCGTCGGCTGGTTCGGGTCGCCGCTCTACATGTCGCCGGAGCAGGCGCGTGACGCCGAGATCACGCCGCAGTCGGACCTGTTCTCGCTGGGCTCGGTGTTCTACGAGATGCTGACCGGCACGCCGCCGTTCGCGGCCAAGGGACTGACCGGACTCATCCACAAGGTCTGCAACGAGGATCCGGTGCCGCTGCGCGAGGTGCGGCCGGAGATTCCCGAGCAGCTGTGGCCGATTGTCCGCAAGCTGCTGGAGAAGGATCTCGGGCGCCGCTACAGGACCGGCGGCGAGCTGGTGCGCGATCTCGACGCGTTGCTCGAGGACGCGCGCAACCTGCCGCTGGTGCTCGACGACGGCCAGAAGCTGCAGCGCCTCGCCGATCTCGCGTTTTTCCGCGAGTTCACCCGGAACGAGCTGAAGGAAATCGTGAAGGTCGCCGCCTGGCGGCGCTACGAGCCGGGTGGGATGGTGTTCACGGAAGGCGACAAGGAACGCGCGTTCTACGTGATCGCCGAAGGCGCGGTCGGCATCATCATGAACGGGGTGCGCATCCGCGATCTCGAGCCAGGTGAATGTTTCGGCGAGATGGAGTATCTCGCCGACGGCGGGCGCAGCGCGACGGTCACCGCGAACCGCGACACCACGGTCGTGCGGATCGACCGTGATTTCAAGGAATGGGCCTCACTGCCTTGCCAGTTGCGCATGGGCAAGGCCTTCCAGGGCGTGCTGATCTCGCGCCTGCGCGAAACGACGAAGGAACTGGCCCGCGCGCTGCGGCCCTGAGCCGCTGCGGCCGTCTGCCGCTGAACAGCCGGGCGCGGATTTCGATCACTCAGGCCGCGCCACCGGCGCCCAGCCTCTTGAACCTGTCTCCTGGTCACATTCGGACGCCGGTGCCGGTATCCGGGTGCTTATGGGCCACCGGGAACGCCGAGATTGTTCGAGTGGGGCTGAGCCTGCTGTCGAAGGCATGACCATCGCCCGGGCGACGGTCGAAAAAAGCGACTGCTCCGTGTCCTCCTTGCTCTGCGTGGTGACAATCGGGCTACTCGTGTCGCGGAAACGGCCGGTTTCACCACGGAGGACACGCATGTGACCAGGTGGGTAGGTTGGGCTTCCTGCGTCAGCCCAACGCTTGAGCACAAATGTGATCAACAAAAGAGAAAAGGTGTCAGATTTGAAATCTGACAC
The DNA here is from genome assembly GCA_943370145.1 of Hydrogenophaga intermedia. Lineage (GTDB taxonomy): Bacteria > Pseudomonadota > Gammaproteobacteria. The sequence goes on along the minus strand of CALRPY020000053.1, from coordinate 18,550 downwards.
CTTTTCTCTTTTATCGGCTGACGATTCTCGATGCCCTTGTCAGAACGGGCAGGCCCCTGGACCCTGCAGACCGTCCGGGCGCAGCGCGGGACACAGTGGCTCGGTGGCTATCCCGAAGTCCGGTGGCCAAGAGGGCCATCCATCACCCGGCAAGCTGCGGGTTGATGTCGCACGGCCGGGGAGAATGTGATCAGGAAAGAGCGCTTGAACAGCGTGTGAAGGATTGGCGCGCAGCGGTTCAGAACCAGCCGAAGCGCGTGGCGGCAATGCCGCCCCACACGCAGGCCACCAGCACCAGGCTCAGCAGCACGGCGGCCGAGCCCAGGTCCTTGGCGCGGCCTGACAGCTCGTGGCGTTCCATGCCGACCCTGTCGGTGACCGTCTCGATCGCCGAGTTCAGCAGTTCGACGATCAGCACGAGCAGGCAGCTCCCCACCAGCAATGCGAATTCCAACGGCGTGCGGGCGAGCCACCACGCGGCCGGCGTGAGCAGCACGGTGAGTCCCATCTCCTGGCGGAACGCCGCCTCGTGGCGCCACGCGGCGCGAAAGCCGGCAACCGAATAGAAGAACGCGTTCCAGACGCGCCGCAGACCCTTGACGTCGCTCGCCATGCGGAGTCCGTCAGAGGTTCGCGATGACCGCGCGGGTGTAGTCCGTCGTCATCAGCGGGCCACCGAGGTCGCGCGTGCGTGTCGCCTTGTTCGCGAGCGTCCGGGCCAGCGCCGCGCGCAGCTGCGCGGCGAGCGCGTGCAGTGAGCAGTGCTCCAGCATCATCGCCGCGGCGAGGAGCAGCGCGGTCGGGTTCGCGATGCCCTGGCCCGCGATGTCCGGCGCCGAACCGTGCACGGCCTCGAACATCGCGGCGTTCGCGCCGACGTTCGCGCCGGGCGCGAGGCCCAGCCCGCCGATCAGGCCCGCGATCTCGTCCGACAGGATGTCGCCGAACATGTTGGTCGTCAGGATCATGTCGAACTGGGCCGGGTTGATCACGAGCTGCATCGCGCAGTTGTCGACGATGCGGTCCTCGAGTTTCACTCGACCCTCGTATTCCTTCCCGATGGTCGTCACCGTCTCGAGGAAGAGGCCGGTCAGCGCCTTGAGGATGTTCGCCTTGTGCACGACCGTGATTTTCTTCCGGCCGGTCGCGACGGCGTATTCAAAGGCGTAGCGGGCGATTTTCTGGCAGTTTTCGCGGGTCAGGATGCCCGAGGCTTCGGCGACCGCGTGCGGGTCGTCGCCGATCTGGATGAAGTGCTCGACGCCGACGTAGAAGCCGCCGGTGTTCTCGCGGATCAGCACGATGTCGACGTCGGGGAACTTGCCATCCGGCAGCAGCGAGCGGGCGGGCCGCACGTTCGCATAGAGCTTCAGCGCCTCGCGCAGGCGCACGTTGATCGAGCGGAAGCCGCCGCCGATCGGCGTGGTCAGCGGGCCTTTCAGCGTCAGGCCGGTCGCGCGCATGCTGTCGGTCGTCGCCTGCGGCAGCGGGTCGCCGTCGCGCTCGATGGCGGTGAGCCCGGCAATCTGTTCGTGCCATTCGAACGGGGCGCCCAGTGCGTCGAGCACCTGCAGGGTGGCGTCGACGATCTCGGGACCGATGCCGTCGCCGCGCAGCAGCGTGCACGGAATCGGCGTGGCGGGTGTGGCAGTCATGCATGGACCTCCGGCTGGTGGATGATTCGGGAGCCTGCCGCGCGCGCACTCTCGACTCTGCCCGCCGGGCTTGGGGCGAGTATACGGAGGATTGTGGCGTTTTGTTGCGCTGCGCGTCTCCTTGCGGCCGGCACATGCCTGGATATAATCACACCTGTTCATCCATACAGGTTCTTCGTGATGACCGACAAACTCACCGCGCGCCAGCTCGAAGTCCTCGCCTTCATCCGCGATGCGCTGAAGCGCGGCGGGTTGCCGCCCACGCGCAGTGAAATCGCCAGTGCGCTGGGCTTTCGTTCGCCCAATGCCGCAGAGGAACACCTGCGCGCATTGGCCCGCAAGGGCGCCATCGAGTTGCTGCCCGGCGCGTCGCGCGGCATCCGCATCCTCGCCGACCTGCCCGAGGAGGCCACCGGCCTGCCGGTGATCGGGCGGGTCGCGGCGGGGCAGCCGCTGCTCGCCGCTGCGCACATCGAGGACCTGCTCCAGATCGACCCGGCCGCCTTCCGGCCGCGCGCCGACTACCTGCTGCGCGTGAACGGCATGAGCATGCGCGATGCCGGCATCCTGCACGGTGATCTGCTGGCGGTGCACGCCACCGCCACTGCGGAGAACGGCCAGATCGTCGTCGCCCGCCTCGACGACGAAGTCACGGTCAAGCGCTTCCGGCGGCGCGGGCAGCGCGTGAGCCTGATGGCGGAGAACCCGGATTTCGCGCCCATCGAGGTCGATCTCCGCAGCCAGACGCTCGCTATCGAAGGCCTTGCGGTCGGCGTGGTGAGGGTGCACCTGCAATGACCCTCGACGAAATCATGCGTCGAGCCAGGCTCTGGCGCGCCGGCGAGGCGTCTGCCGAGGCGGGCCTGCCCACCGGCTTTCCCGCGCTGGACGCGGCGCTGCCTGCCGGCGGCTGGCCTTTCCCGGGGCTCGTCGAGATCCTGTCCGGGCATCCCGGCAGTGGCGCGTTGCGCCTCGTGTTACCGGCCTTGGCCCAACTCGCGCAGACCGGGCGCTGGCTGATCTGGGTGGCGCCGCCCTATCAACCCTATGCCCCGGCGCTGCAGGCTGCGGGCATCGACCTGTCGCGCGTGATGCTCGTCGATGTCGACGACACGGAAGCCGCCGCGCCCGCCGGTCGTGTGTCGCGTGGCGCCGCGGCGGCAACGGGCGGCGGCCAGGTGCTGTGGGCCTTCGAGCAGGCCCTGCGCTTTCCCGGTTGTGGCGCCGGCCTGCTGTGGCCCGGCGCCCTCGAAGCGTTGACGCTCCGCCGCCTGCAGCTGGCCTGCGAGGCGGGCGGCACGCTGGGCGTGCTGTTCCGCGCGGGCGAGTTCGCCAGGCAGCCCTCACCCGCCGCGCTGCGCCTGCTGCTGACGCCCCAGCCGGCCGCGGACGCGCTCGACATCACCATCCTCAAGTGCCGTGGCGGCGCGCGCGTGCGCGAGTGTCGCGTCGCGCTCTGACATGCCTACGCCCACCGCACGGAACACCACTTGCAACACAGCCCAGGGATTTCGACATGAAGATTAATGAACATCCGGGCAATGAACGTCCGGGCTCCCTCCAGCGCCTGGTGCATCCGGGGCCCCGCACGCCCCGGCTCGCCGCGCTGCAGGACACGACGCCCGCGCCCCGGCCGGCGCCTGAACTCTGGCTCGCCGTCCACCTGCCCCAGCTGCCGCTCGACATCGCGACGCGGGGCAATGCCGAGCGCAAGGCCTGCGTGCTGGTCGAAGGCGGCGGGACGCGGCAGCGCATCCTGCTCGCCAACAGCGAGGCCGTCCGTCTCGGCATTCGTCCGGGCATGCCGCTGGGCGCCGCCCATGCCCTCGGCGACGTGACCCCGCTGCAGCGGATGGCGGACGAGGAGGCGCGTGCGCTGGCGCAGCTGTGCGCCTGGGCCTGCCAGTTCACGCCGGTCGTCAACGCGGTGGCTCCCGATGGCCTGCTGCTCGAAGTACGCGGCAGCCTGCACCTGTTCGGCGGCCTGCACGGCCTGTTGTCGCTGTTGCGGCGGGGCTTGCGTGAACTCGGCATGCGCGCCTTTGCGTTTTCCACCGCACCCACCCCGCTCGCCGCGACCTGGCTCGCGCGCGGCAGGCAGGCGGCGACCGTCGACAGCCTGGCGGCCTTGCCGGCGGCGTTGTCGGCCCTGCCGCTGGAGGCCCTGCGCCTGCCCGGCCGTCAGCTGCAGGACTTTTCCGGCATCGGGGTGCACACGGTCGGTGACTGCCTGCGCCTGCCGCGCGACGGCCTCGCGCGCCGCTTTACGCCGGGCCTGCTGCGGGACCTCGATCGCGCGCTCGGCCGTGAAGCCGATCCGAGGCCGGCCTACACGGCGCCGATGCGCTTTGCCGGCCGGCTGGACCTGCTGTGGGAGATCCATCATGCACAGGCGCTGGCGACCGGCATGGAGCGCCTGCTGCACGAACTCGGCGGCCTGCTCCGGGCCCGTTCCGCGGTCATCCGCACGCTGGACTGGGCCCTGCACCACCGCGACGGCAATGCGGTCCGGCACCGGGTTTCGCTCGTCGCCCCGAGCAGCGACGTCGCCCACCTGGCCCGGCTCACGCGTGAATATTTCTCGCGCCAGCGCCTGTCTTCGCCGGTGCGGGGCATCGAACTGACAGTCGACGACTTCGAGATCCGGACCACGGTTGAAACCGGGGACCTGTTCTTCTGCGGGCGTCGGGCCGATGGCGCCGACGAACACTGGCCACAGTTCGTCGAGCGCTTGCAGGCGCGCCTGGGAGCCGAGGCGCTGAAGGCACTCGCGGCAGTGCCCGACCACCGCCCCGAACGGGCGATGCGGATGGCGCAGTTCGGGCCGTCGGCGAGCGCGCCGGGAACAAAGGCGGCCGCACAGGACGATACGCAGCAGCGCCGGCGCCCGCGGCCCCTGTGGCTCACCCGAAGCCCACTGCCGCTGCCCGAGCAGAACGGTCGGCCCTCGCTTGGCGGCATGCTGACGCTGGGGCCGGAACGCGAACGCGTACAGGGTGGCTGGTGGGAGGGCGCTGATCTCGCGCGGGACTATTTCATCGCGCGCGACGAGAACGGCACGCGCTGGTGGATCTTCCGCGAACTGAACGGCCGCCGCGGCTGGTTCCTGCACGGGGTGTTCGAGTAACGGGGATCCCCGTCCGGAATTACTTCAGCTACGCCGTGCCGGGGTCCTATGCTGCGCCACGAATTTTTCACCTCGGAGCAACTGTGTCCGCGGCGATGGCAGCCAGGACCGATTAGCCGCCGAGAACACCGAGAGGGATTGAGTGGGCTTATGGCGACTGCAGGTCACTGCCGCGCCGGCGTCGCATGCCTCATCTCTTGCCTGCTCTGTGCCCTCCGTGCCCTCCGTGGTAAAAAATGGCGGCGTCTCGTCGCGCAGGAGCGTTTGGTTTCACCACGGAGGAGAAAAGGTGTCAGATTTCAAATCTGACACCTTTTCTCCTGAGTTTTTCACCACGGAGGACACGGAGAGCACAGAGAAGAATGGCATGGCCTCGTGCCGGCAGTGGCGCCTTTCCGGGCCTTGGGCCAGGCCCTCGCTCGGGACCTGAATTTTCAGTTCTTCGTGTTGCTCCACGGTGCACGTCGGCGTTTCGCGCGGCACTTGGCACAGAGAATCATGACCACGACACGGAAAAGTTGCGGCCGATGAGCGGGACGGTGCCATCTGCGGCAAAACGCCACTGCCGGGACAGCTCCAATGAATTCTTCTCTGTGCTCTGCGTGTCCTCCGTGGTGAAAAACATTCGCCGAAGCGGCTGTCCACGAAACAGTTGCTTCGCGCCCGGATTCAGGGCCCTTGAATCCCTTGCCGCCTCAATGCTCCGCCTTGCCCACCTTCGTCGTCTGCTGCATCAGGTAATCCGTCCAGGCGATGCCTATCGCAGAGAGGATGAACACCATGTGGATGATCGTCTGCCACATCACGCCCGTCGGCGTGGTGCGTGAGCCCTCGAGACCCAGCGAGCCCGCTTCGATGAAGGTCTTCAGCAGGTGTATCGACGAAATGCCGATGATCGCCATCGCGAGCTTCACCTTCAGCACCGACGCGTTGACATGACTCAACCACTCGGGCTGGTCAGGGTGGCCCTTCAGATTGAGCCGCGACACGAAGGTCTCGTAGCCGCCGACGATCACCATCACGAGCAGGTTCGAAATCATCACCACGTCGATCAGGCCGAGGACAATCAGCATGATGTCCTGCTCGCCGAGGCTGGTTGCGCCGTGGATCAGGTGCCACAGCTCCTTGACGAACAGGATGACGTAAACACCCTGCGCGACGATCAGTCCGAAATAAAGCGGGAGCTGCATCCAGCGCGAGCTGAAGATCAGGTTGGCAAGCAGGCCGCGTTCGGGCGCGGTTGCGTCGGTTTTGTGCTGGGACATCTCTCTGGCGGCAATTGGAAGGAAGCGGGATTTTACAGGCTTCCTGTCCGCAAGGGACGGGTTGCGGCCACGGGCTGGCGCAGCGGGCCGGGCGGCCCCTCCGCCAGGACGCCGGCGACACGCTTGCTTGACGCCGCAGCGAGGCATACCTTCAGGCCGTCAGGCAATGCCACGGGCAGGGAGGTTCTCATGGCTCAGGTCCCGTCTTCGTTCACCGACTTGCTGACGAGCAAGCCGAGCTTCGCCCACCTCGCCACGTCGATGAAGGACGGTTCGCCCCAGGTGACGCCGGTCTGGTTCAGTTATGACGGGACGCATGTTCTCGTGAACTCCGCCAAAGGCCGCCTGAAGGACCGCAACATGCGTGCCCGGCCGAAGGTCGCGCTGTCGATCCTCGACCCCGACAACCCGTACCGCTACCTGCAGGTCATCGGTCACGTCATCGATATCAGCGAGGCCGGCGGGGACGAACACATCGACGCGCTGGCCCAGAAATATCTTGGCAAGGACGCCTATCCGTGGCGGTCGCCCGGCGAAGTCCGCGTCGTCTACACGATTGCCATCGACAAGGTCCAGACCATGGGCTGACCGCGTCGGTGGGGGCAGTCGCTCCCGCCCCGCGCGCGGCGCCTGCAGGGGATTGTCCCGCAAGGGACGCCGCCGCCCCCGCATCGATGGCGCTGCCGCCAGCCGGCGGCGGGGCCCGTCGGCCAGCGCCCATCGCCGTACCCCCCACAGTTCAGACGGGATTCAGGCCCGTACGCGCAGGATCGCGCCCGGTGCCGGCGTGACGCTTGCGCTTTTCACCTTTAGACTAGGTCCAATCACAGGAGACGACACATCAATCCTTTCTTCCTTGCCGGTGCCCTGCTGCTGCAGTTCTGCCTGACGGCCATGGTTTCCGCCAACACTGCCGAGAAGAACCCCGAGGCGACTTCCCCCGTCGTGGCGCCGGCCAGGGGCAAAGCCTGTGCGCCTGGCGTCGTCGATGTGCCGCTCGCGAACGAGCCGGCTTCCGCCGGCATCATGTACAACCTCGCCGAGCACCCCAAATCCATCCGCGCGGTGGCGGGTCGCCTGCTGAACGAGGCGCTGGAGCAGCAGAAGAGTCCGGCCGCCGGTCTGGCCTGCGCCGACTGCAAGACCCCGGAACGGCCGCGCGTCGTCTACAAGGTTGCCCCGGTCCACTTCCTGCACAAACGCGAGCAGAAGGCGGTCTGCCTCAAGCTCGATGCGCAGACGCGCAAGCGCCCCTTCGCATTCGCACCGCAGCGCTTCGCAACGGTCACCGAACTCAACGACTGGGTCATGGCGTTCACGCAGGGCCAGGGTGAGGCGGGCAAGGAGCTCTACCGCCTGTGCTCGGCCAACTGCAGCCCGCGCTACCAGTTCGAGATCGCGCAGGATGAAAAGGGCCTGACGGTCGACACGCGGGTGCAGTGCGGGCCGGCGCGCGACCGGGCCAGCGACGAGTACGCGGTCAGCACCGCGCTGCGCGTCGAGTGTGGCGCAACGAAGGGGGCCGTGGCCCAGGCGCGTTAGGCCCGGTCCCCGGCGCGCGCGACAGGACGGTCCAGATTCTCTCCAGGTAGTGTCGTGAACGAAACCATCGCTTTGCCGGACAGTGCGCCGGTGGGTCACTCATCGACCGTGGAAACCGGCAGCGCCGGTGCGCCGCCCGCATCCTTGCTGGCGGCCATCGCCTGGCCCGCGCTGCTCCTCAGCAGCGCGGCGATCCTCGCCTTCGGCTTCGCGCTGGGACACCCGGCCATCTACTTCAACCTGTCCTATGCGTGGATCGTGCTGTGGCTGCTGCTGCTGGAACGGCGCATGCCCTACCGCGCGCAGTGGCAGCACGCCGACGGCCAGCTCAAGGCGGATCTCGGGCACACCCTCCTGAACAAGGGCCTCGTGCAGTTCACAATCATCCAGCTGATGAGCCTCGAATTCTTCGCCCGGCGTGGTGACGGCGTGGTAGGCGCGCTGCCGCTGTGGACGCAGGTCGTGATTGGGCTGGTCGCCACCGAGTTCGGCCTCTACTGGGCTCATCGCCTGTCGCACGAATGGCCGTTGCTGTGGCGCTTCCACGCCGTCCATCACAGCGTGCGCAGGCTCTGGATCATCAACACCGGCCGCTTCCACTTCATCGATTCGAACATCAGCGTGCTGGCCAGCATTCCGTTCCTGCTGCTGACCGGCATCTCGATGGACGCGATCATCTGGGTCAGCGCGATCACCGCCTACATCGGCATCCTGACCCACTGCAACGTCGCGATGCGCTGCGGCTGGCTGAACTACGTGTTCAACACGCCCAACATGCATCGCTGGCATCACTCGACGAACCTCGACGAGGGCAACCGGAACTACGGGCAGAACCTGCTGCTGTGGGACCAGTTGTTCGGCACCTGTTACAGGCGGGATGACCGGCGGCTAGACGTCATCGGCATCAAGGAACGCATGCCGCGTCGCTTCCTCCAGCAGCTGCTCGCTCCGTTCATCTGGAAGCGCTACCAGCACGCGACACCCGATCCCGCGACCGATCTCTGATGCCGGCGGGCGCCGTGCCCGCGCGTTCATCGACCTCGACCATGCAGGCCCGACGCAGAGGGAATCGACCTCGGGCACACGCCCGGTTCAGGAGGTACGGCAGCGAGGCCGCTACTCCGCGCCGGCCGCCTCGAGACGGCGCAGACGCCAGCGCGTCGCATGCCACAGCAGGTTGCCGATGGGACGGGTCCAGCGCGTCAGCCGCGCGCTGCCGATCGCGACCGTGACCATGTGCGCCGCGCCCTGCAGGTGCCTGCGCGCATAGAAGGTCATCGCGCGGCGCCAGTACGCGGTGCCGTGGCGGACGCGATCGTACGGTGCATCGACCGGTGCGTTCGCGCTGTAGTAGGCATAGGCGAGTTCGTCGTCGCCGGTTTCGAAGATGCGGCCCAGCGCGATTTTCGCGCGCGCCCAGTGCGACAGGGGCTCGCGTTGCTGGTAGCGCTCGAGGTAGGTCTTGAAGAGCCGGAAGTGGCGCGCCTCGTCCTGCGCGATACGGTGGCAGATCTCGCGCAGCACCGGATCCGGCGCGGCATCGCGCAGCGCCGAGTAGAACGAGCAGGTCCCGGATTCCACGACACAGCGCGCGACCAGTTCGCCGGTGCGCGAGCCGCGCACCGAGGCTTCGGCATCGATCGGGATCCGGTAGCCGGCGCGGAAGCGTTCCAGGGCGCGGTGGAAATCGAAACCCGGGTCCACCAGTTCCGCCCAGCGGCCGAGCGCGCTGCCGTGCTGCGCTTCCTCGTCACCCCAGCGGTCCGCCTCGCGCTTGAATTCCTCGTCGCTGGCGAAGACATTGCGCAGGTAGGCGACGTAGTCGCTGCTGTTCGCCTCGACCAGCGCGGCGGTCTTCACGGTGGCGAGCAGCGTCGGGTCGACCGCGGCCGGCGTGAGCTGATCCCAAGGCAGATCGGCGAGTTCCCAGTGTGCTTTCATGGGGCGGGATGTTAACAAGAACCCGTCCCCGGGGCATCGTGAAAACCCGCCGCCGAGGCGCCGCCTGGATCCGGTCGGGAATTTCCATGTCGAGGGCCCCGAAGATGAGAATGTCGCGCCGCTTCAGCGGCTCCCCGCTTGCCGGCGTGCTGCTGGCCCTCGCCTGCGCCGCCGCGCCGGCGGACGACGCCCGGATCGACGGCCACGAGCTGCGCGCGCGCTGCGCCGGTGAAGCGCGGCGGGGCGCCTGTCTCAACGAACTCATCATCGTCGCGGACATGCACGAAGTCGTCGCGGCCTGGGGGCTTGCGGACTCGCAGTGGTGCATGCCGGCGGAAGTGCCGCCGGACCGCTTGCGCAAAATCGTGCTCGATTATCTCGACGGCGCCGGCAGTGAGCTGCGCGAGCCCTCAACGCGCCTGATTGCCGCCGCCTACGCCCGCGCCTTTCCCTGCCGCTGAGGCTGCGTCCGGCGCAAGCGCGCCGCGCACGGTGAAGTTCACCGCGTCCAGCACCCGCCGTGCGTCGTCGACGAGTTCGAGCGTGTAACTGCCGGGGCGCGGCTGCCAGCTGTCGCCGTCGAGCGGCAAGCCGTTGAGTTGCCACCGGAGTTCGTCGCGCGCGGGCCGCATCGTCCAGATCACGCGTTGTGCCGCCGGTGGAATGTCGGGGTCGACGACCAGCACGCTGTCCCGACCCGGATAGGCGATGCGCGGCGCCGTCGCCGCGGGCCGGCGCAGGCCGGGGCGATCGCCTGCCGTCCCGGCGATGAACCATTCGTCGCGCGGGGCTTCGAGGTCGCGCACGAAGTCGATCGGCCTGCGTTCCACACCCGGCGGCGCGGCCGGTGGCGCGGGCGGGTCATTCGCGTGCAGCGCCCTCATCACCTCGGCCCACACCGGCGCTGCGCCCGTGAGCCCGGACACCTCCCACATCGGCGCGCCGTCGAAATTGCCGACCCAGACGCCGACCGTGTACCGCGACGTGTAGCCTATGCACCAGTTGTCGCGCATCTGCTTGCTCGTTCCGGTCTTCACGGCGGCCCAGAACGGCAGGTTCAGCGGATTGTCGACACCGAAGGCGCGGCTGCGGCTGTCGCGATCGGCAAGGATGTCGCCAATGATGAAACTCGCGTCCTCCTGCACCGGCGGGCGACCGGCGGGCCCGCTTGTCGCCGCATCGGCGGCGCCGGGGCCGAGGCGCAGTGGCGTACGGCGGCCGCCGCGGGCCAGGCTGCGATAGGCGTCGACGAGCTGCCACAGTGTCACCTCGGGCGAACCCAGCGCGAGCGCGTAGCCGTAGTAGTCGCCGTCGCGGTCGAGATTGTCGAAGCCGAGCCGGCGCAGGCGCTCCAGCAGGCGATCGGGGCCGAGCAGCATCAGCGTGCGCACGGCCGGCACGTTCAGCGAGCCCGCGAGGCTGACGCGCAGGCTGACGAGGCCCCGGAACGTGTGGTCGTAATTCTGCGGCACGTAGAGGCCCGTCGGCGTCGCCAGGTTGACCGGGCTGTCCTCGAGGAGCGATGCGGCGGTCAGCAGCTTCTGCTCGATGGCCAGCGCGTAGAGAAAAGGCTTGAGCGTCGACCCCGCCTGGCGCAGCGCGCGCGCGCCGTCGACATGCTGCGCGGAGGACAGCGCGCCGCCGTTGCCGACATAGGCGAGTATCTCGCCGGTCGCATTGTCGACCACGAGCACTGCGCCGTCGCGCACGTTGCGCGAGGCGAGCTGGCGCAACTGCTTCCGGAGGCTGTCCATGGCCATGCGCTGGACGTCGGCCACCAGCGTGCTCGTGACGTTGCCGGTGCCGGCCCCGAGCAGGCGCCGCGCCGCGTGGGGGGCCGCATTGGCCGCAGGGCGCAGCCCGGGCGGTGAACGCAGTGCGGCGTGCGCGACGCGGGCCAGTCGCGCGCAGTCGATGGCCGGCGCAAGCAGCGGGGCGAGGCGGCAGCCGCGGGCCGCGACCGCGGCGGGTGTCGAATTGGGGCTGCGCAGGAGCATGGCGAGCAGCAGTGCCTCGTGGGCGTCCAGGCCCGTCGCCGACTTCGCGAACAGCGCGCGCGCCGCGCTGTCGACGCCTTGCAGTTCACCGCGGAAGGTGGCGAGGTTCAGATAGGCCTCGAGGATCTCCTGCTTGCGCCAGCTCGCGTCGAGCGCGCGTGCCGCCTGCAGTTGCCGCCACTTCTGGCGCAGGCTGCGCCGCGCCGGCGCCCGCAGTGCGGGGTCGAGCTGTGCCGCGACCTGCATCGTGATCGTGCTCGCGCCGCGCGTGCGGCCGAGCAGCGTGTCGCGCGCGGCTGCCGCCAGCGCCAGCCAGTCGATGCCGTGATGCGCGAAGAATCGCCGGTCTTCCAGCGCGACGACGCTCTCGCGCAGGCGCGGTGAGATGTCGCCGAAGGGGATCCACTGGCCCCGGCGCCGGCTGAGATCGGTTCGCACCTCGTGCAGCAGCACGCCGTGGCGATCGAAGAGCCGCGACTCGCTGGCCGGATGCGCCGCCTTCACGTCGTCCAGCGCTGGCGGCGCGGCCCGCACCGCGGCCTCCGGCGCGAGCCACAGGCAGCACAGCAGCGCGAGGAGGCGTGGCGTCAAGGCTCGACCGTGACGGCGGCGTTGGGCAGCTCGCCGAACATGTCCGGCGCGTACATCGCCTCGACCCGCGTGGGCGGCAGCTGGAATTCACCCACGTTGTTCACGCGCACCGTGTATTCGAGCTGCCAGTTCCCCTGTGGCACGAAGTCGAAGTACGCGCGATAGACGTCCTGCCCGCGCTCCTCGAACAGCGGGCGCACCGTGGCCTCGGTCATGCCCGCATTCGCGAGCGCGACCGCGCCCGCGGGCAGCGGGTCACTGACGACCACCCAGGTCATGTCGGCCTGGGCGGCAAGTTCGAGACGCACGCGGTAGGTATCGCCGCGTTGCCAGCGACCAGGCGCCTGCTGCGCCACCGGCGTCACGCTGCGCGTGATCCGGAAACCGGCGAACAGCGGCTCGCGCAGCGGCACGGCCGCTCGGCTCTGTACGGCAACCCACGGCGCGCCCGCGCCCGCGTGCGTGACTGCCAGCGTGGCCGGGCCGGCGGGCCACTCGAAGGTATGCGGCGGGATGGCGCCCTGGCCCCAATCGGCGAGATGCTCGACGTCGCCGATGGTCGCCCGCGTACGGCCGCTGACGGCGGTCGATTCGAAGCGCGCGGAGAAGCGCTTCAGCGCCAGTACGCCCCAGGCGTTGGCGGGCGTGGTATCCCAGTGGCCGTTGCGCTGCCGGCCGAGATTGCCGCTGACGAGTCGCGGCAGATCGTCCGCCCAGTCCTCGCGCGCCAGCACGCTGAGCAGCGCGCGGTTCGCATTGACATCGGGCGACAGCATCAGCCACCACAGCGCGTCGCGTGCCCCGCCCGCATAGCGCAGTGCGCTGCCCTGCAGAGTGAAGCGCGTGCGCAGTTCGCGCAGCGCGTCGGCGAGGCGTGCGTCGCGGTCGGGCAGCGAGTCATGGCGGCGAAGGATGTCGATGTAGTCGATGACGCCGGAGGTCGGCCACAGCGCGGGGGCCAGATCGAGGCTGTCGAGCCAGCCGTTGTCGATGCCTTCCGGATAGCGGCCCAGCGCCTCGATCGCGGCCAGCTTGCGCAGCACGAGATCCGCCGTGCGCAGTGGCGAATCGCGGCTGATGCGACCCTCGATGAAGCCGACGAGGCCGTTGCGCAGGCGTTGCCGTGTGGCATCGGGAATGGTCCATTCCGCCTCGGCAGCCAGCGCGAGGAGATAGCTCGACAGCACCTCGCTGCCCGGGCCGGGCGCCGCGAAATATTTCGCGAGGCCGTCGCTGTCGAGATGGGCCGGCAGTTCCGCCATCAGCGCATCCCACTGGCGCTGGTCCTGCAGCGCGACCGCGCGCGACGCGCGCTGTTCGAGGCAGCGGTAGGGATAGGCCGTCATGTGGCGCCGCACGCCGTCGAGGCTGTCGACGAGGCGCGGGCTCAGGCCGATCTCGATGCCGCCGAGGGTTGGCAGCGCGTCGGCCGGGCGCTGGACGGGAAGCGCCAATGGTGCGCGCAGCTGCGCCAGCGTCGCCTGCATCGTGCGCACGGGGACCGCCGGCAGCACGCGCTGGGTGACCGAAACACTGTCCGCCGCGTCGGGCGACCCGGCGCGCGCGTCGACGGTCCAGCGCAGCTCGCCGGCGCTGGCCGGCGCGGTGTAGTCCCACGCGACTTCCTGCGCGGCACCGGCCGCCAGCGTCACGCGCCGTGCGGGCAGCGCCAGCGCCGGCGTGTCAGGGACCGCGACGGCGGCGCGCAGGTCCGCCTCGAGCGGCCCGTCGCCGGCGTTGCGCACCGTGAACGTCGCGCGGTAGCGATCGCCGCTGCGCACGACCGGCGGCAGTCCGGAGAACAGCATCAGTTCCTGCGTCGTGCGGATGCTCGCCGCACCGGTCCCGAAATGCCCGGCGCCCGATGTCGCGACCGCAACGATGCGAAAGCCCGACAGCGAATCGTTCAGGGGCACGGTGAGCCGCGCGCGCCCGCGGGCGTCGAGCTTGATCTTCGGCTGCCATGACAACAGCGTGTCGAACAGTGCGCGACTACCGCCGCCGCTGCCACCACCGCCACCGGGCGCGACCGCCTTGCGGCCGTAATGGCGGCGGCCGATCACCTGCATCTGCGCGGTGGCGGTCTGCACCTCGATGCCACGCCGTCCCATCATCGCGTCGAGCAGCGCCCAGCTGTCATTGGGCCGCAGTTCGAGCAAGCCTTCATCGACCGCGGCGAGCGCGATTTCCGCATCGGCGCCGAGCGGCTTGCCGTCGGCGCGCGTCACCTCGACGTCGACCACGGCTTCCTCGCGCACGCGGTAGCTCGTGCGTTCCGGCGTGACCTTCACGTCGAGCTGGTGCGTGCGCCAGCCCACGCGCAGTTCGGTCATGCCGAGCTTGTAGGCCGGCCGCCCGAGATCGACCAGCGCGGTCGGCTGGACCGCCGCATCGCGTCCGCGCACCGCGAGCACGGAGACGAACACGTTCGGTGCCTGGTGGCCGCGGATCGGCAGTTCGACGACCGGGGACTTGCCCGACAGCGTGGTCACGAAAGACTCGAGCACGCCCTCGCGTTCGAAGGTGACCAGCGCCTGCGCTTCACGGAACGGCATGCGCACCTGCAGGCGGGCGGTTTCGCCCGGTTCGTAACGCTTGCGCTCCGGGACGAGATCCATGCGGTCGTGATCGGCCACCGCGTACCACCACTCGTCACCTGCCGCGATCCAGATCTCGCGATGCGCGACGCTGCGCCGGCCCTGGGCGTCCCGTGCGCTTGCGCGCAGCACGACGCTGCCGGAAACGGGGGAGCTCGCCTCGCAGTCGAGCAGGCCCTGCGCGTTGGTCCGGCCTTCGCAGGCGACGTCGAGCCGGCGGGTCTCGGTCCGGTTCTCGTAGGCGTAGAAGCCGCCGACGAGCCGCTTGCGGTGCGACCAGGTGCTGCGCTGGAAGTGGTCGACGCTGATGGCCACGTCGGGCAAGGGCTCGCCGTCGAGATCGAGGGCGACGACCTGGAAGCGGTAACGCGCCTGGTTCAGCGCCCAGCCCTCGGGCTTGAGGCCGAGCACGATGCGCGAGGGCCACACCGGCACGGTCGTCGCGGTGCTCAGTGTCTCGCCGTTCGGATCCTGGTACTCGACGTCGGCGACGAGGCTCGCCGGTGTGTCGCGTGCCACGAGGCCCGCGAGCGTCACGCGTGTACCGCCCTGCGCGTCGAGGCTGGCGGCCTGGGTCGGGAGCACCTGGTCGCCGGCGTCCTCCGCACCCATCGCGCTCCACGCCTGCTCGGCGTGCTCCGTGACGCCTTCGCGCACGTCGCCGTTCATGAACGTGAATTCCGGATAGTCGCCGAAGCTGATCGGGCGCGGCCGCAATGCGCCGCGGACCTTGATCGGCAGGCCGCCGGCCGGGCCGCCGGCGAGGTAGTTGACCTGCACGTCGAGTTGCACCGCGTCGTCGTTGACGACGGGCAGGCCGCGCGGCTGCACTTCGGCGCGCAGCAGCGGCACGCGAAAGGCTTCGACGCGGAAACTGCCGGCGGCCAGCCACTGTTCGCCATCCCGGAGTTCGAGCTGATAGGTGCCGAGCTTCGCGTCGACCGGCACGGCCCACGTCGACGTGCCGCCGCCGGTCGCGGTGTCGGCGCGCAGCGTGAATTCGTCGTTGCTGCCCTCGTGGCGGATGCGGAAATCGAGCGTCGCCGGTGACCAGTGCGCGAAACCCGTGCCGGTGTGATGGCGCAACACGTGTTTCATGTGCACGGTCTCCCCGCGCTGGAACAGCGTGCGGTCTAAGACGGTGCTCGCCAGCCGAGGCGCTGGGTTGCCCGGCATCGGCAGGCCGAACTGCCAGGTGGCGATGCCGTCGTTCCAGTGCGACGCGACGAGGCCGACGTCATTCCCCACGCGGGCGACGGCGACGAGGCCGCGTGGATTCCAGTCGCAGGCGGGGCGCTGGTCCGGCGCCGGGAGCGCGACGTCGATGCGGGCGATGCCCTGGGCGTCGGTGTTGCCCTGCCAGTGCGTGGTGCCCGCGCAGTCCTTGATTGTGACGTCCGCGCCGGCAACCGGCTGGCCGCTGTCGAGCGCAGTGACCCAGGCGAGCGAGGATTCTCGTCCGAGCTTCAGGTGCACGCCGAGGTTGGTGACGAGCGCGAGGGACTGCACGAAGTAGGTGCCGTCCCTGCCGAAGAGACTCGCGCCCAGCCGCGGGCTCGCGAGCTCGACGACATAGAAGCCGGGCTCGCGCAGCGGGATCCCGATCACTTCGAAACCCTTCGCCGGGGCTGCCCGCGGCACTTCGAGCAGGGTGGCGTCGCGCGTCTTGCGCAGGACCTCGGTTTCCCCGGCGCGCTGCGTGATGCCGTACTCCTGCGTTTCCTCGTTCCACGCGTACTGGTTGCGCTGCGCGGTCTCGACCGCGGTGAACCAGCCGGCGATCGCGGCGACGTCGTCGGCCGGCAGCCTGAGGACCCGGCCGCGTATCGAGGCGACTGCCAGCGGTGCTTCCGGCGCGGGTTCATCCATGCGCAGTGCGCGACGCGTCACGTCGTTGACGAATCCCGACAGGCTCGGCGGCGGTGGCGCAGGCTCGGGCGCGCGCCTGAGGATGTTGGGCTCGAGATTGCGCACGGTCACCGGCAGCGCCGGATCGCCGTGCAACTCGACGATGCCGAAGTTCGCGGCGAATTTCGCGAGCGGCGGGTCGTCGTCGGTTGCGACCTTCAGTGGAAAGCTGTGCTGGTTGGCGAGCGGCCGTCCCGCATCGTCGACGATCGCGGGCGGCAGTTGCAGCGTGAACGCGGTGCGCGCCGGCAGCGGGCCCTTGAACTGCAGGCCCGTGACGAAGGCATCCTGCGCGCCCCCGTCGAGTGTCGGCGAGTGGCGTTCGCCCTCCGGGCCCTGCAGCCTGACCGCGGCCGCGAGTTCACGTGCAATCGGCGCGGAGAACGACAGGCGCATGCCGAGCACCGGGATGCATTGCGCGTTCCGGTGCATGCGCTGGCAGCTGAACGTCGCCTCGAAGCTTGGTCGCACCGTCCAGGCCAGCGTCTGCGTGGCCGCGCCTCGCGCGCCGTCAGGCGTCGCAATGTCGGCGCCCCAGGCCAGCTCTGCCTTGGCGTTGTTCGGCAGCCGCTGGCGACAGCGCACCGCCACCACTTTCGAGTCCGGCCCGTTGAGCAGCGCGTCGTAGCGGGCGCGCACCGCGTCTTCGTCGGCCGGTGAGCGTGCGACCAGCTCGCTTTCATAGCGCCCCTTCAAGAGGGCCGCGGCATAGCGCCGCACGAACCAGGGGCTCGCGTCGAGCACGGCCGCCCGTTCGGCTCCGTCGAGGACTTCGACGTCGATGGCTTCGACGATGCCGTCGACGCGACAGTGCGCATGCGCCTCGATGCTCGCGCGGGTCGCCGGTGCGTCGAGCCCGAGCAGGAAGACCTGCTCCTCGTCGATTTGTGAACCTTCCCACGGCTCGCTCTGCAGGATGGCGGGGCCGCCGGTGTCGAACTCGAATCTGCGTGCGCCGCCGATGGCCTGTCCCTCGGCGTCCTCGAGCCCGGCGCGCAGCGTGAAGCGGCAGCGCAGGCCGCCCGGCGGCTCGTCATCGAAGTCGTAAACCCAGTTGCGGCTGTCGACCCAGCGTCCCCGTCCCGGCGCCGCGCAGTCCACCTCGAAGGGGCCCTCGACCCGAGGGTCGCCGAAGCGGACCATCGGCGCGTCGAAGCGCGCCTGGACCTGGCGCGGACTCTTGACGCTCCCGGTCGGCGAGAACTGCGCGACGCGCGCCGCGGCGTCGGCGGCGCCCGACGCGGCCAGCAGGCTGAACAGGACGGCGAGGGCGAAACGGCTCGGCGGCGAGGCAGGGCGCATGGGTAAACCCGGATGATGGTGGCGTCGGCATTCTAGCGCCGACCCTGCGCCTTCCCGCTAGGGCTCTCTCCTGACCACATCTGGACGCGGGTGCCGGTGTCCACGTGCTGTTGGGCCACAGAGAACACCGAGAACACCGAGATTATTCGAGTGGGGCTGAGCCAGCGGTCGACGTCATGGCCATTGCCCGGACCACGCTCGAAAATGCGACTTCTCCGTGCGCTCCGTGATCAAAATCCGGCGCCTGTTGCCGCGGCAACGCTGGGTTTCACCACGGAGAGCGCGGAGGACACGGAGACGAACGGTGAATTGCGGGATGCGCCGCCGCCGCGGCAGTGCCTTCCAGGCGGCACCTGTCCATGCGATCCCCTCGGTGCTCTCGGCGTTCCCGGTGGCTATCCCGCATCGCTGCGGCCGCGACCGCCATTCGACACAGGGCGGACAACGGCTTCACGTGGCACGGCCGCGGAAAATGTGACATGGAGACGGCCGTCAGGGCGACCGACCCGCCTGCGCGGTCAAACCCACGCTCAGGCTGCGACGCCGAGCGCGCGCGCGTCGCCGGGTGCCGGCGCGTGCTCGCCGGCCGTGCCGAACCAGGCGAAGGCGGCGTCGGCGGCGGCGA
>CALRPY020000052.1:0-31159 GCA_943370145.1 Hydrogenophaga intermedia | reverse complement strand
CCGGCGGCCAAGCCCGAGGGCCACGTGATCACCGCCCCGATGGTGGGCACCTACTACGCGTCGCCGTCACCCGACGCGCCGGCCTTCGTGAAGGTCGGCCAGAGCGTCAAGGTCGGCGACCCGCTGTGCATCATCGAGGCAATGAAAATCATGAACCCGATCGAGGCCGACAAGTCCGGCACGGTGGTGTCGATCCTGGCCGACAACGGCCAGCCGGTCGAATTCGAACAGCCGCTGTTCGTGATCAGCTGACGGGACGCGCCCCATGCTGTCCAAAATCGTCATCGCCAACCGCGGTGAAATCGCGCTGCGGGTGCTGCGCGCCTGCCGCGAACTCGGCATCAAAACGGTGGCGGTCCATTCGACGGTCGACCGCGATCTCAAGCACGTCCGCCTCGCCGACGAGTCGGTGTGCATCGGACCCCCGCAGCCGGGCCTCTCCTACCTGAACATCCCGGCGGTCATCAGCGCGGCCGAGGTGACGGACGCGGTGGCCATCCACCCCGGCTACGGCTTCCTGTCCGAGAACGCCGATTTCGCCGAACGCGTCGAGGAAAGCGGTTTCATCTTCATCGGCCCGCGCTCCGAGACGATCCGGCTGATGGGCGACAAGCTGTCCGCCATTGCCGCGATGAAGCACGCCGGCATTCCCTGCGTGCCGGGTTCGGGCAAGCCGCTCACCGACGACATGCAGGAGAACTTCCGCATCGCGCGCGACATCGGCTACCCGGTGATCATCAAGGCATCTGGCGGCGGTGGCGGTCGCGGCATGCGCGTGGTGCACGCCGAAGCCGCGCTGAAGGCCGCGATCCAGCTGACCAAGACCGAGGCGCTCGCGGCCTTCCAGAACGATGCCGTCTACATGGAGAAATTCCTGCAGCACCCGCGCCACATCGAATTCCAGGTACTCGCCGATGGCCAGGGCAACTGCGTCCACCTCGGCGAGCGCGACTGCTCGATGCAGCGCCGCCACCAGAAGGTGCTCGAGGAGTCACCCGCACCCGGCATCACGCCGGAACTGCGCGAACGCATGGGCATGCGCTGCGTCGAGGCCTGCAAGGCCATCGGTTACCGTGGCGCCGGCACCTTCGAGTTCCTGTACGAGGACGGCGAGTTCTATTTCATCGAGATGAACACCCGGGTGCAGGTGGAGCACCCCGTCACCGAAATGGTGACGGGCATCGACATCGTCCGCGAGCAGCTGATGGTCGCGGCGGGGCATCCACTTTCGATCCGTCAGGAGGACGTGGTGATGCGCGGCCACGCAATCGAGTGCCGCGTGAACGCCGAGGACCCGAAAACCTTCCGGCCTTCCCCGGGCAAGATCAACTACTTCCACGCCCCGGGCGGACCCGGCGTGCGCATCGACTCACACCTCTACGATGGCTACGTGGTACCGCCGTATTACGATTCGCTGATCGCGAAGCTCGTGGTGCACGGCAACACACGTTCCTCCGCGCTGGCGCGGATGACCACGGCGCTGGACGAGATCATCGTCGACGGCATCAGCACCAACGTGCCCTTGCACCGGGACCTCGTGCGTGATGCCGCGTTCATGGCCGGCGGCACCGACATCCATTACCTCGAACGCAAACTCGCCATTGATTGAGCGGCTCTTGAGCAACGCCTGGATCAAGCTCGCGGTGCCGGCGCCAGACCAGGACGTGCCGGCGCTCGAGGACGCGCTGGTCGAGGCCGGTGCGCTCGCGGTGTCCGTCGAAGCCCTGGACGACACCACGCCGCGTTTCGCGCTACCGGGCGTCGCCGAGACCGAGTTGTGGCCTAACTGCATCGTGGAAGGCCTGTTCGACGCCAGCGTCGACATCGAAGCGGTGCTCGCGGCGCTGGCCGCGGCGGGCTGCGAGCTTGGTGGCGCACGGCGTGAACTGCTGGCGGACCAGGACTGGCAGACGCGCTGGCGCGAGCAGTTCACGCCGCTGCAGTTCGCCGGCGGCCTGTGGGTGGTGCCGAGCTGGCATGACGTGCCGCCCGGCGCGCGGCACCACATCACGCTGGACCCGGGCATGGCCTTCGGCACCGGCACCCATCCGACGACGGGTCTGTGCCTCGACTGGCTCGGCGGCGACGCGCAGCCTGCCGGCAAGTCGGTGCTCGACTACGGCTGCGGTTCCGGCATCCTCGCGATCGCCGCGCGGCGGCACGGCGCGGCCCGCGTGATCGGGGTCGATATCGACCCCGAAGCCCTGAGCGTCGCGCGCGAAAACGCCTTACTGAACGCCTGCCCGGACCTCGAGCTCCTGTTGCCGCAGGCACTGCCGGCCGGCACCCATGACGTGCTCGTCGCCAACATCCTGCTCAATCCGCTGCTGATGCTGGCCGCGGATCTCGCGGCGCGCGTCGCGGCCGGCGGCTGCATCGGCCTGTCAGGCCTGCTCGTCGAGCAGGCCGACGCCGCGCTGGCGGCCTACGCGCCGTATTTCCAGATGGAGCCCCCCATCGTGCGCGGCGAGTGGGCATTCATCAGCGGCCGCAAGCCGGACTGAGCGCGACGGCATCGCGATGGCCCTCCTGACCCTCTGCCCGCACTGCAAGACCGTCTTCCGCGTGCGCGCGGCGCAGTTGTCGGCGGCGCGCGGCTTCGTCGAATGCGGCGCCTGCGCGCACCCTTTCAATGCACTCGATCACCTCGCCGACGAAGCGCCCACGGCGGCGGCGCCAGCGACGGTGCCGAGCCCCACGGCCAGCCCGGACGTCGACGATCTCGCTGCCGTCGCGCTCGACACCGGCGACACCGAAGGCCCGCGTGTCGGCGCCGCGGGGCTCAACGATCTGATCATCGCGGAAGCAGCGCCGCCGATGCCGCGCATCGAACTGGCGCAAGCGGATGCACTGCCTTCGATCGCGGTCGACGAGGCGCCGGCGGTCCTGCGTGAAGACCTCGCGCGCCTCGCCGCGAGCGAACGCCGCGGCGGCGGCTGGGCCTGGGGCCTGCTCGCATTGGTGCTGCTGGGCGGCTTCGTCGCGCAGGCCGCGTGGTACTGGCGTGTCGATCTGCTCGCGCGCTTTCCACAACTCGCGCCGCACGCGGCAAGCCTGTGCGAGAAGCTCGGCTGCCGCATCGAACAGCCCGCATCCAAGGCGGACATCGAACTGATCGCGCGCGACGTGCGCGATCATCCGCAGTACGCGCAGACCCTGCTCGTCAACGCGACGCTGCTCAATCGCGCACGCCAGTCCGCGGCTTACCCGGTGATCCAGCTCAGTGTCTACGATCGCAGGGGCGCGCCGGTCGGCGTGCGCCGCTTCCAGCCGCGGGAGTATCTCGACCGATCGATCGATATAGAAGCCGGTATGCCCGCCGGGCGCAGCGTCTACATCGTGCTCGAGATTGCCGGTATCGGCGATCGCGCCGACAGCTTCGAGTTCCTGTTTCTCTGACGTGTGTCTGCGCTGCTGGCGCAGGCGGCCGATGGCGCACATGCGCTGCAGAATGCAAGCATTAAATAACGCCCGGGCCCTGGTTCGGCACCTTCCGATCCCCTGGGAATGTGGCTATCATCGACTCCGACCCAGAGGGGGCTGTCCATTCCGGCAAGGCAGCGTCCTCCGCATCCAAAATAAGACTCGCGCCCACGGGTCACACGCCGGATTAGTCCTCCTTCGATGCGCACCCTGCCACTGCTGAATGCACGCGGTACGGGCAATCGTCGCATGAAGGCGGGCAGCGACGAGTGACGAGAAAATCATAATGCCCATGCAACTCGGTGCTTACACGTTCGATCGCCCACTGGTGCTCGCACCAATGGCGGGCGTCAGCGACCGCGTGTTCCGGGCACTGTGCCGTGCCCACGGCGCGGACTACGCACCTTCCGAAATGACGAGCACGAATCCGCTGCTGCGCGCGAGCGCGCAGACGCGCAAACGGCTGGAAATCGCGGGCGAAGCATCCCCGCGCATCGTGCAAATCGCAGGCGCAGATCCGGTCGAGATGGCAGAGGCCGCGCGCGCCTGTGAGGCCGCCGGTGCCGAGGCGATCGACATCAACATGGGGTGCCCGGCGAAGCGCGTATGCAACCGTCTCGCCGGTTCCGCGCTGCTGAAGGACGAAATGCTGGTGCGCGAGATTCTCCATGCCGTCGTCGGCGCGGTGACGATCCCGGTGACCCTGAAGACCCGCACCGGCTGGTCGCGCGCCGCGCGCAACGCCGTGCGGGTGGCGCGCATCGCCG
This sequence comes from Hydrogenophaga intermedia, assembly GCA_943370145.1. Lineage (GTDB taxonomy): Bacteria > Pseudomonadota > Gammaproteobacteria. The sequence continues at coordinate 26,969 of CALRPY020000052.1, read as the reverse complement.
AGGACAGCGGCATCACGGTGCTGACGCTGCACGGACGCACGCGCGAATGCGCCTACCAGGGCGATGCCGAATACGACACGATCGCCGCGGTCAAGGCGGCGGTGCGCATTCCCGTGATCGCCAACGGCGACATCACGTCGCCCGAGAAAGCGCGCGAAGTGCTCGCGCATACCGGCGCCGATGGCCTGATGATCGGCCGCGCAGCGCAGGGTGACCCGTGGTTGTTCGCACGCATCAGGGCCTACCTCGAGGATGGCCGCCTGCTCCCGCCGCCAACCGCCCAGGAAGTGCTGTCGACGATGCGCCGGCACGTCGCTGAACTGCACGACTTCTACGGTGAGTTGCCCGGCGTACGCATCGCCCGCAAGCACGTCGGCTGGTACCAGCGGTGGCTGCCGCAGGGCGCCGCATTCCGGGCCATGTTCAACACGCTGGAAACGGCCACCGCCCAGCTGAACTTCATCGCGGGCCAGTTCGGATCGCAACACGGAGAGGCAGCATGATGGGAAAGGGCGTTGCCAGCATCGCTGCCAAAGCCGTTCAGGAACCGCGCGCGGCGGATCACCAGCCCCTGTCCTATCATGTGAAGCAGGCGCTCGAGCGCTACTTCGCCGACCTGAACGGCCACACGCCGAGCGAGCTCTACGATCTCGTGATGCTGGAAGTCGAGCGCCCGCTGCTCGAGGAAGTCATGCGTCGCACGCGCGGCAACATCTCCAAGGCCGCGCAGCACCTGGGTCTGAACCGCGCAACCCTGCGCAAGAAGCTGGAGCGGCACGGCATCGCCAGCTGAGCGACTGCCTGCCGTTCCTCGAACACTCGTGAGTAAGCACCGATGATCGCGATCCGTCGCGCGCTGTTGAGCGTGTCCGATAAAACCGGCCTGATCGAATTTGCAACGGCCCTCGCGGCGCGCGGCGTCGAACTCCTGTCGACCGGCGGCACCGCCGCGGCGCTGCGCCACGCCGGCCTGGCCGTGAAAGACGTGTCGGCGCACACCGGCTTTCCGGAGATCATGGACGGGCGCGTGAAGACGCTGCATCCGAAGATCCACGGAGGCCTGTTGGGTCGGCGCGGTACCGACGACGCCGTGATGGCCGCGCACGGCATCGAGCCGATCGATCTGCTGGTCGTGAACCTCTATCCCTTCGAGGCGACGATTGCAAAAGATGACTGCACCCTGGACGACGCAATCGAGAACATCGATATCGGCGGCCCGGCGATGGTGCGCGCGGCGGCCAAGAACCACGCGCACGTCGCAGTTGTCGTGCAACCGGCGGACTACGCAGGGGTCGCCGCCGAACTCGCGGCCAACGGCGCCCTGAGTGAAGCGACCTGCTTTGCGCTCGCCGCCAAGGCCTACGCGCATACCGCGGATTACGACACGGCGGTGTCGCGCTACCTTGCCGCGCGTGTCGAGAACGCACCGCGCCACCCGGACACCGTGCGCCTGCGTTTCTCCAAGTTGCAGGAACTCCGTTACGGCGAGAACCCGCACCAGACCGCCGCGTTCTACGCCGACCCGAACCCGCCGGCCGGTTCGATCGCCGCCGCCCGGCAGCTGCATGGCAAGGAACTCTCCTACAACAACATCGCGGACACGGACGCCGCGCTGATGTGCGTGTTCGCCTACAGCGAACCCGCCTGCTGCATCGTCAAGCATGCGAATCCCTGCGGCGTCGCCGAGGCGGCGGATATCCGCACGGCCTATGAATACGCGTACCGGACCGATCCCACCTCGGCCTTCGGCGGCATCATCGCATTCAATCGCGAACTCGATGCCGGGACCGCCGAGGCCATCGTCGGCCGCCAGTTCGTCGAAGTGATCGTGGCCCCGTCGGTGACCGCGGCGGCGCTGGAAATCTGCCAGCGCAAGAAGGACATCCGGGTGCTGACGGTCGGCGCGCCCGCGGCCGAACAGCCGATGCTCGACTACAAGCGCGTGACCGGCGGCCTGCTCGTGCAGGATCGCGATGCGATCGCCTGCGCGATCACCGCCCAGGACGTGAAGGTGGTCAGCCAGCGGGCGCCCACTGCCGCGGAACTTCGCGACCTGCTGTTCGCCTGGCGCGTCGTCAAGTGCGTGAAGTCGAACGCAATCGTCTACGCCCGCGACCGCCGCACGATCGGCGTCGGCGCCGGCCAGATGAGCAGGGTGTACTCCGCCCGCATCGCCGGCATCAAGGCCGCCGACGAGGGTCTCGAGGTCAAGGGCTCGGTGATGGCGTCCGACGCGTTCTTCCCGTTCCGCGACGGCATCGATTCCGCCGCGAGCGTCGGCATCACCGCCGTGATCCAGCCCGGCGGTTCGATGCGCGACGCCGAAGTCATCAAGGCTGCCGACGAGGCCGGCATGGCGATGGTGTTCACCGGGATGCGGCATTTCCGGCATTGACGCCGTGATGGCCACCGAGAACACAGAGAACACCGAGGCATAGGAACAGAAGGAAAAGGGTCCTCGGAACAAAAACCTGTTTCAAATCACGCTGACAGGGAGGTCATGCGTGCGCGATGAACATGATGCGTTGACCGAGCGCGTGATCGGCCTGGCGATAGAAGTGCATCGCATTCTTGGGCCCGGTCTGCAGGAGAGCGTTTACGAATCCGCATTGCATTACGAACTTGAAAGCGCTGGAATCGAGAACAGGCGTCAGGTTCCAATCGAGGTGATTTACAAGGGCACGCGAATGGGCGTCGGTTTTCGCGTCGATCTGTTGGTCGAGCGCAACCTGCCCATCGAGCTCAAGGCCGTGGAGCGACTGACGGATTTGCACAAGGCACAGCTGCTTTCCTACCTGAATCTGCTCCGTCTCAAGCGTGGCCTGTTGCTCAATTTCAATGCGACCCCTCTGAGGAACGGCATCCGACGGGTTTCGCGATGAATTCCTCGGTGTTCTCCGTGTTCTCGGTGGCTAAGATGGGCTCCAAATGAAAGTTCTGATCATAGGCGGCGGTGGCCGCGAACATGCCCTGGCGTGGAAGTGTGCGCAGTCGCCGCGGGTGCGGCGCGTGTTCGTCGCGCCCGGCAATGCGGGCACGGCGCGTGAAGCGAAGGTGCGCAACGTCGCGATCGGCGCCGAGGACATTCCGGCGCTCGTCGCCTTTGCGCGGCGTCAGCAGATCGAGCTGACGATCGTCGGCCCCGAGGCGCCCCTCGTCGTCGGTATCGTCGACGCCTTCGAACGCGCGGGTCTCAAATGCTTCGGGCCGCGCGCGAACGCGGCCATCCTCGAGGCCTCCAAGGCCTTCACCAAGGACTTCTTCAAGCGCCACGGCATCCCGACCGCGCGCTACGAGAACTTCACCGATCTCACGGCCGCCGAAGCCTACATCGAGGCCCACCCTCTCCCGGTCGTCGTGAAGGCTTCCGGGCTCGCGGCCGGCAAGGGGGTGATCATCGCGCAGACGCACGACGAGGCGCTTGCCGCGGCGCGCGACATGCTTGCCGGCAACGCGTTCGGCGCCGCGGGCAGCGAGATCGTCGTCGAGGAATTCCTCGTCGGCGAGGAAGCGAGCTTCATCGTGATGACCGACGGCAGGACCATCCTGCCCTTTGCGTCCGCGCAGGATCACAAGGCCGTCAACGATGGCGACCAGGGTCCGAACACCGGCGGCATGGGTGCCTACTCGCCGGCGCCGATCGTCGATCGCGCGCTGCATGAGCGCGTCATCCGTGAAGTCATCCGTCCGACGCTCGCCGGCATGGCGGCCGAAGGCCGGCCCTACCTCGGTTTCCTTTACGCGGGCCTGATGGTCGCGCCGGACGGCACCCCGAAAGTGCTGGAATACAACTGCCGTTTCGGCGATCCCGAAACGCAGCCAATCATGATGCGGCTGCGCTCCGATCTGCCCGAGGCCTGCCTCGCGGTGCTGAACGGCGAGGCGCACCGCGTGAAGCTCAACTTCGATCCGCGGGCGACCGTCGGCGTCGTCCTCGCGGCGGGCGGCTATCCCGGCGATTACGCCAAAGGCCACGAGATTTTCGGGCTCGAAGACGAGCTGCCCGACGCCCGCGTGTTCCATGCCGGCACCGCGCTCGCGGGCGACAAGGTCGTGACCAGCGGCGGTCGCGTGCTGTGCGTCGTCGGCGTCGGCGCGAGCGTGCGCGAAGCGCAGGCCAGGGCCTATGCCCGCATCGACCGCATCCGCTGGCAGGACATGCACTGCCGTCGCGACATCGGCTACCGCGCGATTGCGCGCGAGCGGAACGCACGCGGCTGACGCGGTAACGTCGTCGGTTACGAGCCATCGTCCCGCGCACGGCAGGATTGCGTGCGAGGTGTCCTCGCGCCGAGACTCCGCACACGACCCAGCGCCCGGAAGGCCGGCATGATCCAACGCTCGCGACTCACCGCCACCCTCGATGGCGACTTCGTCCTCTTCATCATCGGCATGCGCATCAACGCGCCGCTGCAGCTCCATCGCTGGCTGCCGGTGGCGGCGGCCATGCCGCGCATGCTCGACGAACTGCGGGCCCGACCGGAACTCGGTTTCCTCCACGCCGAGACCTGGTTCGCGCGGACCATCCTCGTCCTCCAGTACTGGCGCTCGCTCGAACAGCTGCTCGACTACGCCACGGCGAAGGACGCCGCGCACCTGCCCGCCTGGCAGGCCTTCAATCGCCGCATCGGCACCGACGGCGCGGTCGGTATCTGGCACGAGACCTATCAGGTCACGGCCGGCGGCTACGAGAACATCTACGTGAACATGCCGCCGTTCGGACTCGGCGCGGCAGGCACGCTGCGCGAGGCGAAGGGTGGCCTGAAATCCGCGCGCGACAGGCTGGCGGCGCACAGTCCGACGCAGTGAATCGGCCTCTCCGGCCCGGCCTGGCGGGGCGTCTGGTCCGGTCGCCGGCGGAACAGAATACCTGCGCGTGGTTTTTGCTCGCGCTGGCTGAGCTTGGGCTTCCTGCACAAGCCAAGGCCGGGCGCCGACACCGACCGCCGCACACGCTGCCTGCGATGGCCGCGCCACGGTCGAGCGTCCAGGCTTCCGCCTGCCCCATCTGGAGGAGTACCGCGCGTGCCGTCCCGCGTGCAAACGTGGTTACAATCGGGGCGCGGGGCCAGCCGCAACGAAACGGCGACCGGGCCTCGCATCCGCACGAGAACGATACCAAAGCACCGAGAGGAGGAGCCGGCATGGACATGACCGAACTCGAAAAGCGCATCACGCGACTCGAGGATATCGAAGCGATCAAGCAGCTGAAGATCCGTTACTCGCACATCTGCGACGACATGCACAACCCGGACACCATCTGCTCCGTGTTCGCCGAGGATGGCATCTGGGAGAGCCCGGATTTCGGCAAGGCGGTGGGCCACGCCGAGATTCGCGAGCTGTTCCGCAACTTCCAGAAGCTGTTCAGCTTCTCGCAGCACAACATGACGAACCCGCTGATCGAGGTGAACGGCAATCGCGCCACGGGCGTGTGGTACATCTCCGGTCCCTGGGATTACGCTGAAACCGGCGAGAAGAAGTGGTTCGCGCTGCGTTACGACGATGAGTACGTGAAGATCGGCGGCGAATGGAAGTATTCCCACCTGCGCGTCGCGATGCGCATGGTCGAGGACCGTCACGGCTAGCCTCGTCGTGTCCGCGCCGGCGGACACCGGGCACGGTTTCGCGGTCCGCGGGACGGCGAGGCTGCGTGCTGGACAGCCGGTGAAAAGCCGGCTGCTTGCGCTCGCGCTGACAGTTCTTTTTGCGCCGACGAGCCTCGCGGCCTGGGAAGACGCCCCGGCCGTGACGGCACTGTTCCGCGAGGCCGGTGTCACCGGCACCTTCGTCCTCCACGACCCCGCGCGCGACGTGGACCGCGGCACGCCCAGGCGCGCGCCCGCACGCGCCACGTGCCGGCCTCCACCTTCAAGATCCCCAACGCGCTGACGGGTCTCGCCACCGGCGCCGTGAACTCTGTCGACGAGCCACTGCCCTACCGTGCCCGGGGCCCGGCCTTCATGCCGGAATGGGAACGCGACATGGGCCTGCGCGAGGCCATCAGGCTGTCGAACGTGCCGATCTTCCAGGAACTGGCGCGGCGCATCGGGATTGCCCGAATGCGCGAGCATGTCGCGCGGCTCGACTACGGAAATCGTGACATCGGCAGCGTGATCGACCGCTTCTGGCTCGACGGCCCGCTCGCGATCAGCGCCATTGAACAGACGCGCTTCCTCGCCCGGCTGGCGAGCGCCACCTTGCCGGTCGCTGCCGACGCCCAGCGCGCCGTGCGCGAGATCCTGCTCGTCGACAGCGGACCCGGTTGGAAGCTCTACGCCAAGACCGGCTGGCAACATGCGCCGGGCGCAGGCGTCGGCTGGTGGGTCGGTTGGGTCGAGCAGGACGGCGCGCTGCACGCGTTCGCGCTCAACCTGGACATTCGCGACGCGGACGACGCGCCGCTCCGCATCAGTCTTGGCCGCGCCAGCCTCGAGGCGCTGGGCCTGTTGGATGGTTCATGAGCGCGCGCCGCGCAGCGGTCTGGCGCCAGCGCGGGCGATGAGCATGCTCACCGTCGCCAAGCTCGACATCTATCGGCAGTACTGCGGCGACATCGACGGCTGGGCCAGGCATGCGCGCGATGCCCTGCGCGCCGGCATCGACGATACCGACTGGGCGCTCATCGACGAACTTCTGCTCGGTCTGGCCCTCGTTGCGCGCGCCGAGGCCTCGGCGACGTACGCGCAGGCACTGGAGCGTCGCATCATGGAAGTTTGCGCCGACGCGGATACGCGCGCCATGCTGCGCGCGCTCGCCGCCACGCCGCGCTGAATGACGCCAGCAGAAGGGCAATCCCCGCCCCGATACCAGCTCTGGCGCCAGGATGACAACGGCAACGTGTTCCTCGTCGCGCGCTTCGACTGCCGCAGCGATGCCGAGCGCGAGCTCGCGCGCCTCGCCAGCGGCGGCCACAAGCAGCGCTACTGGATTACGGAAGCGCACTCGTCGGTCGGGTCTGCTCCGCCTGCGGGCAGCGGTCCCTGAGCTGGGGTCCCGATTCCCGGTGTTCGGATCAGCCACCGAGAACGCCGGCACCCGCGCCTGCCGGGGAGCGTCTTTCATGATGGCGGGTGATGCACGCGCGTCATGGCCGTTGCTGTGAAAGTGCTTGCCTGCTGCCAAATCGAGGGGAGAAAAGGTGTCAGATTTGAAATCTGACACCTTTTCTCCGCGCACATCAGGCCTATCGCAGGGTCGCTGATCACCAAGTTCTGCAGTAGGCCCTTCGTGCCACCGTGGGCGTTGGCATGCCGAGATCGATACCGCGCCACTCATTCCAACCCGGTGTTTTCGGTGTTCGGTGGCTGAGCCGAATACCGCACGATGACTACACGCCGGCGGCGCCAGTTCAGCGCTGGCAGTGCACGCAGAAGTAACTCATGCGCTGGCCAATCACCTTCTGGCGGATTTCGCCCTGGCCGCATTGCAGGCAGGGCTGGCCCGCGCGATCGTAGACGCGCAGCTCGTTGCGGAAGTAGCCCGGCTTGCCGTCGTCGCGCGTGAAGTCGCGCAGCGTCGTACCGCCGAAACCGATCGCCGATTCGAGGACTTCGCGCACCGCGTCGACCAGCGCGGCGTAGCGCGCGTGGCTCACGCGCCGCGCGGGGCGCGTCGGATGGATGCGCGCGCGATGCAGGGATTCGCTCGCGTAGATGTTGCCGACCCCGACGACGACGTGGCCGTCCATCAGGAAGTTCTTCACCGCGCCGCTGCGGCCGTGCGCGAGACCGGCGAGGTAGTCGGCATTGAAACGCTCGTCCCAGGGTTCGGGGCCGAGGTCACGTAACAGCGGGTGCAGTGCCGGGTCGTCGTCCGTCCACAGCACGAGGCCGAAGCGGCGCGGGTCGCGCAGCCGCAGGCATACGCCGTTGTCGAAGACGAGGTCGACGTGGTCATGCGTTTGCGGCGGCGTGTCCGGCGCCAGCACGCGCAGCGAACCCGACATGCCGAGGTGCACGATCAGCGTGCCGCGCTCGAAGCCGAACAGCAGGTACTTCGCGCGACGGCTGAGCCCGGCGAGGCGCTGCCCGTGCAGGATTTGCGCAAGGTCGGCGGGGATCGGCTGGCGCATGCGGTGTTCGCGCACGCGCACGGCGGCGATGCGCGCGCCGACCACGTGCGGGGCGACGCCGCGGCGCGTGGTTTCGACTTCGGGTAATTCAGGCATGACGTCGCCGCCACCACAGCAAAACGCCATTCAGCGCGAAAGCACCCGGCAGCGCAACCAGGAAACCGAATCCGATCACCGCGGTGTGCCAGCGCTCGAGTTCCAGCGTGGTGTCCGGCGCGGGCCGCGTCTCGATGTCGACCAGTGCGTCGTTCGCGCTGGCCCATTCGACGAGCCGCACGCCAAGGTCGCGATTGCCGCCGTTGGCGAGCCAGGTGTTGGACAGGAAGTCGCCGTCACCCACCACGACGATGCGTTGCCGGTCGCGCGTCAGCGACCAGGCGAGCGTCAGCGGCCCGGGGACGTCTTCCGCCTCCCGGGCGACCGCCGCGTCGAGTGCGCCGGTTTCGCCCCAGGCCTTGTCCCCGGTGCCGAACAGCGGCTGCGCGGTCCAGCCGCGGGGCGCGCTGGCCTGCAGCGGCGCGGCGTAAGGCAGCAGTGCCGTCGCGTCGAAGTGGGCGACGGCCGGCGCTTCCGCATAGTCCGTCACGACCGCCACCGCGGCATTGTCGATGCCGAGTCGCGCGGTGGCGGGGTCGACGACCGTCGCCGGCGGGATCGTGATGCCGAGGGTCTGCGCAAACGTGATGAGCCCGGCGGGTTGCCCGGGTTCCATCAGCCACAGCAAAGCGCCGCCGCGCGCGAGGTAGTCCTCGATCAGCGCGATTTCGCCGGGCAGGTAGTCGAGCTGCGGACTCGCGATCACGAGGAGCGTCGTGTTGTCCGGAATCGCGCCCTGCGCGGCGAGGTTGAGTTCCTGCGCCTTGAGGCCGCGCCGGGCCAGCACCGCGACCCAGTCGGAGACGTCGAAGTTCGCGCCGCGCGCGGGACTGCGCTCGCCGTGTCCGGTGACGAACGCGAGCCACTGCTCCTGCGGGCGTGCGACGCGCGCCAGCGCATTCGTGAACTCGCGCTCCGAATAGACCTTGATGAATTCGCGGCGCCCGCCGGCCGCGATCGCCATCTCGCCTTCGCGCAGGTTTTCGTCGCGCATCGTGGTCGGCGCGTCGGCCGGGGCCACGAAGCGCAGTCCGATGTCGTCACGCTGCCGCCGGTAACGGGCGACCAGTTCCTGGGCACGCTCGCGCCCGGCATGCCGGGCGGGCAGGTAGACGGTGACCTCGATGGGACCGGCGACCGCCTCGAGCGTCTGCACGCTTGCGGCGTCGAGGGTGTGGCGGCCGGTGCCGCTCCAGTCAGCCCCGCGCCGATGCTCGACGGCCGCGGCCAGCAGCCCGCCCGCGACCGCGAGCACCGCGAAACCGCGCAGCGCGTAGCTGGTCCGCTGCCAGGCCAGGCCCACGTCAGAGCGCCCGCCGGTCGCCGTCGAGGCGCCACACAGTCAGCGCGAGCGCCGCCACGGTGACAATCAGGAAATAGGCGACGTCGGCGCTGTCGACATAGCCGCGCGCCAGATTCTGGAAGTGGTTCATCATCGACAGGTGCGTGAACAGGGTGGTTTCCCCGGACATCGGTCCCGACCAGTCGCACATCCACAGGAACACGAGGCACGCGAAACCACCGAGCGCGGCAAGCGCCGGGTGGTTCGTCAGCGACGAGAAGAAGAGCCCGACCGCGCTCGCCGCGGCCATCATCAGCGCGAGCCCGAGCAGCCCGGCCGCGAGTGTGCCGAAGTCGAGCGCCGTGCCCCAGGCCAGGGTCAGCGGCATCAGCGCGGCGCACGTCCACAATACCAGCAGCCATGCGCACTGGCCGGCGAACTTGCCGAGCACCAGCGTGCGCAGCGTCACCGGCGAGCTGTACCACAGCGCGAGGGTTCCGGCGCGCCGCTCGCCGGCAAGCGTCTGCATCGTCAGCGCAGGCACGATGAACAGCAGCAGCATCGCGATCGTCGCGAGCAGGGGCTGCACGACGAGCTGCGTGACGCCGGGCGGCAGCGGCATGCGCGCGAGCCGCGGTGCGAGTTCGACGAAGAGTTCGATCTGCGCGAAGAACTGCCAGGCGAGCACGACCTGCGTGACGGCGAGCATGCCCCACGCGAGCGGCGTGCGGAACAGGCCCTGCAGTTCGCGGCGGAAGACGGCGTCGATCATCATGCGGCCACCGTCGCGCCGCGCGTCAGTTCGAGGAAGGTCTGTTCGATTGCGCTGTCCGCCGCGCGCAGTTCGAGCAGGCCCAGGCCCTCGGCGGTCACCCGCGTCGCGATCGCTTCGGCGGTCGCCGGCGTGTCGACGCGCAGCAGCCAGGCGCCGTCATCCGCCGTCGTCACCGCCTGCACGCCGGGGATACCGGCGAGCTGGCGCTCCAACGCGGGCGCCCGCAGCCGCACGCGCAGCCAGCACTCGTCGCCCGCGAGCGGCCCCTCGTGGACCAGGCGCCCTGCATGGAGGATGGCGACGCGCGAACAGATCTGCTGCACCTCGGCGAGCAGGTGGGTGGAGAGGATCACCGCGCGATCGCGCGCGAGATCGCGCACCAGCTGGCGCACGTCGCGGATCTGCACGGGATCGAGTCCGACGGTCGGTTCGTCGAGCACCAGCACCGCCGGCTCGTGGACGATGGCCTGCGCGATGCCGATGCGCTGCTGGTAACCCTTGGACAGGTTGCGGATCAGTCGCGCGCCCACGTCACCGAGGCCGCAGCGCCGCTTCGCGCGCTCGACCGCGGGGCCGACATCGGCGACTTCCCGCAGCCGGGCGCACAAGGCGAGGTATTCGTCGACGCGGGCGTCGACGAACAGCGGCGGGATGTCGGGCAGGTAACCGAGATGGCGCTTGGCCGCGATGGCATCGCGCGCGAGATCGTGACCGCAGATCGTGACGCTGCCCGCGTGAGGCGCGATCACGCCGGTGAGGATGCGCAGCGTCGTCGATTTGCCGGCACCGTTCAGGCCCAGCAGTCCCAGGCAGTCACCGCGGCGCAACGTGAGATCGATCCCGTGCAGGGCTGCCCGCGTGCCGTAGCGACGCGCCAGCCCCCGGGCGACCAATGAGACGTCCTGGGTCATGTGCGGGCTATTATTGGCAAGCCGCCAGACGCTGCCAAGGCGCGGTCGTCGGGACGCATGGCCACTTTCCACAACTGGGGACCAGACAGATGATGACAGCCGGGGCGCAAGCCGTCGCGCGCGGCCGATGAGCAGGTTGCTCGGCATCGACACCGGCGGCACGTTCACCGACTTCGTGCTGTTCGACGGACGGAGCTTGCGCATCCACAAGGAGCTCTCGACGCCCGACGCGCCCGAACGCGCCATCCTGCGCGGCATGGCGGCGCTGGACCTCGAGCCCGGGACGCTGCGCTCCCCCCTCGCGCTCGTGCACGGCTCGACCGTCGCCACCAACGCGGTGCTCGAGGGCAAGGGCGCGCGCACCGCCTTCATCACCAATCGCGGCTTTGGCGATCTGCTGACGATAGGCCGCCAGGCGAGGCAGGAGCTGTACAACCTCCAGCCGGTCGCCACGCCACCGCCCGTGCCCGCCGAACTCTGCCTCGAAACGGGCGGCCGCCTCGGCGCGCACGGCGAGGTCGTCGACCCGCTGAGCGCGGAGGATCTCGACCAACTCGTGACGCGGCTGGCGGCGCTCGCCCCGTCCGCAGTGGCCATCGACCTGTTGTTCTCCTTCCTTGACCCGACCTTCGAGCGCATCATCGCGACCGCGCTCGAGGCGGCGCTGCCGCCCGAGCTCTTCATCTCGTGCTCGGTGGACATCCTGCCCGAGATCCGCGAGTACGAGCGCGGCGTGGCCACCTGGCTCAACGCCTATGTCGGACCGCTGATGCAGGGCTACCTCGCGCGGCTCGAGCGCGCCGTCGCCCCCGCCCGCCTCACCGTGATGCAGAGCTCGGGGCTGGCCTGCGCGCCTGCCTACGCCGGACGTCACGCCGTGAACCTGTTGCTGTCCGGGCCGGCCGGCGGCCTGCAGGCAGCGCGCCTCGTGGCGGGCCTCGCCGGCTGTGAGCAAGTCCTCACCTTCGACATGGGCGGCACATCCACCGACGTCGCGCTGATCGACGGCGACCTGGGGCTGACCACCGAGGGTCGGATCGGGCCCTATCCGGTGGGCGTGCCGATGGTCGACCTGCACACGATCGGCGCCGGCGGCGGCTCGCTCGCGACCGTCGATCCGGGCGGCCTGCTGCATGTCGGGCCGGCCTCCGCAGGTGCGCAGCCGGGGCCTGCCTGCTACGGGCTCGGCGGCACTCGACCGACCGTGACCGACGCGCACGTCGTGCTCGGACGCCTGCCGGCATGCGCCCGTCTCGCCGGCTCGCTGCCGCTCGACCGTGACGCCGCAGCCCGTGCTTTCGCGCCGCTCGCCGCGGCGCTGGGCGGTATCTCGATCGTCGAGGCCGCACAGGGGGTCATCGACCTGGCGAACGCCCACATGCACCAGGCGTTGCGCGTGATTTCAGTCGCGCGCGGCAGCGACCCGCGCGCGGCGACCCTGCTGTCCTTCGGTGGCGCGGGGGGGCTGCACGTCTGCGAACTGGCCGACAGCCTCGGCATGCGCGCCGCGCTGGTGCCGGCCTCGGCCGGGGTGCTCTCGGCGCTCGGCATGCTGGCGGTCGGTCCCGGCCGCCAGCTTTCGGCGAGCCTGCGTCGTTCCCTCGACGTCATCGACGACTGCGAGGTCGAGGCGATGCTGGACGCGCTGGTCGCCACCGGACTCGATGAACTCGCCGCGGAGGGCGCGGACCCGGCGCGGGTGATCGTCAAGCTGAGTGTCGACCTCTGCTACGAGGGCCAGTCCTCGACCCTGAACCAGCCGTGGACGGGCGCGGACAGCGCGGCGGCTGGATTTCACGCCGCCCACGAACAGCGCTATGGCCACCGCCTCGACCGCGCGGTCCAGATTGTCGCCGTGCGTGCCCGGCTGCAGGCCCCGGCACCGCTGCGCGTGCTGCCGCGTGATCCTGATCCCGCCGTGGTCCCCGAGGCGGACGAAGAAAGCGCCGAGGTGCACGGCATCGGCATCGTGCCGGTGTGGCGCCGCGCGCGGCTTCCGATCGGCCGCACGTTCACTGGCCCGCTGCTCGTCATCGACGATACCAGCACGACCTGGGTCGCGCCCGGCTGGTGGCTCGTCGCCGATGAACTTCGCAACCTCAAGCTGTCGAAGTCGCATTGCGTGTCTTTCGCCTGATCGGCGAAGATTCGCGTCGATTCCTCCAGAGGTATTCCCAACGTGATGAATGTGCTTGGTTTTAGCGGTTTCGTCCCCCTGCCGTGGTGGGGCTATGTGGCCGTCGCCCTGGGGTTCACCCACCTGACGATCGTCGGCGTCACCGTTTATCTGCATCGGCACCAGGCCCATCGTGCGCTGAACCTGCATCCCGCCGTCAGCCACTGTTTCCGCGCCTGGCTGTGGCTCACGACCGGCATGTCGACGAAGGCCTGGACCGCCGTCCACCGCAAGCATCACGCGTTTGTCGAGCAGCCCGGCGATCCGCACAGCCCGCAGGTCTACGGCCTGCGCAAGGTCCTGACCGAGGGCGCGGAACTCTATCGCGTCGAGGCGAACAACCCGCAGACGCTCGCCAAGTACGGACACGGCACGCCCGACGACTGGCTCGAACGCAACCTGTATGCGCGTCACGAGGTGCTGGGCGTGAGCCTGATGCTGGTCGCGGACCTGCTGCTGTTCGGGCCGCTGGGCCTGACGATCTGGGCGGTACAGATGATGTGGATCCCGATATTCGCGGCCGGCGTCATCAACGGCCTCGGCCATTGGGCCGGATATCGCAACTTTGAAACCAGCGATACCTCGACGAACATCACCCCGTGGGGCCTGCTCATCGGCGGCGAGGAACTCCACAACAACCATCATGCGTTCGCGAGTTCGGCGAAGTTCTCGCTGCGGCCATGGGAGTTCGATCTGGGTTGGGCCTACATCCGCGCACTCGAAGTGCTGGGCCTGGCCGAGGTCAAGAAGGTCGCGCTGGCGCCGGTCGTCGACGTGCCGAAGCCGCACATCGATATCGACACTGTGCGCACGGTCGTTGCCAGTCACGTGCACGTGCTCGCCGACTACGCGCGGCGTGTCGTCCACCCGGTGCACAAGGACGAGATCGCGCGCGCCGACGATGCCATCCGCGCCTCGTTGAAGCCCCTGAAACGCCTCATCTACCGTACCGATCTGCTGCTCGGCGAACACGATCGTGCCCGCCTCGTGCAGGGGCTCGCGCACAGCAAGGCCCTCGCAACCGTCTACCAGTTCCACCGGCAGCTCGCCGCATTGTTCAACGAACGCCAGGCGACGCAGGAGCGCTTGCTCCAGAGCCTGCAGGAATGGTGTCAGCAGGCGGAACAGACCGGCATTGCGGCGCTCGAGGATTTCGCGCTGCGCCTGCGCGGGTATCGCCTCGCGGGCTGAGCCGCGCGGGTGCCGCGGTCAGGCAAAGAAAAAGCCCGCGCTTGCGGGCTTTTTCATGCTCCCCGACACGATGGCCGGGCCGGGCGCCGAGGCTACTTGATCTTGCCCTCGGTGTACTTGACGTGCTTGCGCACGACCGGGTCGTACTTCAGGCGCTCGAGCTTTTCCGGGTTGTTACGCTTGTTCTTCGTCGTCGTGTAGAAGTGGCCGGTGCCGGCGCTCGAATTCAGCTTGATCTTGTCCTGCATGGTTCACCTCAGACCTGTTCGCCGCGGGCGCGCAGGTCCTTGAGGACCGCGTCGATGCCGCGTTTGTCGATGATGCGCAGCCCGCGGCAGCTGACCCGCAGGGTCACGAAGCGCTGCTCGCTGTCCACCCAGATACGGTGGCTCTGCAGGTTCGGCAGGTAGCGCCGGCGCGTCTTGTTGTTCGCGTGGGACACGTTGTTACCGGTCAACGGGCCCTTGCCGGTTACTTGGCAGACTCTGGACATGACACTCGTGCCTATCTGTTCTAATGAGCGGGGCGCGGATCCTAGCCGTTTTCCGTCGGCGATCCAAGCCTTTGCGGGATTCACAACCAGCCCCGGTCCGCGAACGACACCGCCTGACGATCGCCGGCGACGATATGGTCGAGCACGCGCACGTCGACCAGGGCCAGCGCCTCGCTGAGCCGGCGGGTCAGGGCCTGGTCGGCATGGCTGGGTTCGGCCACCCCGGACGGGTGGTTGTGGGCCAGGATCACCGCCGCCGCATTGAGTTCCAGGACGCGCTTGACGACCTCCCGCGGATGGACGGTGGTTGCGTCGAGCGTGCCGTAGAACAGGATCTCGAACGCGATCAGCTGGTGTCGCGTGTCGAGGAACAGGCAGGCGAAGACTTCCCGCTGCAGCGGCTTGAACTGCGCGAGCAGGTAGTCCTTCGCCCCCTCGGGTCCGCCGATCGGACCCGGCCGCTCGAGGCCTTCGCGCAGGTAACGGCGCGAGAGCTCGAGCGCCGCGTGCAGCTCGGCGTAACGTGCGGTGCCGAGCCCGGGCAGCGCGGTGAAGGCCTGCAACGGCAACTCCACCAGCCGCCGCAGGCCGCGCGTCGAGCCCAGGAGTTCGCGAGCGAGGCCCACGGCATCGCGCCCCGGGGTGCCGTGTCGGAGCAGCAGGGCCAGGAGCTCGGCATCGGTGAGGGCCGCCGGGCCCAGTGCGAGCAGCCGCTCGCGCGGCCGCTCGGGGGCCGGCCATTCCTTGATCGCCATATCAACATCCTTGTTCAAGTGACTGAAGTCTGGGCTATGCTTCGACGCGCGGAAGGCCCCGATCCTTGGGGTACAATCGAGCGCGTATCACAACCACGCCAGCATATGAGTTCGCTCGCGCACAGACAAATCTGCGTCATCGTGACGGGCGGCATCGCCGCGTACAAGGCACCCGACCTCGTGCGCAGGCTGCGCGCGGCCGGCGCCGAGGTGCGCGTGGTGATGACGCGCGCCGCCACCGAATTCGTGCGCCCACTGACTTTCCAGGCGGTTTCCGGCGCCCCGGTCCATGTCGATCTGCTGGACAGCGCGGCCGAAGCGGCGATGGGTCATATCGAACTCGCGCGCTGGGCCGAGCTCGTGGTGGTCGCGCCCGCCTCGGCCGATTTCATCGCGCGGCTGGCCGCCGGCCTCGCCGACGACCTGCCGAGCACGCTGTGCCTCGCGACCGCGGCGCCGCTGCTCGTCGCGCCGGCGATGAACCGGCTCATGTGGGCAAATCCCGCGACCTGCGACAACGTCGCCGTGCTGCGGCGGCGGGGTGTCCTGATGTGCGGGCCGGGGAGCGGGGAACAGGCCTGCGGCGAAACCGGGCCCGGCCGGATGGCCGAGCCGGCTGAGATCGTCGACGCCGCGGCGCAGGCGCTCGGCTCCGATGCGCTCGCCGGACTCAGGGTGCTGCTTACGGCGGGACCGACCCAGGAGCCCATCGACCCGGTGCGTTTCATCACCAATCGCAGCTCCGGCAAGATGGGTTACGCGGTCGCGGCCGCCGCGCGCGCGGCCGGTGCCGCGGTCACGCTGGTCAGCGGCCCGACGCGGCTCGCAACACCGCCCGGCTGCGAATTCGTCGGGGTCACCAGTGCCGCCGAGATGTTCGATGCGGTGCTCGCCCGGGTCGACGCCTGCGACATCTTCATCGCGAGCGCCGCCGTCGCCGACTACACGGTCAGCGCGCCTGCGACACAGAAAGTGAAGAAGGAGGGTGCGGCGCTCACGCTCGTGCTCGAACCCACCCGGGATATACTGAAGACCGTCGCCGCGCGTGCCGATGCCCCGTTCACCGTCGGCTTTGCCGCGGAAACCGAGCGACTGGCGGAATACGCGCGAGGCAAGCTCGCAGCGAAGTCGCTGGACATGATCGCCGCCAACCTCGTCGGCCGCCCCGGCACGGGGTTCGAAAGCGACGACAACGATCTCAGCGTGTTCTGGCAAGGGGGAGAAAAGCTGCTTGGAAAAGCGTCCAAACACACGCTCGCGCGCGAGCTCATAGCCCTGGTCGCCGACCGCTACCACGCCGATGCCGGCCCGTCCGCCTGAACTGATCCGCCGCGTGCCGAAGCGGGCGGTAGCGGCCGGCCTGCTCGTCGTCGCGCTTGGCGGTGGCCTGTATGCGCTCGGCGCTGCCTACCAGCGTCGCGTCGAGGCGCACTTCGCCGAGGAAGCGCTGGCGCACGCGACGCAGGCGAAGCAGTTCGCCGCGCGGGTCGCGGACGTGCTGAAGGAAAGCAGTGGAATCCTCGAGCGTTACGCGGAGGATCCGAAGATCGTCGATGCCCTGACGCACGGCGATCCGGCGCGCCGGCAACAGCTCGGCGCGGAGCTGACGTCCACCGTGCCGGGCGCACGCCTGTTGCGGCTGATGCCTGCCGGGACCGTGGAACCCGACACCGCGAGCCACCCGCCGCTGACCTATGCGGCAATCGACCTGTTCCGCCGGTCCGCGGCGCAGGAAGCGCCGGTCAACGCCGAACTGCACCTCGGTGGCACCCCCGACGAACACATCGCCCTGGTGCGCCGCGTGCCGCCGGTCGGCACGCCGGTCGGTTTCCTGCACCTCGCGCTCGCGCCGGAGCGCGTGCGCGAGGTGGTCGCCGCACTCGAGGGCGGCACGCTGCAGGTCGAGGTGCGGCAGTCGGTGCAGGGCGCGCCGCCGATGATCATCGCGAAGCAGGCGAATGGCGGGGACGGGCGGATCGACCTCGCCCATGCGGCGGTGCCCGGCACGACCTGGCAACTCGTGCTGCGGCGGCGCGAGGGCGCTGCCGGAGACGGGGCCGGATTCGCCATCGACGGCCTCGCCCTGCCGGCCGGGGCCCTTGCCGTCGTCGCCCTCGTGGCGGTGTTCCTGCGCCGCCGGCGCGGGGTGGCTGGCGCGACCGAGGCGCAGCTCGCAACCGATTTCCAGGGCGCGGTGCGCGCGATCATGGCTGGGGACTATCCGGGCCTGGAGGGTCTTCTGCCGGGCGCGAAGGTCGCAGCGCCGAAGCCCAGGGCGCCGAGGCCCGAGTTCGTCGCGACGGCCGAAGTGCCGGCGGCCGAGACCACGGTCGTCATGCAGGCCCCGCCGCCGCAGGCACCCGCGCGCGGGGGGCCGATCGACCCCGTGATCTTTCGCAGCTATGACATCCGCGGCGTCGTCGGCGGTTCGCTGACCAATGATGCGGTCGTCCAGATCGGCCTCGCGATCGGGTCCGAGGCCCATGCCCTCGGGCAGCAGACCGTGGTCGTCGCCCGTGATGGGCGGCTGTCCAGCGTGTCGCTGCAGGAGTCCCTGGTGCAGGGCCTGCTCGCGTCCGGCCGCGACGTCGTCGACATCGGGCTGACCCCGACGCCCGTGCTGTACTTCGCGACCCACTATCTCGACACGCGCACCGGCGTGATGGTCACCGGCAGCCACAATCCGCCCGAGTACAACGGCCTGAAGATCGTCATGAACGGCCAGGCGCTGAGCGGTGACGCCATCCAGGCCATACGCCGTCGCATCGAGCAGCAGGACTACACGAGCGGCCAGGGCAGCCTGCAGCACCTTGAAATCGTTCCCGACTACATCCGCCGGGTCAGCGAGGAAATCCCGGTTTCCCTGGGGCGCGAACTGAAGGTCGTCGTCGACTGCGGCAACGGCGTGCCGGGCATCGTCGCGCCGCACATCCTGCGCGCAATCGGACATGACGTGATTGAACTCTACTGCGAAGTCGACGGCGAGTTCCCGAACCATCATCCGGACCCCAGCGAACCGGCCAACCTCGAAGACCTGATCCTGCTGGTCAGGCACGAGGACGCCGACCTGGGGCTCGCGTTCGACGGCGACGGCGACCGCCTGGGCGTCGTCGACCGGGCCGGCAACATCATCTGGGCCGATCGCCAGCTGATGCTGTTCGCGCGCGACGTGCTGTCGCGCAATCCGGGCGCGAAAATCGTCTACGACGTCAAATGCTCGGGACGCCTCGCCGACGTGATTCGCGAGGCCGGCGGCGAGCCCCTGATGTGGAAGACCGGCCATTCGCTGATCAAGTCGAAGATGCGGGAGACCGGCGCCCTGCTCGGTGGCGAGATGAGTGGCCACATCTGTTTCAAGGAACGCTGGTACGGTTTCGACGATGCGCTGTATGCCGCCGCGCGCCTGCTCGAGATCCTCGTCAATGCCGACGTCCCCCCCGAACAGGTCTTCGCGAGCCTGCCCGGCGGGGTCGCGACGCCCGAGCTGCGCATCGACATGCCGGAATCGCGGCACGCCGAATTCATGGAGCAGCTCAAACAGGCCGCCGCTTTCCCCGACGCGACGATCACCGACATCGACGGCCTGCGTGTCGACCTCGCCGACAGCTGGGGCCTGGTGCGGCCGTCCAACACGACGCCGAGCATCGTGCTGCGTTTCGAGGGCGACGACGCCCACGCGCTGGAAGCCATCCAGGGACGGTTCCGCGAGCTGCTGCACGCGGTGGACCCGTCGCTGACGCTGCCTTTCTGATTTCGAACCCGCCACTTCGGAGATCCAACGGATGCCGCTCGCCAAGGAGCAAGCCCTTTCCGCCGCCCACGTACTGATCCAGGCCCTGCCTTACATCCAGCGCTACCAGGGCAAGTGCATCGTCATCAAGTACGGCGGCAACGCGATGCTCGACGACGCGCTGAAGAACTGCTTCGCGCGCGACGTCGTGCTGCTGAAACTGGTTGGCATCCATCCGATCGTCGTGCACGGCGGTGGGCCGCAGATTGGCGCGATGCTCGACCGCCTCGGGATCCAGAGCCGCTTCGTCGATGGCATGCGCGTCACCGACGCCGAGACCATGGACGTCGTCGAGATGGTGCTCGGCGCCAACGTCAACAAGGAGATCGTCAGCCTCATCAATTCCCATGGCGGGCGCGCGATCGGCCTGACCGGCAAGGATGGCCCGCTGCTGTACGCGAAGAAGATGGAGATGACCCGCCGTCGCGAGGCGAGTGCGGACGGGGAGCTGGTCGATCTCGGCTATGTCGGCGAAGTGTCGGGCGTGAACAAGCGCGTGATCGACTACCTGTCGCGTGGCGATTTCATCCCGGTCATCGCGCCGATCGGCGTCGGTGACGACGGCCACTCCTACAACATCAACGCCGACCTCGTCGCCGGCAAGATCGCCGAGGTCATGCAGGCCGAGAAGCTGATCGTGCTGACGAACATCCGCGGCCTGCTGAACAAGGCCGGCGACCTGCTGACGGGCCTGGATGCCGAGGAGGTCGAGGCGCTGATTGCCGATGGCACCATCAGTGGCGGCATGCTGCCGAAGATGGATTCCGTGCTCGACGCCGTGAAGGCGGGCGTGAACCGCGCGCACATCATCGATGGCCGCGTCGAGCACGCGCTGCTGCTCGAACTCTTCACCGACGTTGGTGTCGGCACGCTCATCGAACGCCGGTGAAATCCTCGCGCAGGCAGCAGATCCTCGAGGTCCTCGCCACCGAGCTCGAGAGCCGGCCAGGCTCGCGCATCACGACGGCGAGCCTCGCCGCCGCGGTCGGCGTGTCCGAGGCGGCGCTGTACCGGCACTTCGCCAGCAAGGCGAAGATGTTTGATGCGCTGATCGATTTCGCCGACGAGAGCGTGTTCGGGCTCGCCAACCGCATCATCGGCGAGACGGCGGACGCGAGCCTGCGCTGCGCCCGTATCTGCACCGTTGTGCTGCGCTTCGCCGAGTGCAATCCCGGGATCGCGCGCGTGCTGATGGGCGATATCCTCGTCGGCGAGCACGAGCGTCTGCGCGCGCGCGTCGGGCAGTTCTTCGAACGGCTGGAGACGCAGCTGCGCCAGGTGCTGCGGGACGCGCTGCTCGCGCCGGGCCCGCAGCCCGACCGGGCGCTGGTCAACGCGACGGCCAGCCTCCTGACCGCCGCGGTCGCCGGTCGGATCGCGCAGTTCGTGCGCAGCGGCTACCAGCAGTCACCGTCGGCCCAGTGGGACGAGCAGTGGGCGATGCTGGCGCGCGGGATTTTCGTGGGGGTCCCCGGCCCGGGCTAGTGCGGGCGGGCCGCCTGCTGCGCGCGGAGCTCACGGAAGCGCGCGATATCCTCCGCGAACTTGCTGCGAATCTTGTCCTGTTCCGCGCGCTTCTCCGCGATGAAGCGGTTCTGCTCGACGATTTGCCCGCGCACGTCCGCGATGTTCGCGGCGAGCGTGGCCGGCACCTTCTTGCCGCGTTTCTCGATGTCCGCGGCCTGGCCGATCATCTGGTCGAGTGACTTGTCGAGTTTCTTCACGTGGCTTTCGGTGACCTTGATCACCGATGCGAGGTTCGTCAGCTGGCCGTCGCGCGCGAGTTCCAGGTCATCTTCCGAACTGAAGGTCTGGAGCAGGACGCGATCCGCTGCCGCCTGCTTG
This sequence comes from Hydrogenophaga intermedia, assembly GCA_943370145.1. Lineage (GTDB taxonomy): Bacteria > Pseudomonadota > Gammaproteobacteria. The sequence goes on along the minus strand of CALRPY020000052.1, from coordinate 5,584 downwards.
CGCGCGGCCCCCTGGGCAGCAGCCTCGGCCCGCGCCTCCGCTTCGCGCCGTTCGCGCTCGGCGGCGATTTCCTCGGGCGTCTTGCTCGGGGCATGCTTGCGCAGGACGATGCCGCTCGCGCTCTTCTCCTCGTGCGCGCCCTGCGCGTATTCGGGCGGCACGACATCGCCGCACTCGCGCACGCCTTCCCGGTTGGTCCAGCATTTAATCGTTGCGAGCGTTTCAATCGAGTGTAGGGCCAGCGCCGCCAGCACATAAGCGTGCAGTCGACGAATTCCTCGTGTCTGGCTCATTCCTACTTTCCTCGTGTCCTGTCGCGGGGCGTCGCGCCGGGGCGGCCCGCACATCCTGCGCGCAGTCCGCCACAACGGTCGCTGAATGAAAAGCGCTGTCAGCCGGTGACACCCACCGTAGCACCGTAGCGTCCGAGGTAGTCAGCGATCGCCGCGATATCTTGAGCGGCGTCACCGCGATCGTGCAAATAGGAGACGACGTCCGCCAGCGTCACGATCGACAAGACCGGCATGCCGTGCCGCTGCTCGACTTCCTGGGCGGCCGACAGTGTGCCCTGACCCCGCTCCTGCCTGTCGAGGGAAATCATCACGCCCGCTGGCTCGGCACCGGCGGCGCGGATGATCGCCACCGACTCGTTGACCGAGGTGCCCGCGGAGATCACGTCGTCAACGATGACAACCCGGCCCGCAAGCGACGCGCCGAGCGTGTTCCCGCCCTCGCCATGGTCCTTCGCTTCCTTGCGATTGAAGCAGAACGGCACGTCCAGGCCGTGATCGCGGGACAGGCTGATCGCGACCGCGGCGCCCAGCGGAATTCCCTTGTATGCGGGACCGTAGAGCATGTCGAACGGCAGGCCCGAGGCCAGCAGCGCGGCTGCGTAGTATTCCCCGAGCCGCGCGAGCGCCGCCCCGGAATCGAACACCCCGGTATTGAAGAAGTAGGGACTCTGGCGCCCCGATTTGAGGGTGAAGCTGCCGAAGCGCAGCGCGCGGCGCTCGAGCGCGAAATCGATGAATGACCGCTGATAATCGTGCATGGAACGCCTGCCCTCGTGAGTGACGTCGTATCATAGCCACCCCCGACCGGCCTTCAAACGTTCGCAAAGGTTTCATGACATGCGCGTCATCACGCTCAACTGCAATGGCATCCGCGCCGCCCACCGCAAGGGCTTCTACGACTGGCTCGCGCGCCAGGACGCCGACGTGGTGTGCCTGCAGGAAACGAAGGCGCAGGTTGCTGTGCTCGAGCCGGCGCTGCGGGAGCCCCCGGGCTGGCACGCGTATTTCGAGGATGCCGAGAAGCCCGGCTACAGCGGTGTGGCGGTGTTCAGCCGCCACGCGCCCGACCAGGTCGTGCGCGGGCTGGGCTGGCCCGACTTCGACCGCGAGGGCCGCTACCTGCAGCTCGACTTCGGTCGCCTCAGCATCGCCTCCCTCTACCTGCCGTCCGGGTCCTCGAGCGAGGAGCGCCAGCAGGCCAAGTTCGACTTCCTCGACCGCTACATGCCCGTGCTGCGGGCGAACCGCGGGCTCGAACGCGAGTTCATCCTGTGCGGTGACTGGAACATCGCGCACAAGGAAATCGATCTCAAGAACTGGAAATCGAACCAGAAGAACTCGGGCTTCCTGCCGGAGGAACGTGCGTGGATGGACGCCCTGCTCGATGGCGCCGGCTACGTGGACGCCTTTCGCGTCGTCAACGAGTCACCTGAGCAGTACACCTGGTGGTCGAACCGGGGCCAGGCCAGGGCGAAAAACGTCGGTTGGCGCATCGACTACCACATCGTCACGCCGGGCCTGCGCGAGGTGATTGCCGGGGCCGCGATCTACACCGATGAGCCCTTTTCCGACCACGCGCCGCTGACCATCGACTACCGCTGCGGCATCGACGATTTCCGCTGAGGCGCTGGATGGGAAGACCGGTCACCTCGGGGCGAGCGTGTAGGTTGGGCTGACGCAGGAAGCCCAACGGTCGTGACGCGCACGCGCCAGCCCACACTCTAAAGATGTTCGCCTCTCCCGCCCCGGTAGAGGCCGGCCGCGCAGCGGACGGGAGAGGGTCGTTTCCGATTGGCGCAGCGCCGGCGCAGGCCTCCCTCACCCGCCGCCTTCGGCGTCGACCTCTCCCGGAACGGGAGAGGTGGAGCTGGAGAGTCCGAACGCTCGATTACGCCTCTTTCACAAAATCCGGCAACGCCGGTCAAGGCTGATTACTGGGCGCGGCGGCGCTCAGACCCGGCGCCGGAAGCGGTACAGCGCTATCTCGCTGAACAGGTTCGGCAGCAGCCGCATCGCGATCGCCGAGCGGTGCGCGGTGTCGACGGCCTCGTGCTGGAGGATTTCGATGTGTTCCTCCGCGCAGAGGTCCTCGAAGTCGCGCACGGTACACATGTGGATGTTAGGCGTGTTGTACCAGGTGTGTGGCAGGTGCCGCGTCACCGGCATCCGGCCGCGCAGCACCTGCAGCCGGCACTTCCAGTGACCGAAATTCGGGAAGGTCACGATGCCTTGGCGTCCGACGCGCAGCATTTCGCGGAGCAGGCGGTTCGGAAAATGCACCGCCTGCAGGGTCTGCGTCATCACGACGTAGTCGAACGAGTTGTCGTCGAAGTCGAGCAGGCCGCGGTCGAGATCCGAATGGATCACGTTCACGCCGGACGCGATGCACTGGACGATATTCTCGCTGTCGATCTCGATGCCGTAGCTGGTGACGTTGCGCTCGAGCTGGAGATGCGCGAGCAGCGAACCGTCGCCGCAGCCGAGATCGAGCACGCGGCTGCCCGGCTCTATCCAGCGCGCGATGAGGGCCTGTTCCTCGCGCAGGTTCACGGTTCCATCACCGACAGCTTGATGCCCTGGAACCAGGTGCGCAGCACGCGGTGGTACAGCGGCACCTCGAGCAGGAAGGAATCGTGCCCCTGCTCGGACTCGATCTCGACGTAGCTGACCTCCCGATCGGCATCGAGCAGTGCGCGGACGATCTCGCGCGAACGCGCCGGCGAGAAGCGCCAGTCGCTGGTGAAGGACACGACCAGGAACCGGGCGTCGGTGCGCGCCAGCGCCGCCGACAGCTTGCCGTCGAACTCCCGTGCCGGGTCGAAGTAATCCAGCGAGCGCGTCATCAGCAGGTAGGTGTTGGCGTCGAAGCGCTTCACGAAGGACTCGCCCTGGTGCCGCAGGTAACTCTCGATCTGGAATTCGACGTCATAGCCGAAACTCAGCTTGCCGTCGCGCAGTTCGCGGCCGAAGCGCGCCATCAGCACGTCGTCCGACAGGTAGGTGATGTGGCCCAGCATGCGCGCCAGCATCAGGCCGTGCTCGGGCACGACGCCGTGGTCGTAATAGCGTCCACCGTGGAAGCTCGCGTCCGACCGGATCGCGTGGCGCGCGACCTCGTTGAACGCGATGTTCTGGGTGCTCAGCTTGGGCGCCGCGGCGATCACGGCCGCATGCCGCACCCGGTGCGGATAGTCGACGGCCCACTGCAGGGCCTGCATGCCGCCGAGGCTGCCGCCGAGGATGGCGGCCCAGCGCGCGATGCCCAGGGCATCGGCCAGCCGCGCCTGGGACTCCACCCAGTCGCGCACCGTGACGATCGGGAAATCGGGGCCAAACGGCCGGCCGGTGGCCGGGTTGTCGGACAGCGGGCCGGTCGAGCCGGAGCAACCGCCGAGGTTGTTCGGGCACACGACGAAGAATCGATTGGTATCGACCGGGCGGCCGGGGCCGATGCAGTTGTCCCACCAGCCGGGGCGTTTGTCGTCGGCCGAGTGATAGCCGGCCGCGTGGTGGTCGCCGCTCAGTGCGTGGCAGATCAGCACCGCGTTGTCGCCCGCGGCATTCAGTGTGCCGTAGGTTTCATAGACGAGTTCGAAGTGCTCGAGCGTCGTGCCGCACTCCAGCGTCAGCGGCGCGTCGAAGCGCATGCGCTGCGGCACGACGAGGCCGACGCTATCGGTGGGAAAACCGGCTGACATGGCGGCGGCGGGTCTCAGGTTCGAAGGCTGCTGCGGGGCAGCGAGTCTAATGACGGCTCGCCGGCCGGGCAAGGCACGCCCCCGAATCCGGTGAACCACTCGGGCAGGCGGCGCGGCGCCTGCAGTGTCACGGTCTTCTGCTGGCCGTGCCCGCCCTGCGCGATCGCCAGCGCCCGGCGTGGCAGATCGAAGTCCCGTGCCAGCAGGCACAGGAGTTCGGCATTCGCCTTGTCGTCGACCGGCGGCGCATTGATGCGCACGCGCAGGCGGTCGCCGTGAATGCCGTCGACACCCGCCTGCCTGGCGCGCGGCTGCACGCGCAGTTTCAGCACCAGGCGCTCGTCCTGCCAGGCATACCAGCTCACGTCCTGCTCAGAGGAGCGTCACGGCGAAGTCGCGGATCGGCGCGACCAGCAGCATCTGTGCGAGCTGCACCCCGATCAGTGCGACCATCGGTGTCAGGTCCAGGCCGCCCAGCGATGGCAGCAGGCCACGCAAGGGTTTCAGCAGCGGGTAGGTGATGGAGTCCACGAGCGACAGCGCCGGGTTGTAGGCGCCTGGCGCGACCCAGCTCGCGATGACCTGCACGAAAATCGCGAACATCAGGATGTAGAGCGCCTTCGCCAGGAGCTCGGCGAGCGCCAGCACGAAGATGCCGCCGAAGCCCGCGCCGGCGCCGCCCGCGACCAGCAGCGACAACCACAGGTTCAGCACCTGCAGGGCGAGGAGCAGCACCAGGCTCGCGGTGTCGAGGCGGCCGATCGCCGGGATGTAACGCCGCAGCGGCCGCAGGATCGGGTTCGTCAGCTTGACGATGGCCTGCGACAGCGGGTTGTAGAAATCCGCGCGCGACCACTGCAGGAACAGCCGCAGCATGACCGCGCCGATGTAGAGCCCGAAAACGACGTCCAGCAGGAAGGTGCCGGCGTTGGCGACGTAACCTCCGCTCATCCCCGGCCGAACTCCGCCGCCAGCTCGCGCGACCGGTCGCGGGCCGCGGTCAGCGCGCGCCCGAGGAGATCGCACAGGCCACCCTCGTCGAGCACGCGCAGCGCCTGTTCGGTGGTGCCGCCCTTCGACGTGACCTGGGCGCGCAGCGTCGCCGGGTCGAAGGCCGAGCCGAGGGCGAGTTCGCTCGCGCCGGCGGCGGTTTCGAGGGCGAGCCGGCGCGCGAGCGCCGGCGCGAGCCCGAGCTGCTCGCCGGCGCTCGCCATGCATTCGATCACGCGGAACAGATAGGCCGGCCCGCTGCCGGACAGCGCGGTCACGGCGTCCATCAGGGCTTCGTCATCCAGCCAGTGGACGGCCCCGACCGCGCGCATGATGCTTTCCGCAAGCGTCCTGCCGGCCGCGTCGGTCGCCGCGGTCGCGAACAGCGCCGACGTGCCGCGCCCGATCAGCGCCGGCGTATTTGGCATGCTCCGCACGATCGGGGTGTCGCTGCCGAACCAGTCGGCCAGGGAAGCGGTCGAGATCCCGGCGGCGATCGACAGCACCAGCGGCCGGCGGCCGGCCAGTGCCGCGGCGAGCCCGCTCGCGACGTCCTTCAACTGCTGTGGCTTGACGGCCAGCACCAGCACGTCGGCCTCGGCG
>CALRPY020000051.1:0-32297 GCA_943370145.1 Hydrogenophaga intermedia | reverse complement strand
CGTCCCGTAGGTTGCGCTGACGCGGGAAGCGCAACGCTCGGCGCGGACAGCGATCCCCGTGAACGGAGCTGGTGATGGCTTTGAGAAAAGGTGTCAGATTTCAAATCTGACACCTTTTCTGCCCCGGTGGCGAGCGCAACGTGAACCGGTAGCGAAGGGCGCCCGCCGGTTGGCACCGGAAAGGCACTTTCACGGCAACGCACGCGTCCCGTAGGTTGCGCTGACGCGGGAAGCGCAACGTTCGGCGCGGACAGTGATCCCCGTGAACGGAGCTGGTGATGGCTTTGAGAAAAGGTGTCAGATTTCAAATCTGACACCTTTTCTGCCCCCAGTCCCCTGCGCCGACATCGGTCACCACGCCACGCGCAAACCCGCCAGCACGCAGCCTAGGCGAGGACCCTGCGCAGTGCCTCGACGCTCTGCTCGAGCAGCGCGTGGCAGGCTTCCCATTCAGCGAGATCGGGCAGCGGCTCGTCCTCGCGAATCGCGAGGCCTGCGAGCCGGCGTTCACAGGCCAGTGCACCGATGCTCGCCGTTGCGCCGCGCAACCGGTGCAGGGCGGTGGCGAGGACCTGGGCTTGCCCCGAGACGAGGGCCTCGCGCGCAGCCGACCACAGCGCCTGCGTCTCTCCCTCGAAGCGGGTCAGCAGCGCCCCCCGCGCGTCGGGCCCCGCGATCGTCGCGCGCAGTTCATCGATGAGTGCGTCGTCGAGCAGCGGCGGACTCAGGCACAGCTCACGCCTGACGATCCCGGCGAGACCCGACGCGCCGGGCGGTCTGGGATAAACGGCGCGTGCGCCGGCCTCCAGCGCAGGTGCCGTGGCCGCGGCCGACGATTCCGTCATCAGCATGACGATGGGCGCGTCCTGCGCCTGCGCGATCAGTCGCGTCAGCAAGCGGGGGCCGTCGATGTCGGGAAGCCGTTCGTCGACGAGCAGCAGTGCGAAGCATGCGTCCCGTGTCAGCGCCAGCGCCGCCGCGCCGTCCGTCGCCGTCGTGACGCGGCATCCCTGCGCGCCCAGCGCAAGGCGGGCGGCGCTCGCATACGTGCGATTGCCCGACACGAGCAGCACGTCGGTTGTGCAGGGGAGCGGTATGTGCGCTTCGCGTTCGTTCACGGTGGATGCCGGGCATGCATGCAGCGAGTCTGCCACGCGAACCCGATGCCTTGGAGGCGTGGAAATTCCTGCGCTATAGTCGGACCGTTCCCGAATCACGCCAGATTGCGTCGCAGCAACGCGCACCGACACAGGAGCACGCCGATGAAATTCACCTTTTTCCACCTGATGGCGTGGCCGCACCTCGCCGAGGACTTTCGCGAGAAGCATCATTCGGTGTGGGTCGACCTGCCGAATTCGCTCTACGACCCCGTTGCCGGCCATGACGTCTACCACAACTACCTGGACCAGCTCGAATACGCCGAGCAGTGCGGCTTCGACGGCATCGGCGTCAACGAACATCACTCGAACGCCTACGGGCTGATGCCCTCGCCGAACCTGATGGCGGCGACGCTGACGCGCCGCACTTCACGCGCCGCGATCGTGGTGCTGGGCAACTCCATCGCGCTGTACAGCCCGGCCGTACGCGTGGCGGAAGAAATGGCGATGCTGGACGTGATGTCGGGCGGCCGCTTCGTCGGCGGCTTCCCGGTCGGCACGTCGATGGACACGAACTACGCCTACGGCACCATTCCGACCGAAACGCGCGAACGCTACGCCGAGGCGCATGAACTGATCATCAGGGCCTGGACGGAACGCGAGCCCTTCGCGTTCAACGGGCGCTACAACAAGCTCCGCTACGTCAACATCTGGCCCCGGCCGGTGCAGCAGCCCTACCCGGCGATCCACGTGCCCGGCGGCGGCTCGGTCGAGACCTACGACTTCTGCATCGAGAACACCTACTCGTACAGCTATCTGAGCTACTCCGGCTACCTGCGCGGGCGCGACCTCATGCGCGGCTACTGGGAACAGGTGGGACGGCACGCGGTCGACGAATCGCCCTACCGCGCGGGCTTCGCCCAGGTGATCGCCGTCGGTGAGACCGACGCCGAGGCCGAGAAGCTTTACCGCAAGCACATCGACTACTTCTACAACCGCTGCCTGCACATCTATCCCGGCTTCGGCGAGGCGCCCGGCTACCGCACGATCAAGACGCTGAAGAAGGGCGCCATCCCGCAGTTCACGCCGAAGGGCGCGAAAACCCTGAGCCAGCTCAGCTGGAAGGAACTGCTCGACCAGCGCTACGTGATCTGCGGCAGCCCGGAGACGGTGCGCGAGCAGTGCGAGGAGATGATCAAGGATCTGCGCTTCGGCAACCTGTTCTGCCTGATGGCGCTCGGCAGCATGCCGCACGAGGTCGTCCGTCACTCGACGCGCCTGTTCGGCGAGAAGGTCATGCCGAAACTGCGCAACCTCTGGCCGGACTATGCCGACGACAACCGCTTCTGGTGCCGCCCGATCGCCAATCGTCGCCAGCCCGAGCGTGAACTGAAGGGAGTCGCCTGATGCAGTCCTACATGATTGCGACCGGCGGCGGCCGCACCCAGACGCGGGTCTTCGAAGTCGGGCAGGGCAAGCCGCTGCTGTACATGCATTCGGCGGGCGGCCTGTACGAGGGCGATCCGTTCCTGATGGCGCTGGGCGAGCACTACCACGTGTATGCCCCGTCGCTGCCCGGTTACCTCGACTCCGAGGGCGCCGACAACCTGCGCACGATGCTCGATTTCACGCTGTGGGGATTCGACGTCATGGAGGAACTCCGCATCGAGCAGCCGGCCGTCGTCGGCCACTCGATGGGCGGCATGATCGCCGCGGAGATGGCCTGCCTGAACCCGCGCGCGTTCCGTGGCCTGGGGCTCATCTGCGCCGCCGGCCTGTGGCTGGACGAACACCCGATGCCGGACATCTTCGCGAAGCTGCCCTTCGAATTGCCCGACCTCCTGTTCAGCGACCCCGCCTGGGGCACGAAATTCATTACCGAGGGCTACGACTTCGGCAGCACGCAGGACGATCTGGTCAGCTTCATCGCGCGCTTCCAGGACGAGGGCTTCCTGCAGGAGTTCCTGTTGAAGAACGCGCGGCGCATGGGCACGGCGGGCAAGATTCTGTTCCCGATTCCCGAACGCGGTCTCAGCGAACGCCTGTATCGGGCAAAGCTGCCGACCGTGCTGGTGTGGGGGGACGCGGACCGCCTGTTGCCGATGCCTTACGCGCACGCGTTCCAGTCGCACCTGCCGCACGCGAGCCTGGTGACCATCCCGGGCGGGGCGCACATGACGCCCTACGAGCAGACCGCCGACGTCATCGCGGCGCTGCGGCGGCTGAACTGAACCTGGGGGGGCGTTGCCGGCGCCGGATTGCCACCGAGAACCCGCCAGACGCTTCGAGGGCAAGCTTTCTCTCTATCCTCGGTGTTCTCCGTGTCCTGCGGCAAAAAGCGCCGGCACCGTGCGGCGTTCAGTGCATGGGGAAAAGGTGTCAGATTTGAAATCTGACGCCTTTTCCTCCCCAGGCTCGCCGACAGGCGCGGGTGATGCACGCGCGTCAGGATCGTTGCTGTGAAAGTGCTTTCCCGCTGCCCACTGGCTGGCGCCCGTCGAGGGGAGAAAAGGTGTCAGATTTGAAATCTGACACCTTTTCTCCGTCATGGTCGGAAACGGCAGGCCTTGGACCCTGCAGACCGTCTGAGCGCAGCGCGGGACACCGTTGCCCGGTGGCTGACGACCCGACCCCTCAGCGCACGAGCAGCACCGGACAGGGCGCGTGGTGGAGGACCTGGGAGCTGGTGCTGCCAAGCACCAGCTGGGCGAAGACGGAACGGCCCCGCGAACCGATGACGATGAGATCCACGCCCTGTTCGCCCGCGAAGTCGCAGATTGCCTCGGCCGGCTGGCCCCACACGATATGCTGCGTGATACCGCCCTCGACAGTCCCAAGCGCTTCCAGCGCCCGTGCGAACGCCGGGTCCTTGGCCGGGTCGTTCATCTGCTTCTCCATGACCTCGAGGTATTCGAAATCGGTCAGCGGCGGAATCTCCGACAGCACGCTGAGCTGGTAGATTTCGGGACTATGCACGCGCAGCAGGGCAATGCCCGCGCGCGCGAGCCGCGCCAGATCGCCGGCATGGGCCGCCGCCTGCTGGGCACCCTCGGATCCGTCAATCGGCACCAGGATCCTGTGTATCGAAAAGGCCATGTATCCCCCTTGTGTCGCCGCTGCTTGAACGACCGCTGTATGAACCAAGATAGCGCCTGTGCCTGACGGAAGCGACCGTGCGCGATCCCTTGTCGCCGCGATGCGCGCTGTTTACCCTTGAGGACTGCTACCCGGGACCCCATTGATGAGCAACCGAGACCCGCGGACGCGGTCGCACGACGACCTCGCAGCCAGGTACGAAGGCCTGATCCAGGCGGCTGTCGACGGCGTGATCCTCATCGACCAGCGCGGCCTCGTCGAAGTGTTCAATCCGGCCGCCCAACGCATCTTCGGCTACGGCGAGGCCGAAGTGATCGGGCAGAACATCAAGATGCTGATGCCGGTCGCCGAAGCCGTGCGCCATGATGGCTACCTCGAGCGGTATCTCGACACCGGCGAGCGCCACATCATCGGCATCGGCCGCGAGGTGACGGCGCGCCGCAAGAACGGCGAGCAGTTCCCGATGGACCTGGCCGTGGGCGAGGTGCACAGTTCCGAGGGCCGCAAGTTCGTCGGCTTCGTTCGCGACCTCACGCAGCGCAAGCGGATGGAGGACACGATCCGCGCGCGCGAGGACGAACTGCGCGAAGTCGTCGACAACGTGCCGATCGGCATCTTCACCGCTGAATTTCCGGGCATCATCCACGCCGGCAACCCCGCGCTGATGCGCATGCTGCAGTACGATGCGCGCGAACTCGCCGGCATGTCCTTCATCGAGCTGCTGTCCAGCGACGACTATCGCGCGCTGACGAGCCTGGTGACCGATCTCGCGAATGGCACCGGCAGCGAGCACGCGGCGGACCTCCGGATGCGCCGGCGCGACGAGGGCGTGCTGGACGTGTCGCTGCACGTCGGCCTCGTGTCGCGCTCGGACAACACGCCGCTGATCGTCGGCATGGTCATCGATCGAACGGAGAAGGTGCGCAGCGACGAGGTGGCGCGCCAGGCGCGCGAGCACCTCGCGCACGTCGGCCGGCTCACGACGCTGGGAGAGATGGCGTCGGCAATCGCCCACGAGATCAACCAGCCCCTGACCGCAATCGCGACGCATGCCCAGGCCGCCAAGCGGCTGCTCGACATGGAAGGGCTCGACGTGGCGACCTTGAAGGAGGCCTGCACGCAGATCGCCGAGCAGGCGCTGCGCGCGGGACAGGTCGTACGGCGTATCCGGGCCTTTGTCACCAAGCGCGAAAGCCACAAGGAGTTCGCAACGCTCAACGAGGTCGTCCGCTCGGTGCTCGAACTGGCCGCCGCCGACGCCCGCGAGGCCGGCGTGCGCGTGGAGTTGCGCCTCGACGCGACGCCGCCCACGGTATTGATCGACGCGGTGCAGCTTCAGCAGGTCTGCCTCAACCTCATCCGCAACGCCATCGACGCGATGCGCGAGAAGCCCGAGGGCGAGCGCATGCTCGAAATCAGCAGCCGCGGCGAAGGTGCGACGCATGAACTCAGATTCGACGACTGGGGGCCGGGCGTTTCGGACGCCATCCGCGAGCGACTGTTCCACCCGTTCTTCACGACCAAGCCGGACGGGATGGGCATGGGCCTGTCCATCAGCCAGTCGATCGTGGCCGCCCATGGGGGCACGCTGAAATACCAGACCAATGAGCACGGCGGCGCACGTTTCGTGATCACGCTGCCGCTCGTGACCGAGTGAGCCGGAACGGGACGCATGAACGACGAACGACAGACGGTTTTCGTGGTGGACGACGACGCCGCGGTGCGCGGCTCGCTGGCGATGCTGCTGAAGTCCGTGTCGCTTGCGGTCAAGACCTTCGAGTCCGCGAGCCAGTTCCTCGAGCAGCTGCCGCCCGAGCCCGGTGGCTGCCTGGTGCTGGACATCCGCATGCCCGGCATGAGCGGTGTCGAACTGCAGCAGCAGCTCAAGCAGCGTGGCTGCCCGCTGCCCATCATTTTCATCACCGGTCACGGCGACGTGTCGATGGCCGTGCACGCGATGCGCGAAGGCGCGATTGATTTCATCGAAAAGCCGTTTCGCGATCAGGAACTGCTGGACCGGATTTTCCAGGCGCTGGAGCTCGATCGCAGCCGACGCCGCGCGGCGGACGAGGCGGTGCACCTGCGCGAACGCTTCGCCGGTCTCACCCCGCGCGAGCACGACGTCATGCTCCGGATCGCGCGCGGCCAGGCGAACAAGGTCATCGCCATCGAGCTGGGCCTGAGCGAGCGCACGGTCGAAATCCACCGCGCGAAGGTCATGCACAAGACCGGCGCGAAGTCGCTGGCCGAGCTGGTCAGCATGACCGCCAAGCTTGGCTACAGCTGAGCATCGGGGTATCTCCGCAGGTCCTTGCCCGCCGGCAGGCAGCCCGATGAGGGCGGACGATGGCTGTGCCGCCCGGCCTCGCCCGTGGCGGACTGTCTGCTGATCACAGGTGGACGCGGGTGCCGGTGTCCGCATGCTGATGGGCCACAGAGAACTCCGAGAACACAGGGATTTTTCGAGTGGGGCTGAGCCTGCAGTCGAAGGCATGGCCTTTGCCCGGGCCACGCTCGAAAAATGCGTATTCTCAGTGTCCTCCGTGCCCTCCGTGGTGAAACCAGGCGTGTCCGCGGCACCAGAGGTCGCATTGCTGCCACGGAGCACGGAAGACACGGCGAAGAACGGTGCATTGAGGGATGCGCTGCCGCCGCGGCAGTGCCCTCCAGGTGGCGCCTGTCCATCCCATTCCCCTCGGTGTTCGGTGGCCCGTACGAACACGAACACCGGCGCCCGCGCCTGCCGGGGAGCTCAGCCCCGCCCCCCTCCGGCCTGAGGGCACAAAAGAGAAAAGGTGTCAGATTTCAAATCTGACACCTTTTCTCTTTTCTCGGCTGACGATTCTCGATGCCATTGTCAGCGCCGGCAGGGCTTTGACCCTACAGAACGTCTGAGCCCAGCGCGGGACACAGTTGCCCGGTGGGGCCTATCGTGGGCGCGGCTTCCCGCGCATCCTGTCGCGGCCCGGGCGCTGCCCGTGACAGTCTGTCGGGTTTCCCCCGGACCATGGGGCTGCGGGCACGGACACCGAGCCCCGGAAATACGTAGTTGGGCTTACGTAGTAGCCGCAGTCCCGTTACGCGATTCCGCGAATACCGGCACTGGACGCCGCCCTCTAGAGTTCACCCCAGACGTGCAAAACAACTTGGGGAACTCAAATGGCCGACAACATCATCAGTTTTCCGCCGCTCAATTCGTCCTGTGGCAACTGCCGGTGGTCCAGGTTCTGTGTCGCACGGGTGCTCGAACCCGATGCGCGGGCGCAGGCGGCCAAGAACATGGTGTGCAGCGGCCCGCTGCGGCGTGGGGCCCACCTGTTCCGTCAGGGCGACGAGCTCAAATCCCTTTACATCGTGCGTTCCGGCTCGGTGAAGGCCTACATCGACAGCGAGGATGGCTGCGAACAGACGGTGGCCTTCCATTTCCCGGGCGATCTGCTCGGCTTCGACGCCATCGCCGGCGATGCCCACCAGAGTTCGGCGGTCGCCCTCGAAACCACGGCGGTCTGCACGATTCCGTATGCGCGGGTGGCCGCGGTGGCCGCCGAAGTGCCGGCCCTGTGGAACGAACTGATGCGCGCCGCGGCGATGCAGCTGATGGACAAGCAGAACCACGCGCTGCTGCTCGGGCAGAAGTCGGCGCAGGCGCGCTTCGCGACCTTCCTGCTGTTCATCTCCAATCGTTTCGCGGCGCGTGGCTGCTCGCGGACGGAGTTCAACCTGAGCATGTCGCGGCAGGAAATCGCGAATTACCTTGCGGTCGCCGTCGAGACGATCAGCCGGCTGTTCACCGACCTGCAGCGCCGCGGCGTGCTGGAAGTCGACCGCCGCTTCGTGCGCATCCTGTCGCTGGACGCACTGCATGAACTGGCGCACGAAGGTCGGGCCCTGGGTGTATCCAGCGCGTCCTGACCCGGTATCGAAGATGGACATGAATGTCGTCGGGGATGGTCTCGACACGACGGCGACGGTGGTGGTGGTGAACGCCGACGCGTCGCAGCGCAAGCGGCTTGCGTTGGCGCTGGAGGCGCGCGGCCACCGGGTGCTCGGCTTCGAGAACGCCAGGGACGCCATCGAGTCCATCTCGCCGCCGCGCCGCACCGTGCTGCTCGTCGACCACGACCTCGACGACATGAGCGGGGCGGAGTTCCTGGACGAACTGCGCTCCCGCGGCCTCAATCTGCCCGCGATCATGACCGTGCCGATGCATGCCATCCAGGCTGCGGTGCAGGCCATCCGCAACGGCGCCACCGATGTGCTGGAAGAACCGCTGGACGATGCGGTGCTGGCCCAGTCCGTGCGTCTGGCGCTGGCCGGCTCCGATCACGAAGAACCCCAGGCCTGACCTTCCCGTCCCTCGGCGCGCGGCTTGCGGTGCAGCCAGCAAGCATGCCCGATGAATGCGCCGATCAACTACAGACCCTCCCCGTTGCCGGTGCTATGAAGCACCAGGGGCTGGTGTGACCGGTCCGTTCCATCCATCCAGGAGGTCATGATGAAAACGACGCTGATCCTGCTCATGTGTGTACTGCTCGCGCTGCTGACCGCCTGCGGCAAGGACGAGACGCCGGTCGAATCGGCGGTCGAAGGGACCAGGGACGCGCTGGACCTTCGCGAACACGAGGAGATCAAGGACGCCGCGGAAGACATGCAGGACGCCATCGAAGGTGCGGCGGAAGGGGTCAAGAAGGAAACCGGCACGGAATGAGGGATGCCGCCCGCCGACGCCGGCCAGGCGCCGGGCGCGGTGGGCTTTTCGAGAGGCCATCGGACCGCGCCCACGCCCTGCTCCTGGTGCCGTCGCCTGTCGCTGCGGCCACGCCAGCGGGCCGGGACGGTCAGCTGGCGTCGTGGAAAATGACGCCCAGCGTGTGGCGTGCGCCGCGCGTGAGGCGGCTGACGCCGTGCCGCATGTTGACGCGATACGCGCCGCGGCTGCCCTGCACGGGGCGCTGGTGCACGGCGAACACGACCGCGTCGCCCTGATCGAGCGCCACGACTTCCACGCGGGACTGCATGCGTGGCCGCTGCTCGGTCAGCACGAATTCACCCCCGCTGAAGTCGCGGCCCGGCGCCGACAGCAGCACGGCGACCTGCAGCGGGAACACGTGCTCGCCATACAGATCCTGGTGCAGGCAGTTGTAGTCGCCGACCCCGTACTGCAGCAGCAGCGGCGTCGGGCGGCGCTGGCCGGCGTCATGACAGCGCGCGAGGAACTCGGCATGTGTCGGCGGAAAGCGGATGTCGAGGCCCATCGCGGCCTGCCAGCGGTTCGCGATGCCCGCGAGTGGCGGGTACAGCGCCTCGCGCAGGCCGCCGACGAGTGCTGGCAGGGGGTAGGCCATGTACTGGTACTCGCCGCGCCCGTAGCCGTGTCGCGCCATGACGACGCGGCTGCGGAAGTGGGCAGGCTCGCGGTACATCGCGGCGAGCGCGGCGCATTCCCCGGGCGCAAGCAACCCCGGCAATATCGCGTAGCCCCGCTCGTCCAGCGTTGCCGCGACCCCGGGCCATGTCCCGGCCGCGACGCGCGCGCCACCGTCGGCGCCGGGCGCCGCGTCTTCGAACAGGTCCGCGGCCTGCATCAGCGCGCAGCCTCGCGATCGAGCAGCGCCTGCTTGCGCTGCACACCCCAGCGGTATCCCGACAGACTGCCGTCGCTCTTCACCACGCGATGGCAGGGGATCGCCACGGCCAGGGCGTTCGCGCCGCAGGCCTGGGCCACGGCGCGCACGGCCCCGGGCATGCCGAGCGTGCGGGCAATGTCGGCGTAGCTCGCGGTCTGCCCGGCCGGGATCCCGCGCAGCGCCTGCCACACGCGCTGCTGGAAGGCGGTGCCACGGATGTCGAGCGGCAGATCGAGCCCGATGGCCGGTTTTTCGACGAAGCCCACGACCAGCGCGACCGTGCGGGCGAACGCCGGGTCGTCACCGCGCAGCGTCGCACGCGGGAAGCGGTCCTGCAGGTCGCGGGCCAGTGCGTCCGGGTCGTCGCCGAGCAGGATTGCGCACAGGCCCTTGCCGGTCGCGGCGACCAGGATCGCGCCGAGCGAGCACTGGCCAATCGCGAAGCGGATCTCGGTGTCCTGCCCGCCGGCGCGCCAGGTGCTGGGGGTCATGCCGAGGATCCCGGAGGCGTCGCTGTAGAAACGGGCGTTCGAGTTGTAACCCGCCGCATAAATCGCCTCGGTCACGGTGCCGCCGCCGCTGAGCGCGGCACGCACGCGCTCGCTGCGCCGGGCCGCGGCGTAGGCGCGCGGGGTCACGCCGGTCGCGGCCTTGAACTGGCGATGGAAGTGGAAGCGGCTCAGGCCCGCGATGCGGGCAAGTTCGTCCAGGGTCGGCAACTCGGCGGCGGCCTCGATGGCCCGGCAGGCCCGCACCACGCCTGCGTGTGGCCCGGCCGTTTCGCTCGACTGCCCGGGCCTGCAGCGCTTGCAGGGCCGGAAGCCCGCCTCGCGCGCCGCATCGCAGCTTGCGTGGAAGCTGACGTTCTCGCGACGCGCCGGCCGCGACGGGCAGGAGGGCCGGCAGTACACGCCGGTCGTCCGCACGCCGTAGAAGAACTGGCCGTCGGCCGCGCGGTCGCGACGCTGGACCGCGGCCCAGCGTTCGTCGTCGGTCGACGGCATGAATGCATCGTTGGTCTGGCAGGCCTGCATGGCGGGCTCCCGGTGCGCTGGTGGTGACGGCTGCAGTGTCCCGCGGCCGCGCGCGCCGGGCACTCCGCCGCTTGCGCCCGAATCCGTCTCGCGCGTGCCCGCGAGGTCCAGGCGCGCGCGCAGGGTGGGCGCGTCGGGCTGCGCAGCCACCAGCGCCTCCTTTGCGGCCTTGGGCAGTTTCTTGATGGCGCATTCCGCGCGGAGCGCGAGGCTGCGCGCGCCCAGCCTGGCCTGGTAGACGAGGGTCAGCGGCCCCTTGGCGCGCAGGCTCTTCGCACCCCTGCCCCTGTCATGTTCGGCCAGCCGGCGCTCGACATCGGTCGCGATGCCCGTGTAAAGCGCCCCGGAACGCATGCGCAAGACGTAGAGATGCCAGTCCGCCATGCCGTCATTGTGCACCAACCCGCGTTTCGCGCCGTTGCCGCCGACGCCACGCGGTCACGCGGCATCGGTCAGGGCGTGGGCTGCCTGGCGAAGGAGATCAGCACTTCGCCCACGTTGATGCCGAACTTGCTGACGTAGGCGCGGTTCAGCAGCACGCCATCGTCCTGCAGGAACAGCCAGTCGTCGAAGTGCAGGCGGATCACGCCGTCGTCCGTCGCGAGATCGAAGTCATATTGCCAGTTGAACGCATTGCCGGCGCCGCGGCCGGCGGCAGTACCGACGACACCGCCGGCGGAGCCGGTCCAGCCGCCGTCCGCGGTCTGGCGCAGTGTCCACAGGCGCTTCTCGCGCTCACCGTCGTCGTAGACGAAAGACTCGTCCAGCGTCAGCGTCTCGCCGTTCCAGCGACCCTCGATGTCCACGACGAAGCGTCGCTTGACGTGCCCGAAGCGGTCCTGGAACTGGCCGTAGGCCTTCAGGCGGCCGTCGAAGTAGCGTTCCAGTTCGAGTTTCGGCGTCGCCTGCCGGTAATCGGCGACGTCGAGGCCGCCGCAGGCGGTAAGGCTGCAGGCAGTCAGCATGAGAACCAGCACCAGCATCGATCCGCGCATGAGTCGCTCCAGTAAGGGCAGGGCCGTCCACTCTACGCTCGGGCGTCGACTCCGGTTTGGCGTCGAGTCGGCGGCGCGGGTCTCGCGGCAGGGAGCGGCGGGCATGGAGCGGAGCCAGCGCGCGTCAGGCGCGGCCCGCGAGACGCGTGCGCAGCCCCCTTTGGATTGCCCGTACTGTCCCGGCTGGCGTCGGGCGCCACCTACCAGTTCAGGCGGGCATCGATGGGCCAGATGTCGACCAGCGTGTCGCCGCGCACGCAGTGATAGACGGGGTGGAGATTGAGCGTGGCGTAGGCGTGGGGTGTGAGGCATTCGACTGCCGCCCCGGGCGGCAGCGCCTGCCCGGGTGACGCGAAATCCATCCGGCCGAGATCGTCGCCCACGATGCTGTAGCGGGTGCCGGCTGGCGCGCCGGACCAGGGTCGGGGTGCGAGACCGTCGCGGGCGAATTCCTTGCGCCCGGCATCGGTGATGCAGAACCCGGCCTGCGCGGCGCTGATCACGGTCGTGCGCACGAAGAGCGAGGGCCGGAAGCGGTGCACGCCGCCGGCCTCGAGTTCGACGTCGATGTAATTCGCGTCCATGAACACGTAGGAGCCGGCCTGGCATTCGGTCTGCACGCCGAACGCGGCGTCGATGGCATAGGTGCCCGTGCCACCGCCGCTGACGATCGCGGGCGGCAGGCCTGCTGCCCGCAGGGCGTCGACGTAGGCCTGCGCGCGGGTGGCGACCGTGCGCGCCGCCGCCTGCCTGGCCGCATGCGCGGCCATCTGCTGGATGCTCCCGCAGTAGACCTGGATGCCCGCACAGGCGACGCCCCTGGTGGCGGCAATGTGTCGCGCGAGCGCGACGGCCGCCGGCGGGTCGGCGACGCCGGTGCGTCCGCCGCCGACCTCGCAGTCGACGAGCAACTTAAGGGCCGGTGCGCCGGGCGGATTGAGGGCCGCCATCGCGGTCACGTTCGCGGCGTCGTCCACCGCGACCAGCAAGCCGTCGGCGCGCGCGTTCAGCGCGACGAGCCGCTCGAGCTTGGCGCGAGTCACCACGCTCGAGAACAGCAGCACGCCGCGGATGCCCGCGTCGACCATCACCTCCGCCTCGGCGAGCGTTGCGCAGCTCTGGCCGATCGCGCCGGCGGCCATCTGCAGGCGCGCAATAGTCGACGACTTGTGAATCTTCGCGACCGGTCGCAGGGCGTAGCCGTGCGCGCGCGCGTGCGCGGCCAGCGCGGCGATATTGCCTTCGAGCGCATCCAGGTCGAGTACGAGGCAGGGCGTGCCGAGCGCGTGGCGACTGCCCGCCAGCCCGATCAACCCGGCGTTCGGTCCCGGCGAGTGCGGGTGGTTCATCCGGTCAGGGCCCGGCTGACGGCAGCGTGCGCCGGGGCCGCCACCCGCTCAGGTCTTCTTGCCCAGCAGATCGGCGAGGCCCGCGAAGGCCTTGCCCGTGCCCCGTGCCGGGGCACTGCCGCCGGGCGCCGAACTCGCGCCGCGCGCGGCGTCGACGAGGCGCTGGTGCTCGTTATCGTGGCAGTAGAGGCACAGCAGCTCCCAGTTGCTGCCGTCGGGCGGGTTGAAGTCGTGGTCGTGGTTGCGGTGATGCACGGTGAGTTCGCGCAGGTTCAGGCGCGTGAATTCGCGGCCGCAGCGGCCGCAGACCCACGGGTAGAGCTTGAGCGCCTGTTCGCGGTAATCGCGTTCGCGTTGCTCGCGCTGCTGGCGCGCGGCGAGCACCACCTTGTCGAGCTTGTCGGTATCCATGTCGGCTCCCGCGGGCATGCCCGCCCTGTGTTTTGTCCGAGTATTGTCCGCGGCCGCGCATGCGGCAAGGTGGTGCGCCGGCGTGGAATCGACAAGCGCGCCGCGTCGGCGGTAGAGTCGGGGCTCGACGGAATTCCCATCAACCCTGCGGAGGCGGCCCATGAACCACCCGATGCGCATGAACCACATCGGTATCAGCGTCCCCGACATCGAGGCCGCCGCGCGCTGGTATGTCGACGTGCTCGGCTGCTACCTGCTCGTGCCGCCGACGGATGCGCGCAACGACGGCAGCCATTTCGGCAAGGTCGTGAAGGACATTTTCGGCGAGCGCTTCGAGCACGTGATGATGGCGCACCTGAGCACCGCCGACGGCGTCGGCATCGAACTGTTCCAGTTCGTCGAGCCGAAGACCGAAGTCCCGGCCAACACCTTCGAGTACTGGCGCGGCGGCATCTTCCATTTCTGCCTGACCGCGCCGGACGTCGATGCCGTCGCGAAGCGCATCGGCGAGCATGGCGGCAAGGTCATGAGCAGGGTGTGGAAGCTGTGGGCGAACAAGGAATACGAGGTCGTCTACTGCCAGGACCCGTGGGGCACCATCGTCGAACTCTGCAGCCATCCGTACGAACAGTTCTGGTCGAACCTCGCGGTGCACCCTGAACCGTTCTGAATGCACCAGCACCGGGGACCAAGCATGACCGTGGCCATGAACCAGTGGGGCCTGCGCCTCAGCGACACCCTGCGCGAAACGCTCCGCCGCGGCGACCTGACGGCCGCCGCCCAGCTCGTCGAGCACGGCGACGGCATGGCGCGCAGCCTCGCCAAGGAATTCAACATGATGTATCGCGGCCTCGGCATCACGATCCGCGTGATGCTGGAGTCGCTGGCGGGGCTTGCCGCCGACACCGGCGCCGAGGCGGCGCTTGCCGCGCACTGCGCACGGTTCGCAACCGACATGAACCGGCTGATGCACGAGGCCTGGGGCGCCGGGCTCGCGCCGGCGCCGGCAAGGCTATCGGCGACCGAGGCCGTGGCCCTGGTCGTCGCCACGCTTGCCGCCGGTGAAGCGGATTTCGACCGCGCGCATGCGGACAATGCGGGCGCGACGCTGGTCGCCATCGAGGCCGAGGACGCCGACGCGGCCATCGCGCTGGTGACACGCAAGGTCGACGCGCTCTACCTGCCGCTGCACGACCGCCTCGTGCGCTTCATGGCCGACAGCATGGCCTTCGCGCTGACGCACGGCGGTGACGACGGCCTGTTCCGCTTCCAGATGGAAACCGCCGAAGGCCAGCGCGCCGGCTTCGACAAATGGGAGCTGATGTCGACCGCGGAATTCGCGCAGGCGTCCGCCTTCCTGCTGAAGATGCACATGGGCGAAGTCACCGTCACCGAGGATGCACAGCGCTTCACGCTGCACCAGAAGCTCTGCGGCAGCGGCGGGCGGCTGCGTACGCTGGGCGCCTACGAGGGGCCGGATGCGCTGCCTTTCGTCGAGCACGCGGGCCCGCTGACCTTCGGCCAGCCGCGCCTGCCGGTCTACTGCAGTCACTGCCCGATCTGGAACGGCACCGCGACGCTGCGGTGGTACGGGCGTGTGCACTGGCTGTTCGACGGCGCCGCGCGCGCGGACGGCAGCTGCACCGCGCACATCTACAAGCGGCGCGAGGATCAGCCGGAGGCGCTGGTCGCGCCGCTGCGCGCCTGAGTCGGCTCGCAGGCGCCGACGCAGGCGGCGAGCGCGCGGTCCATGTCGACCGCATCGCGCAGTTCGCGCAGCTGGCGAAACAGGGTTTCGGCCTGCGGGTAGTTCCGTCGCAGCAGGTTCAGCCACTGCTTGAGCCGGCCCGGCGCGTGGCGCGGTGTGATGTCCTCGCGCACGCGTGCCCAGTAATCCGCGAGCAGCGGCAGCAGGCGCGGCCAGTCCGCCGCCGGCGGCCGTGGCGCTGCGCCGGCCAGCCGGGCGCGGATGCGCTCGACGAGGAAGGGATCGGCCACTGCGCCGCGACCCAGCATCGCGTCGCCGACGCCGCTCTCGGCCCGGCAGCGCAGGTAGTCCTCGACGTTCCAGATTTCGCCGTTGGCGACGACCGGCACGCGGACCGACTCCGCGATGCGCGCGACCCACGGCCAGTGCGCCGGCGGGTCGTAGCGCTCGTCGCGGGTCCGCGCGTGGACCACGATGAGCTCCGCGCCGCCGGCCTCCAGTGCCTGCGCCGCCTCTATCGCCCGCGACTTGTCCTGCACCCCGAGCCGCATCTTCGCGCTGAACGGCGTCCGGCCGCCCACGGCCGTGCCGACCGCCGCCGTGACCGCATGCATCAGCTCCGGCTCATCCAGCAGCACCGCGCCGCCCCGGTGCCGGTTCACCTGCGGCGCCGGGCAGCCGAAATTGAGATCGACGCCAGCCGGCGACAGCCTCATCAGCCGCGCCGCATTCGCCGCCATCCGCGTCGGGTCCGAGCCGAGCAGCTGCACCCGCAGGGGCACGCCCGCAGCGGTCTGCGACCCGCTGGCGAGCTCCGGCGCCATGCGCAGGAAGTAGCGCAGCGGCAGCACCTCCTGTGTCACCCGGACGAATTCGGTCACGCACCAGTCGTAGCGCGCGGCCCGCGTGAGCACCGCCCGCAGCCGCGGGTCGAGCAGGCCTTCCATCGGCGCCAGCAGCAGCCGCGGGGCAGGGGGCGCGATTCCGATGGGGGCAGTCATGGCGAGCGCATCATAGGCGCATTGGCGCGCCGGGCGCAGCAGCGACAGCACAAGTGCGCGCGGCCCACGCCGCGCGATCCACATCATCGGCGGCCACCGCTAGAATAGGCGCCGTCCGCGACGCCTGGCGCCGCGCGGCGCCGAACCCCGAATCCCCGAACGCACCGAGGCCTGCCTACACCATGGGACGCATATTCGAAACCCGTAAACACACGATGTTCGCCCGTTGGGACCGGATGGCGAAGCAGTTCACGCGCATCGGCAAGGACATCGCGATTGCGGTGCGGGCCGGTGGCGGCGAACCGGCGAACAACCCGGCGTTGCGCCGCGTGATCCAGAACGCCCGCGCGGTGAACATGCCGAAGGACAAGGTCGAGGCCGCGATCAAGCGGGCGCTGGGCAAGGACGCTGCGAACTACGAAACGGTGATCTACGAGGGCTATGCGCCGCACGGCGTCGCGGTGCTCGTCGAAACGGCGACCGACAATCCCACCCGCACCGTTGCGAACGTGCGCAGCGCGTTCAACAAGCTCGGTGGCAATCTCGGCATCAGCGGCAGCGTGAACTTCATGTTCAAGCGCATGGGGGTGTTCCGCATCAACCCGGAAGGCATCGATCAGGACGACCTGGAGCTGTACCTGATCGATCACGGCCTGGAGGAAATGGGGGAGAGCACCGGCGAAAAGGGCGAAGCCCAGATCGTCGCGCGCTGTGATTTCCCGCATTTCGGCCAGATGCAGAAGGCGCTGGAAGACAGGGGGGTGCCGGTGATTTCAGCCGAGAGCGAGTACATCTGCATCACCCCCACCGAGCTGCCCGACGCCCAGGCCACCGAGGTCATGGAGCTGATCGACAAGCTCGAGCAGGACGACGACGTGCAGAAGGTGTATCACACGCTCGCCTGACGGACGCCCCCGTCCATCTGCCAGCGCGGCGGCGGGGCCGCCCGGGCCGCTGCGACGTCAGCCCTTCACGCCGCGCAGCACGCTGTAGCCGCCGGCGAGCGGCTGGCGGCTCACGTCGACGAGGCCGGCGGCGCTGAACCAGTCGCGGTACTCCCCTTCCGTCCACGCCTGCCCGGCGTCGTAGACGTTCAGGAACATCACGTTCACGGCCACCGCTTCCGGTGGCGACAGGCGGCCGTCGTCCAGCATGCGGCCCACCACGTAGATCTCGCCGCCGGGCGCCAGCGCGGCGGCGACGTTCGTCACCACCCGGGCGGCGTCCGCCGGCGCCAGCACCTGCAGGACCGAGCGCAGCGTCGCCAGGTCATAACGGCCCGGTGGCGGCCCCGCGACCAGGTCGGTCTCGATCACGTCCACGCGCGCCGCGAGGCCGCACTCGGCCACGCTTTCGCGCGCGATGCTCGCCACTGACGGCAGTTCGGCCACGGTGGCCCGCAGGTCCGGGCAGAGCCGGCAGAGTGCGATGGCCAGCCCGCCGGCGCCGCCGCCCGCGTCGAGCAGGTGGCGGCGCGCGGCGAGCGGGTAGTCCTTGTGCAGGCGCCGCGCCGTGGCGCCCGCCCCGGCGTCGATGCCGCGGATGAACGCGCGCAGTTCGTCGGCGCTCATGCGCGCGAAGTCGTGCTTCGCCTGCGGCACGCCGCTGCGGATCGATGCCGCGGTGTGCAGGGTCGCGGACCAGAGATCCGCATAGGCCTCGGCCGTCCCGCCGAGATAACGCGGCCCGCCGCGAACGAGAAACTCCATGCTCTCCGCAGTGTTCGCGAAGCATTCGCCGTCGACCGTCAGCAGGCCCGCCGTCACCAGCGCGTAGAGCAGCGGCTGCAGCTTCTGCGGCTGCACGCCGAGCGCCTCAGCCAGCGCCGGCACGGTGCGCGGGCCGGCCGCGAGGGGCGAGAAGACATCGAGCTGCATCCCGGCGAGCATCGCCAGCGCCGGATAGACGTTCGCGAGGTGGGCGTTGATGGTGTCCGGCTGGAGGCGGTCGGTCGGTGTGTTCATTGACGTGCGCGTGCGTGCTCAGGGCGCGGCGGCGCGGCGCCACACCACGTGGACGGTGATTTCCTTGCCGTCACGCGCCATCGGGGGCGTGCTGAGCGTCAGCACCTCGCCATCCAGCGCGTAGTAACGGGTCTGGCTGCTGCCCGTCCAGTTCGGAAACAGGCTGCCGGCGAGCGTGTGCGTGACGGTGCGGGCGGCGGCATCGACCGTGTAGGCGCCGTAGTAGGCGATGTAGCTGTCGTAGGCGGCGGCCTTTTCCGCCGGCGTTCCGCTGTACAGCCCGTCGGTCGCGAACATGGCGCGTTCGGCGTGCATCACGTGCGCGCTCAGGAAGCCGTCCGCGGTATAGGTGATGCGGCCCCTTGGCTTTGCGCCGAACGGTTGCTCCACCTCGCCGTTCGTGCCGCGATTCTCCACCGCGACCAGGTCCCAGCTGCCAACCAGCGGGGCGCGGGCGTCATCGGCATGGCAGGCGAGGGCCGCCAGTGACAGCAGCAGGAAGGTCAGGCTCCGCAGCGTGGCGGATGGCTTGGCGATCGTCGGCATCGGGGGCTCCGGCGCGGCGCGACGGCGCCGCTGCATGCGCCGCATCGTGTCGAGCCGCAGTGCGGCTTGTCAAATACACCCCGCGTATACGGGATGATTCGCCACGCGGACTCCCGTAGCATTGGCGCAGGCGCGGGCCTGTTGCCTGCCGCGCGTCGCGATTCGAAGGGTTCTTCGCCTTGTTGCGTCTGCTGGCCTTGGTCATCCTGCTCGGCATCACCTGCGCTGTCGTGGGTGTCGTCGCGCTGCCGTTCGCGGTGCTCGACAGCGCACCGCGGGTGGAGACCGAGACCCGCCTCAATCCGCCCCAGATTGCGCGTGCCCGCGCGTTGCTCGCCGAACACGATCCGCGGCGGCTGAAGGACGGCGATGTGAGGGCGCTCGCCTTCAGCGCCGACGAACTGGGCCTCGTGCTGAATTACGTGCTGGGCCAACTGGGCGGCGGCGCATCGCGGGTAACGGTCAGCGACCACGCATTGTCCACGCAGCTCACCCTGATCGTGCCGCACAACCCGATCGGCCGGTTCGTGAATCTCGACGTCGCGCTGACCGAAACCGCGTCGATGCCCGAGATCGAGCACCTGCGCATCGGGCGCATCACCCTGCCCGGGTTGCTCGCGAACCCCGTTCTCGGCGCCGCGTTCAGGGTGGCCTACGCGAGCACCGGCCTGTCCGATCCGGGCTCCCTGCTGCACGGCATCGAGTTCCGCGACAGCGGCGTCACGCTGCATTACCAGTGGCACAGCGCAATCGTCGACGCGGTCCGCATGCAGTTCGTGCCGGCGGAGGATGCCGCCCGCCTGCGTGAATTCCACGTCGAACTCGTCGGCCTGACGCAGGACCTGCGCGGGCCGGTGTCCCTGCCCCGACTGCTGGCGCCGCTGTTCCTGCATGCCACGGCGCGCGCGTCCGGCGGCGACCCGGTGGCCGACAACCGCGCCGCGCTGCTCGTGCTGTCAAGCTACATCAGCGGCCGCAACCTCGACGCCCTCGTGCCTGGCGCCGCCGACTGGCCGGCGCCGCGACGACTGAGCGTGCGCCTGCATGGCCGGGTCGATCTCGCCAAGCATTTCGCGAACTCCGCGGCGCTCGCGGCCACCGGGGGCGAGGCCGTGGCGCAGACCATCGGCCTATTCAAGGAACTGGATGATTCGCGCGGCGGCTCCGGGTTCAGCTTCATCGACCTGATGGCGGACGAGGCCGGCACGCGTTTCGGCAAACGGGCGACCGAGTCGCGCGTGATGGCGCGCGCGGTCCAGTCACGGGCAGCCGAGGCGCTCACCGATGGCGAGTGGATGCCGGATCCGTCGGGGCTGAGGGAGCACATGACCGAGGCCGAATTCAACCGCCGTTACGGCGGCGTCGATGGCCCGGGCTATCGTGAAGTGCTGGCCGACATCGAGCGCCGTATCGACGCGGTGACCTTCTACCGCTGAAGCGACTGTCCGCCCCGGACCGACCGGCCTCGAAAGCGGTCATAATCGGGGCCATGAAAATCCAGTTGCTGAGCGACCTCCATCTCGAGGTCGACCCGGGTTACGAACCCCGTCCAGCCCCCGCTGCCGATCTGCTGGTGCTTGCCGGTGACATCGGCGCCGGACCGGGCACCCCGATGGCGGATCACGGCGCCGAGGACTGGTGCCTGACGCGCTTCTCGCCGCGGCTCGGCCACTGGCCGGTGCCGGTGATCTACGTCGCCGGGAACCACGAGTACGACGGCCGCGACTTCGACGCCTGCCACGACCGCCTGCGCGAGGTGACCGCCGCGCTCGGAATCACCCTGCTCGAACGTGACAGCCTAGTCATCGACGGGGTGCGCTTCGTCGGCACCACGCTGTGGGCCGATTTCGACGCGCTGTCCGACCAGCCTTCGCACGTGCCGGGCTCGATGACCCACAACCTGCGCATGCGCGAGAAGGCCTTCCGCGCCGCGAACTATTATCTCGAGAAGACCGTGACCGGGCGCGACGGCCGCCTGTTCGATGCGGCGGCAATGCGCGAGGAAGCCCTCGTCTGCCAGGCCTGGCTGCGCGACGCGCTGGCCCAGGCGCATGACGGCACGACCGTCGTGGTCACGCATTTCGCGCCCAGCCTGCGCAGCCACGATCCCCGCTACGGCATCACGCCCGGCACCGCCGGCTTCTGCAATGTACTCGACGAACTCGTGCCGCAGGCCGACTTCTGGCTGCACGGCCATCTGCACTGCCCGAGCGACTACTCCATCGGTCGCTGCCGCGTGCGAGCGAACCCGCTGGGTTACGCCGAACAGGGCGAGCAGGCCGGCCACCTTCAAGAGTGCATCATCGACACCGATGCGAGGGACCCGACACCATGAACGCCCCCACCAACATTCCCGACCGGATACCGCTCGTGCTGTGCCCGGGCCTGCTGTGTGATGCCGCACTGTGGGCGCCGCAGCTTGCGGCGCTCGCCGATGTCGCGGACATCTGGATTCCCGATCTCACCCGCCAGTCCACGATGGCGGAGATGGGCGCGACGGTGCTGCGCGAAGCGCCGTGGCCGCGTTTCGCGCTGGCGGGCCTGTCGATGGGCGGCTACGTGGCGCTCGAGACTTTTGCGCAGGCGCCGCGGCGCGTCATGCGGCTGGCCCTGCTCGACACCCGCGCGGCGTCCGAAACGCCGGAGGACCGCGTCCGGCGCGCGCAACTCGTCACCCTCGTGCAGCACGAACGCGGTTTCGCCGCGCTGACGAAACAGCTGTTGCCGCTGATGGTGCACGCATCGCGCCTCGGTGATCGCCCGCTGACGGACGCGATCCGCGACATGGCCGCCCGTGTCGGCGTCGAGGCCTACGCGCGGCAGCAGGCGGCGATCGTCTCGCGCCGCGATTTCCGGCCGGGGCTGCGTCATGTCGACGTGCCGGCGCTCGTGCTGTGTGGCCGCGACGACCAGATCACGCCACTCGCCTGCAGCGAGGAGATGGCCGGGGCAATCCCCGGCGCGCGACTCGTGGTGCTCGAGGCTTGCGGCCACATGTCGACGCTCGAGTCGCCCGCGGCGGTCAACGCCGCGCTGCGCGGCTGGCTGGGCGACCCGTGAGCGCGGCCCGGCAGCTGATCCTCGGCGCGTTCATGCGCCCGGTCAGCATCCACACCGCGGCGTGGCGCTACCCCGGCGCGCATGCGGACGGCAACTTCAATTTCGCGCACCTCCGGCGCTACATCGAGACGCTGGAACGCGGACGCTTCCACGCATTCTTCATGGCCGACCACCTCGCGCTGATGAACATGCCGATGGCGGCGCTCAAGCGCAGCGCGACCGTGACGTCCTTCGACCCGCTGACGCTGCTGCCCGCGCTCGCGACCTGCACCGGGCACATCGGGCTGATCGCGACGGCCTCGACGACCTACAACGAGCCTTACCATATCGCACGCAAGTTTGCGTCGCTGGACCACCTGAGCGGCGGACGCGCCGGCTGGAACATGGTGACCTCGGCGAATCCGGACGAGGCGCTGAATTTCGGGCGGGACGAACACCTCGAGCACGGCGAGCGCTACCGTCGCGCGCGCGAGTTCCACGCGGTCGTCACGGGCCTGTGGGACAGCTGGGCGGACGATGCCTTCATCCGCGATGCCGGGAGTGGCGTCTACTTCGATCCCGCGCGCCTGCACGTGCTCGATCACCGTGGCGAACACCTCAAGGTGCGCGGGCCATTGAACATTGCACGCCCGCCGCAGGGCTGGCCGGTGATCGTGCAGGCCGGTTCCTCGGAGGCGGGACAGGCGCTGGCCGCGGACACGGCGGAGATCGTGTTCTCCGCGCAGAACACGCTGGTCGACGCGCGGCGCTACTACGCGGCGCTGAAGGCCCGCGTGGCGGCGGCCGGCCGCCAGCCGGACGACGTGAAGGTGTTGCCGGGCGCTTTCGTCGTCGTCGGCGACACGCTGGCGGAGGCGCGCGCGATCAAGGCGCGCCTCGACAGCCTGGTCCACCCCGACAGCGGGCTTGCCACCCTCGCGGTGACGCTCGGTTGCGACGTGTCGGGCTTCGACCTCGACGGACCGCTGCCCGACATCCCGGACAGCAATGCGAGCAAGAGCCAGCGCGAGAAGCTGATCGCGATGGCCGCACGCGACCAGATGACGGTGCGCCAGCTCGCGCAGTACGTTGGCGGCAGCTTCGGCACGCTCGAGATGGTCGGCACCCCGCAGACGATCGCGGACGAGATGGAAGAGTGGCTCACGAGTGGGGGCAGCGACGGCTTCAACGTGATGTTTCCGTGGCTTCCGGGCGGGCTCGACGCGTTCGTCGACAAGGTGGTGCCCGAGCTCCAGCGGCGCGGCCTGTTCCAGCGGGAGTACGCCGGTCGCACGCTCCGCGAGAACCTCGGGCTCGCGCGTCCGCCGAACCGCTACTTCGAGGCCTGAACGGACGTCGCCGGGTTCAGGTCGTCCACGCGCCGCCCCCGCTCGAGCGGTAGCCCAGCGCGAGATAGGCCGCGTCGACCAGCGACTGGCCACGCTCGTTCAGCAACACGCCGGTGCCCATTCGGTTCATCGCATACCCGAAGCTCATCCGGCTCTCCGGGTCGGCGAAGCCAAGCGAACCGCCGGCGCCGACGTGGCCGAACGCGGACTCCGACATCAGCACGCTCGAGTTCACGGTCTGCGGGATGCGCCGATTGTCCATCGACTTCATGAAGCCGGCCGCGAAGCGCACCGGGATCATCAGTGTCGCGTCTTCGCCCGTGGCGGCGGTGACCCGGCTCATGCGCGTCAGCGTGTCCCTGCCGACGAACTGGCGTCCGTCGAGACTGCCGCCGTTCGCGAAGGGGGCATAGAGGCCGGCCAGCGCGCGCGCGTTCGCGATGCCGTTCGCCGAGCCGACCTCCGCCGCGTGGCAGGCGCGCGTGTTGACGTCGAACTGCGCGAAGTCGCGCATGAAGAGGTTCGTCGGCGAGCCCGGGACGTTGAGCGCGGTCTGCACGAACTTCGTCGCGATCCACGGATTGTCCGGGGTCGCGGCGATCATCGGCGCGACGCGCGACTCCACGGTCTCCGGCAGCCCGATCCAGAACTCGAGCCCGAGCGGTCGCGCCAGCTCGTCGTCGAAGAACCGGCCGAGGCGGCGCCGTGACGCGCGGTGGACGAGTTCCCCTACGGTCCAGGCCATCGTGATGCCGTGATAACCCTGGCGCGTGCCCGGTTCCCAGAACGCGGGTTCCGCGGCAACGCGATCGATCATGTACTCGTAGTCCCAGAACCCGCCGGGCCGGATCGCTTCGCGCACGTGCGGCACACCGAGCGTGTGGTCGAGCGCCATCGACACGCGCGCGGATTCCTTGCCGTGCACGCCGAACTCGCGCCAGTAGCGCGACATCGGCGCGTCGAGGTCGAGCAGCCCCCGCTCGCAGAGCAGGTGCGCGCACAGCGCCATCGCACCCTTCGTCGACGAGAACACGGTGCACACCGTGTCGGCCTCCCAGGGCGTGCCGTTGCGGCTGCGCCGCCCGCCCCACAGGTCGACGACGCGCTTGCCGTCGAGCGTCAGCGCAACGCTGGCGCCGACTTCATCACGCTGGACGAAATTGTCGTGGAATGCCTCGAGCAGGCGCTCGAAGCGTGAATCACAGAAACCCTCGATGCGCCCCGCGGCGGTTTCGATCTCGACCTTGTTGCCCACGCTGTGCTCCTGATGCTTTCGACTGTCTTGCGCCCGATAGGCGGTGCTGTCCGGATTTTGGGAGAAAATCCTAAATCACACCGAGATCAATTCCCTCAAGGTTCGATGCAGGCAGGCCGCCACGGTGGGGCATGACTCGCATCTCATTTTTCCATTTCCCGGCGCTGTTCCGGCGACGTGCCGTCCACGTTCGAAGCCGTCCCTTGCCCGCACGGCACATGCCGCCGCCGTGGCGCCCGACAGCGAATCGCACCGAAGGAGGATACCGATGAACAGGCCCCAGGGTACGGTGACCACCTCCCTTGCGATGGCGGCCGCGCTTGGCGACGTCTCGAGCGAAGTCGCCGACGCGCTGCTACGCGTGGAACGCCTGGCGACGCTGCCCCGGCCGTGCCTGCAGGCGCTGGCCAGCGCGGCGGAGATCGTCAACTACAAGGCCGGCGCGGTGATCGTCGGACGTGACAGCCAGCCGGTCGCGCTGTTCCTCCTGCAGGGGCGGGTGCTCGTCAAGCACGCCAACGGCACGTCCCTGCGCCACGAGGCGAACGACGAGCCGGTCGATCGCCCCTTGTACCGCGCCGGCGAGGCAGTGGAAATCATCGCGGCGCGCGCAGTGCGCCTGCTGCAGATCCCCAACGCCGACTACGTTCGACAGTTGAGCCTGGCATCCTCGATCTCGACCGACCCCGAATTCGAGGTGGTCGACGAAAATCCCAGCGAGATGGACGGCCTCGAGCGCGCGCTGCGCGTGGGGCCACTGTCGCAGGTCGCGCCCGAACAGGTCCAGCAGATTCTGCTGCGCTTCGAGGAACGCAGGACCACGGCCGGCGAAGCGGTCTATGAGCAGGGCCAGGTCGCCGACGGCTTCTTCATCGTGCAGAGTGGCGCCGCGGAGATGTACCGCGTGGAGGCCGGTGGCAAGCGACAGCGCCTCGGCGTGCTGGGTCCCGGCGACACCTTTGGCGAACACTCGCTGGTGACGGGCGAGGCGCGCGAGGCTGGCGTCAGCATGCTGACGGACGGCGCGCTGCTCAGGGTTTCGAACGAGGATTTCAACGAACTGATCTGCCAGCCGCTGGTGCGCACCGTGAACCCCGACGAGGTCAGCGCGCTGGTCGACGCCGGCGGCTGCTGGCTGGACGTGCGCGAAACGAGCACCGACGCCATCGAGCTGTCACGCTATGCGGTGAAGATGCCCCTCTCCACCCTGCGGGCGAAGCGCGCGAGCCTGTCGCGCGAACGCCCGTACATCGTCTATGCGGACGATGCGCGGGTCGAGACGCTGGCCTGCTTCCTGCTCGCGGAAATCGGCCTGTCCTCGTTCATGCTCGACGGGCCGGTCGACCAGGTTGCCAGCGCGGGCGAGCGGACCGACGACGTGCTCAACGACGAGCCGCTGATCGAATTCGAATTCGGGGAGCTCGAGGTCTCGAGCCTCGCGTACATCGAGGCGCCGCTGGATTACGCCGATGCGCCCCCGGACATCAATGCGCCGCCGCTGGACATCAACGCCATCCCGCCGGCCGACGCACTCCGGGACGGCTTCGTCGAACTGGAATTGACGGGCCTCGTGGATGACTCGCGGAACGGGGACACGGTGCCGATCGGCACCGCCTTCTCGCGCGACATGGACGCGCTGCGCGCAGCCGAACGGGAACGTTACGAGCGCAGGCTCGCCGCGCAGATGGAAGAGCTGCGGCTGGTTTCGCGACGCAAGGTGAAGGAGGTGCTGAATCGTCGCCGCGCCGAGATGCGTGAACGCGTGCTGGCCCGGATCAAGGAGCTGCGTCTCGAGCGCCAGCAATTGCTGGCGCGCGCGCGCGCCCACGAGGCGGAAGCGGACGCGCTTGCCGGGCAGCGCAGCGCCCTGGCGGCCGAACGTTCGGCGATTGCCAAGGAACGCACCGCGCTGGAGGCCGAGCGAGCGGCACTGGGCCTGGAACGTGCCGCCCTCGAAAGGAAGCGGCTGACGCGCAAGCGCCTCGCGGCAAAGCGCGGCGCCGCGAGGCCGGCCGCCAGCGAGCGGGGCGAGGCCGCCAGTGGCGAGGACGACGCCGAGGCCTGACGCGGTCGTGACAGGCACCCTGGTTCAGGTGCCGATGAGCCAGCGCAGCGCATCTTCCATCGCGGAAGGTGCGAAATATTCGATGGGCACGGTGCGCAGTCCGCTGGCCATGAAGAGCAGCGTCTGCTCGCGCCATCCCGGGTCGCCGACGACCGCGATTCGTCGCAGGTGCTGGTCCGCCATCGCAAGGTCGTCGACCTCGCTCCAGCCGGGAGAGTGCTCCCAGCCCGTGAAATCCCGCAGCACCACCAGCACACGCAGCCCCGGCGACCGGCCGGCTGCGCGCTCGAGCTGTACGCGCGTTCGACGCAATTCTTCGACGCCGAGCGTTCCGCGCACCAGCACGATGTGCAGATCTTCGGCGAGTTCCATGCGCTCGATACTCATGCCGTGCACTCCATGGGCCGGGGACTGCCGCCGCGGCGTTGGCCGCGGGGAGGGGGATGCACCCGTCGATGATCTACTGGACGACTTCCAGGTCGACGTCCTTCATCGCCTGCGAGCAGCGCGGGGTCAGCGCGGACTCGTTGCGCTTGATGCACGCCGCCAGGCGGCCGCCACCCGGCTCGATCGTCGAGCAGTGCTTCTCGAGATCGATCTTGCACTCGTTGACGACGTAGCTGATGGCGCCGAGCGCGCGCTGCAGCTGGGCGGCCGCATCGTAGAGCGCGTATTCGCAGCGGCCGGACAGCTTGTCCTCGTGCGCGTAGAGACAGGCCAGCACGCGCTGTTTGCCCGGGGTGACCTTGCTGCAGAACTCGGCGAGTTCCTGCTGGCAGCCATTCTTCACCGTCGCCACGAGGTCGTCCTCCGCGCCCGCCGGGCCCGCCGCGAGCGAGACGCCGGCCGCGAGGGCGGCAATGGACAACAGGCGGACAAGGGCCGGGCGACGTGACTGGGCTCGGTCAGGCATGGCGGATTTCCTCTTCATTGAATGCCGAATGCGGTGGGTGCGCGACCGATCCACGGCCGGCGCTCAGGGCAGCCTAGGCCGGGCGAAGCCGCCCGGGAATTGGACCTTGGTGCCATAGCCGCGGCCTGCCGGACGGCGGCCCTGCACGCGGGACCGGGGGGCACCGCCGGGCGCTCGGGCCCGGCGGGCGCGACGCATCCCTTGCGCTGGCCTGTCCGGGTTCGTCCTCCTCGCCGCGGCGGGGTGCGCCATCCATCGTCGCAGCGCCCGGTGCGCCAGAGGGCCTGCGGCTGGATGCAACCGGGCCGTCGCCGGCCGCGGGCTGGCGCTGTCACGGCACAATGCGTATCTTCCGCCGCAGACTACGCTTGCTCACGACAGGACCGAGATGGCTCCCCGCGCGCTTTCCCGATACGACCTGATGACCTGGGGCTTCGCGGCCGCCGCGCTGCTCCTGATCCTGCATCTGAAGCTGTTGCCGGCGCTGCTCGCCGGCCTGCTCGTCTACGTGCTCGTCAACCTGCTGACACCCCTGCTGCGCAACCGGATGCTGTGGGGCGAGGGCCCGCGCCTGCTCGCCGTGTCGCTGATCGCCGCGATCGTCATCACGGGCATCGGGCTGCTCGGCGTGGCCGCGGCCAGCCTGCTCCGCGACAGCCACGACAACATTCCGGCCCTGATTACGCGCATGGCGGAAATCATCGAGCAGTCGCGCGACCAGCTGCCGGGCTGGCTGCTCGAATACGTCCCCGCCGACACCGAGGAACTGCGCATCGCACTCGTGAACTGGCTGCGTGAACACGCGGCGATGTTCCAGGTCGCGGGCACCGGACTCGGCCGCGCACTCGCCCACATCATCATCGGCATGGTCATCGGCGGGCTGCTGTCGTTGGAAGCCGCAGTGCCCGCCGGCAGTCGCGGTCCCCTGTCCGCCGCGCTTGCGAAGCGCGGCCATCGCCTGAGCATCGCGTTCCGCCGCGTGGTCTTCGCGCAGGTCTGGATTTCGGCGCTGAACACCGTCTTCACGGCGCTCTATCTCGTGGTCGCGCTACCCGCCTTCGGTATCGATCTGCCGTTCACCAAGACACTGATCGTGGTGACCTTCGTCGTGGGCCTGGTACCGATACTCGGCAACCTGATCTCCAACACGGTGATTTTCACCGTGAGCTTCAGCCAGTCGCCGATCGTCGCGGTCGTGTCGCTGGCCTACCTCATCGTCATCCACAAGCTCGAATACTTCCTGAACGCGCGCATCATCGGCAGCCACATCCGCGCCCGGGCGTGGGAGATGCTGCTCGCGATGCTCGTGATGGAGGCCGCGTTCGGCATCCCGGGCCTCATCGCGGCGCCAATCTACTACGCCTACATGAAGAACGAGCTGCGCGAAAAAGGGCTCATCTGATGCGAATCCGCCAACCGGCATGATCACGCTCTATCACTCGGCCGGCGCCCGTTCCTTCCGTCCGCTGTGGACGCTGGAGGCGCTGGGCCTCGACTACGAACTGCGGATGCTGCCCTTTCCGCCCCGCGTCCACGCGAAGGAATACCTCGAGGTCAATCCGCTGGGCACGGTGCCCGCGTTCTTCGATGGCGGGATGCGCATGACCGAGTCGGTCGCGATCTGCCAATACCTCGTCACGCGTTACGGTCCGAGCCCGCTCGCGGTCGGTGTCGACGAACCCGACTACGGGCCCTGGCTGAACTGGCTCTACTTCGGGGAAGCGACGCTGACGTTTCCGCAAACCCTCGTCCTGCGGTATTCGCGGATGGAGCCGCCAGCGCGGCGCAATCCACAGGTCGTCGACGACTACGCGAAGTGGTTCCTGGCCCGGTTGCGGGGCGTCGACGCGGTGGTGTCCAGGCAGGACACCTTGTGCGCCGGGCGCTTCACGGCGGCCGACATCTCGGTGGGGTACGCGCTGCTGCTCGCGAGCTACCTCGGCCTCGCACCGCGCTTCCCCGCGGCCGTGACCGCCTATTTCGCGCGCCTGAAGGAGCAGGATTCCTGCCAGCGGGCGTTGGCGGCCGAACTGCGCGCGGGTGCCGCGCAGGGCGTGGACTTCAATCTCGAGGAATTCCTGCGCGAATAGCGCGCGAGCGCTCAGTCGGCGAGGCGCGCGTGATTGCAGGGGCTGCCGGCGCTGACCGCCAGTGAGCTGCCGATGGCGTCGCCCGCGGCGAGGCGCGCGAGGCTTCCGGCGTCGTCCTCCCGAATGCGCGCGAGGAAGCGCGCCGAGCGGTTCTCGGTCAGCGCACTGACATAGGCCTCAGGCCGGTTCTTCCGGTAATTCAGTACAAAGCTCTCGACGATGCCGCGCGCGGGCGCGGGCTCGGCCAGGGGCATCGGCGGAATCGCCTGCAGGCGCTGCTCGATGTCGCCGCAGTCCGTCGGCTGCCATGGCGCGAGCGGCCTGCCGCTGTAGAGGCCCATCGAGTGCTTCGACAGGTAGCCGCCGTTGGCAACGACGAGCGCGAGGCTCGCGCGGTCGCGCCGCACGCGGGCGGCCGCTTCGGCGATCGCGTGCATGCTGTAGTTGTTGCCCGGGCCACCGAAGAAGGGCAGGCCGCCGGTGAGGGTCAGGGGCCGTGCGTCGCGCCAGTCCAGCGACAGCGCGTCACAGGCAGTGAACACCGCGATTGGAAAGCAGCTGTACAGATCGACGTGCGCGACGTCCGCAATGTCCACCGCGGCGGCGTCCAGCACGCGTTCGAGCGCAAGTTCCTGCGCGAGGGAGCGGTCGAGCGCGATGCGCTCGGTGACGGGCCGCTCGTCGAGATCGGCATGGGCGCGCAGGAACACCCAGCGTTCGGGCGCCACTCCCAGGCGCCTCGCCGTGCCTGCCGAGGTCAGCACCGCCGCCGCGCCCTGGTTCACCGCGTCCTGTGCGACGAGCGCCCGGGTATAGGGTTCGGAAACGAGGTAGTTGTCCCTGGTGATTGACGCGAGTTCATGCGCGTCACGCGCGGTCGGGAACCGGGCGTGGGGATTCGCCGACGCGACCTGCGAGAACGGCGCGAACAGCGCGCCCATCTCCGCGCGCAGCTGCGCGGGCGTGAGCCCGCGCCGGTGCGCGCGCCGGTGCTCGAGCAGCGGATAGACGCGCAGCGGCAGGTGGCAGCCGTGCGCGCGCTCGTAGGCGGTCGCCATCTTGTCCGGCGCCCATTCGTCGCGGAAATCTCCGCCCAGTTCCTCGCGCCAGTCCAGGCCGATGCCGTGCTTCAGCGCGTGCTTGATCGTGGCGATCGCCTCGGCCCCCGCGAGCAACGCGACCGTCGTCTCGCCGCGGTGGATTTCCGCGCAGAGCCGATTGACCAGGCGTTGCGGCGTGTGGCCGCCGACGTCGCCGTAGATCAGGGTGCGCGGGGCCGCGCCGATCCGGCGCGCGATCGCCAGCGGCACGTTGTCGCTGCAACCGAAGGGATGGGCGACCATCGCCTCACCGCGGGTCGAGTGTTCGAAGAACCGGATCGCGGCCACGGTGTCGATGGCGCCAGCGACCGCGGCGGCGGCGCCGGTATCGTCCAGCGCATGTGCCGCGGCGCGCGCCGCGAGCGCGACCGGCGAGAGGGGCTGCGCGGGGTCGCGCACGCTGTGCTGGCCCACCCCGACAAGGATTGGCGTGTTGTCGGGAATGTCGGCCAGCGCAGTCATGGAATGTCGACGACGTCGCCGGGCAGGCCCTGGTGCTGCGGTCGTGGTTCGTGGGCCGGATTGATTGGCACGCCCCCCACCGGCACCGTGCGCGACAGGAAGTCGATGACCGCATTGCCGAAGATGTCGTTGCGATCGCCGGCAACCATGTGCCCGGCATCGGTGATGTTCACGTACTCGCTGTGCGGGCAGAGTTTCAGGAAAGCCTGCGCCCCGGCTTCGCTCAGCACGTCCGACAGGCCGCCGCGGACCAGCAGCGTTGGCAGTTGCAGCGCGCGCGCGCAGGCCTCCAGCCGGATCACGCGCTTGTCCATTTCCCGTCGCAGCGTCATGAAGCGCGGGTCCCAGTGCCAGCGGTACTTGCCGTCCGGCCCGAGCCGCAGGTTCTTCGCGAGCCCGGCCAGGTCTTTTGGCGGCTTGCGATGCGGCTGGTAGGCGCCAATCGCGGCCGCCACTTCCTCCAGCGTGTCGAAGCCCTCCGGCTTCTGGCTCATGAAGGCCTGGATCTTCTGCACGCCCTCGGCCTCGATCTGCGGTGCGATGTCGACCAGCACCAGGGCCGTCGCGTCCACGCGATCCTCGCCGACGGCGACGAGGCTGGTGCCGCCGCCCATCGACGCGCCGACCAGCACGGGACGCCGGCCACCAAGCGCCGCGACCACGCAGCGCAGGTCCTCGACCATGATGTCCTGGCCGTACACGCCGTCCGGCGCCCAGTCGGAATCGCCGTGGCCGCGCGCATCGAAGGCCACCGCGTGATAGCCGGCCCGGCCCAGTGTCTCGCCGACGTTCTTCCACGCATGGCGGGTCTGTCCCCCGCCGTGCTGGAGCAGGATCAGCGGCCCGGACGGGTCACCCCAGCAGTCGCCGGCGATGCTCACGCCCTGCGCGCCGGGCCAGCGGCACATGGGATCCGGGGTACCTGGTAGTCGTGCGCCGGCGCTCATCGGGCTTCTCGCTTCACTGGAGTCAGCCTGCATTGTCGGGGCGCGGTCGATGGCGTCAAGCGGCGTCGCGCGTGATGTGCCGCCATTCGCGCGTTCGATCGGCCACCGAGCAACTGTGTCCCGCGCTGCGTTCAGACGGCCTCTGCAGGGTCCAGAGCCGAGAAAAGGTGTCAGATTTCAAATCTGACACCTTTTCTTTCTGAGGCACGCGGGCGCGGGTCTTCGCCGCTCCCGTCGCGGGCTGTCTCG
>CALRPY020000050.1:0-32697 GCA_943370145.1 Hydrogenophaga intermedia | reverse complement strand
TGCCGGGGACTGGCCTGCCGGGGACTGGCCTGCCGGGGACTGGCCTGCCGGGGACTGGCCTGCCGGGGACTGGTGATCGCCGCCGGCTCGCGACGCCACATGCGCGCAAGGTCGCGCGCGCGCAGGGCATCGACCTCGCGCACGTCGCGGGCAGCGGCCCGAAGGGCCGGATCAAGGCATCGGATGTCCTCGCGGCGGTGCGCAGCGTACCGGCGACCCCGCCGCCGTCAGCGCCGCCACGCCCGGCCTCGGCTGCGGAAGCCGTCGTCGTGCCGATGTCCGCGGCGCAGCGCACGGTCGCCGCGCGGATGGCGCAGAGCAAGCGCGAAATTCCACACTTCTACCTCGATGCGGCGGCCGACATCGGTCCCCTGCTGGAACTGCACAAGACCATCAAGCAGCGGCCGGAATGTGCAGGCCTGACCGTCACGCACTGGATCGTGCAGGCGCTCGGTCTCGCGCTCGAGCAGGAGCCGCTGTTCCGCCGCGTGTGGCACGACGACGGGCTGCTCGAACTGCCGGACAGTGACGTCGCGCTCGCGGCCGCCACCGACAAGGGGCTGTACGTGGGCGTCGCGCGCAGGGTCGGCACCCGTTCGCTGCTCGCGAACAGCAGGACGCTCAATGACATCACGCAGCGCGCACGCGGCGGCCGCCTGGGCCCCGACGACAGTGGCGGCGGCGCGACCTGCGTGTCGAACCTCGGGGGCACCCGCGTCCGGCACGTGTTCCCCATCATCCTGCCCGGCCAGTCGAGCATCCTCGGCGTCGGCCGCACCGAGGCACTGTTCCGTCCCGATGCGAACGGCCAGCCGGTGATCAAGCAGGAACTCGGTCTCGTACTGGCCTGCGATCACCGCGTGCTGAACGGTATCGACGGCGCCCGCCTGCTCGACGCCGTGATCGCCCGCCTCGAAGACCCGCTCAGCCTGCTGCTGCAATAGACCTGGGAGAATGCAATGGATTTCCAATTGACCGACGAGCAGAAAATGATCGCCGACACGGCCCGCAAGGTCGGCGAGCGTTTCGGCCTCGACTACTGGCGCGACCACGACAAGCGCAAGGCCTTCCCGCACGAATTCTGGAAAGCGACCTGTGAAGCCGGGATCGGTGGCGTGGCGCTGCCGGAGGAACTGGGCGGCAGCGGCCTCGGCATGCTCGAGATGGCAATCGCGATCGAGAACCTCGCGGTGGGCGGCGGCGGCAGCACCATCGGCCAGCTGTTCATGCTGAACCCGATCTTCGGCGGCGTGTCGATTGCCCGCTACGGCAGCGATGACATGAAGCAGAAATACCTGCCGCCCCTGATTTCGGGCGACCTCATCTGCTGCATGGCGCTGACCGAACCCGACGCCGGCACCAACACGCTGGAAATCACGAGTTTCGCGCGCCCCGACGGCGACGGCTGGGTGCTGAACGGCAAGAAGCACTGGATCACCGGCGCGTTGTCGTCCGGCGTCATGCTGGTGGTCTGCCGCACGAAGAAGATCGAAGAGGTCAAGCGCAAGACCGAGGGCATCTCGCTCTTCCTCATCAACACGGACCGCAAGGGCGTGAGCCTGGGCCGCATCGACAAGCTGGGCACCAATACCCTCGACTCCAGCACCGTGTTCTTCGACGACGTGCGTCTCGAACCGGCCGACGTCATCGGCACCGTCGACGACGGCTGGCCGCAACTCCTCGACGTGCTCAACACCGAGCGCATCGTGACGACGGCGGGCCTGTGCGGCACGGTCGACCTCGCGATCAGGCTCGCGGTCGAGTTCGCGAACGAGCGCCGGGTGTTCGGCAAGACGCCGATCAGCGCCTACCAGGCGATCCAGTTTCCGCTCGCGCAGGCCTTCGCCGAGATCGGCTGCGCGCGCCTGATGAACTACCAGGCGGCAGTGCTGTGCGACGAGGGTAAGTCCTTCGGGGCGGAATCGAACATGGCGAAGCTCATCGCCTCCCAGGCCTGCGACAAGGCCACGATCCAGGCGATGCAGACGCTCGGTGGCATGGGCTACGCGAGCGAGTACCACCTCGAACGCCTGTGGCGCGACCAGCGCCTGTTCCGCTTCGCACCGGTGTCCGAGGAAATGATCCTGAACTTCATCGCCCAGCATAACCTCGGCATGCCCCGGTCCTACTGAGCCCAGCGCCGGATGGGGCGCGTGCCGCTGGCCCTGCGCAGCGGCATGCGGACCTCCTGCCCCACCGGCGGGCTTTGCTTGACATGGCGATAGCCACCGACGGAAGGCAAGGTGTCAGATTTCAAATCTGACACCTGTTCCCGCGGAGGTCGGCATGTGCGGTGGCTGCCGCCGAACCACCGGGCGCCGGTAAAGCACTTTCACAGCAACCCACCCGCGGCGCCGACCGCGTCGGAGCATTGCCTCGCATGTGGATAGTCGAACTCGCGCTGCGCCGGCCGTACACGTTCGCGGTCATGGCGCTGCTGATCCTCATCATGGGGGTCAGCGCCATCCGCAACACGCCGAAGGACATCTTTCCCTCGATTGACACCCCGGTCGTCACCGTCGTCTGGCAGTACATCGGCTTGCCCGCCGACGAGATGCAGAGCCGCATCACCGCCTATTCCGAGTTCTCGCTCGCCAACAGCGTCGAGGACATCGCGCGCATCGAGTCGCAGACGCTCGCCGGCATCTCCGTCATCCGCGTCTACTTCCAGCCCCGGGCCAGCATCGACCTCGCGCTCGCGCAGGTCACCGCAATCTGCCAGACGATCCTGCGCCGCATGCCGCCCGGGATGCAGCCGCCCATCATCGTGCGCTACGACGCGTCCAGCGTGCCCATCCTGCAGATGGCCCTGTCGAGCCCTTCGCTGACCGCGTCGCAGCTCTATGATTTCGGCGCGTTCCGCGCGCGCCAGCAGCTGATCGGCGTCTCCGGCATGCGGCTGCCGCTGCCTTTTGGCGGCGCGCCGCGGCAGATCCAGGTCGATCTCGACCTCCAGGCGCTGACCGCCCGCGGCCTGACGCCACTGGACGTCAGCCGCGCGGTGAGCGCGCAGAACCTGACGCTGCCGGCGGGCACCGCGAAGATCGGCACGACGGATTACCTGGTATCGCTGAACAGCAACCCCGAGCTCGTGCCGCTGCTGAACGAGATCCCCCTCACCAAGGAGGCCAACGGCACCATCGTTCGCCTGCGGGACGTCGCCAACGTCCGCGACGGCTACGGCGTGCAGACCAACCTGGTGCGCCGCGACACCCAGGATTCGGTACTCGTGACCTTCCTGAAGATCGGCAGCGCGTCGACCCTGGACATCATCCGCGAGGTCCGCGCCAGGCTGCCCGCGCTGAAGGCCGCCGCGCCACCGGATCTTTCGATAGATTTCCTGTTCGACCAGTCGCGCTTCGTCCAGGCATCGATCGACGGCGTCGTGCTCGAGGGCGCCGTCGCGGCCTGCCTCGTGTCCGTGTTCGTGCTGCTGTTCCTCGGCAGCTGGCGCAGCACGGTGATCGTCGCGACCTCGATCCCGCTGTCGATCCTGTTCTCCCTGTGGCTGCTCACCGTGCTTGGCGAGTCCCTGAACGTGATGACGCTGGGAGGGCTCGCACTCGCGATCGGCGTGCTCGTCGACGATGCGATCGTCGCCATCGAGAACATCCACCGCCATATCGAGCACGGACTGCCCCTGGACGAG
Organism: Hydrogenophaga intermedia; assembly: GCA_943370145.1. GTDB lineage: Bacteria > Pseudomonadota > Gammaproteobacteria. The sequence continues at coordinate 29,048 of CALRPY020000050.1, read as the reverse complement.
GCGATCCTCACCGGCTCGCAGGAAATCGCGCTGCCCGCCTTCGTCGCGACCCTCGTGATCTGCATCGTGTTCCTGCCGGTGCTGTTCCTCGAAGGCGCGGCGAGGTTCCTGTTCGTGCCGCTCGCGATGGCGGTCGTGTTCGCGGTCGGCGCGTCCTACCTGCTGTCGCGGACACTCGTGCCGGTCATGGTGAAATACCTGCTGCCGGCCGAAATCCGGGCCCGTGACAGCGGGCGGCGCAAGCCGCTCGCGTGGCTGTTCAGCGCGGTGGAGTCCGCCTTCGGCGCCGCGCAGCGCCTGTTCGAGGCCGCGCTGGCGCTGCTGCTGCGCTGGCGCCCGCTCGCCCTGCTCGCGGCCGCGGCGGTCATCGCGAGCGCGGTGCTGCTGCTGCCGCAGGTCGGTCGCGACTTCTTCCCGACCATCGATGCCGGGCAGTTCCGCCTGCACGTGAAGGCGCCGACGGGCACCCGGCTCGAGGAGACGCAGCGCCTGTTCACCGAGGTCGGCAGCGTCATTCGCGAACTGATCCCGGCCCGGGAGCGCACGATCATGATCGACAACATCGGCCTGCCCGACGCGATCAACCTCGCGTGGGGCGACAACTCGAACGTCGGCGGCTACGACGGCGAAATCCTCGTCGCCCTCAGCCCCGACAGGACACGTTCAACCCTCGCCTACATGCGCGAACTGCGCACGCGACTGACCGCCCGATTCCCGCAACTCCGCTTCTACTACCAGCCGGGGGACATGATCAGCCAGATCCTGAATTTCGGGATTCCGGCGCCGATCGACGTGCAGGTCGTCGCCTTCGACGCGCCGAAGGCCTACGCGCTGGCGCAGGAACTCGAGCAGCGGATAAGCGCCATCCCCGGCGTCGTCGAAGCACGCATCCACCAGGTGATCGACGCGCCGGACCTGCGGGTCAACGTCGATCGCGTGCGCGCGGCCGACCTCGGGCTCACGCAAAGCGAGGTCGCGGGCAACGTGCTGATCGCGCTGTCCGGCAGTGGCCAGGTCACCCCGAATTTCTGGGTCGACCCCAAGGCCGGTCGACCGGTGCCGCTCGCGGTGCAGGTGCCCCAGCACCGTGTCGACGAACTGGACGAGGTCATGAACATTCCGGTCGCCCGCGGGGCCGACGGCAGGGTCGAGTTGCTGTCGAACGTGGCCAGCGTGGAGCAGCGCCGCTCGCCGGCCGTGCTGTCGCGCTCGGACGCGAAGCCCGTTTTCGATATCTACGCGAGCGTCGATGGCCGCGATCTCGGCGGCGTGACGGACGACGTGCGCGCCTTGCTCGCCACCTATGCCGGCAAGCTGCCGCCCGCGGTCAGCGTCGCGATGCGCGGGCAGGCGGCGAGCATGGACGACGCCTACGGTGCGATGGCGCGCGGCCTCGGCTTCGCGGTACTGCTGGTGTATCTCGTGCTGGTCGTCAATTTCCAGTCATGGACCGCGCCGCTCGTGATCCTGACCGCGCTGCCGGCGGCGCTCTCGGGCATCGTGTGGATCCTCTACGCGACGGAAACGCACTTCAGCGTGCCAGCCCTGATGGGCGCCATCATGACCGTCGGCGTCGCGACCGCGAACAGCATCCTCGTCGTGTCCTTCGCGAACCAGGAACGTGCGGCCGGGCGCAGCGCACGCGAGGCGGCCCTCGCGGCCGCGAGCACTCGCCTGCGGCCGGTCTTCATCACGGCGACCGCCATGACGCTGGGCATGGTGCCGATGGCCCTGGGTCTCGGTGAAGGCGGTGAGCAGAACGCCCCGCTCGGGCTCGCCGTCATCGGCGGCCTGTCGCTGGCGACGCTGGCGACGCTGCTGTTCGTCCCCGTCGTCTACAGTCTGGTCTATCAACGAAGCGAGCGCCGCGGCGCGGCCCCTGCGGGACTCCCATGATCAAAGCTGCCCTGTTCACCTCGTTCGTCCTCGCCGCATCGGCGCTGCAGGGCGTTGCCGGCGCGGCCGAACCCGCGCCGCCGGTCGCGAAACCCATCGTCGTCATTGCGCGTGCCGCCGCCGCACCGGCAAGCGCCGAGCTGCTGCTGCCCGGCACGATCGAGGCGTGGCAGGAAACCCAGATCAATGCGCGCATCAGCGGCTATGTCGCGCGCTGGCATGCGGACATCGGGGACACGGTCGGCGCCGGCGAGCTGCTCGTCGAAATAGACGCGCCCGAAATCGACCAGGCGCTCGCCGCCGCTCGCGCCGAGCGCGAGCAGGCCGCCGCGAACCTCGACATCGCGCGCACGACCTACGAGCGCTGGCAGGCGCTGGTCGAGCGCAAGACCGTTGCCGAGCACGACGTCGACGAACGGCGCGCTGTCTTCGCTGCACGCAAGGCCGATCTGCTCGCCGCGGACGCGAAGGTCAATCGGCTCACCGAACTGTCGGGTTTCAAGCGCGTCGTCGCGCCATTCGCGGGCACGATCACGAAACGCGAGGTCGAGACCGGCCAGCTGATTGATGCGGGCGGCCGGGCCAAGGGCGAGATGTATCGCGTCGCCGAGACTGAACGCCTGCGCATCCGCGTCGGCGTGCCGCAGGCCAACCTGCGCGCGATCCGGAAGGGACTGCCGGCGACGGTGCTGGTCGCCGAGTACCCCGGCCGGCGTTTCGACGGCACGGTCGTGCGTACTGCCGGCGCAATCGACCCGGCCACCCGGACGCTGCTGACCGAGGTCGAATTGCCGAACCCCGACGGCACGCTGTTGCCCGGACTCTACGCCCAGGTCCGATTCGAGCTGCCGTTCGCGGGCGACACCGTGCTGGTGCCGACGAATGCGGTGCGCATCGATGCGAAGGGCGCGCACGTCGCGACCGTCGACGCCGCGCAGCGGGTGCAATTGTTGCACGTTGAACTCGGCCGCAACCTCGGCACGCAGGTCGAGGTGCTGCACGGCCTTCCGCCCGGCGCGGCGGTGATCCTCAATCCCACCGATCTGCTGCAGGATGGACTCGAGGTCGTCGCGAAGGAGCCGCCGGCGCCCAGGACCTGAGCCTGCGCCGGCCCCGCCCGCGTCGACACCGGCGCGCCAGGCTCGTCGTTCTCACTGGGACTCCGCGTCCGTGATCAGCGGCGAGTTCTCACCGAAGACCCGCCGCAGCAGGCGGTCGCCCTGCGGTGGGTGGCCGGGGATGATTTTCACGTCGAGGCCGGCCGCGATGGCGTCGTGCGCGATCCGTTGCAGCACCATGCCGCCGGTATAGTCGATGCGCCCGACGCGGCGCAGGTCGAACACCACGCACTTCGCTTCGGGGTGTCTCGAGAGTTCCCCGAGCAGCGCCTCGTCGACGACGTTCGCCGATCCGAAATAAAGCACGCCGACCGGCACCAGGCGCAGGACGCCGGAGGCCGGCTGGTAATCGGTCGAGATGTGGATGCGCCGTTCGCGCCACAGGTGGACCGCGACGCCGAGCGCGACGCCGACGCCGACTGCGAGGTCCACGCGCGGGGCCAGCCACAAGGTCAGCACGAAGGTCGCGACCCCGACGAACCCCTGCGCGCGCGACACGCTGACCAGCTGCCACAGCGCGCCCGGCTGCACCAGTTTCAACACGGCGGCGATGATCACGCCCGCCAGCACCGCCTTCGGCAGCTGCGCGAGCGTCGGCGCGAAAGGCATGAACGCGAGCACCGCGAGACCGGTGACGAGCCCGCTCCAGCGGGTGCGTCCACCCGCCGAGTGATTGACCATCGTGCGCGAGAACGAGCCGCCGACCGGGAATGCGCTGCTCAGCGCGGAGGCGACATTCGCGACGCCCTGCCCCACCAGTTCGCGATTCGCGCTCCATGACTGGCGGTGCTGCGTGGCCAGTGCGCGCGCGATCGCCGCCGGCTCGGCGAAGCCGACCAGCGCGATGACGATACCGGGCACGAGCAACTGGCTCGCCACGCCCAGGTCGAAGCTGACCGTCAGCGGGGGCAGGCCGGTCGGGATCTCGCCGACCACCGGGCCCGTATAGCCGCCGTAGTGACTGAGCAGCACACCGACACCAACGGCGACGAGCACCCCGGGAAACAGCACGTGGATGCGACGTGCGCCGAAGATTGCGGCACAGGTGCCCGACCCGAACGCGATCGCGGCGAGGGACCACGCAGCGGGTCGCGCAATGACTTCGAGCGCCCGCGCCAGTTCGCGCCCCGGCGTCGCCGGCAGGCCCAGCAGCGGCGGCAACTGCGATGCGAGAATCAGCAGCGCGGCCGCACTCGAAAACCCCAGCATCACCGGCTGGGACATCAGATAGGCGACAAAGCCCGCGCCGGCAAGGCCGATCGCAAGCCGCAGCAGCCCCACGACCAGCGCGAGCAGTGGCGCCAGCGCGATGTATTCCGGTGAGGACGGCAGCGCGAGACCGCCCAGCGCGGCGAGCGTCAGCATGCTGGTGAGCGCCACCGGACCGGTCTGGAGGTAGGGGGAAGACGCGAAGAAGGCCGCCAGGATCGGCGGCAGGATCGACGCGTAGAGCCCGTAGACGGGCGGCATGCCCGCCAACTCCGCATAGGCCAGCGACTGCGGAATCAGGACCAGCGCGACGCTGAGACCCGCGATCAGATCCCCCCATTCCGGGCGCACTGACGCGGGCACGTGGGTCGTTGAACTGGCTGGTCGGGTCATGATCGGGGTCAATAGCCTGTGCGGTTCTAAGCTTATATCATTCTGTCATATCGCGATTCAGGTGAGTTCCCGCATGCCCCCCGATCAAATCACCGAGCCGGCAGTCGACACCGCGCCCACCGTCAGCGACGAGGTGAAGACCACCACCTGCTACATGTGCGCCTGCCGCTGCGGCATCCGGGTCCACCTGAAGGACGGCGCGGTGCGCTACATCGAGGGCAACCCGGATCATCCCGTCAACCGCGGCGTGATCTGCGGCAAGGGCGCGTCCGGCATCATGCAGCAGCATTCTCCCGCACGCCTCACCAAGCCCCTGCTGCGCGTCGGCGAGCGGGGCAGCGGCGAATTCCGCGAAATCGAATGGGACGAGGCGCTGGACATCGCGAGCGGCTGGCTCGGCGCCATACGCCGGCGCGCACCGCGCGAACTGGCGTTCTTTACCGGCCGCGACCAGAGCCAGTCGTTCACCGGCTGGTGGGCCCAGCAGTTCGGCACCGTGAATTACGCGGCCCACGGGGGCTTCTGCTCGGTGAACATGGCGGCTGCGGGCCTGTATTCGATCGGCGGCTCGTTCTGGGAGTTCGGCGAGCCGGACTGGCAGCTGACCCGCTATTTCCTGCTCTTCGGCGTGGCCGAGGACCACGCGTCCAACCCGATCAAGATCGGCCTCGGCCAGCTGAAGTCGCGGCCCGGGACCCGGTTCGTGTCGGTCAATCCGGTGCGCACGGGCTACTCCGCGATCGCGGACGACTGGCTGCCGATCCGCCCCGGCACGGACGGGCTCTTCGTCGCGGCGCTGATCCACGAGCTGCTCGCGGCTGAAAAGATCGACTGGGAATACCTCGCGCGCTACACGAACGCCAACTGGCTGGTGCTCGACGCGCCCGGCACCGCGGAGCACGGCCTCATCGCCCGCGACGAGCACGGTCAGCCGCTCAGCGTCGACGCGCGCACGCGCGGCATCGTGCCGGCAAACTCCGCGGACCTCGAACCCGCCTTCGTCGGCACGGTGGAACTGCCCGATGGCCGCCGCGCCGCGCCCGCCTTCGAAAGCTTCGCCGCGCGGTTCCTCGACGCGCGCTACGCCGCCGAAGCGGTGGCCGAGGACTGCGGCATCCCGGCCGACAGCATCCGCCGCGTCGCGGCCGAACTGGCCGAAGCCGCCTTCGAGCACACCGTGACGCTCGAAGTGCCGTGGACGGACACGCTCGGTCGCCGGCACGAACGCATGATCGGCCGCCCGGTGTCGATGCACGCGATGCGCGGCATCTCGGCGCACGCGAACGGCTTCCACACCTGCCGGCTCATACACGCGCTGCAGATGCTGCTCGGCTCGATCGACGTACCCGGTGGCTTCCGCTACAAGCCGCCGTTCCCGCGCCCGATTCCGCCGGCCGGCAGTCCCGCGACCGGCAGCGCGCCCGGCGAGCCGCTGACGCGCATGCCCCTCGGTTTCCCGCGCGGCCCCGAATACCTGCTGCTCGACGAGCACGGCGGCCCGGAGCGCCTGGACCAGGCGTTCAGCTGGGAATATCCGCTCGCGCTGCACGGCATGCTGCACACGGTGATCCACAACGCCTGGAAGGGCGATCCCTACCCGATAGACACGCTGTTCCTGTACATGGCGAACATGGCCTGGAACTCGTCGATGGACATCCCGGCGACGCTGCACCAGTTGACGGACAAGCGGGAGGACGGTGCCTACCGCATCCCGCACATCATCTACTCGGATGCCTATTACTCCGAGACAATTCCGTACGCGGATCTGGTGCTGCCCGATACGACCTACCTCGAGCGCTGGGACTGCATTTCCCTGCTCGATCGCCCGATCTCGGACGCAAACGGCGCGGCCGATGCAATCCGGCAACCCCTGCTCGTGCCGGACCGCGACGTGCGGCCCTTCCAGGACGTGCTGCTCGAACTCGGCGCGCGCCTCGGTCTGCCGGGGATGACCGAGGCCGACGGCGCGCCGCGCTACCCGGGTGGCTACTCCGACTACCTGCGCCATCACACCCGCGCCAATGATGTCGGACCGCTGGCCGGCTGGCGGGGCGCGGACGGCTCGAAGAGCTTCCGCGGCGCACCGAACGAAGATCAGCTCGAGCGCTACATCGAGAACGGCTGTTTCTTCCGCGCCGAGCTGCCCCCGGCCCTGCGGTATTTCCGGCACTCGAACCAGGCCTACCTCGACTACGCGATGAACGCCGGCTGGATCGGCAGCGCGCACCAGATCCCGCTCGAGCTCTACAGCGAGACCCTGCAGAAATTCCGCCTCGCCGCAGAAGGGCACGGGCCGCTGCAGCCGCCGGACGCGCTGCGTGCGCGACTGCGGGAAAACTTCGATCCGCTGCCCGCCTGGCGGCCGCTGGCCGCCGGCAGCGCCGACTTCCCGCTGCACGCGCTGACGCAGCGCCCGATGCACATGTATCACTCCTGGGGTTCGCAGAACGCGTGGCTGCGGCAGCTGACGGCGCGCAACGTGCTCTATGTCCACCCGGCAACCGCCGCGGCCGCCGGCCTCGATGACGGGGACTGGGCCTGGATCGTGGCGCCCACCGGGCGCGTGAAGGCGCAGATCAGGCACATGCACGGCGTCAACCGCGACACCGTGTGGACCTGGAACGCGATCGGCAAACGACGCGGCGCGTGGGGACTGGCGACGGATGCACCGGAAGCGACGCAGGGCTTCCTGCTGAACCACCTGATCCCGATCCACACCAGCGCGGAACGCGCGGACGTCAATGCCGATCCGGTCACCGGCCAGGCAGCCTGGTTCGACTTGAAGGTGCGGCTCGAGCCCTGCGCCGCGCACGAAGCCGCCGAGAGCGCCCCGCAGTTTCCAGTACTGCCGGCCCGCAGGGCGCCGCCGCCATCGCTGCTGCGGCGCGGCGCCGCGCTGAAAGGGGAACCCACCGGGCGGAGCGCCCCCACACACCGTGAGTATATCGGCGGCAGCGCCCAGGCCGAGCACGACGAAACGACGGAGCCGCCCAAATGACCATGCTGCCGAAGACGACCACACGCAAGCTCGGCCTCGTGATCGATCTCGACACCTGCGTGGGCTGCCATGCGTGCGCGACGAGCTGCAAGGAGTGGAACGACGCAGGCCACTCCGCGCCGCTGACCGACTACCAGCCCTATGGCGCGGCGCCCGACGGCGTGTGGTTCAACCGGGTCCACACTTACGAGGTGCAGACGCCGGCCGGCAGCAAGACCGTCAATTTTCCAAAATCCTGCCTGCATTGCGACAACGCACCCTGCGTGACGGTGTGTCCGACCGGTGCGTCGTTCAAGCGCGGCGCCGACGGCATCGTGCTGGTGGATGCGGACAAGTGCATCGGCTGCAAGCTGTGTTCCTGGGCCTGCCCCTACGGCGCGCGCGAGTACGATGAACACGACGGCGTGATGAAGAAGTGCACGCTGTGCGTGGACCGCATCTACAACGAGAACCTGCCCGAGGAAAACCGTGTGCCGGCCTGCGTCGCCGCCTGTCCCACCGGCGCGCGCAGCTTCGGCGACCTCGGTGCGCCCGACAGCCCCGTCTCGCGGCTGGTGCGCGAGCGCGGTGGCTACGATCTCATGCCCGAGCAGGGTTGCGCGCCGGTCAACAAGTACCTGCCACCGCGCAGCGGGGCTACCGCGGCCCGCCCCCTGGAACGCAAGGTCAACAACATCGAATCCGCGCTGCTGCGCTGGATAGACAAGGTGCTGACGTGAATCCGGCCTATTCGATCATCTTCTTCACGACCGCTTCAGGTGCAGGCTACGGGCTGCTGGCCCTGGTGTCCGCCTACGCACTGGCCGGCGACCCCGCACCGGGCGGATTGCGCCTGATCGCCCTCGGCCTGGCCGGCGTGCTGGTGACCGCCGGACTGCTGTCGTCGACGCTGCACCTGGGACACCCGGAGCGCGCATGGCGCGCGCTGTCGCAGTGGCGCAGTTCCTGGCTGTCACGCGAGGGTGTGCTGGCGGTGGCGTGCTACGTGCCGGCGCTGTCCTGGGCATGGCTCCTGTGGCGGAACCCGGGCCATGCCGCCACCTGGCAACCGGTCGCCAGCGCGGCGCTCGCGCTGGCGACCGTGTATGCGACATCGATGATTTATGCGTCGCTGAAGACCGTCGATGCCTGGCACCGCCCGTCGGTGTCGGTGAATTACCTGCTGCTCTCCCTCGCAAGCGGTGCGCTGCTCTGGCTTGCCATGCGCCACTGGCACGGCGTGGCAAGTGCGGGCGATGCACTCGTGACAGCCCTGCTGCTGGCCGCTGCCGCCTTCGGCAAATGGCGCTACTGGTCGGCAATCGACACGAGTGACCGGTCCGTGACGATGGAGGCGGCCACGGGCCTGGGCCGGCTCGGCGCCGTCAGTTCACTGGCCTGGCCGCACACGGAGCGGAACTACCTGCTGAAGGAAATGGGCTATGAGGTCGCACGCCGCCACGCCCGGCGCCTGCGACACATCGCCCTGCTGGGGGCGTTCATCGTGCCCGCCACCTGTGCGCTCGTCGGCAGCGTGCTGCCAGCGATGGCAGCTGCTGTCGTGGTGACCCTCGCCCTGCCGACACTGGCGCTCGGCCTCGTCGTCGAACGCTGGCTGTTTTTCGCGGAGGCCAGGCACGCGGTCAGCGCCTACTACGGGCGTTGACGCCGGCCGCAGCCCGGCCACCGCTCTCCTCAGAGGGCAGCGATCGCCTCGCGGCGATTCCACGGGGTCTGCTCTTCGGCAATCAAGGCGGCGAAGGACGGCCGCGCCCACATCCGCGCGAGGAAGGCGGTCAGTTTCGGCCAGTGATGCGGATCCGGGTCGACGCCCGCATGCCACAGGTTCACGTGGCCGCTCGCAATCGCCAGGTCGGCGATGGACAGCTGGTTGCCGACAAAGAATTCCTGCGTGCCCAGCTGGCGCTCGAGGTAATCCCACATCGGGGCGATCTGGTTCTCGACGACCTCGAGGGCGTCTTCCTTGATCGACTTCGTCAACGGCTGGTTCATCGCGACCGGGCCGAGCACCAGCGGACGGAACACCTGCGCGCCGGCAATCGGCAGCAGGCCGCTGTCCATGTATTCCTCGAGCCACAGCGCATGCGCGTACGCGTAATTGTCAGCGGGATACAGCGCCGGTAGCGGGTGGCAGCGCTCCAGGTAGAGGCAGATCGCGGTCGAGTCGGCCACCGGTCTGTCGTCGTCCAGCAGCGCCGGGATCCGGCCGAGCGGGCTCAACTGGCGGAAGTTGGACGGCGGCTGGAACGGGTTCACCGACTCGTGCGTGTAGGCGATGCCCTTCTCCGCGAGATAGGCGCGGCACTTGCGAACGAAGGGCGAGACGTTCGCGCCGAAAAGTGTGTAAGCCATGCTGTTCTACTCCGTATGCGTGATGGGTCGAGAGCCTACCCGAGGCGCTGCAATGCAGCCACCCGGCGTCGCCAGCCCCGCGGCGGGCACAGGATGACGGGTGGCGGTCTGGTTGGAAAATCTCCGCCGATTCCCGATGGACGCGGCTGCTTGCTGTGCCCGTCGCCTCAGACGACTTTCCTGACCGCCTCCACCAGCGTGCGCAGCACCTTGATGCGGGCCCAGTTCTTGTCTTCCGCCTCGATCAGGGTCCACGGGGCGATGAAGGTCGACGTGCGCTCGATCATGTCGGCCGCGGCCTGCTGGTACAGCGCCCACTTGTCGCGGTTGCGCCAGTCCTCCTGCGTGATCTTGAAACGCTTGAAGCCGGTCCGTTCGCGCTCCTTGAATCGACGCAGCTGTTCTTCGGGTGACAGCTGCAGCCAGAACTTGCACAGCACCGCGCCACTCTCCACCAGTTCCTGCTCGAACTGGTTGATCTCGGCATAGGCGCGCATCCAGTACGCTTCGGCGCAATAGCCCTCGATGCGCTCGACGAGCACGCGGCCATACCAGGAGCGGTCGTAGATGGTCAGCTTCCCGCGTCGCGGCAGGTGCCGCCAGAAGCGCCACAGGTAGGGATGCGCGCGCTCCTCGTCAGTCGGCGCGGCCACCGGCACCACCTGGTACTGGCGCGCATCGAGCGCACCGGTCACGCGCCGGATGGCGCCCCCCTTCCCCGCGGCGTCCATGCCCTCGAAGGCGGCGACCACCGCATTGTCCTGGAACCCCTTCTGGCGGGTGAGTCGGAACAGCTCTTCCTGCCAGTGTTCGAGTTCCTTGTCGTACTGCTTGTCCGGTATCGCATGCGTGAGATCCATGCGCTTCAGGACCGTGACGCGGTCGATCGGCTCAACCAGTGGCGCGGTGGTCGCCGGTACCTGCTTGCGCTTGTGCAGGTCCAGCCGCTTGCGGATGGCGTCACGCAGCAGGGTGCCGACGCTCAGGTTGCGATACCGCTCGTCCGTGCCCTCGACCACCATCCACGGGGCATAGCCGGTCGAGGTGTTGCGCAACGTGTACTCCGAGATCGAGTAGTAGCGATCCCACAGTTCGAACTGGCGCCAGTCCGTCTTGGTGACCCGCCAGCTGCGCCTCGGATCGGCGTCGATCGCCTGCAGACGCTTGCGCTGTTCCTTCTTGGTGATGTGGAACCAGAACTTGAGGATCAGCGCGCCCTCGTCGGACAGCATCTGCTCGAAGTGATTGATGCGCGAAATCTCCATCTCGAGATTTGCCTTCTTCGAGAGCCGCTGCACGCGGTTGACGATGGGCTCCGTGTACCAGGAGCCGAACAGGATGCCGATTTGTCCCTTCTTCGGGAGTGCCTGCCAATAGCGCCACATGCGCGGGCGCTGGGCTTCCTCGGGCGTCGGCGCACTGAACGCAACGGTCCGGATATGGCGCGGGTCCATCCACGCATTCAGCGTGTTGACGGTCTCGCCCTTGCCCGCGCCCTCCACGCCCGCGATCAGCACGATCACCGGGAAGCTGCCGTGTTCGTGCAGCAACCACTGCGCCTCCAGCAGCGATTCGCGTAGTTCAGGCACTGCTTTCGCGTAGGTTTTCTTGTCGATCGAGTGACCGACTTCAGCGGATTCGAACACGGTGCCCCCAGCCTGCGTGATTCCGGATTCCTGTTGGTCTTGAGACCGCGGGTACACTATCCATGACGTGAGTCGCGGACATGTTGCGCCCGATCAGCCCGCGCTCACGCGCGGCGTACCCGCCCCCACGAGCCTCCCGCCTCCCGCCTGTAGCCAGGCACCTGGCCGCCCCGAGCCTGGCCGGCTGCGCTCGGAGCTCGCATCGCCCCCTGTCCGCACCGATTTGGCGATGACGCGGATTTGCCCCGGACGAGCGCCAGCGCCTGTGCCTACAGCAGTTCCTCCGCCAGCAGGCGCAGGGCGTCGGGCGAGTTGACGGTGAAGACGAGCGTGCCGATGTCACCACGCTTGACGGCTTCGCGCCACGGCTGCAGATGATCCCGGATACGGGCGGCGTCGCCCACGAGCGCGCAGTCGTCGACGAGCTGGTCGGGTACGGCGGCCACGGCGGCGCGCTTGTCACCCGCGAGATAGAGGTCCTGGATCCGCGCCGCCGCGGCTTCGTAACCGAGGCGGCACGCATAGTCGTTGTAGAAGTTCTTGCCCCGCGCGCCCATGCCGCCGATGTAAAGCGCAAGGAACTCCTTGATGTGGAGACGGCTGGCATCGAGGTCGTCGCCGAGGGCCACGCGCACGAAAGGCGCGACGTCGAAACGCTCGCGGTGCCTGCCGGCGCCGGCCAGCGCGAAGCCTTCCTCCAGCGGCCCGCGCAACAGGTCATAGCGCGCCGGGTTCATCCACACCGGAAACACGCCGTCCGCGATTTCGCCAGCGGCCTTGAGTCCCGGCGGCGAAATCGCCGCCGTGTAGATCGGCAAGCCGGGATTGCCGTGCAGGATGCTCTTCAGGGGCTTGCCGAGACCCGATGATCCGGGGCCCTGATAAGGAATCTGGTAGTGCTCACCGTTGTGCGTGAGCGGCTCCTCGCGCGCCAGGATCTTGCGCACGATGCTGACGTATTCCTTCAGCCGCGTGATGGGCTTGCCATAGCGCTCCCCATGCCAGCCCTCCACGACCTGTGGCCCCGACGGCCCCAGGCCCATGACGAAGCGCCCGCCGGACATCTGATCCAGGGTCATCGCGGTCATTGCCGCGCAGGCCGGCGAACGCCCCGCGAGCTGCATGATCGCGGTGCCCGCGCGGATGCGGGTCGTGCGCGCCAGAATCCAGGCTGCCGGCGTCACCGCGTCCGAGCCATAGGCCTCCGCCGTCCAGACCGAGTCGTAACCCAGGCGCTCGGCCTCGAGCACGAGTTCAATCGGCATTTTGTAGTGGGCGCCGGAATAACCGAGCATGAGTCCGAGCCGCATGGGTCACCATCTCACTTGTGCATTGATTGACTTCGAGTTTCGCCGATCTGGCGGAATACGGCCACCAACGCTGACCATGGCCATCCGGCCGGCGCATCGACCACAGCGGAATTTGCCAGGGCGCCGGCGCCTGCCGATGAAGGCTCGAGCGATGGGCGAGGCGCGAATCGTCGTCGATGCCCAATCAGGAGATGCCTTGCGGCCTTGACGGCGAGCCGCCGCGACCCACGATGTCCTCAGCATGCCCTGGCGCCGATGGCTCTCAGGCACGGAGAGCATCGAAGTGTCGGTAGGCCGCGACCATGAGCGCGGCAAGTCCCTCGACGAGTTCGGCGCGCCTCGCGTCGTCGTAGCGAATTCCCTGGTCAGGCGCGGGCTCGGCGAGCAGCAGCCGCAGCGGTTCGAGCAGACCCGTCATGGCCGCGTCAAACGCCTGCCAGGCCGCCGGCGCGACGCGCCTTGCGGTGTCGAATCCCCGCGCCCAATCGTTCGCCGCCACCCGGCCCGCATCATCCTCGAACAGCAGCGGCTCATAGCGTAGCGCGGGTTCCGCGAGCGCGGTTTCAAGTGTCGCCGAGATTGTCGTCCAGTGGCGCCACAGCAGCCGTTCGATTGCAGCGGCCTCGGCCGCATCGGTGAACTCGGCCTCCGCAAACACCTCCACCCCGAACACCGGCCCGAAACAGATCCCGATGGAGGGACGGGTGGGGCCGCAGACCAGGCCGGCCAGATAGCCGTCCAGCGTTTCCACGTTCATGCGACAGTCCGCATCCCGCGCCAGTACCGTCTGCAGCGCGTCGAATTCGGCGATATCGAGAGGGCCTTCCAGCCCGTCGGTGTTCAGGTACATGTCGACTTCCAGTGCGGGAGACAGATGGCGCGGGCCAGGCGTGAAGCGCCCGGATTTTCAGTGCTCGAGCCGTTGAATCCAAGGGCTCGCGGGCCTGCGTGAGGGCACGATGCGAGACGGCGGAGTCCAGCGGCGTGGTCCCACGCACTCGGTGGCCACCTCATTCTTGTTCGCCAGGTGGCAGATTGCACGCGCGTAAAACGGCTGACGCGAACCGAACAGCGAACGTGCACGTCAGTTCGCGCGACGCCACCCTGAAGCCGGCCCTCGCGCGCCCGCACCGCGACCGGCCCTTTCCGGGACGGGGGAGGCGAAGCACTCGCTGCGGCCGCCAGGCAATGGGCGGACCGTGCGTTGCGCCCGGGGATGAGGGTGACACGCTGGACCGGCAACATCGGTGACACCGCAGGCAGGAAAGGAGACCTCGATGCGGCCCCGCACGCGCAGACCAGGGACGCCGAATGCCGCTGACCTTGTGGCCAGCGAAACCGGCAGTCAAGCAATGACCGCTCAGTGCAAGTTCGGGGTTCGGGACCTCAGGATCACCTGCGTGACGAGCGTGATGCGGGCGCCAGTCCGGGCCCCTGCGTCTGCTTCGCGGACGCCCCCCGCGTCGTGTCCGGCATCGGGCATCATGTAGTCCGACCGGGGCTCGTCAAAGTCGATGTGCCGGATTTCCCAGTCGCGGCCGGTCGCCTCGATGAGGCGCGCCACATGCGCCTGGATCGCGTCGTTGATTTTCTCGCGGAGCGCACGTACTGCCATCGACCACAATTCAGGCGACGCGGTGTCTTCCGGCGAAATACCGACCTCCGGCGAGGCTGCGGCGTGCTGACGGCGGCGGGGCCTCGCCGACATGGGTGCATACGGCACCGCCGCAGCCTCTCGCACCATGGGCCCGGGCGTTACGCAAGCCTGGGAACCGCACCCGACATCGACCACGGCCTCCACGGAAATGGGGCCAGCCTCGGCGCGCGGTGGCAGCAGCGCGCATGCGTGGAGTCTGTAATGCAGCGTCTGGACCTGGTTGGCGACGATGAAGACGTCCATCCCCGCTGTCCCGGCTTTCGTGTTGTCCATGCGGTGTCCTCCCGTGCAGGCTGGGTCGCTGACCAAACGCCCCGTGGCTCGCGGGCCCCGGGAGCCCCGGGGCACCCTCGATGCCGACGGTGGCGCCGCCCGGCCGGGCTCGAGGCGTCCGCGGGCTCGAGAGGGGAGCAAGCCGACGGCGCACAGGAACCAGGGTGCCCGGCCGGGCGGACCCATCGACCCTCGGTGGTGTTGCGGGGGTGAAGGAAGTCTAGGCGGGGGGGTGGCTCAGTGCGTGAGCCTGCGGAACGCCGCTGCGCTACTCACTGTACTGCTGTCTCGCAGCCTCCAGGCTGTCGCGGATTGCATCCCGCAGCGCCGGCGGCGCGACCACCTCGCAATCCGCGCCGAATCGCAGGATGTCCATCATCAGCTCGCGCGGGTCGCTGTAGGGAACGCGAAGTTCGAAACGGCCGTCGTCCAGCCAGCACGACACCTGGCCGGGATGCCAGGTCTCGTCGGCGACCCAGCGTGCGCGCAGCGGCGAGAACCTGAGCACCGCCTCGGCCGTGGCCGCGCCGGAGAAAATGCCGTAGCCGGACGCCAGTTCCGCGTCGAGTTCGGCATCGCCCAGATCCTTCGCCTTCGCGGCAAGCACCCGGGGTGCGCGCATGCGCTCCACCGCGAAGGTCCGCAGGCCTTCGGCTCCGTGATCCCAGGCGTCGAGATACCAGTTGTCGCGGTAATGCACGAGGCGCTGCGGCGACACCACGCGGGCGCTGCGCGTCCCCGAGGCGCGTCCGTCGTACTCGAAGGCCAGCTGACGCCGCAGGGTCAGCGCCGAACTCGCGGGCGCGAAGCTTTCCGCAGCCGGCATGCGGTGTGCCATGCCGATGATGCGCACGCGTCGCGCGAGCTGCCCCTTGCCGCCCTGGCGCGTCGCCAGGAGCTTTTCGAGCCGCTGGCGCAGGGGATCGATCTCGCGGTCGAGGAGGCCCGGCTGGACCGAGCGCAGCAGCTGGTGACAAGCCAGCAACGCGAAGGTCTCCTCGGCGTTGAACCATAACCCGGGCAGTTCGTAGCGGCCGTCGGCCACGTCGTACAGATAGCCGTTGCGGGCGCGGTCGTAGGCGATCGGCGCGCCGAGGTGATCGCGCATGTCGGCAATCGTGCGGATGACGGTGGCACGCGCGCATTCCAGCGCGGCCTCGAGCCGGGCGCAGGACACCGGCACGCGGGCGCGCACCAGTTCCTTGTGCAGGAGAAAAATGCGATCGAAACGATCCATGGCAGACGAGCTTAACGCATCGCCAGGGGAAAGCAGCGGGCCCGGCCGCCTGTGCCGGGCCCGGACGGCAAAGACTCAGCGCACTTGCGGGAGAATCTCCCCGAAGCGCTCGATCACTTCGAGACACTCCTGCCGGGAGGGGTAGTACTTGCCCTCGTTGACCGGATTGCGCGTGCGGATGCACAGGGCGTCCGGCTTGATCTCCTCGCGGATCTCGCAGAGCCGGTCGATCCACTTCTGCCGGTTGCCGAGACACAGGAACATGCCCTCGATGGTGTCGAGCATGTCGGTCTGCACCGCATCCGGCGACAGGCCCTTCTCGGCGTAGAAGCCCCACTCGCGCACCCAGCGATGACCGTGCTTCTCGCGCAGATCGGGCTCGTCACCGATCCAGCCTTCGAGCGCCATCGTGAACTGCCAGTTCTTCTTGCCGAGCTTGTCGGCCTTCTCGCGCATCGCCTCGACCTGGGGCTTGAGGTCCTTGACCGCCGGCGGGAACCACAGGCACCAGCCGTCCCAGCGCAGCGCGCGCTCGAGGGCCTTGTCGGCGAAGGCGCCGATCCAGACCGGCGGGCGGGGTTGCTGGAAGGGCTTGGGCGTCATCTTCACGCCCTCGTAATTGAAGAACTCGCCCTTGTAGTTGACGGTCTCCTGGGTCCAGCAGGCCTCGATGATTTCCATGACCTCCTCGAAGCGCTTGCCGCGCTTCTCGTAGGGCACCCCGAAGTGCCTGAAGTAATCCTGGTGATAGCCGACGCCGGCGCCGAACACGAGGCGGCCGCGCGACAGGCAGTCGATGTTCGCGAGCTGTTCGGCGAGATGCACCGGGTGATGGAAGGTCGGCTGGATGACGGTGCAGGCAATCTGCACGCGCTTGGTGACCGCAGCGATTGCGGCCATCTGGGTCACCGTGTTGGGCCACCAGGTTTCGGGCCGCTGGTGTCGCTCGGGCACCCAGATGCCATCGAAACCCACCTGTTCGGCCAGGACCGTTTCCTGCTGGCAGTGCGCCATCGCGTCCGCCACTTCCGGGCCGGTCGGCAAGGTCGCCTGATCGTATTTGCCGAAATGCGTATCCGGCATGAACGCGATTTTCATTGTCCCCTCCTCGAATGGTTGTGCTTCCGGCCAGCGTGAGGGGCGGCGTGGCCCGCCCTGTCGGCCATCAGTTCGCCGGCGCCGGCAGTTGGCGCATGACGTAGTCGGTCGTCGAGCGGATGTGCTCGGCGAGCAGGCGACACGCAGTATCGCTGTCGCGCGCGAGCGTCGCATCCTTCAACTGGTCGTGCTCATCCTGGATGCGCCGCATGCTGACACTGCGCAGCAGGGACAGTTGCCGGTAGCGCTTGGACTGGTCGTGCAGCAGCTGCCGGAAGCGCTGTATCCAGCGCGAGGTGCAGGCGGCGGCGAGCGCGTCGTGGAACTCCTGGTTGGCCGCCTCCCACGCCTCCAGCAGTTCGTCCGCAGCTTCCTTCAGGCGGGCGTCAAGCCTGCCGAGCCGATAGTGGGTGGCGAGGATGCCGTTCTCCCAGGCCTCGTCGCCGGCGGCGATGGCCTGGCGCAAGGCCTCGCATTCGAGCAGGACCCGGGCCTCGGTCAGTTCCGCCAGGTCGTCACGGGAGATTTCGGCGACCCGGAAGCCGCGATGGTCCAGCCCGATGACGAAGGTGTCGGAGGCCAGCCGGGACAAGGCTTCTCGGATCGGGCTCATGCCCGCCCCGTAGCGTCCCTGCAGGGTCTTCAGGCGCAACGGCGCGCCGGGCGCGAGCTTGCCGCTGACGATGTCGTCCCGCATCTGCAGGTAGATGGACGAGGCCAGCGTGGCGCCGCTGTCGCTCCGCTCGGCCTCGGCCTCCCGCGTGGCCGCCACCGACCGTTCAGCACCGACTGCTCCCATGTTCACCTCGCACCCTGATGCATGATTGACACTAAAAGTTTTCGAAACTTAGAATCAGCCGCAAGGATTTTCGAAAATTTCCTGCTGGAAGACAAGCTTTAAAAATACAGCGCCGCGGCGGGCGACGGCCCGCGCCGCGCGGCGCGCAGAGAGGTCAACATGGCTCACGCTTTCGACAACCGATCGCAGGTTTCCCCGCCGAGCAAGGAAGTAAGGCACCAGACGCTGAAGCAGATGCTCGAGAAGCGTGACCGGCTCACGCAGCAGACGGGCCATTACTGCGGGGTCAAGGAGCTGACGCTGCGCGCGGCGGACCCCATCAAGTACGAACGCTTCTACAACAAGCTGCACGCGGCGGTGCTGGCGGCCCGTGAATCGGCGCGCTTCGTCGCGGCGAGCCCGGGCTCGCGCGAAATGGGTGAGTCGCTGTGGGGCCTTGCGACACCCGAGGGCGACACGCTCGCCGTCTCCCTCGGCTTCCTGTCCCACACCGCGATCTTCCCGGTGGCCGTGCGCTACATGGCCGAGAAGGAATACGACGTCAACGATGGCATCGAGGATGGCGATGTCTACGCCGTGAGCGACGGCCTGACCGGCGGCGTGCCGCATCCGGGAGACTTCTACTCGTTCGTCTCGATCTGCTACGAGGGCGAAATCGTCGGCTGGGCGGTGGGCATCAACCACCTGATGGAAAACGGCGCCCCGGTCGCCGGCAGCTGGGCCACCTTCTCCGTCGACACCTTCATGGATGGCCTGGTCTGCCCCCCGATGCGCACGGGCCGGAAGCTGAAGCAGGAATCCTGGTGGAAAGCCATCTGGCAGCGCCGCACCCGCGCCGCGACCATGAACATCCTGGACGACAAGATGCGCCTCGCCGGCTGCGCGATGGTGCACGATGCGACGCACAAGCTCATCAAGGAGTTCGGCCTCGATTACTACAAGCGTGCGACGCGCGAGATCATCGAGGAAAGCCGGCGGATGATCGTCGACAACATGCACTCGATGATGGTGCCCGGCACCTACAATGGCTGCGCCTTCCGGCTCGTGAAGTACCAGGGCCTGCAGAAGATCTGGTCGCACGCTGACAAGAACACGCTGATCCACATCCGGGCCAGCGTCGAACCCAATGACAAGGGACTCCTGCTCGACACCGAAGGCAGCTCGCGCTGGGGTTACCACAGCTACAACGCGACGCCCGGCGGCGCGGACGCCGCGGTGTTCCTCGGCATGATCAACTCCTTCGCGCACAACACGAAGGTCACCGCCGGCATCGAGCTCGCGGTGCAGCGCCATTATCCGTCCGGCAGCATCTACAACCCGGACTACGAATTCACGAGCAACGCGAACCTCTGGGCACAGACCGTCAGCCTGAACAGCATCGGCTTCAATGCGGTGTCGAAGGCGATGTTCGCCCGCGGCTACCTCGAGGAAGCCTTCACCGTCGACGGCAACTGGGGTGCCTGGCAGGGCTCCGGCCAGACCGAGCAGGGCGTCAGCTACGGCTTCACGAACTTCGAATGGCTGGGCGGGACCGGCCGCGGCGCGTGGTGCTACAAGGACGGCGAACCTATCGTCTGGGCGGCCTGGTCGCAGCTCGCGACCTGCGGCGACGCCGAGGAATTCGAAAGCTGCGTGCCGCCGCTGTTCTATCTCGGTCGCAAGCTGCTGCCGGGCTATTACGGCCACGGCAAGTATCGCGGCGGTCCCGGCAACTCGGCCGTGCACTGGTGCGTGCAGCCGGGCAAGCACGTCGCGGTGACGCGCCCGAACGGCGGCCTGTCGTGCACGACATCCGTTGGCCTCGGCATGAGCGGCGCCTACCCGGGTCCGGGTTCCTTCATGATCTCGGCGCGCGACACCAACCTGCCGACGCTGATCGAGCAGGGCGAGACACCGCGCGAGGCGCGCGAACTGCTCGAGATGATCGACGCCGGCAAGCTCGAAGTCGGCAACCTCGAAATCTGGAAGACCGACTGCCCCGAACTCGCGTTGAAGGACAACGACCTCTTCGTCGATGCGGCCGGCTCCTCCGGCGGCTGGGGCGACCCGCTCGACCGCGATCCGGCGCTCGTGATCCAGGACCTGAACGACGGCATGGCCCCGCGCTACGACTTCGTGTCGAAGCTCTACGGCGTGGTCGCCGCGCAGGATGCCCAGGGCGTGTGGACGCTGGACGCCGACGCCACGGCGGCTCGCCGCGGCGAGATGCGCAAGGCCCGGCTCGCCGAGTCGCAGCCCGCGCAGGCATGGTGGGCCTCGGAACGCCAGCGCGTGCTCGCCCGCGACTTCATCCCCGAAGTCCGCGAGATGTACGAGCAGAGCCTGTCGTTCGGCAAGTTCGACAACGAGTTCCGCAAGTTCTGGCAGGTGCCGGCGGAATTCAATTTCCCGAAGGAATGAGCGCATGAGCCAGGACACCCACATCAGCCCGGAACTGATCGGGCAACTGATCGACGGCACCATCGACCAGGACAACGTGCTGCGCCTGCTGCGTCTGGAACGCAAGGACAAGGGGCGCTTCTTCCAGTACATCGACGCGCTGCAGCAGCGCGTCAGCTGGCCGGAGCAGATCCTGCTGCGCCTCGGCGACAAGCTCTACATCGTGCGCAATGCGCAGGGCAAGCGTGTCGTGAAGTGCAACTGCGGCCACGAACTCGGCGACTACCGCGAGAACTGGAAGCTGGCGTGCAGAGTCCGCGTGCGCCGCACGCTCGACGACATGCTGAACGTCTATGACCCGGCGCCGGCCTGCCCCGAACCCGGGATCCAGGAAATCCGCGAGTACTTCTGCCCCGAGTGCGCCACCCAGCATGCGGTCGAAGTCGTTGCGCCCGGCTACCCGGTGGTGTTCGAGATGTTGCCGGACCTCGACAAGTTCTACCGCGAATACCTGGGCCAGCCACTGCCGGACGAAGCGCCGGACTGGTACCAGGACCACAGCGATCGCGTCACGAAGCAGTGGGCCGAGGCAGGTTGAAACCGGCCTGAGACGATGAGCCAACGGGTGCGGCACGGCCATCGTCCGCACCCGGCAGGCGCCTGCGGGCGCATTCCATCCCAATTTCGAAGGACGACATCATGGCCTTGAGCAGCACCGCCGCCGAGCGGCAATACATCCTCGCGTTCGACGCGGGCGGGACGATGACCGACGCCCTGCTCGTGAAGCCGGACGGCAGCTTCACCGTCGGCAAGGCGATCACGCGGCGTGACGACGAACCTCGCAGCTACCGCGAATCCGTGATCGACGCGGCGAACAATATCGGAGCGAGCGCCGATCTCGTGCACGCGCAGTGCGCGGCGGACATCTACTGCGGCACCGGCATGCTCAATACCGTGCTGACCGGCAACGGCCGCAAGGTCGGCCTGCTCGTCACGCGCGGCTTCGAGGACATCTCGGTCATGGAAGGCGGCCTGACCTACCTGGGGCAGACGCAGAGCGAGACCCTGCACCAGCAACTGCACCGCCATACCCGTCCGCTGGTCGACCCGAAGAACGTGATCGGCATCAGTGAGCGCCTCAGCGGCGGCAGCTACCTCGGCAACATCCACCTGGATCCCGGCCACGAACTGATCCCGGTCAATGAAGCCCAGGTGCGCGCCGCGACCGAGCAGCTGCTCGCGAACGGTTGCGAGGTCATTGGCATCCTGTTCCTGTACTCCTTCGTCGACCCTCGCCACGAGCACCGCGCGCGCGACATCGCGAACGAAGTGCTCGCGCAGCACGGCAAGGAACTGCCGGTGGTCTGCTCGGCGGACGTCGCGCCGGTGTCGAAGGAGAACAACCGGCTGAAGAGCCTGCTCTTCCAGTGCTTCGCCGCCGAACTCGTGCGCGACTCGCTGATGGCGGTCGAGAACGAGGCGAAGGGCTTCGGTTTCCAGGGCCGCCTGCTGACGCTGCTGTCCTACGGCGGCGCGGTCAACATGGAATACCCGCGCCTCTACGAGACGATGATTTCGGGCCCGATCGGCGGCCTCATCGGCGCCCAGTTCATCGCCGACAAGCTTGGGCTGAAGAACGTCGTGACCGCCGACATGGGCGGTACGAGCTTCGACGTGGGCCTCCTCGTCGACGGCCACATCGGCATCACCAAGAGCGCCGACATCGCGGGCCACCGCCTCGCGCTGCCGATGGTCGAACTCGACTCCGTCGGCAGCGGCGCCGGCTCGGTGGTGTGGGTCGACGAATACAAGCGCCTGCACGTCGGGCCCGACAGCGCCGGTTCCAAGGTCGGCCGCTGCTTCAATTTCGATCGCCTCACCGTCACCGACATCAACGTCGTGCTCGGCTACGTCGATCCGGACTACTTCCTCGGCGGCCAGGTCAAGCTCGATCGCGAGGCGGCGATGCAGGCCCTCGACGAAGCGGTCGCGAAGCCGCTGGGCCTGTCCGTGTACGAGGCCGGCGCCGGCGTACTCGAGATCGTCAACACGCAGATGAACGACCTGCTGCGCACCATGATCGCCGCGAAAGGCTACGACACGCGCGACTTCACCCTGCTCTACTACGGCGGCGCGGGTCCGGTGCACATGTACGGCTTCGCCGAGGGTATCGAGTTCGCGGACGTCATCACCCTCCCCTGGGCCGCCGGCTTCTCGGCCTTCGGCGCCGCCTGCGCCGAGTACATGCACCGCTATGACCGCGGCCTGCGCGTCCTGATCCCGAATGGCATGAGCGATGGGGACAAGGCCGGCATCGCCCGCCAGCTGCGTGAGACCTGGGCCGAACTCGAGCAGGAAGCGCGTGACGAGATGGCGAAGGAAGGCGTGGATCCGACGAAGATCCAGTTCCGCTACGGCATCGCCGCGCGTTACCTCGGCCAGCTGGAGAGTTTCGACACCTCCCTGACCGACGGCGTCATGAACGGCCCGGCCGACCTGCAGCGCGCAATCGACGCCTTCGAACAGATGTACACGAAGGTCTACCCGGAAGGCGCGCGTTTCCCCGATGCCGGCTACTCGCTGACCGCCGTGCACCTCGAGGCGATCGCGCCGAAACCCCAACCGGTGCTTGCCCCGCTGCCGCTCGCGAGCCGCGAACCGGACGACAGCGCCTACGTCGGCAGCCGCAACGTCTACCACGGCGGCATGTGGCAGCCGTTCAGGGTCTACGAGATGGCCGCACTGAAAGCCGGCAACGTGATCGAAGGCCCGGCGATCATCCGCGATCCGATGACCACGGTGGTCATTCCGCCCAAGCGCACCATGAGCTTCGACCAGTACAGGATCCTGCACTACAAATGAAACTAGCGACCTTCACGGCCGGCGGCGCGCCTCGCATCGGGCGCGTCGACGGTGACCGGATCATCGATCTTTCCGCGAGCGGCCTGCCGACGGAGATGTGCGCATTGCTGGCCGCCGGGCCGGACGCCATGCAGAAGGCCCGCACCGCAGGGGGGCCGACACATGCGCTGTCTGCAGTGAAGCTCGAGGCGCCGGTGCTCCGTCCGCCCAAGATCCTCGCGGTCGGGCTGAACTATGCCGACCACATCGCGGAAACCAAGCTCGACACGCCGACCTTCCCGATGTTCTTCAACAAGCAGTCGACTGCCGCGAACGGCCCGCACGCGCCCATCCATATGCCGCGCGTGTCCGACAAGCTCGACTACGAGGGCGAACTCGGCTTCGTGATCGGGCGCCGTTGCCGGCATGTACCGAAGGCACGGGCGCACGAGGTGATTGCCGGCTTTGTGGTCTGCAACGACGTCAGCGTGCGCGACTGGCAGTTCTGGGCCCAGACCTTCACGCTGGGCAAGTCCTTCGACACCCACGCGCCGTTCGGCCCGTGGATCGTGACCCCGGACGAGGTCGGCGACCCCCACGCGCTGTCGCTGAAGACCTGGGTCAACGGTGAACTGCGCCAGGACTCGAACACCCGGCACCTCGTGTTCGACTGCTACACGCAGATCGAAACCCTGACCAAGGCCTTCACGCTGGAACCGGGTGACCTCGTGCTGACCGGCACCCCCAGCGGGGTCGGTATCGGCTTCAAGCCGCACAAATACCTCAAGGTCGGTGACCGGGTGCGGGTGGAAATCGATAAACTGGGCGCCATCGAAAACGAAGTCATCGCGGAACCGGACAGCACCACGCTGATCTAGCCGGGCGTCCCCTGCCGGCGGACGCGCGCGTCGCGTCCGCCGCGCCATTCAATTCCAGCCGAGAGGTCCCCGCCATGCACGCCTGGCAATTCGATGCCTATGGCCACTACAACGACGTCCTGCACTGGGTCGAGCGCCCGTTGCCGGTGCCCGGTTTCGGTGAAGCACTCGTGCGCACCCGCGCGGTTTCCCTGAATTTCCCGGACCTGCTGATCATCCAGGGCAAATACCAGCACAAGGCGCCGCTGCCGGCCGTGCCGGGCGTGGAAGCGGTCGGCGTCGTCGAGGCCGTGGGGCCGGGCAGCAAGTTCAAGGTCGGCGACCGCGCGGTCGGGTTCTGCCATTCCGGCGGCACCCTCGCCGAAGCGTTCATCGTCCACAACAATTCGGCCTGGACCGTGCCCGCCCACGTCAGCGACGAGCAGGCGGCGGCGCTCAGCGTGACCTACGGCACGTCCTGGTTCGGGCTTACCCATCGCGCGCACTTGCAGGCCGGCGAAACATTGCTGGTGCTGGGCGCGGCGGGTGGCGTCGGGCTCGCGGCCATCCAGCTCGGCAAGCTGCTCGGCGCCCGCGTCATCGCCTGCGCCGGCGACGAGACCAAGCTCGAGGTCTGTCGCGCGAACGGCGCGGACCACCTGGTCGACTACCGCCGCGAGGACCTCGTCGAACGCGTGAAGGACATCACCGACGGCATCGGGGCGGACGTGATCTACGACCCGGTCGGCGGCGACCTCTTCGACCAGGTGAAGCGCTGCGTGGCCTGGGACGGCCGGATCGTGATCATCGGCTTTGCCGGTGGCCGCATCCCCAGCATCGAGTGCAACCGCATCCTGCTGAAGAACATGTCCGTGGTGGGCCTCGCCTGGGGCCAGTACCTCGATCGCGGTTCGCGGCTGCCCGAGGAGGCGCAATTCAGGTTCTACGAAATGATCGAGCGGCGCCAGATCGACCCCGTCATCTATCGCAGCCTGCCCTTCCCTGAGGTCAGGGAAGGCCTGCGCCTGATCGAGAGCCGCGAGGTCTACGGCAAGGTTGTCATTACGCGTTGAGACGGTATCCTCGGTCGGGCGCCGCGCGGGGTGCACAGGCTTGCCTCCATCCCGCGCCCGGCCGCCCACTGACGATCGGGAGGACTGAAGCCACGCCATGACTGCCACCACGCCACGCGCCCTCGAAGCCCGCAACCCCGACTACGCCCGCAAGGTTCGCGCGAGCTTCGAGAACCAGCCCGCCATGGCGCGCCTGTTCGGCGCCCGCATGGTGCATCTCGAACCGGGCGCGACCGAGATCCACATACCGATCCAGCCCGATTTCCAGCAGCAGATGGGCAACGTGCACGGCGGCATCATCGGCGCGCTCGCCGACAGCGCCGCGGGCTATGCCGCGCTGTCGCTGCTCGATGCGGGGCTGGAAGTCGTGACGGTCGAATACAAGATCAATTTCCTGGCGCCGGCTTTCGGCGAGAAGCTGATCGGACGCGGCCGCGTGATTCGCCCCGGCCGCACGCTGCACGTCTGCGTCGCGGACATCTTCGCGCTGCAGGACGGGGCGGAAAAGCCGGTCGCCTACATGACCACGACGATGATGGCCGTGCCGGATCCGAAACTGAATCGATGACGAATGCCACCCGGAGGGACAAGCGCATGCTGAACAACGAATACTACGGCCAGGCCAGCCAGGGCCCTTACGAGTACTACGATCTCGGCAATTTTGCCCTCGAGGAAGGCGGCACCCTGCGCGGCTGCCGGCTGGCCTACGCCACGCATGGCAAGCTGAACAAGAAGAAGGACAACGCAATCCTGGTGCCGAGCTGGTATTCCGGCACCAGCAAGATTTTCGACCTGGCCTACATCGGCAAGGGCCGGGGTCTCGATCCGTCGAAATACTTCATCATCTGCGTGAACCAGATTGGCAATGGCGTCTCGACGTCGCCGCACAATACCGCCGGCGCCGGCGGCCGTGGCGCCTTCCCGCGCGTGCGCATCGGCGACGACGTGCGCGCGCAGCACGAACTCGTGACGAAGCACTTCGGCCTGAGCGAACTCGCGCTGGTCACCGGTGGCTCGATGGGCGCGCAGCAGACCTACGAGTGGGCCGTGCGCTACCCGGAAATGGTCAAGCGCGCCGCGCCAATCTGCGGCACGGCCAGGAACACCGACCACGACTTCCTGTTCACGCAGACGCTGATGGACGCCATTGCGTCCGACCCTGCCTACCAGGACGGCTGGTACGCCTCGCACGAGGACGTGCACGTGGGCCTGCGCCGCCATGCCAAACTGTGGGCCGTGATGGGCCTGAGCACGGAGTTCTACAAGCAGGAAGTCTGGCGCGGTCTCGGTTTCTCCTCGGTCGAGGACTTCGTCGTCAATTGCCTCGAAGCCTATTTCCTGCCGATGGATCCGAATGCGCTGATGACGATGATGTGGAAGTGGCAGCGCGGCGATGTCAGCCGGCATACCGGCGGCGATCTCAAGAAGGCGCTGGGCCGGATCACGGCGAAAACCTTCGTGATGCCGATCGACGAGGACATGTTCTTCCCGCCGCGCGACTGCGCGGCGGAGCAGAAGCTGATCAAGAACAGCGAACTGCGGGTGCTGAAGACGAACTGCGGCCACCTGGTCGTCAACGGCCTGGACCCCGCGTGGCTGCAGCAGGTCGACGACAACCTGAAGGAACTGCTGAGCCTGCCAGTCTGATATCCGCAACCACCCTGACCTGGAGCACCTGCCGATGATCAAGCTCGTCTACTGCCTGCGCAAGCGCGCCGACGTCCCCGCCGCCGAATTCCACAGCTACTGGCTGGAACAGCACGGCCCACTGGTCCGCGGCTTCGCCGCGGCGATCAAGGCCCGCAAATACATCCAGAGCCACACGATCCTGCCCGCGATGAACGACGCCTTCGCCGCGTCCCGCGACCTGGCCCCGGCCTACGATGGCATCACCGAGGTCTGGTGGGACGACGAGGCTGCGCTCGCCGCCGGCATGGCGAGCGAGGAAGGCAAGGAGGCGCACCGGCAGCTGAAGGAGGACGAGGCCAAATTCATCGACTTCTCGCAGTCCCGCGTTTTCATGACGCAGGAACACGAGATCTTCGATCACACGCGCTGAGGCACGAGGCTGCCGCGATGCGACACCATACCCTCGAGGCAACGGACGGCACACGGCTGCATGTCCGTGAATGCGGCATTGCGGACGGCCCACCCCTGCTGCTGATCCACGGCTGGTCGCAGAGCGAGCTGTGCTGGCGCGCCCAGTACGAGAGCGAACTCGCGCGCGAGTTCCGCCTGGTCGCGCCCGATCTGCGCGGCCATGGCCAGTCCGGAAAGCCGGCCGGCGAGGCCAGCTACCAGGACGGCCGGCAGTGGGCGCACGACGTGCAGACCGTGATCGGGGAACTGGCGCTCGAACGACCCGTGCTGGTCGGCTGGTCCTACGGCTCGCTGGTCTCGGCCCTCTACGTCCGCGAGTACGGCGACGCGCACCTCGCCGGGATCAATTTCGTCGGCGGCGCCTGCCGCGTGAGCCCGGCCGAGATCGGCACCCTGCTCGGCACGGTGTTCCTGGACGTGCTGCCACTGGTCACGAGCGACGACCTCGGGGAGAACATCAAGGGCCTGCGCCGCTTCCTGCAGGCCTGTTTCACCGCCCCGCTGTCGCGAGAGGACTGGGAGACCGCGCTGGCCTTCAACGCCGTGGTGCCGCCGCAGGTCCGCGCCGCCCTGCTCGGCAAGCCCATCGACACCACCGCAACGCTGGCTGGGCTGCAGCGCCCGCTGCTCGTCAGCCACGGGCGGGCCGACGCGGTCACCCTGCCGGCGATGGCGGAACTCATCCTCGCCAGTTGCCCGACGGCCCGCGCCTCCTGGTATGACGACGTCGGCCACGGTCCCTTCATCGAGGCCCCCGCACGCTTCAACGCCGAACTGGCCGAATTCGCGCGCAGCGCGCGCGCCTGAGTCGCGACCGACCGGGCCGGGGCTGGCAGTGACCCCGGCCGACCGTTAGGCTTCCGGCTCGCGCGCCGCGGCACGACCGGCGCGCACCAGCCAGCATCACTTGGAGAACCGGGATGAACAATGACAAGCCGGCGGCGGAGCCCACCGGGCACGTACACGGACCGAACTGCAATCACGATCACGAGCACGACCATCATCATCACCACGCACCGGCGAAGAACCCGCTGCGCGACGTCGGCCGCAACGACCCCTGTCCCTGTGGCAGTGGGAGGAAGTTCAAGAAGTGTCACGGCGCCGCCGCGTAGGCGCGCCGGTGGGCTGAAAACCATCGGGCCGCGCAAGGCGGCCCGATGGCGCAGGCAGCGCGACGACAGCCGCGGCCGGCGCGCGCCGCTCAGCGCAGCGTGTCGGTGAAGTTGGGCAGCACCTTCGTGGTCACGAGTTCCAGGTGGCGCATCATCTGCTTCTGCGGGATGAGGCCGTTGTAGGTGAACATCCAGAAGTATTCCGCCGGCAGTTCCTTGAACAGCGCATCGAGCTTGCGGTTGACGGTGTCCGGGCTGCCGTAGATCACCAGCCCGCGCTCGGCCATGGACTCGAAGGTGTTCGGCACGTCGAACGGACCTTCGCCCGGCGCGGCGACAGCCGCATTGAAACCGAAGGGCGCGAAGAAATTGCACCAGATGATCGAACCGCCGTTGCGCGCGATGGCCTCTGCCTCCGCGTCGGTGTCGGCGACAATCACTTCGCGCACGAGGCCAATCCCCTCGCCCAGCTTCACGTTGTGACCGGCCTTGTTCGCGGCTTCCTGCGCGGCGAGGAACTGCGCCTTCGCGACGCCCGGGTTGGTGAGGATGGTCACGGGCACGACGGAATTCTCCATCGCCCAGCGGATCGAGGACTCGGAAACGCTGAACGGCTGGAAAAGGTCCGGCATGCGCTTGTTGAATGTCGGCGGCGCCGTGCCGATTTCGGTCAGCTCGTCATTGTCGTCGATGCCGGCCC